>CAKSAC010000003.1 GCA_934434925.1 uncultured Eubacteriales bacterium | reverse complement strand
ATATGCTCACTTTTGAACAAAGCCACACAGAGGGGAAAACAAGCAATTTTCAACCCTCAGATGTACAAAAACAGGCAACACCCAACCGAAGTTGAGTGCCGCCTGTTTTGTTGTCCAATCCTGCTTAGCAGCTGCCGATTTTGTAGCTTTCTCAAATTACTGTCTTATCGGCACACGCCAAATGCCCCCTTGTTTTTGTTTTTTTCAAAAGCCGGCCGTGGATAAAACGACGGCGCTTTTCTTTTTCGGCCCGCGTTTTGGGAAAGCCCGGCCTGACGGAGAAAAAGCCCGGCCTGACGGAGAAAAAGTCCGGTCTGGCGGGGAAAAGCCCGGTTTGGCGGGGGAAAGCCCGGCCTGACGGGGAAAAAGCCCGGTTTGGCGGGAAAAAGTCCGGTCTGGCGGGGAAAAAGCCCGGCCTGGCGGAGAAAAAGCCCGGTTTGGCGGGGGAGGGCATTTGCGCCGCGATTTTTCATTTTTCCGCGTGGCCCGGTTGTGTTTTCCCGGAAGATATGATATAATGATACGGATAAAAAACTCGCAGATATCTGTGAATTCTGTAAAAAGGACGGAACGGAAATGGACAGACAGACACTTTGCAAATTGATTGACGAGCGGCAAGGAGAGCTTTTTTCTCTGCTTTCTGAGTTTGTGCAAATCAATACCGAGAATTTCGGCGACCATGGCCGGGAAGCGGCATTGGCCCGCCATTTGGCAAAGATAGGCGAAAAAATGGAACTGGCGGTGGATCTGTACAGCCCGGCCGACATGCCGGAAGTGATGAATTCAACCGACTTCTGGCCCGGGCGGCATTTGGAGGAACGCTATAACGTCACGCTGACCTATCCCGGCAAGCGTGATGAAAACGGCCTTTTGCTGATGGGGCATACCGACACGGTGATGATTGGCAACCCGGCTGCATGGGAGCGGGAACCGCTTTCCGGCGCGGTGGAAAACGGGCGCGTATACGGGCGCGGCGCATGCGATGATAAGTATGCATTGGCGGTGGTGCTCTTCCTTTTCCGCCTCTTTGCGGATTGCGGACTGCGCCCCGAAAAAAACATCGACCTTTGCGCGTATTGCGACGAGGAGTGCGGCGGTTCCCATGGGGCGATGGCCGCCTGTATGCGGAAAAAATATGATCAGATTATCAATATGGACGGGAAGGACAAACAGATTTACGGCTGTGCCTCGGGTGGCGGGGAGATCGATATATTCTTCCATCTGGAAGGAACACAGGATTCTGCCGAGGCGGCCGCCCGTCTTCTCCCGCTGGTTTTTGATAAAGTGAAGGAATTCGGCGACAGACGGCGCGAAGAAATCATGGCCGATCCCGCCTATCACGGAAAGGTCCCCGGCGGAATCCTGCGCTTTCTGGAAGCGGCCTGCGGCCATGCCGGGGCTGACCTCGGGCGCGGACACGTCCGCTTTGTGTATTATACCAACCGGAATGAGGAGGAGATCGAACGCGAACTCTCGGCGTTGGATAGCGCAATCGGCGCGGCGCTGGCTCCCTACGGCGCGGTTTGCGACAGACATAAGCGCGCGACGCGGCACTTCCATTACGAGCGTGGCATCGTGACCGAAAAAGGCGTGACGGCGTTACAGCAGGCGGCCCGGGAAGCGGTCGGCGCGGAAATCCCGGTGGTGGGGCCTTGCCTTTCGGACCTTTCGGTGATCCTCAAATACGGCGGCCCCTCGGCGTTCGGGTTCGGCGCGGGGCGGGATTTTGATGTTCCGGGCGGCGCGCATCAGCGGGATGAATTCATAGAGTGCGCCGATTTGCTGGACTATGCCAAAACGCTGGGGGTCTATATTCTCAATACGCTTCTTTGAGCGGCCCGCAGATAAAAAGCCAAGAAACCGTCTGCTTTGCGGCGGGCAGTTCCTCGGCATTCGGAAGACGGTACGGAGACTTTTCTCTGTACCGTTTTTTTTCATGAATCGTTTCGTTGCTTTCCGGACGCGGGAGCGGAGCCGGGGTCGGTGGGGGAGCCTGCCGATCTAATCAGAAAACATCGTATCCGGAGTTTTGTGTACGCGGATTATCGGTTCGATTTTCTATAAACTCGCGGGGTTTCTCTTGCCGATCATTTATATGATTATGGTGTCCAACAACCTTATCGCGGGGCAGGTGGACAGCGGTTCCATGGCCTACGTGCTTTCTACTTCGACCAAAAGAAGTACAGTTATCTTTACACAAGCCGTCTATTTGGTCGGTTCTTTGCTGGCAATGTTCGGCCTGACGACCATAACCGGGTGCGTTTGCCTTGCGTTTGTTTCGGAAGATGTCAAACTGACCTACGGCAAATTGATCCTGCTGAATGTCGGCGCGTTTCTTGTTCTGTTTGCACTGTCGGGGCTTTGTTTCTTCACTTCCTGCTGGTTTGACCGGAGCAAGCGCTCCATGGCGATCGGCGGGCGGATATAAGAGAAAACCGGCACCGCATTTCAGACGGTGCCGGTTTTTGAAACGGGTTTTGTGACAGAGGGAACGGCAGGCGTTGTTCCCGGCAGAAAGACGGGTCAGCGCGCGGCGGCGATATTCCGGAGAATTTCTTCGATATACCGTTTGGCGTGCAGAATGTCGGTCAGCTGGGCGGGGCCGGAGATTTCGCGTTCGATCGTCAGGTCAAAAGTGTGACCGTACCCGCAGATCATGGAAAGCAGGGCGGGGAAGTCTGCGCGCCCCTGTCCGACCGGTACTTCTTTTCCCTTCGGGGAACCGGGAAGCGGTTTGACGGCATCCTTG
Organism: uncultured Eubacteriales bacterium; assembly: GCA_934434925.1. Classification (GTDB taxonomy): domain Bacteria; phylum Bacillota; class Clostridia; order Oscillospirales; family CAG-272; genus UBA1740. The sequence continues at coordinate 147,718 of CAKSAC010000003.1, read as the reverse complement.
ATATGCATGCTGACAAGGCGCGGCAGAAGAGTTTCCGCGGCGTCGGTCGGATAGGCGCGGCCGTTAATCAGGTAGTTGGCGGGGTCAAAATTCACACCGATGTTTGCCTGTCCGATTTCATCGAGCAGCAGGTTCAGCGTCAGGGGAATCATTTCACCGGTCTCCATGCCGAGGACGAGGCCGAGGCTCTCATACTCTTTCGCGATGCGGCGGATTCCGTCAGCCACGCGGATATGGACGGGGTCGTTCGGGTCATCGGGCATATAGCCGAAATGCGACATGATCTCGGGCGCTTCTATCGCGGCGGCATAGCGACCGGCTATCAGATAGTCCCGGATTCGCGTTTCATAGAGTTCTTCCGGGCAGCAGAGACCGAGAGTCCGGTACATATTCGGATAACCGTAATCGCGGGGGCCGCTCCAGGCGGGAACCAGCGCCGTAATACGGATTCCATAGGCTTTTGCGGCCTTTTTTACAGCAGCCGCGTCGGGGTACGACTCGCTTTCGCCGTGAATGCCGTCGGCGGACAACTGGCAGCTGAAAATTCCGTTTTCGGCCATGGTGGCAAAGTTCTTTTCATAATCGATGATGGATGTCATGATTCCGATCTGCATGCTTTTCTCCTTTGATTTGACCCCGCGCCCCGTTCCTTTCGGGAAACGCGGCAGAGGAAGATCGGCCGGCAACTGCCTTCGTCCGGCGTTTGTTCCGGCCGGATACCGGTGGCTGTAATCGGCTCACGAACCCTTCCGGGCCCTTTTTTCCATTATACAACCTTATCGCCCCTTTCGTAAAGATAGAATTCTGCTGATTGTTTGCCCGATCCTGCAATTTTTTCAAAATGATGAAAACAGAGGACAATATTTTTCAAAAAAAGCAGAAACGGGCAAGTGCTTTGCAGGATTTACGCTTGTGTCCGGAAGTGTGATGCGATATAATGTTCTTGAAAGGCCTTGAAAAGAGGTCGAAAGGAGGACGATCATGATACGCATGGGAATCGTGGGGGTCGGCTCGATGGGGCGCGGACACCTCGGAAATTGCGAAAAACTGGAGAAAGAAGAGAAACTCCGGGTCGTTGCGCTGGCGGATACAGACCCGCAGGCTTTCGGCGGCGGATACCAGAAGAGCGATTATCTCCCGGGGATGCAACAGGATGCCTTCCGCTTTTCAAAATATAATCTTTATGCGTCTGCGGAAGAGATGCTGGACAAGGAAAAACTGGATTTTGTGCTGATTGCGGCTCCGACCTACGAGCATGAAAAGCTCGCTTGCCAGGTCATGGAACGCGGGGTCCATTGTCTTTCCGAAAAGCCGATGGCGCTGAATCTTGCGCAGTGCGACCGCATGATTGCCTGTTCCGAGCGGAACGGCGTACATCTGATGATCGGGCAGTGCCTGCGGTTTGCCGGAACCTATCGGGTCGTGAAAGACTACATGGAAAACGGCGAACTCGGCGAGGCGTTCGGCGGTTTTTACGAGCGCGGCGGTTCAAAACCCGGAAAAGACTGGTTCTTCCGCCGGGAACTGGGCGGCGGCGGTCTTTTCGACCAGCATATTCATGACGTGGATATGGTGCAGTATCTTTACGGAATGCCGCGCGCGGTGACGACGCGCGGCCGTATCTGCATTCCCGGGAGCGGATATGATATGTGCGTGACCAACTATATTTACGATGAACCCTATGCCGTCAGCAGCATGAACGACTGGATCAAGTCCGAACGCGGTTTCGGCCGTTCGTTCCGGGCGGAATTTGAAAAGGGAACTGTCCTCTTTGACGACGCGCGCGGATTCCGCGTGGTACGCCGCGAGGACGGGGCCGTCATCACCCCGGCATACGACCCGAGAGACTCGCACCTGATCGAAGTGGAGTTTTTTGCCTCTCTGATTGAAGGAAAGGTCAAAGAAAACACAATCTGCACACCGCAGTCCTGCCGCGAGACGATCCGTCTGGCTCTGGCGGAAGCCGAATCGGCCGATCGCGGCGGCGAGATGGTTTTCCTTTGACGCACAGGCGGACGGGGGCGGTTCCGGCTGACAATCGGGGCGGTTCCGGCTGACAATCGGGGTGGTTCCGGCTGACATACCGGGGGCTTGCCGGCTTTTGGACGACACGCCCCTGCCGAATCCGGATTTTTGTAAAGAAAACTTTTCTTTCCCGCGCTTGCGCGGGAATTTCTTTTCCTTTCCCGGTGCTTCCGGCCCTGATTTTTCCCGTTCGCCGTTGACAAGCGAAAAAAAATATGATATTATCAAGGAAGAAAAATGAAAGGGCAAAGACAGATGATACAGATCGAAAAAGTCAGCGTGATGAATTTGGAAAACGCCGTGCGCGGTGCGCGCAATCCGATGAACAGCTGGGCGCGTTCCGACAGTTATTATGACGAGGACGGCCGCTATGTTCTCGGGCCGAACGATCTGGCTCTTTGCCACCGGCTCTCGGTCTCGGGGAGCGACCATCGCAAATACCTGCGGCAGATTTTTGTTTCGATGGATATAACGGCCCCGCTGTACTGGTGGAAGGAATTTGATACTTACAAGGTGGCGACGGTGGCCAATTCCTGTTCCACCATGCACAAGATACACGCGAAGGAATTCGCCCGTGACGATTTCAGCCATGACCGGATGAGCGGGGAAGCGCTGGATGCTTTGGACCGGCTGGTGGAGTTTCTCGAAAAGAGGAGACAGGCGTATCTCGAAACGCGCGACGCCGGCTGCTGGCATGATCTGATTCAGCTTTTGCCGGCCAGCTACAATCAGCTTCGTACCGTTACGCTCAATTATGAAACGCTGGTCAACATTTATTACGCCCGGCGGAACCATAAATTGCCGGAATGGCACAGATTGTGCGACGTGATCCGCTCTCTCCCGTATGCGGAAGAGCTGATTCTCGTCCGCGAGAAAGAAAACGAAGAAGAGTAAGCAAAAAAGCGGAATGGGTGAGGTTCGCTTCGGCGGACGTCACCCGCTTTGCCGTTTGTGACCGGCGCTTAGAATGCAAAGCGGCGAAAAACCGCGGCCGGGAAGGAGAAACATGGCAGATATATTTGAACTTTTCCGAAGGATCGGCGGTGGGGAAACAGGGAAAAAGAAGCCGATCGGCTGGATTCTTGCAGGGCTGGGAAATCCGGGGATGGAATACCGGGATAGCCGGCACAATGCGGGATTTTGCGCGTTGGATTATATCGCGGAGCAAATTGCCGCCCCGGTCAATCGGGTCCGTTGGCATGCGCTGTGCGGCGAAGGCGACATCGGCGGAGAACGCGTCCTTCTCATGAAACCCGAGACGTTCATGAACCTCTCCGGTACTTCTGTCAGCGAAGCCGCCGCGTTTTATAAACTCCCGCCGGAGCATATCATGATCCTGCATGACGACATCAATTTTGCGCCCGGGCGGGTGCGGATGCGCCGTTCCGGTTCGGCGGGCGGGCATAACGGCCTGAAAAGCGTGATCGACTGTCTCGGGAGCGAGAATTTCCCGCGGGTGAAGATCGGGGTCGGGGAAAAACCGAACCGCGAGTATCCGCTGGCGGACTGGGTGTTGGGCCGCTTGTCCGAAGAAGACCGGCGGGCGACAAAGGCGCGCTATCCCGATATTCTGGACGCAATCACGCTCTGGATCGGCGGCGATCCCGAACGCGCCATGAGCCGGCTTTCGCAAGGGTCATGAATATTGCTGTCAAGGCCCTGTGCGAGGTGCGGGAGGCACGGGAGTTTCTCGCATTGGCCGCGGAACAGGCAAAAGCCAAAAGACCGCTTCCGACCCATCTTTCCGGCCTGCCGGGCGGGGTGCTGGAACTTCTGCTCGGGGAAGCCGCGGCACTGCTCGGCCGTCCCCGGGAACCCTGCCTGTTGCTGGCACCGGACGCCGGAACTGCCGCGTCTTTGGCGGCGGTTTTGCAGGAGCGCGGCGTGGCGGCGGCGCTCTACCCGGCCCGGGAACCGATCTTATATAATATCACCGCCTCGCACGATACCGAACGCGCGAGGCTTTCCGTGCTTTTTCGTCTTCTTTCGGGGGAGTTGGCGGCGGTGGTCGCAACGGCAGACGCGGCGCTTTCTCATACCATCCCGCCCGCATACCTTTCCCGGCGCACGCTCAGCTTCCGCATCGGCGATACCGTCAACCCCGACCGCCTTACCGAAACGCTGGCCGCCTGCGGCTATTATCCGGTTCCCGGCGTCGAGGGGGCAGGACAGTTTGCAAGGCGCGGCGGCATTGTGGATTTTTGGGCAGACGGCGGCGCGGAGCCGGTGCGGGTCGAATTCTTCGGCGATGAGGTAGACAGGATCGGGCATTTTGACCCGCTCTCCCAACGCCTGACCGAACCGCTGGAAAAGACGGCGGTCTTCCCGGCGCGGGAAGTCATCCCGGATGCCGAAGGGCGCGCCCGTGTGCGCGCGGAAATCTTAAATTTGCAAAGAAAACTTGACGATACGGAAACCGATATCTACACAGCGGAACTGGCCGCCGTGGACGGCGGGGGAGAATTGCCCTTTGCCGATAAATATATCTCACTGATCTATCCGGAAGGCGCGTGCCTGCTTTCCTATTTAGAGACGGGGGAGCGGCAAATATCCGTAATCGCCGAGAACACGGCGGAGATTTTTGCTCATCTTGCGACGGTGCTGAACCTGGAAAACGAGCGGATTGCCGCCCTGACAAGCGACAAAAAACTGCCCGGCGGTTACACGTTTTACGCGCCGCGCGCACGGCTGGACGCATTTCTGGACGGGCATTATACCATATACGGCAACACCTTTGCAGGTCCGCCGCCGGGGATGAAACTCTCGGGGCTTTTCGGTTTTTCCTGTCGGACGGCGGTCTTTTACGGCGGACGCGAAGCCCTGCTCGCTTCCGATCTTTCCGATTATCGCGACAAGAAATACCGGGTCATACTGCTTTGCCGCAGTGCCTCTGAAATCGCCGACCGCGCGGCCTCTTTACAAAAAGCCGGCTTTGTCTGCCGCGCCGCCGGAAAAGACCCGAGCCTGCCGGCCGGGGGAGAAATCCTGCTTTGCCAGGGGAACGGAACCGGGTTTGAAATTCCGGCGGCGCGGATTGCCGTTCTTTCGACCGCCGAGGAAGCGGCCGCCCGCCGCCCGGGGCGGACACGCCGGGCGCGTTTTTCGGGTGCGAAGAGCGGCGTGGGGGAAAAGATTTTGTCCTATGCCGAACTGAAAGAGGGAGATTACGTTGTCCACGCGATGCACGGGATCGGGCGGTTCCTCGGCATGCAGACCCTGACAGTTGACGGAACCGTTCACGATTATATCACGCTCCAGTATGCCGGGGAAGAAAAACTCTTTCTCCGCGCCGACAAGCTCGATATGGTGTCGCGCTATATCGGGGAACGCGGGGCGGACGGCAATCTCCGTCTCAACCGGATCGGCGGCGGTGAATGGGGGCGCGCCAAGGCAAGGGCCAAGAAAGCCGCGCGGGAGATGGCGAAGGAACTGGTGGAACTCTATGCCGCCCGTCAGCGAAAACCCGGGTTCGCCTGTGCGCCGGACAATGATATGGAACGCGATTTCGCCGCCGCGTTTGAATACGAAGAAACGGCCCCGCAGACGGCGGCGATTGAAGAAATCAAGGAAGATATGATGCGCGCCGTGCCGATGGACCGCCTTCTTTGCGGGGATGTCGGATTCGGAAAGACCGAAGTCGCCCTTCGCGCCGCATTCAAAGAAGTCGTCAACGGCAGGCAGGTCGCCATTCTGGTTCCCACCACGATCCTTGCGCTCCAGCATTACACCACGCTCATAGCCCGCATGCGCGGGTTCCCCGTGAATATCGAAATGCTTTCGCGCTTTCGTAAACCGGCGGAACGGCAAAAAATTCTGCGCCGTCTTTCGCGCGGGGAGATTGATATTATCGTGGGAACGCACGCCCTGCTCGGGCAGGGGGTTTCCTTTTCCGCCCTCGGGCTTCTGATTGTGGATGAAGAACAGCGGTTCGGGGTCGGACAAAAAGAAAAAATCAAGCAAATGGCGGAGAACGTCGATGTGCTGACCCTGACGGCCACGCCGATCCCCCGCACGCTCAACATGGCGATGAACGGCATCCGCGATATGTCGGTGCTGGACGAGGCACCGCTGGATCGCTCCCCGGTGCAGACCTATGTCATGCCGCATGATGACTGCATGATTGCCGAGGCAATCCGGCGCGAACTGGCGCGCGGCGGGCAGGTGCTTTACCTCTATAACCGCGTGAATACAATCTGGCGGATTGCAGACAAACTGCAAAAGCAACTGCCGGACGCGCGCATTGCCGTGGCGCACGGGCAGATGGAGCGTGAAGAGATTGAGCAGATATGGCAGGAGCTTGTCAACGGAGAGATCGATATTCTGGTCTGCACCACGATTATCGAGACGGGGGTCGATCTGCCGAACGCCAACACGCTGATTGTAGAAGACGCCGACCGGCTGGGCCTCGCACAACTCCACCAGCTCCGCGGGCGGGTCGGCCGTTCTGTCCGGCAGGCCTATGCGTATTGCACGTACCGGCCGGGAAAAGAGCTGACCGAAATCGCCGGAAAACGTCTGGAAGCCATCCGGGAATATGCCGAGTTCGGAGCCGGGTTCCGGATTGCTTTGCGGGATCTTGAAATCCGAGGGGCCGGAAATCTGCTCGGCGCGGAACAGCATGGGCATATCGATTCGGTGGGGTATGATATGTATGTCCGCCTTCTTTCCGAGGCGGTGCTGGAAGAACAGGGAAAAACGCCCGACGTGCCGTTTGACGCGCACATCGATCTCGGTGTGAACGCGTATATCCCCGAGACCTATATTCCCGAGACGGGGCAGCGGATCGATATGTATAAAAAACTCTCCAGGATTGCTACGCCGCAGGACAGGGAGGATGTGCTGGATGAATTCTGCGACCGGTTTGGCGACCCGCCGGAACCCGTGACGGAACTCCTTGCCATCGCGCTCTGCCACGCGCTGGCTGCCGCCGCCCGGATCGATCGGGTGGAGCGGCGGGGATCGGAATTGCGATTCTGCTTCAAACAACTTTCGCTGGCGGACTGGAGTTGCGCATTTTCGGCGGTGCCGGGTCTGCGGATGTGCGGGAGCGGAGCCAGCGCCTTTGTCGGGTATCGGTTGCGGCCGGGAGACGACCCGGCAGAAGCAGCCGCGCGGATTCTCGGCGCGTACGGAAAGGATGAAAGAGAGGAAAAAAAGAATGAGCCGTAACAATCGGAAAAACCCTGCGTCGCCTGGCCCCGCAGGCCAGAGGACGGACAAAGCCGGCCCCTTCGTCCGGAAAAAAATATGGGTGGCGGCGTTATGTCTCTTCCTGCTGGCGGCACTCACGGCGGGGGGGTTGCTCCTGTTTTTGCCGCGCGGAGAGGTCTATTCCATGGGGAGCGCGACGCTGGATATAGAGATGTATCATTTTTGGTTCGCCTCGCTCAAAAGCAAATATATGGAACTCTACGGCATCCGCGGAACGCAGGACACCGCCGCTTTTTGGGCAAGCCCTTGTACACGGCCGGAGGCCGGGGGGAGCAGCTGGGGTGATTTTCTCACCGCGAAGATCGACGGAGAAATACGCGCCAAACTGACGGCGGCCGCCCTGTTTGACAGGACCGGTGAGCAGGTTGGCGCTTCGGAACGCGCCGAAATCGAAGCCTACCTTGAAAACGAAATCCACACGGCGGGCGGAACGGCGGCGTTTACCGCGCTGACCGAGAAATACAAAACCAGCGCAAACGCTATCAAAAAATGTGCGCTCCTTGAGAAGAAAGCCAACAAACTGTATAGTTTTCTTTACGGGAAGGATGTTCCGGCGGCCGACAAAGATGCCTTTTACAGAGCGCTTTATACCCGGGTGAAGGTTTTGTATTTCAAAAAATTCCAGGATGTTTCCAAGGCGGAGAAGGTGTATCAGGCTAAAGAAGTATTGAACGAGGCGCTCGGGAAAGAAGAAAAAGTTTCCGAAGAGACCTTTGACAAGTATGTTGCGCTCTCGGATGTGACCGCACACGAGCAGGACCGCGCGCCGTACGGTCTGTATCTTTACGCGGGATTTGCTTTTCCGGAGGGAGCCTATCCCGACGCGGTAGCGGAAAAGCTCTTGTCCGTACAGGCCGGGGAACTGGCGCATATAGCCGACGACGGCGGCGATTGGTATATCCTCGGCTACGAGCTGGACCCCGGGGCATATGACAGAGAAGAGAACAAGGCGTTTTTCAGCTCCTTCTACTTTTCCGCCGCGCAGTGGTCCTACAATAAATTTATCGCCGCGCAGACTTCCGGCATCCGGGTAAACAGCAAAAACCGCGCTACAATACCCGACATTACGCAAGTGGGATATTGCGCAGAGATTCTGCGCTTCCTGCCTTAGGAAAACGCCCCATGACTTCGTTCCCGACAGGACGCAGAAGGGCATTCGGCGCAGGAGACTGCGCCTTCCTGCCTTAGCAAAACGCCCCGTGACTTCGTTCCCGACAGGACGCAGAGCATTCGACGCAGGAGACTGCGCCTTCATGCTCTTTGCCCGTCGGAGCCTCGCCACAGGGCGTTTTTCGTCGGCAGGAGTGTTTTGAGAGAGATTTCCTTGCCACGGGGCGTTTTCCGTCGGCAGGGGTTGAGAGAGGTTCCCTCGCCACAGGGCGTTTTTCGTCGGCAGGGGGGCGGGAAGAGTTTTTCGGCAGGAGTGTTTTGAGAGAGATTTCCTCGCCACGGGGCGTTTTTCGTCGGCAGGGGGGCGGGAAGAGTTTTTCGTCGGCAGGAGTGTTTTGAGAGAGATTTCCTCGCCACGGGGCGTTTTCCGTCGGCGGGGCAGAGAGTTTTTGGGGGGGCTTCAGGACGGGTTCCCGACAGGGCGCAGAAGGGCATTCGGCGCAGAGCATCCGGCGCAGGACGGCCGGCACAAATCGGGGCGAAGCAGGGGCAAAAGTGATAAAAACCCCGGGAAATCTTGTGCAAATTATATAAATATGAAAAGTTTGAAGGGGAGACTGAAAAACAATCTTGACAACGGGGGTGCGCCATGCTATACTGTATGTGTATAGGTGTCTGCGGGAGCATTCTGCCCCAAAGCGCCTCCCGATGGATGTGGACCGTCGCCGGCCCGGTTTCCTTGTGCGCCGTATGGGTGCGGGCGATGCGGCTTTGCATTGGCTCTGTCTGACACCGGGATCTGTCCTTTTGCGGCATGCCGCAATCTGTTGCAAATTTACTCAAAGTGAGGAGAACCGCGATGAAAAAAACTTACAGCCCTCCGGAACTGGAGATCATCCGCCTACAAACGCAGGACATTATCACAACCTCCGCTGACTCCGCTGAAAACGACAACGAAGTGCGGGCGTCGTCTATTTTCGACATGAAATAAGTTAAGGAGCGAAAACATGAGAATAAGGAGAAATAACATGAAAAAACGCATTCTGTCTTTCCTTTTACTGCTGGCGATGGTTCTGACGGCATTGCCTGCCTTTGCCCTGCCGGCGCTGGCCGGAGGCGAAACAGGAACCGGCACGACCGAAGGCCGCATGTACGAGGCAGGGGATTATAATGCCCTGTATGTTTCCGAAGGGCTTTTGTGGGGGTACGACTTTTATCAGTTGAACTTATATTGGAATGATACTGGTACAAAACCTACCGAGGTTAGCACGGCAACCTTCCAAGGCTATCACAGCCTGATCGGGAGCCGCGGTACAGACACCGGGGTGACAGTCAGAACAGTTCAGAAGGACGGCGTAACCCATAGGCCCTTTACTTATGAAGCAGGGTATATACAGTTCCTCGACAACCAAGACGCGGGTGCGTATCTGGACATCGGGGTGCGCGGCATCGGAGTTTTTGCGCCGTCCACGATGCAGATTGTGGCAAGCCCCGTCGGCGTGGCCGCAAGACCGTCTTACCCCTTCATTTTCCGCGGAACTTCCGTGATGTTTGAAGCCGCGGAGAATGGTCAGTACAAGATCGCTCCCGGCCAGTATCAAGTGGCGGCATCCGTAGATTACAATGGAACGACTCCTATCCCTGACAGTCTGCCCAAGGTGGTGTACGACGAGATAAAATTTGCTTCGACGTCCATTGCGCTCGGTGCAATCGGGGATTTCACGTTTTCTTCGCCCGGCATTACGAAACTGGAAGGGGAAGGAGACGCACTTTCCAATCACGGCGACGGAACCAACAATGCTCTCACAGCGGAGCGGGAGACTGCCCTGACGCTGAAATACGGCACGACCACGTTGGTGGACGATGCCAAGGTGACCTTCCAGCATCAGCGTGCGACTATCGCCGCAATGACGATTCTCGGGTACAACCAAACTTCCAAAACGGCGATGTATGCCGCGCGTGCTTACAGCGGCGAATTGAGCGACGCACAGATTAAACAGAACCATTTTGCCGACCTTGCCAAATGGTTCCGGCTCGATATCGGCGGGTTCAGCAAATTGAGTGACAGCGAAAAAGCCCAAGTCTATGACGCTGTGCAGAATTTCACGTTTGACGACTACAAGGACGAGGTGCAGGCCGCTGTGGACGCGGTGTATTACGCCCGCTTTGATTCGTTGACCAATATCCTCGGCACGCTCTTTGCGACGGCCAAGAAGTATCACCTGGACCTCGAGATTTTCAAGATGTTCCCCATCGGGTATCTTTCCAACACCGTGAAGTTCCTGCAGACCCTGCAGCAGGCGGATCAAGCAGGCACAGCCGGCACAGCCGATGAGATTGCGACCGCCTATCTTGCCGAACAGGAAAAAGACATTAACGCATATGCCAACCTCAGCACCTTGCAAGCCGAGGATTATGATCGTTTGTATGTGCGCGACGCGTTAATCGCCCAGTTTGACTTCTTCTCGACGAACAAATACTGGAACAACGCTTCCGGCGGCGATTTTACGACGGGAACTGCGGCTACAAAGGCGAATTACGAAGCAATCGGCGCGCTCCGCTATTGCAATTATGAGAATGCCGATTACGGAGGCGGCGCCGTGGAGCTGGTAAACGGCGTTATGCGTTTCCCGGCGTATACCGACAGTTATTTCCGCTATTCTACAAGAATAAACCCGAACACCTCGGATACTTCTTCGGAAATCACAACCGAATATGTCTTGAAATACGCGGGCCAACCGAAGAGCGAATTCTTCTATGGGCAAAAGCGCTGGCTGTCTACCGGCGGTTCTTATTCGACAGAGAACGGCGCTACGCTGAAAATTACCACGCTGCGAACCAATACGAATACGTATTATTACAATACCAACATGACCACGCCCGCATGGGGCTCCTATTCAACCTGGCGCGTCATGCATAGCTTCACCGAGCAGCCGACATACCAGGCCGGCCACCGCGCCGTGACGCTGACCAATACCTGGAATTCCGTCGGATATTACACCATCCCGGCGGCGGGCGCGATGCCTGCCTATCCGATGAGCGTGATGTACGCTGTGGATCGGGACGAACCGATTTACACGCTCTATGGGAATGTAAATCAAAGCGAATCCAATTATTATTACGGAGACGAAACGGCCTATGCCCAGATGAACCCGGATGGAACGTATACACTCAATGAGGGTGTACAGCCCGGCTTGCTGGTTCGTGACGATGCCTATGCCGAGCACCTGGTCGGTTACAGCAACTCTTTCCAGGGGGATGTCTACGCCATCCGTCAATATACACGCGTATTGAGCCAGGCCGAGAGCCGGCAGAACCACTTTGCCGACCTTGCCAAATATTTCCGTATCAATCTCGGAGATTTCAATGCCCTGATGGCCTCCAAATCCCCGGAAGAGCGCGACGCTTTCTATAAGGCTTTCCGCGGGCTTGATATGGCCACATCCAATCGTGTGGAAGTGCAGGGGCTGTATGTCGCTCTGACGCGCGGCGAACTGCACGACGCCCCCTATGCGGCGATGGCTGCAAACGATCCGGCGCATGCGGGCTTTTACGAGGTGGCGCAGAGATATGCGCTGGATGTCCGGTATCTCGCCACATTTGTCGTGCCTGCGGCTGCCAAAGTGAAGGATGCCCTGGCCGCCAAGATCACAGACGCAAGCCTTCTCGGCAAGAACCCGAGCGAAGCACAGGCGATTCTTGAAAATGCTTTCGACCTTACTTCCCGGTATCTGATCCACGCGGTGGAAGGCGATACCGCACTGACGGCATTTTTGACGGCGGCGCATGACAAGGGCCTGAACATCACGGCGCTGATGGCGATCCCGTACGGTGAACGCCCGTCTTCGGAGCTTTCGGCACTCACGACGCAGGAGGCAATCGACGCATACGTTGCCGATAAAATGACGAAGTACGGCGAGATAAAGACCTATACGCCGGACGACTATCACGCGCTCTATGTCCAGAAGGATCTGGCTCTTGCGGCTGACTGGTTCCGGTATAATACGTACGGGGGCGAGAATTTGCCGGAGATGCCGGAACCGCCGCACCAATGGAAATATAGCGAAGATCTCAATTCGTTTGCCATGAAGGCGCTCGGACTGACGGCAATCCCGGAAGGAAAGCAGGCAGGCGATCTGATTTTCCCGACCGCCGCAGATCGTGTGAATGGCGACACGGTAGTACCTCTCTTCCAAACAGCGGTGAACGCATATCGCAAAGCCTATAACGATATACTGGCAAAAGGACGCGTTCTTGGCAACGGCGGGCTGAACCTCAATCTGGTCAGCATGGGATCTGCCAGCTGGAAAGACAGAACAGGCGAATTACAGATCACGCCCTTTAAGGCGGAGCTTGGCTATCTGAAGTTTGACGACAAGGCTCCGGGCGGCTCGTATGTTTCGATCTCGCCGAACGGAGCGCCCGCTACCACACAGACCGTGCAGCAGATTTTGCGGCCGGGTAGCGTTCTCAACAGCAACACTTCCTTCATCACGATGGGTGCTGCTGCCATGATGTCGCAGGCCGCAAACGGCGAATATTATCTCAAAAACGGCGTTTACCAATCTACTATCCAATATACCGCTCCCGCAGAGCCGCTTGTGACCTTCCGCGGCGACAGGATCGCTGACTTCACCATGCGGACCACACACCCGGCGTTCAATGTCGGAAACACGCTGAATGGTGCTACGGGGGGCAGTGTTTCGTTCCGTTATAACACGACATTCGCCATTCCCGAGGCTACGCTGAACTATACAGGGGCAACGCAAGGCCAGATCCAGAACAGCGTTATCGGCTATACGAACGGGTTGAACGGCCAGCTCTATGCCTTGCGTGTGTATACCCGCGATATTACCAATGAAGAGATCGCGCAGAACCACTTTGTCGATCTTGCCAAATGGTTCCGGCTCGATATCGGTCAATACCTGGCAGCGCCCGACAGCGTGAAGGCCCTGATCCATGCGGCGGTGGCCGAGTTCAACTTTGACGACACTCCCGCGGCCATCACGGCGGCGATATCGGCCGTCATCCGCGATGCGGTTTACAGCGAGTATTATATTACCGACGAGATTGTGGCGGCGGGCGTTTATACGCAGGACGAGGCCAATCTGATCAACCGGTATATCGACCTGGCCGCCGATTGCGGAACCGATATTTCACGCGTTGTGATCCTGCCGAAAGACTATCTCATGCAGGTCATCCACGGGCTGGATGAAATCTTTGCCAACAACGCCGTATCCAATGACCTCATCGTATCTTTTTATCTGAACCCGCTCACCGATGCGGCGTATGACGCAATCAAGACAGCCGTGGGTGACTCTCTGACGCCGAAGACCTATACGGCAGAGCAATACCGGCAGCTGTACGCACGGCAGGATCGTCTCTTGTTGCTGAACGACTTCTTCTCTTCGTCCACAGCGATAGGCTTGAAGGTAACCGGGGAAGAACCTATCCAGTCGATCTATGCCAATAAACTGACAGCCGGCACTCCTGAATCCGAAGTCTTCCGGTATGGGATAACCTCTTTTTCCAACAACATGCTCGGCGGCGTCATGCGCGGTGCAAATGTCGGCGATCGTGCGTTCAAAGACGGTTACTTCTTTACCAAAGGGCATGCCAATCTGCGCTTTTTCAGTTACCAGACGGAAGGGCAGCAAGGAAGTGTCCACTCTTCCGACTATACATTTGAGTTTGTCTATAACGTCGTGCCGGCTGCCGGCTCGAACACTGCGACCGGCGGGAACCTCCAGCTGGATGGTACGCGGTTCGTCAGCGGATTGAGAGACGGCGTCTTCAACCTTGATTTCGCCGTGACCGAGAACCATTATAAGCCTACGCAAAACGGTGACGGCATCGCAAAAGGCTCCACTACGCTTAGCAATCCGGAGAAAGGCCAGAGATTCCAGGTACCGGGCGGCACGGCTCACTCCGTCACCTATGCGCTGCATAAGGACCTCAGCAGTCATCCGGTCTTCTATTATAAGCTGACCTGGAATGGCTCGACCTACGCCAGTTATGACGCAACGCAGAAAGAGATCAGCGAGGCCGAGGCAAGAACGCTGTACGGCGACCAGTTTGACGCGGACTTTACGAGCCAGCTTGATGCTCTTGCAGTCAAAGAATGCATTATCAAGGACTGCGCAAGTCAAGCGAACGGCAAACCCGTCAAATTGATGGCCTGCCGCTATCCCGCCACGATGGATTACAAGACCTATCTTGACGGAAATCTGGCGCATAATCGCACGGGGCGGATGTATCCCGCCGGTGACGCGTTCCTCTTCGGCATCGGTTCTTCGACCGACATCAACTGGTATTCTGTCCGTCAATATGACGTTGTGCTGACACAGGACGAAATCCTTCAGAACCACTTTGTTGACGTGGCCCGGTATTACGGACTGGACCTGACCCTGTACCTTGCGCTGGACACCGAAGGACGCGCCGCGGTGCATACCGCGATGAAGGGGATCCAGGTTGCCGGGAATCCGGACGAGGCACTGGCCGCTTATCGCACGACGCTGGCCGCAACCTATTACGCAGGGCTGAAGATTGCGATTCCCGCCGACGCTACTTTGGAACAGGCGGCCACAATCGGGGAATACAACCGCATGATCGAACTGTGCGGCAAGTACGGGCTGAATGTCTCTGCCTTTGCCGACCGGAGCGAAGTGAGCCGCCTTGCATACGCCGAAGTACTCAACAAGTACGCCAGTGACGGCGTATACGTGGCCGAGATTCTCCAGCTTGATCTCAACCAAGCGGTAGCACCCGATGCGACCCTCGGAGAGCTGGCCCGGAATCTGTTCATCTTTGAAGGCTATTCGGTCCGTCTCCACCAGGTCGATGAAACCAAGCGCTATCCCGGCGTCCGCGCGGTCTATAAGATCAACGGCGATGTGCTGGCGACTCTTACGGAAAAATACGGCACTGCGCTCACCTTCGGCGTACGCTTGACGGGCGACACAACACACACCCTCACAGCCTACCAAAACGACGCCTATCTTGAAGGCTTCAAATTCCTGCCGGATGCACAGGATGGCAGCAAACAGTTTGCGGTGACGCTTGTCTTTGCCGAAGAAAGCGAACAAACGAAAGCCATGTACGAACGCGCTTACACGGTTAAGCCGTTTGTGAAGGTTTCCGAAACCGAGGAGGCGACCTATACCAGCGTGAGCAAGGGGTACGAAGACGGATTGAATGCCGCCAAGGCATACAAGTATGCGTTGGACTATCCCGAATACAACGAAGATGCGACGGTACGCCAGGTTCTTACGACCGTGAATGGCACAGCACCCGTGACCATGAAGCTCAACGACGTGAATGTTGCAGAGTACACGATCGTTTATGACAACCGGTATACAAAGGCCGAAGCCGAGGCTATTGCCGCGGTGATCGCGGAGAAGACCGGCGGCGTTAACGTGTCCTTGATCGAACAAGGAGCCATGAAGTCTCCCGTGGATCACCCGAAGACAAAGGCTATCTGGCTGCGCGCACCGGATCTTTGCGGAACGTTGGAAGACGGCACATACGGCATCATGACCAAGTCGGGTGCGGTCGTACTGACGGCTACCTTTACCAATCCCGACGGCAATACAGCCGAAGGACTGGCGGCCGCCTTCAGCACGTACCTGGAAAGCAACAAAGCGGAAGACGGGAGTTACATCATCTCGTCTCCCGCGGAGCTGACCTCTCTGACACCGGCTCCGGCTCCGTAAGGAACACCCGAAAACCCTTGTATTGAATCCCGGGCGGCACAGTGAAAACTGTGCCGCCTTTCTTTTTTGAAACGCCTTTCCGGCTGGCGGGCGCGGGCGGAGAAGGGGCTTTCCTTTTCTGATATGGTTTCCGGCCGGGGCGGGCGAAGAAGAAAAGGCGGAAAAAGAAGAGCGAGTGGCGGGGAGAAGGAAAGCGGGCGCGCCCTTTTTTTCTTTTTTTGAGTGCGGTGTGTTCCGGGGTGGCAGACGGGCGGTGCGCCCTTTTGCTTTTTGGGGTAAGCGGCGGGCGAAGAAGAAAAGGCGGAAAAAGAAGAGCGAGTGGCGGGGCGAAGGAAGGCGGGCGCGCCCTTTTTTTCTTTTTTTGAGTGCGGTGTGTGCCGGGGTGGCAGACGGGCGGCGCGCCTTTTTTCTTTTTTGGGGTAAGTGGCGGGCGAAGAAGAAAAGGCGGGAAAAAGAAGGGCGAGTGGCGGAGAAGGAAGGCGGGCGCGGGAAAAAGAGAGCATGGCGGTGGCCGGGCGCGGGCGGAGAAGGGGCTTTCCTTTTCTGATATGGTTTCCGGCCGGGCGGGGAAGGCGGCGCGCCTTTTTTCTTTTTTGGGTGCGGTGTGTTCCGGGGTGGCGGACGGGCGGTGCGCCCTTTTGCTTTTTGGGGTAAGCGGCGGGCGAAGAAGAAAAGGCGGAAAAGAGAAGGGCGAGTGGCGGGGAGAAGGAAGGCGGGCGCGCCCTTTTTTTCTTTTTTGGGTAAGCGGCGGGCGGAGAAGAAAGGCGGGCGTGGGAAGAAGAGAGCATGGCGAGAAGAGAGCGCGGCGGGCGGAGAAGAAAAGGCGGGAAAAAGAAGGGCGAGTGGTGGGGAGAAGAAAAGCGGGCGCGGGAAGAAGAGAGCATGGCGGTGGCCGGGAGTAAAAGAGCCCCATTTTCAGTGAAAAGGATGATAGACTGTAAAAACGGGGGGCAAAGAGATGAAGTACAGGAAAGAACTGGCGGGGGAAGTGATCCGCTATTTCAGTTTTCAGCCCGGGGAAGTACCGCCAAGTATGTCGGGGTTCCGGGCGTTTATGGGAATCAGCCTTGACGACTTCGCGCGGTTTTGCAAACGGCGGGATTTTGCGGCGGCACTGCGGGAGGCGTATGCCCGGTATTGTGATACGTTGAAGGTGGGTGCTTTGCTCAAACGCTATGACGGCGCGGCCGTCCGGCAGATGCTCCTGCCGGAAGAGAGTTTTTTGCCGGCGGACGGGCGGGCGGGGAACCCCGGCTTTTCGGTGGAGGTGCGCGTGGTGGAATGAAACTTGAAATCACTCGTCGGCAGGCGGCATTTTTGCGGGCGGAAGAAACAGAAGTGCTTTTCGGCGGCGCGGCCGGCGGCGGAAAATCTTACGGTCAATTGGTGGACGCGCTTCTGTTCGCGCTCCGGTATCCCGGGAGCCGTCAACTGGTCCTGCGCCGTACCTTCCCGGAACTGGAGCGTTCGCTGATCCGTTCGGCGCGGTCGCTTTTCCCGACGGAGATATTTGCCTACAACGCTACACAGCATACCGGCAGATTCCCGAACGGGTCACTGGTTGACTTCGGCTATTGCGCCGGGGAGAGCGATGTGTACCAATATCAGTCCGCCGAATATGACGTGATCCGGTTCGACGAACTGACCCATTTCACGAAATTCCAGTATCTGTATCTGATTTCGCGTCTCCGGGGGGCCAACGGATACCCGAAACAGGTCAAATCCTCTACGAACCCCGGCGGGGTCGGGCACGGGTGGGTGAAGGAAAGGTTCATCGATCCCTCTCCGCCCGATACGCCTTTTACCGGAGCGGATGGCGTACGACGGGTCTTTTTGCCTGCAAAAATTGCGGATAACCGTTTTTTGAGCGCGGCCGACCCCGATTATCGGCGACGGTTGGAAGCATTGCCCGAAAATGAGAGGCGCGCCTTGCTGGAAGGAGACTGGAACCTCTTTTCCGGTCAGTTTTTCCCGGAATTTTCCTATGAACGGCATACCTGCGCCCCCTTCCCCCTGCCGCCCGAATGGCGACGTTACCGATCGCTCGACTACGGGCTTGACCGGCTGGCGGTCCTTTGGATCGCCGTTTCCCCGGACGGGCGGGCGTATGTATACCGCGAATTATGCGAGAGTGACCTGATTATCAGCGAGGCGGCGCGTAAAATCCGGGAAAAAACGCCGCCGAACGAGTGCGTTCACGCCACACTGGCACCACCTGACCTTTTCAGCCGGGCGCAGGAGAGCGGAAGGAGCCGTGCGCTGATTTTTGCCGAGAACGGCGTTCGTTTCCAGAAATCGTCCAACGACCGGGAGGCGGGATGGGCGGCGGTCAAAGAGTTGTTGGCCCCGGCCCCGGACGGTGTGCCGCGGTTGCAGATATTCCAGAATTGCGTGGAACTCTGCCGGTGCCTGCCGATGCTCCTTTGCAATCCCGAAAAACCGAATGACGCAGATACCGAACCGCACGAAATCACGCATGCGCCCGACGCGCTCCGGGGGTTTGCCGTAACGTTTTGTCGTCCGGCTCCTTCGGATATGCGCCTCGGCGAGAGAAGGCCATGGACACCCGACATGTGGCAGGACTACTATGCCGCTTCCGAAGAAGAGCGGCACTATCTTATGAAGAAATACGGAGAACCATTATGATACCAAACAAAAAAGAAGAAAGACTGGCATATTTCTCGGCGCTGTATGAGGCGGCGCGCACCGCCCGGGCATCGGAAGAAGAGAAACTGCGGCGGCACATGGAGCAGTATCTCGGCAGTGACGAGATCGACGGCTCGACCGTCCGGGCGACGGCCGTGCGGAATATCACCTATGAAATCGTCGAAGGCGAACTTTCCGCCGAAATCCCCGCCCCGCGCGTGAGCGCATGTCGGTTCGGAGAACAGGGGGAACGGAATGCCGCCACGGTGGAGCATTTGTGCAACCGCTCGCGCGACGAATTGCCCTTTGAACGGCTGAACGACATGGACGAGCGGTATACGGCAATCTACGGCGGGTCGGTCTGGCTGGTGGAATGGGATGCCGCCGAGGCATCGGACGGACGGAGCGGAATCCGTGTGCATTGTCTCTCCCCGCTCGATTTTATTCCGCAACCCGACATGCCCGAGGTGGAGGACATGGAATATTGCTTTTTGCGCCAGGCAACGCCGCGGCGCGAATTGCCGCGCCGGTTCGGCATAACGGCCGCTTTGGCCGAAGACGCGCGTGCCGAGGCAGACGGAGGATTTACCGAGGAAGATACGGTTACGGTCATTACCTGCTTTTACCGGGAAGAGGACGGGCGCATTTCGCGTTTTGTTTTTTCGGGCGATTGCGTCCTTTCGGATCTTACTGATTACTACGGGCGAAAGATACCGGTCTGCACGGTTTGCGGCGCGCCGAAGGGCGGGTGTGCCTGCGGGGCGGAAACCGAATACCGCGCGGCGGAATCCGAGGAAGTTGCGTTGCCCGGCGGGGAGGGAGAGGCAATCGGAATCTGCCGGGTGGAATATTACCGGCCGCGCCATTTCCCGGTGGTGATACGTAAGAATATTTCCCGCGAAGGAAGCTGGATCGGACAATCGGACTGCGAGATGATCCGCCCGCAACAGCAACAGATCAACAAACTGGAATCGCGTATTCAGGCCAAACTGATGCGCTCGGCCGTGACGCCCGTGATGCCGGAAGACGCGCGCCTTTCGCCCGATAACTCGGTTTTCGGGCAGGTCGTTCGCCTGCAACCCGGGGAAAATGCCGGGATGTACGGCGTGATTGATACGACCCCGAACGTCTCGCAGGAAATGACGCAGTCCGACCGGCTGTACGAACAGGCGCGGCGCATTGTCGGAATTTCGGATTCCTATGTCGGCCTCGCGGATCATTCCGCGCTTTCGGGATACGCCAAAAAACTCCAGGTCGAACAGGCGGCCGGGCGGCTGGAATCCAAGCGGCGCATGAAGGAAGCCGCCTATGCCGATATTGACCGGCTGATCTTTGAGTTCACGCTGGCTTACGCGGATGAGGCCAAGAGCATTGCCTACCGCGACGCGTACGGCCGCTTGCACGAATCGCTCTTTGACCGGTACGATTTTTTGCTGTATGACCGCACACGCGACCGGTGGCTCTATGACGACGGCTATCTTTTCTCGGCAGATAAGAACGGCAGTGTTCTCCAACAGCGCGAAAGCCTTTGGGAGAGAAATCTTGAAAACCTGCGCTCGGGTTCACTGGGAGACGCGGGCAATCCCATGACATTGCTCCGATACTGGCAGAACCAGGAAAGAGCCCATTATCCCTACGCGCGGGAAAACGTGGAGTATTTTGCCGATGTGCTGAAACAACGGGAGGAAACAGTGTATGAAGTACCATGTGAGCAGTGATGCAAAGAAATATTTACAATCGATTGCAGATCTCAGCGGGGCAAAGAGCTATCGGGAGTGGTTGAGCGGAAAAGCGCGAAGCGGCGCGGACAAAAAACGACAACAGGCAGCCGGAGAAGTTGTGCCTGCCCCCGAGGAAAGACAGGGCGAACGCCTGCTGGCGACCGGACTTTCGGGAGACGGATATGCCGCATATCTGGAACAGGAACGCAAAAACCTGTTGAAAACAAAGGTCGATACGATCGAAAAAGAGCGCACGGAGCATGACGGGCAACTGGCGGACGGGTACGCCGCGTATCTGCGCGATGTGAAAAAAGAGCGCGGGGAAGAACTGGTCAACGGGGCGGCCACGATGCTTTCTCTCCCCGTCGGCAGTCACAAGACGGCCGGGCAGTACGCCGATCTGTTCGCCAGAAATTCCGAGCAGAAAAACGCGTTGCTCCGGGAATTTGCGGGCGGAACGCGACTTGCCCAGTCGGCCTTCAAAATGGATGAAATCATCCGGCGGCTCCTGAAAGAAAATCGCGGATATCAGGACGCACACGACTATTGTATCGCAATCGGTCTGCCGAAGCAGGAGGCGGAACGCGTGGCGGAATATTGCGAAAAAATCTCGCGGGAGCATCAGGAATATATCAATCAGTTGATCCAAGGGTTCCTCGAAAAAGACGCGGGACAATAAAAAAGGCCCCGTTTTCAGTGAAATTTGCGGTAGACTTTCTTCGGAAGGCGATCAGGATGCGACCTTTTCGCGGCCGACGGCCAAACAGAGAGCCGCCTTCCGGAAAACAAAACGCAGAAAGGAGCGAAAGCATGAAAAACAAGAAGAATCCGTATGCCACCAACAGCATCGGGAAAATCAGCGCGCCGGGCAAACCCGCCGCGGGAGATCCCCGCGCCGTTAAAACGACTGCCAAGGGAAACGAAGACCTGCGTTGCCGCAAGTAAAGGAGAAAAAATGGAAGAAACAAACATGGCCGGCCTGACGGGGGCGGAAGAAGAAAGCGACGACCGGAACGCGGAAAAGGCCGGCACGTGGGGCGAACCGACCGAAAGCGCGGTTGCTTTTGACGAAGGACGCGCAGAAGAAAGCGTGCGCCAATCGAACGGGGAAGAAACAACCGCGAGGATTGACGGGGAAGAAGCGGTTTTCACCCGCGCCGACGAAAGAAACGAAAACGCGGAGCCGGAAGACGGAAGAAGAGAAAACGCGGAGCCGGAAGACGGAACGAGCCGGGAG
This sequence comes from uncultured Eubacteriales bacterium, assembly GCA_934434925.1. Classification (GTDB taxonomy): domain Bacteria; phylum Bacillota; class Clostridia; order Oscillospirales; family CAG-272; genus UBA1740. The sequence goes on along the minus strand of CAKSAC010000003.1, from coordinate 126,056 downwards.
GAAATATACCGGCAAAGAGCCGAGGAAGATTTTTCGGAGATATGCCGGGCGTTCCCGGAGGCGCGGGCGGCGCGCGACCTTTTCGGTATCGGGAATCTTTCCCGGTATGCCGAATTGCGGGAGGCCGGGCTTCCGGCTCCCGAGGCGTATGCCGCCGCGCATTATGATCGGCTGGGGCTGGCTCCGATGCCGGACAGCCGGGCGCATCTTTCCTCTTCGCTCGGCAGGGGCGCGGCTCCGGCACACGCCGGGATGAGCGCCGGTGAAATGACGAATGCCCGGGAGTTGTTCCCCACGCTCACAGACCGGGAGATCGGCGCGCTTTATCTGCGCGCTTCGGGAAACAGAAAGAGATAAAAAGGAGTAAAAAGAAATGTCGATTCTTTATTCAGAGAGCGGCGGCCTCCATAATGCCGCCATCGGAAAACTTGAAACGCCGATCAAGATGATCATTGAGCATGAGTCCGACCTGCTGACAAAACGCGGCGGGATCTGCGACTGGCTCTTCAATGTGGAACGCTCCAACCGGTTCGGGGAGACAATCGTCGGGCAGAATGAGTTCGGGGTCTTTCAGGCGGCCGCCGAAGGAGCCGCCGCGGCGGCCGACGGGATGGAGGAGACTTACCGCAAATTCATTGAACATATCCAGTTCATGAAGGAGTTCACCATCACGGCGCAGATGATGGAAGACGCAAACTACGGCGTGGCGGCCGACGCCAAGCGTCGCGTCGAAAACTTCACGCGTGCGTACTACAAGACGATGAACCGTATCTGCGAGTATGTACTGGCGAACGGAACCGAAACAAGCGGAACCTTTGCCGGCGCTACGCTGGACCTCACCACGCCGGACGGGAAGGCGCTCTTCTCGAACGCGCATAAATACGGAAACGCCGCGCTGAACGGAACCCAGTCCAACTATTATTACGGCGGGATCCTCGGCAGCACTTCGGAATTTGAAACCGCGCTCGGTTCGCTTGCGTCTGTTTTGCGGAATATGAAAGATGAAAACGGCGATGTGCTGGGATATACGGCCGATACCATCATCCTGCCCGGCAACCGCCCGGCTGCCGAAATGCTCGTCAAGAAAGTCTGCGGAAGCGAAGGCGCGACCGGGAACGGGTATAACGACATCAACCTTCAATTCGGAAACTGGAATATCGTGGTCATGCCCGACTGGCAGGCAGAGGATGACCGGGTGATGATCATGTCCTCGGAGGCCAACCGGAATCTCGGCGGCAACATGTTCTTCAACCGTGTACCGCTGACGGTTTCCAACTGGGTCGATCATCATACGGGGAATTACCTCTGGAACGGCCGTTGCCGGTTTGGCGTCGGGTTCGGCACGTACAAGCATATTCTGCTGGCCGTAGACAGCGATCAGGCTGTCACCGGCGCGACGGCGATCGCCTGAGGTGGCGCGCATGACGCTGACGGAACTGGCCGCCGCGGTCACACATCTCGGGTTTTCTTCCACGCTGGAAGATAATGAGGAACTTCTCCGCGAGGCGGCCGGACGCGCACTTTCCGAAATCGCGGCCATGCGCCCCCGTTGCGGAACGGCGGTGCTCTATCACTGCCCGCCGAAACCGCTTTTCCTGTTGACCGGGAACGAGCGATGCGGGAAAGAAAAAAGATACGCTTTCCCCTTTGCCGGCTCGCTTTTTCTCCGCCTGTACGGGCGGGGAAACGTGCGGGTATCCTTTCCCGGGGAAGAGAAAAATGCGGAGTATGCGGCTATGCCGCCGGACGCTCCCGCCGAGATACGCTTTTGTGCAAAGACAGCAGGACGGGCAGAAATCAAAATCTGCCCGCTTGGCGGAGAGACGCTTCTGCTTTGTCTTTGCGCTTATATGGAAAACGGGAAAGAAGTTCCCGATCCTCTCGGCGCGACGCGATATGACCTTACGCGGTATGACGGGGATTTTCTGGCCCTTGTCGCGGCACCGACCGACCAAAACGGCACCCCCTTCCGGGAGGGAGACGGGCGGCTGTACGGCGAATATGTGGCGGAGAACGCGGCGGCCCTGTCTTTGCCGAACCGGTATCCGACGGAACTGACGGTCCGCTACCGGAAAAGGCTGCGTATCGGCGAAGACGGGAAAATCCCGGTCACGCCGGAAGAAGAGCAGATGCTGACCTTCCTTTGCGCCGCGTATGTATGGCTGGACGATGACCCTGAACATGCGGCATTTTATTTTGCCCGTGCGCGGGAGAGCGAGGCCAAAATCCCGAGAGCGCCGTCCGGTAGCGGCGTTTACAGAATAACGGACGGGTGGGGTTGATATGGGAAATAAGAAAAGTTATGTTTACAATATGATCTATCCGGAGTTCCGCGGCGCGGATTTTTCGGAAGACGCTTCCCTGATTTCGCCCCGGCATTTTGCGTATATTGAAAACATGTACCGTGATTACGGCAGCCCGACGGTGGCCGGAGCAGAAACCATCCCAGGTTTCAGAAGACTTCGCACCTTTGCGGGGCCGGTGTACGGGATATATCCCTCTCCGACGGGGGATGGAATCATGGTGCATGCAGGACAGAATCTTTACCGGCTTGCGCGGGAAGATTTCGATACGCAGACAGCTCCTACGGCGCTGACGGGCAAAAACGGAGCGACCGTGGCGGCAAAACGCAGTGAGGCGGTCGCTCTGAACCGCCGGTTGCTTCTTCTTGACGGGAAACAGTATCTGATTGCGGACGGCGCGGAGTATTTTCCGGCCGAGGCCGATCCTTATGTTCCGACGCTCTATGTTGACGACACGCCGCTTGAACAGAAAAATCTTTTGACGAGAGAGTATTACGAAGAGCGTAATCTTTTCGATCTGAGCGCTTTCGGGAGCGGAACCGACCGCCTGCAATATGAGATCACGCTGGACGGGCTTTGCTATGTCAGCGGTATTTACGGGAACGACAGCATGGTTATCATTCCGAGCCGGGTAAAACTCGGGAAACGCGATTATGCGGTGAGCGGGGTGAAAACCGACGCTTTCCGCGATAATACGACCATCAAAACGCTGATTGTGTCTGCCGGGGTGAACGACTTGCAGGCGCGCGCCTTTTTCGGTATGAAGGAACTGGAAACCGTCGTGCTTCCCGAAGGGCTGGTGCGTATTCCGGGGCAGTGCTTTTCGGACTGCGTGCTGCTGCATACCCTTTATCTGCCGATGAGCCTTGCCGAGGTCGCCGAATATGCCTTTTCCAATACCGCGCTGCAAGCGGTACACTATCGCGGCAGTACCGAGAATTACACGTCGATTGCCGGAACCGAACGAATCTATCCCATCAGCAATCCCAACAACTGCGTTCTCTATCCGTTGAGCGGGTATGAAAAGTGCCTGATCTCGGTGCCTCTGCACGAAAAGGCGGAAAGGGTGCTTTCGGTCACGCTGGACGGCGAGACGCTGTATACGTCCGGCGGGAGTATCCGCTGGATGGCGGAAACCGACTACGCGGGGAAGGTGCTGGGGGTCCGCCTGGAAGCCGATAACGAGAGGCTGATTTACGGGAGGCTTTTGCGCATCCGCGTGTCCGGAAAGGACGTTTTCGCTTCCCGGTTGGCGGAAAGCGGGCGGAAATATCAGGGCAGTTCCGTGAATGCCATTGTGAAGTGCCGGCATATCTGCCGGTTTGACGGGCGTATTTTTCTGACCGGAAACCCCGATCTGCCCGGGATGGTCTTTTACAGCCAGCCGACAAGACAGGGGGTTATCGAGCCGGCCTATTTCGGCGAATTCAATTATTTTACCGACGGAAACGGCGCGTCCGAGGTGCGGGCCATGACGGCGCTCGGAGCCTTTCTCTTTGTTTTCACGGCGGAATATCCCGGGGAAGCCTCGCTCTTTTGCCATCAGGGGCAAGACGGACCTTCCGCTGTTCTGACCCGGATTTATCCGGTGATCGAGGGCGTTGGCGATGCCGGATGTTGCGGAGGGGCCGCTTCGTTCCGGGATGAGGTGGTTTTTTTGTCCGGGAGAGGGTTGACGGCACTCGAATATCGCGGTGTGGCGTATGAGCGTTCGCTTTCCCATCGGTCGGGCGCGGTTGATTGTCCGCTCTGCGCGGAGCCGCTTGCTGACGCAACGCTTTTCCGGTTCGGCGAATATCTCGGAATCGGGGTGAACGGCCGCATTTATCTGGCGGACGGCCGAACGACCGAAACGCGGAACGGACATGCCGAATATACCTGGTATTTTCTTACCGACATCGGAATCTATGAAGGACAGACCGACCGCTATCATGATCTTTCTGTTTGCCCGACGGAACTCATCGGGAAAAAAATCCGGGTCGGAAAAATCGAAACCGAGCCGGCGGTACTCGGAGAAGAGCGGTATGCGGACGGGGAAGAGGTATACAGTACCCGTACGACAGCCGGAGAGAATGAAGTATGGTATGTACTCAGAGACGGGGTCCCGTATCTTGTGGATACGGACGGCGAACAGTACGGCGGCGTCTTTCATCCGGCGACGGTCTTTTGCGGATATGACGGTCTTTTGCTTTTCGGAACGGACAGCGGCGCGCTGGCGCTTTTCAATACCGACAAACGCGGCCCCGACGGCCGGATCCCCAGAGAGTGGTACACCTTTAACGGGCGCGCTTATTTCTCGGGATGCGCCACGAAAAGCGAAAACTGTTCCCTCCCGCATCTGTCCAAAAATACCGAGCGCGGGTGCAGTATCGTCAAATTGAAAAACATGCCGGGGGAAAAGGTTTGCGTCCGGGTACGCACGGACAGAGACGACTGGGAAGATTGCGACGTGCTGTACGGAGGAATGAGCCATTACGGAGAATACGACTTCTCGGTAACCGATTTTGCCTCCGGGGCTGTCCGGATGGCGCGTATTCATGAAAAAAAGAAACACTGGACGGAAAAGCAGTACTTTTTCTTTTCCGACGGGTATCAGCGGCCGTTCGGGTTGGTTTCGGTCGCGTACCGGTACAGTGTGGCAGGGAGGATCAGAGTATGATAGAAAAAATCACGGACGAAGAGGTCCGGTCGCTGTGGATACAGCGATTGCCCGACGCGCCGAACCGCGGGGGAAGGTACGGAACCCGCGGAATGAGCGCCGCAGAACTGAAAGCCGCCTATGACGCGCTCTCGTTGCGGATTGTTTCGCATTACAACGCGCTGGTGGATCATTTGAATAACGGGGAACTTTCGGAACAGCTTCCCGGCGCGCGGGAAGGAACGAACCTCTCGGAATTTCTGGAAGATATCCGTTCCGGCGCCCTCTCCGCTTATCTGACCGTGGACGGAACCCGTACGCTTGCGGCGTTGGCCGCCGCGTATGATACGCATACGCACGACGGGGTCTACGCGCCGGCAGAGGATATCGCCGCTCTGCAACGGGCGATTGCGGAAGCGGGGCAGTCCGGCGACGATGCAATCCGCGGCGTTCGGGTAAACGGCGCGGAGCTCCCCGCCGACAGTGAACAAAAGATCACGCTCCCCGTAAATGCGATGGTAACGGCCGCCTTGACCGGCGCTGGCCGTATTGCCGGGCTTGCGGACCGGGAAAAGCAGGCGGCCTGTTCGGTTCTCGGGGCGGTTCCGGAAAACAGATTCGACTCGCTTTGGAAACTGAACGAAGGGGTTTCTTACACGTGTTCGACCGATATTGCGCCGGGGGCGAAAAGCGTTCCGAAGGGTGCAAAATACGCGTCGATTGAGGTCATCGGCGGGAAAACCGAGTTGAAGAACAGCCATCTCGTTGATGCGAATATTGAAAGCGTAAGGTGCGGTGACAAGGTCGTAGGGGAGATTCCGCAGGCCGTTCGTTCCCTCGACGGTTACGGATGCAGTTTAGGCAATTTGTATAACAGCATAGAACGCACGGAAACCGGCTGGCAGTATGTAAAAAAAGCAGGCAAAGCGGATATGGGGGCGCTGACATGGACCTATGAAGAAGTCCAGGTGTCTGACATAGACTGGGTTCATGTTTTTGTTTCAAGTGCGTTTCCCGGGGTACAAACAGGCAACACCCAAGACCCCAATATCTTGTGCGAGAAATATACGCTGAACGGTTTTAGTGAATTTGGGTGGTGGAGCAACGACAAGATTATCGGAATAGGAAGCGGCAGCTTTTATCCCGGATGTTTAGTGGTACAGGACAGTACTTATCAAAGTGCGGAGTCTTTCAAGGCCGCCATGTCCGGCATAGGCGTTTATTATGAGTTAAAAGAACCCGTTATCACCGACATCACGGAGTATATGCGAGGTTTTCCGGAGCGGTTCCCGGTGGAAGAAGGCCAAAACCTTTCGTTTGAAAACGCGGAAGGAGCAAAGATACCGAACACCGTGAAATACATACACAAAAACGCCGGGGCGGAAGAAACGAGCGGGGAGTTTGAGCTGGTGGAAGCAATCGACAACTCAAACTTTGATCAACCGAGTACAATTATCAGAAACAAATGGCCGAGCGGGGAGGCTTACAGATTTTCTGCTGTCCGTATTCGTGTGTCGAAGAGTGATAACGCGGCGCCATCCGGCACCTTGACGGCCGGAGGAACGTTCGCTTTCAGCGGTGTACAGGGTCAAACCGTCATGTTTGAAGACATCGACATCAGCGTAAGCGTCGGGAGCGGCGTTTTTCTCGCCGCGTATCGCGCAAACGCATCGTGTTTTGACGAGAGCGTTTCGGGCGGAGTGACGAAAACAGACGAAAAATCAACGGTTGAAACCTGTTCCTCGACTGTCATTAAAAGCATAAAAATCGTTCTGAACAGCACCTATACCGCAGTCAAAATATTCGGAATAAGAGCTTAAGGAGGCACCATGAAGGATAAAAAACGAAAGGTCAACGAATTGCAACAAGTCGTGCGCACCGAAGAATACGAGGTCTGTGTGCCGGCGGTATACGACGCATCCGGGCAAGAGGTCTCCCCGAGCCATACCGAAACGCGAACGCGGGAAGTCCTGGTTCTCGAACCGGTCACAAGAGACGCAACGCCGGAAGAGGAAGCGGAATACTCCGAAGAAATAAAGAAGTATTTCCCCGAACCGACATACGAACAAAAGGTGGAGCGTTTTATCCGGGAGCGTTACAGCGTCTCGGATGAACTCGCACTCCTGCGGCAGAAGGATGAAAAGACCGGGGAGTACGAGGCGTATTACGCTTACGCCGAAGAATGCAAGAACAAGGCGAAGACCGACGGGAGGAATTCGGATGGAAATACGCTTACTGAATAACGGAACGGGCATTTTGCCGGACGCAGAGCCACGGCCGGTTGACGGTAAAGTTTTCTTTACCATATCAGGCAATGAAGCCGACGCAGTCTGCATAGGCGGCAGGTTCTACCCGATTGAAAGCGGTCGGGCAACGGTGGCAAGCGCCGATATATACGGAACCGTACCGTTGACCGTTTACCGCTTTTCCGATCAGACGCGGTATGTTTGCCCGTCTCTCTCCTTCTTCCGGCAGGCGGGAGAGCAATGGGTCGGGCCGGCACCCGAGGATACTGCGGCACGGCTGGGGCTTTTGCAGGCCGAATGGCAGGAAAGTTTCGCGGCGCTCAAAGGGCGGGTAGCCGCGCTGGAAGAAAAAGTACAGAAACGCCCGATCAGTTTTGGAGGGAAACATGAAGAAGAATAAAAAGATTTCGGCGGCGGTCTGCTGCCTTTCCGTGCTTTTGGCCTTGGCACCCTGTACATATCGCGTCCGGGCCGCTGCGCAAATGCCGGCCGGACAGGTGACTGGCGCGGGGGAAGCAATCCCCGGCGCGGAAAGCGAAAAGACCGGAACGGGCGGGGCGGAGACGATTCCCGGCGAAAATCTGTCCGGAACCACGGAAACCGGGAACACGGAGTCCGGCGCGGACGATCCTGTTGAAGAGGAAGGTTTGTGGGCGGACATTGCCGTTTCTCTGCGGGAAAATCTGACACCGCTCCTTTCGGCGGCATCCTTGTTCGTCGTGGCGGCGGTTGCGGTTTTTGCCAAGCGGGGGCTGATGCCGCGCCTTGCCCGCGCGGCGGCCTCGGTCCTTCGGAGCGGGCAGGGGCTGGCCGAGCAGGTCAGCCGATACGAAGAGGAGGCTCGCAAACGGTTGGAAGCGCTGGAACAAAAGATGGAGGCGACGCTGCATTCGCTTCCGTCTCCCGAGGCATTCCGCGAAGCGACGGATTTGATTGCGGGAATGCGGAACAGCGCCGAGGCGACGGGGAGAAACCTTGCCGACGCGCTGATGGGGCAGTGCCGGTTGCTGTATGACATACTGATGTCTGCCGATCTGCCGCAATATGAGAAGGAGCGCATAGGGGAAGAATATCTGCGGATATGCCGCCTCTATGAAGGAGAAGAGGGCCATGCGTAAACGGCTCTTCTTCCGTATTCTCGGATACCTGCTTTGCGTTCTGCCGCCGGCGGCCGCAACGCTGGAACGATTTCCGGTCTTTGCGCGTCAGGGCGGGCGACCGGTAATTTCGGGGGTGGCGTTTCTCCTTTTACTCTGCGCCGCGATCCCCTTCCGGCGGGGAATCCTCAAAAAGATCCGGGCGTGGCTGGATTCGCCGTCTGCTTATTCGGTCTGGCTGATTTTGTGGCTTGCGGCCGAATGGCTCGGAAGAATCAGCGACGCGGTAGCGGATATTGCCCTGATCTCTACGGTGACATCGCTGCTTGGCGCAATATGTTTCCGGCTCGGAAGGGAGAAAAAGAAAGATGAAGGAAAATGATCCGTTTCTTTTGATGGCAGAAAAAAGGGATGTGACGGTATCCCGGGTCCGGCGCGAGTTTTCCGAGTACACCGGCGGGCTGCTCTTGACGGTTTGCATTGTTCTGACAGCGCTTTACCCTTTGGTGGCATTGCAGTTGGTCAACCCGTTTTCGCCTGATTTTTTTGTCAATACGGCTTATACCGGAATCAGTTCATACCTCGTGTATTTGCTGTTTTTCCCCGAGGGGAAACGTGCGGAAGAGAAGAAAAACCGGCTGTATCTGACGGCCAACGAACGTCTTTTCCGTCTTTCTTCTCCGATACGGACCGGGTATTTTTCGCACTTTGTGGCGTTTTGCCGGGAAAGAGCCGAGAAAGAAAGAGATGAAAGAGTACGTCGGTATCTGATACGGCGCGGCGCGGCGGATGAAGAGAGCCGGGCGGTTCTCGGGAAATACAGGCTGCGGCGGATTCTTCGCCGGGCAGAGCATATCCGGCTTTCTCCGATTGAACCGGCCCGCATTCTTTGCGCGGAAGGAGATACGCCGCTCTCGGATGTCGGACGGCGGAAACTTTCCTACGGCACACGCGCCATGCTGGCAAGGCCGCCGGTTTTGCTGGCCGGAACCATTCTTTTGTCTTCTGTGGCCGTTTATCCTTCCGATATGACGGGGCTTTGCGTGATTGTGAAGATTCTTTCGGCCGTTTTCGGCGTGATGATGGCGGCTTTTTCGGGGTATGCGGCCGGATGCGGAGAAATCCGGTATCAAGGCGGGCTTGCCGAACGGAAATGCCTGTTTCTCGCGGCTTTCTATGAAGAAAGCGGCCTGCCGATCCCTTCGGAAGAACCCGGGAAGGACCGATCTGCGTCAGAAAACCCGGATAACAACAACGAATAACAAAACCGGATAGTAAAACCGGGCAGGGAAACCGGACAGATATAAAACTCCCGCGACAGAAAAAACTGCCGCAGGAGTTTTTGTTTTGTTGCAAAAAAGAGGATGAAAAACCTGGCGGGCCGGGTAGCTTCGGGCAGAGCGGACGGCGGATACGGCGCGGTGCCCCGGCGTGCAACCGACGCAGAGAGACTGCCTTGACAAGTCGCACAAAATATGATAAAAATATCAAAGAAGCAAGTCTTAAAAGGCCGGAAAAGCAAGCCGGGGAAAGCGGCCGGAAAAGCAGGCCGGATGCCCCGGCCGAGATACCGCACGGTTGCGGAGAAAAATCCGAAAAACGGGAAAAATGCCCGGGAGGAGTTATTATGTCAACAAAACTTTACATGCTCACCGAAACAAGCGCGTTCATGATGAGTTTTGTCATCGTGACGGAGAAAAATCGCGTGATCGTGGTGGACGGGGGCCGGAAAGAGGATATGCCTCTCCTGAAACAGTACGTTGCGGGGAGAAAGATTGCGGCGTGGATATTGACGCACGCACATAGCGATCATATTGAAGGATTCGTCAGCGAGATCGAAAAGAACGGCGGGGCGGATTTTGACATCGAAAAAATCTGTTACAATTTTCCCGATTATGACGCGCTTATCCGGGAGACAAAGGTTCCGGACCGGGCTTATTTTCTGTCTGAACTCCGGGAAATGCTGCCTGCTTTCAACGCGCAGAAGCATCGGTTTGCAGACAGGAGCATAATCGCAAAAAGGGGAGATGTTTTGCATATCGACGAGGTGACGGTGGAGTTCTTATACAGTTACACAGGGGGAATGTATGCAAATCTCATGAACGATTCGTCGCTCGTCTTCAAGCTCTCCACACCGAGAAAGTCCATGCTGTTTCTCGGGGACCTCGGACCGGACGGCGGCGACGCTTTGCTCCGCGTGGCCAGAGAGGAACTGAAAGCCGATTTTTGCCAGATGGCACATCACGGACATATGAATGTTTCCATGGAAGTATACGCGGAAATCCTGCCGGAGGCGTGCTTTTGGTGCGCGCCCCTGTGGCTGTATGAAGAGCCTGTCGTTCCCGGTTATCTGTCGGACAGGGACGCTCTTGAAAAAGCGGGAAGGACCAGAATGTACGGTACGGCGCTGACAAGAAAATGGATGAAGTTGCTGGGCGTTCAAACGCATTACGTTTCGGGCTTCGGCACGCAAGAGGTCGAATTGTGACCTGACCCGAAGAGCGGCCGGGGCGGTCAGTCGGGCAGCGGTCAGAAACGCGGCCGGGGAGAGGTCAGAAACGCGGCCGGGGGCGGTCAGTCGGGCAGGGGGGCAATGATGCCGCCGCCGAGGACGGTGTCTCCGTCGTACAGGACGGCGCTCTGGCCGGGGGTCACGGCGCGTTGCGGTTCACAGAAAAGGAGACGGGCGCTCTCGCCGCTGACATAGACCTTTGCGGGTTGTTCGGCCTGCCGGTAACGGATTTTCACCCGGCAGGAAAAGCAGGCGGGCGGCGGATCGGAAGAAATCCAGTGCAGATGCGGCAAAAAAACCTCGCGGGAAAAAAGTTCCTCCGAACGGCCGAGGATTACGCGGTTTTCTTCCGGCACGAGCGCGGTGACATAGAGAGGCTCGGGCGTGGAAAGGCCGAGCTTTTTATGTTGGCCGACGGTATAGCGGAGAAGTCCGCGGTGACGGCCGAGGAAATTTCCCTCCCGGTCGGTGAAGTCGCCCGGGGCGGCCTCGCCGCCTGTCGATTCCAGAAAGGCAACATAGTCTCCGTCCGGGATGAAACAGATGTCCTGGCTGTCCTGCTTTCCGGCATTTTGAAATCCGGCGGCGGCCGCGTATGCCCGCACCTCCTCTTTTGTCAGTTCCCCGAGCGGAAAGAGAATCCGGGGGAGCAACTCTTCCGTCAGGGAATAGAGAACATAACTCTGATCTTTTTTTGCATCACGCGCCCGTTTGAGATACCAGCGGGAACCGCTTTGTTCGATCCGCGCATAGTGTCCGGTGGCAAGGTACTGACAGCCGAGGCGGTCGGCTTCTTCTGCCAGTTTCCCGAATTTGAGGAGCCGGTTGCATTCTACGCAAGGGTTCGGGGTCCGTCCTTGACGGTAGGCCGCCTGAAAGCCGCCGATAATCTTCTCCCGGAAGAAATCGGCGTAATCGAAAATGTGGAAATCAATCCCGAGACGCATGGCAACCGCACGGGCATCGGCTTCCGCTGTCGGATTTTTGGGATACAGGCTCATCATCCCGCCGACGGGGGTCATGCCCGCCTCCCGGAGAAGAAGGGCCGCGGCACTGCTGTCCACTCCGCCGCTCATAGCAATCAACGCTTTCATGCCGTCACCCGCGCATATTGAAGTTTTCGGCAAACTTCTGGGAAAAACGGATAAAACGCCGCACGACATCGTTCGGCTTTTTTTTCGGCGAAAGGGCAATCCCTATATCCCGGCAGACATAAGGCTCTATCGGCAGGCAAAGCACATTTCCGCTCCTTCCGCGTACGATCAGTTCCGAGAGCATACTGATCCCGAGGCCGTGTTCGACCATGGAGATAATGGCCGGGTCATCCACAAACGTCGAGACAACGTTGGGGGAGATGCCCGCTTTATTGAAAATATTCATAATATCGATATCAAAGCCGAGGCTCGGCATCAGGAAATTTTTCCCTTCATATCCCGAGAGAGGAAAGGGTTGTGTGATATCTGCCGGGTAATCCATCGGAAGGATCGCCATCATCCTGTCGTCTTTGAGATGAATGAATTCGCTTGGAAAACGGTTGTTATAACTGACAAACGCGAGATCAAACCGTTCGGAATTGATGCCGTCATAGAGTTCCGAAACGCTCCCGGTGGAAATCTGCACATCTACCCCGGGATACTCGTTGGAGAAGAGCTGGACGATCGAGGGGAGCCAATGCAGGGCGACGCTGGAATACGCTCCGACCTTAATCAGAGAATCCCCGCGTTCGCGCAGCAACCGGACATCCTCATGAATTTCCGCGTCCAGCGCCACAAGCCGGCGGATTTTCGGCAGAATTTTTTCACCGTTTTCGGTGGGGCGGACCCCGTAATATCCCCGGCTGACGATCTCAAAACCGAATTCGGCCTCAATACTTTTCATCATATGCGTCAACCCGGACTGCGTGTAGCCCAATTGTTCCGCCGCGCGTGAAAAACTCCCGAGATCAATGGCGGTCAGGAGGGCTTTCAATTTTGTGATATTCATGATTTTCTCCTTTTGAAGCTATGAAAAAAATGACAGAGACAGTACTTTTTTTCATACCATTCTAAAACAAAACTTGCTTTTTGTCAAGCCCCGTGATATACTGGAAAAGATTTTTTGCATAAGGAGTCTTTTGATTATGGACAAGAAAAAAGCAGGCTTTGCCAGCGGTATCGGCTTTATTCTGGCCGCCGCGGGTTCGGCTGTCGGACTGGGAAATCTGTGGGGCTTCCCCTACAAAACGAGCGCAAACGGCGGCGCGGCCTTCGTGCTGGTTTATATTGCATGTGTTCTCGTCATCGGCGCAATCGCCATGCTGTGCGAAATTTTCATCGGTCGCCGCGCGCAGGCCAACCCGGTATCGGCTTTCAAAAAAATCAATAAGAATTGCGGCTGGTTCGGTCTTCTGGCCATTGCCATCCCGTCAATCATCATCTGTTATTATTCGGTTCTGGGCGGATACACCATCAAATATTCGCTGAACTCTTTTACGGGTAATGCCGGGAAGTTTGCTTCTTTTGCCGGCAATATCGGCGAAGTCGTACTGTATACGCTTATTTTCATGGCGCTTTCGCTCTTTATTGTCATGGCGGGCGTAAAGGGCGGTATCGAAAAGGCTTCCAAAATACTGATGCCGGCGCTCTTTGTAATCCTGCTGGTAATCGTTATCTTCTCCCTTTGCCTCGGGGAAGGCGTTTCCGAAGGGCTTTCCTTCTATCTGAATCCCGATTTCTCGGTGCTGAACGGTTCGGCTATCCTGACCGCGATGGGGCAGGCTTTCTTCTCGCTCTCTCTCGGTATGGGCGCGATGGTCACCTACGGCTCCTACACCGGCAAAGGAATCAATCTGGTGAAGTCCACCGCCATGATCTGCATTTTTGATACACTGGTGGCGCTTCTTGCCGGTCTTGCCATCTTCCCGTCTCTCTTCCACTATATGGCTGTCGAAGGCGTTGCCGCCGACGCACTGGGGATGGGCGGCGTTGGGCTGATGTTCATGACTCTGCCGATGGTCTTTGAGGATATGGGCGTTCTCGGCCAGGTCGTTTCGCTCTTCTTCTTTGCCATGGTCGCCATTGCCGCGATCACTTCCGTCATTTCTCTTCTGGAAGTCGTGACGCAGTTTGTCATTCAGAAATTCCATGTGCTTCGCAGACGTGCCACTCTTGCGGTGACGGGAATCTGCTTTGCCGTTTCCATTCCGATCGGCATTTCGCTCGGATATGAGCTGAACGAGGTTGCCGCGCTCCAGATTTTCGGAAAAAACTGGCTGGATTTCTTCGATATTATGACCAATACGGTTCTGATGCCGGTCTGCGCTTTCTTTGCCTGTATTGCGGTCGGCTGGCTGATCGGTGCCAAGAAAGCCACCTCCGAGATCGAAGCGGACGGAACCGCTCTCGGCTGGTTCCGCCCGGTCTTTGAAGTCATGGTGCGGTATATCACGCCGGTGCTGATTCTGGTTGTTGAAGTCTTCGGTCTTATCGATCTGCTTGCGCCGAAAAACAATGAGGGTCTGCGTGTTTTCTCCGCAAACGGTCTCGGCATCATCCTCTGCGCATATGCCCTGCTCGGAGTCTGCGCTGCAATTTATTTCATCTTCTTCCGCGATTCCTATACGGGTGACAACGGCGATGAGAAGGAAACCGACGTTGCCGAAGAAGAGCAGGAGATCGAAGCGATCAAAGAGGCTCATACCCGGGAATTCTGATTGTATTCCCGATTCCGGTCGCGTCTTTCCGCTTTCCAAGAAAACCCCCGGCCTTGCGCCGGGGGTTTTGTATATACCGCCGAGGGCGGAAACGCGCAGGGGGTGCAGATATTGCCGATGGGGGAATGCCCGGAGCGTCAGACCTCTTCAATCTTAATGAGATCGGTATTGCCGGATTGGCCGTTGGTCACGCCGCCGGTGATGACCAGTTTGTCGCCTTTTTGCAGTTTGAGTTTTTCGGCGGCAATCTTTTTGGCGGTGTAGAAAAGCACTTCGGTAGAGGGGAGCTTTTCGCACATCATGGGAGTGACGCCCCAGGAGAGGGCCAGCCGCCGCCAGGTGCGCTCTTCGGTAGTCAGCCCCATAATATCAACGGGAGAACGGAAACGTGAAACCATCCGCGCCGTCATGCCGGAAAGAGAGCAAACGACAATCGCGCGCGCTTCGATATCGATCGACATGGCACAGGTGGCATGAGAAATGGCGTCCAGCGTATTTTGAATTTTGAAATCGGCGTTGTAGAATTTCTTGCCGTACGGAATACTGGCTTCCGTGGCTTCGGCGATTCGGCCCATCACCTCCACGGTGCGCACGGGGTATTTGCCGGCCGCCGTCTCTCCGGAGAGCATGAGGGCGCTTGTTCCGTCGTAGATGGCGTTGGCCACGTCTGAAATCTCCGCACGGGTCGGGCGGGGGTTCTGAATCATGGATTCCAGCATTTCGGTGGCGGTAATCACGCGCTTGCCGAGCATGCGGCATTTGGTAATCAACTGTTTTTGCACGGCGGGAAGTTTTTCAAAGGGAATTTCCACCCCCATATCGCCCCGGCCGATCATAATTCCTTCGCAGGCCTCGCAAATCTCTTCAATGTTGTCGATCCCTGCCTGGTTTTCAATCTTGGCAATCAGTTCGATATTGTCGGCACCGTGTTCGGCCAGGAAAGCGTGGACATCAAGCAGATCCTGCTTGCAGGAAACAAAGGAGCAGGCGATGAAGTCCACCTCGTTTTGCACACCGAAGAGAAGGTCCTGCTTGTCGGTTTCGGAAAGATAGGGCTGGTGCAGGACCTTCCCGGGGAAACTCATGCTTTTCCGGTCGCGCAATTCTCCGCCGCAGAGAACGCGGCAATGGATATGGGGCGGGGCAACTTTTTCGACCCGGAAGGAGAGAAGGCCGTTGGCAAGAAGGATGGTATCGCCTTCCGTCATTTCGTCCGCAAGCCCCGGATAGGAAACCGAGACGATTGTTTCGTCTCCGATAACATCCTCGGTCGTGAAGGTGAAGGCTGCGCCGTCTTCCAGCATGACCGCGCCGTTTTGGAAAGTGCGGATGCGGTACTCCGGACCCTTGGTATCCAGCAGAATGGCAATCGGAAGATTGAGTTCTTCCCGCACTTTTTTGAGCGCGTCTACTTTTTTCTGATGATCTTCATGGGCACCGTGGGAGAAATTGAGGCGGGCGACGTTCATCCCCGCGAGGCAGAGTTTGCGGAGCGTATCTTCCCGTTCGCTGGCGGGGCCGATGGTACAGACGATCTTTGTTTTGCGCATAACGTACTCCTTTGTCCGGAAGAAAGATTTTTCCGGGCGATTATTCAACAGGTACAGTATAACATATTTTCCCGCCGGAACGCAACGGGAACCGACGAAAAAAACGACCGGAAGAAAAGTTTTTTGCCGGAAACGAGAACTTTTCGGAAAACGCGAAAAAATTATTTTTTTGTCTTGACAAATCTTCCGCGTTCTGCTATAATACAGTCCGTTGCCATATGCTGCTATGGCTCAGTTGGTAGAGCACATCCTTGGTAAGGATGAGGTCATCAGTTCGAATCTGATTAGCAGCTCCATGAGAAAACGACCTGTTTTGCAGGTCGTTTTTTTGGTGCAATACGGTCCGGCCTTTCGCCGGTAGAGCGGTACGGCAATCCGACAAAATCGGGCGGTTTTGCGCCGCATCTTTGCCAAGCGTCATGACGGGTTTAAGATTTTTTTTCGCCGCGGTCGTTGTCGGACTTGTCGGCGTTTCGGTTTTGTCCGGCAGATTCCATGATGTGCTTCTGAAGTACGAATTGCGCGTCTGCAAAGGTTTTTACCGACGGGTCGATCTGTCTTGCGCGTTTGAAGACCGACCGGTAATTCGGCAACCAGAACGCAAATATAAAAACAAGCGGCACGGCGATGATGAAGGCAATCACAACGACTGAGAGAATGATAAATCCGACAGGCATAGAATTTCTCCTTTTGTTTTTTCGATTTTTTCTGATCCGGGATAAGGATGGCAAAACCGCAGCCGCGGGGGCGGCGACAGGAACCCGGACTTGAGTTCTCGGGCGAAGCGGGGCGGCGACAGGAACCCGGCGAAAGATTGCAAGAATCCCCCTTCCCGTTGGCCGCTTTTGCAGAGGGTTTAGGTTTTCGGGCGATCGCTTGCGAAAACAGTTCCCCAAGGCTCCGCCGTGCGCCCGGACACGATTGCCGGGCAATTCCAGTGTAGCATAATACGATAGAAATTTCAATATTTCAAGAAATAAAATTTGCGACGCGCGAAGAAAATGAAGAAAGAACTTTACTTTTTCGGACAGGCGTGCTATAATGATAGTTGCGCGTGTGTGCGCACAGATATTTTTATTACGGATTTATACAAAAAATATACGGAGGAACCAACCCAATGGAAAGAAAGAAACTTTCTATGGATGGTAACACGGCGGCGGCGCATGTATCCTATGCGTTCACTGAAGTGGCGGCCATCTACCCCATTACTCCTTCCAGCCCGATGGCGGAGGTCACCGACAGCTGGAGTGCGTCGAACAAAAATATCTTCGGTCAACCTGCGGAAAATCTGTTCGGCGACCGCGTGAAAGTGACCGAGATGCAGTCCGAGGCCGGTGCCGCCGGCGCGGTTCACGGATCGCTTGCGGCCGGTGCGCTCACCACGACCTATACGGCATCGCAGGGCCTGCTCCTGATGATTCCGAACATGTATAAGATTGCCGGTGAACTTCTCCCCTGCGTCATTCATGTTTCCGCCCGTTGCGTTGCCACGCACGCGCTGAACATCTTCGGCGATCATTCCGACGTATATGCCTGCCGTCAGACCGGATTTGCCATGCTGGCGGAGACCAACGCCCAGGAAATCATGGATCTCGGCGCTGTGGCGCATCTTGCCACCATCAAGGGGCGCGTTCCGGTGCTGAACTTCTTTGACGGTTTCCGCACTTCTCATGAGATCCAGAAGATCGAGGTCTGGGACTACAAGGATCTTTCTGATATGCTGGATACCGACGCGGTTCAGGCTTTCCGTCACCGCGCCCTGAACCCCGAATTCCCGGTTCTGCGCGGCTCTGCCGAAAACGGCGATATCTTCTTCCAGCATCGCGAGGCCTGCAATCGTTACTACGATGAGTTCCCGGCGATTGTGGAAGAATACATGGGCAAGGTCAATGAAAAACTCGGCACGGATTACAAACTCTTCAACTACTACGGCGCACCGGATGCCGACCGCGTGATCGTGGCCATGGGTTCTGTTTGCGACGTGGCGGAAGAAGTGATTGACTATCTGAACGCACATGGCGAAAAGGTCGGTCTTGTCAAGGTCCGGCTGTATCGTCCGTTCGTTTCCGCGAAACTGGCGGAAGCCATTCCGGCAACGGCCAAAAAGATCGCGGTGCTTGACCGCACCAAGGAACCCGGCTCTCTCGGCGAACCGCTTTACCTCGATGTGGTGGCCGCGCTTGCGCGTGAAGGCCGCACGGATATCTGCGTTGTCGGCGGTCGTTACGGCCTCGGCTCCAAAGACACGCCGCCGGCCAGCATTTTCGCCACCTATGAAAATCTTGCCGCCGCCGAACCGAAAAACGGGTTCACCCTCGGCATTACGGACGATGTGACCGGTCTCTCTTTGCCGGAGCATGAAGTGGCCGACACATCTCCCGAAGGCACAATCAGCTGCAAGTTCTGGGGTCTTGGCGGTGACGGAACCGTTGGTGCCAATAAGAACTCCATCAAGATCATCGGCGACCATACCGACAAGTTCATTCAGGCGTATTTCCAGTATGACTCCAAGAAGACCGGCGGTATCACGATTTCTCACCTGCGCTTCGGAGACAAGCCGATCAAATCTTCCTATTACATCAATAAGGCGAATTTTGTCGCCTGCCATAACCAGGCTTATCTCCAGAAGTACGATATGATTTCCGACCTTGTGCCGGGGGGGATTTTCCTGCTCGACTGCGCCTGGAATGACGAGGAACTCGAAACCCATCTGCCGAACAAGGTGAAAGCCTATATTGCCAAGAACAATATTCGGTTCTACACGATTCACGCCACCAAACTGGCAATCGACCTCGGAAACGCCAAGGTCAAAAACACGATTCTCCAGTCCGCTTTCTTTGCGTTGGCCAAGATTCTTCCGATCGATGAAGCCATCGGCTACATGAAGTATATGGCCACCAAATCCTACCTCAAGAAAGGGCAGGATATCGTTGACCTCAACCACAAAGCAATCGACAGCGGGAAGGACGCGCTCCACGAAGTGACCGTTCCCGCCGCGTGGGCCAACGCCGGTGAAGACGCTCCCGTCAAGGCCGCCGAAGGAACGCGGGCCGACCTCGTTGATTTTGTCAACAAGATCGTGACGCCGGTGGTTGAAATGAAGGGGGATTCGCTCCCTGTTTCCGCTTTTGAAAAGTATGTGGACGGAACCTATCCGCAGGGCGCGGCCGCTTATGAAAAGCGCGGCGTTGCCGTGAGCGTACCGACCTGGATTCCCGAAAACTGCATTCAGTGCAACAGTTGCGCCTTTGTCTGTCCGCATGCCACGATCCGCCCCTTCGCCCTGTCGGACGAAGAAGCCAAAGCGGCTCCGGCCGAGACCAAGTACACGGCCAAGATGATCGGCAAAGGGTGCGAAGGGATGCACTTCACCCTGGCCGTCAGCCCGCTTGACTGTATGGGTTGCACACTCTGCGTGAAGGCTTGCCCGGTCAATGCCAAGGCCGCAAAAGACGGCACGGACAAGCTCGCCATCAAGATGGTTCCGCAGGCGCAGGAAGCCGCGCAGCAGAAGGTCTTTGATTACTGTGTGGCCAATGTCAGCGATAAGAAACTCTTTGATGACAAGACTATCAAAGGCAGTCAGTTCAAGCAGCCGCTCCTTGAATTCTCGGGTTCTTGCGCCGGTTGCGCCGAGACTTCTTACGCACGTCTCATCACCCAGCTCTTCGGGGAGAGAATGTATATCTCCAACGCCACGGGATGTTCTTCGATCTGGGGCGGTTCCGCTCCCGCAACGCCTTACACCGTCAACCGCGAAAGCGGCCACGGCCCGGCCTGGGCAAACAGCCTGTTTGAAGACAATGCCGAGCACGGCTACGGGATTTACACCGGCCAGAAGACGCTGCGCGAACGCACCATCGGTTATGTGAAGGAACTGGCCGAGACGGCAGAAAAGGCCGAAGTCAAGGAAGCGATCGAAGGTTACCTTGCCACGGTGAACGACGGAGCCGCCAACGCACCCGCAACCGAAAAACTGATTGCCGCGCTGGAAGCATGCAAATGCGATCATCCGCTCCGCGAAAAGATTCTTGCCAACAAGCAGTATCTTGCCAAAAAGAGCGTCTGGATCTTCGGAGGGGATGGCTGGGCCTATGATATCGGGTTCGGCGGTCTTGACCATGTGCTGGCTTCCGGTGAAGACGTCAACGTTATGGTCTTCGATACCGAAGTATATTCCAATACGGGCGGACAGGCCTCCAAGGCTTCTCAGATCGGTCAGGTCGCTCAGTTTGCGGCGGCCGGCAAGTCTATCGGCAAGAAAGACCTCGCCCAGATCGCCATGTCTTACGGTTATGTATACGTGGCGCAGATCGCCATGGGCGCGGACATGAACCAGACCCTGAAGGCCCTGCATGAGGCCGAAGCCTATCCCGGCCCGTCTCTTATCATCGGTTATGCCCCCTGCGAAATGCACTCGATCAAGGGCGGTATGCAGAACTGCCAGGCCGAGATGAAGAAGGCTGTGGACGCCGGATATTGGCATATGTTCCGGTTCAATCCCGCGCTGAAAGCCGAAGGGAAAAATCCCTTCTCGCTCGATTCCAAGGAGCCGACCGGCAACTATCAGGACTTCATCAAGGGAGAAGCCCGGTATACCCGTCTGGCCCAGCAGGATCCCGACCGCGCGGCCGCCCTCTTTGCAAAGGCGGAAGCCACGGCCAAGGCCAAGTACGAAAAACTCAAAAAACTCGGGGAATTTTATTCCTGACCCCTTTCATCGCAAAAACGCGCGCTTCGGCGCGCGTTTTTCTTTCTTGAATGCATTTATGTAAAGATAACGTTACAAAAAAGGTTTTCGAAACGGTTGATAAAATAAACAGCATGAACATCAGGCTCCCGTGCGGTTTGCAATGCTACAAACGGATGCAGCTTTTCTTTGCGCCTTTCGGGGCGGAGAACGCCTGACTTTCCAAATAGAGGGGCAGACACCGTAAGCCGGTAGGCCGCCGGGTTTCGGAGATAACGGGCAAAAACGGCCTGTATACGGGCCAAAAGAAGGCCCTCGCACGGGTAAAAAAAGGCCCTCGCACAGGCGGAATGGCCCCGCACGGGTAAAAAACGCCCCATACGGGCTAAAACCCTCCTTTCCTGATAAAAAAACAGAGACAGTCCGGGTGTTGTCTCTGTTTTATTTTGCGTTTCCGGAAAACGGTTGCCGGACCTTCTTTTGCGGCCGGACGCGCTTTTTTGTGCGAGGGCCTTGGAAGAGCAGACGGTTTTTGCTTATCAGCCGGCTTTTTTCCGCGTGGAGGAGCGGGCTTTCTTTTTGGCGCCGGAATGCGGGCGGCTGGCGATCCCGTAGGCAATGAGAACAACGGCCAGCAGGAGCAGAACGACCACAAAGAACCAAAGAACGCTATTGTCATCAAAGAGCGGCTTGGCGATGCAGTAAGTGCCGAAAATCACCATGGCAATCGAGATGGCAAGCCACCATACGGGATAGGGGCGGGAACTGCCGCCGCGATAATAATATGCGCGGAAGATTTCCACAACGCCACGGCAGAGCAGACAAAGACCGAGAATGGCGCAGGCCCCCGAAATATTGATAACGCGAAACTGGCTCAGAACACAGCCGACGGCAATCAGGAAAAGACAGGAAAATTCCAGCACCGTCAGAAGCATGACGACCCCCCGGCCTCCGTGCAGAATCTTTCCCAGCAGGAACGCAAAGAGATAGACGAACAGGCAAGCCGCAATCAAAAGCTCCAGGACGGTTTGGCCGAGCGATGCCCAGGGCATATCGGTTGACTGCCAGACCGGCGCAAAGAAGAACGCGGCCAGAAAGGAAAGTGCGCCAAGCAGGATATAGACCCAGAAATTACGCGTTGGCGCAGCGGTGATTTTTCTCATACAGATACCTCCGGCTTTTTTACCAAGTATACTCCGTTTGGTGGTGTTTTGTCAAGCGGAGAGACCCGATAAAACGAAAAAAGACGAAGAAAAAAGAAAAAACGCGCTTTCTCCGGCTCCCCGGCATGCGCCGCGCTTTTTCCCGGCTCCCCGGCATGCGCCGCGCTTTTTCCCGGTTCCCCGGCATGCGCCGCGTTTTCCCCGGTTCCCCGGCATGCGCCGCGCTTTTTCCCGGCTCCCCGGCATGCGCCGCGTTTTCCCCGGCTCCCCGGCACGCGCCGCGCTTTTTCCCGGTTCCCCGGCATGCGCCGCGCTTTTTCCGCCGCGCGGGTTGACTTTGCGCCGGCGAGATGGTACAATGAATCGGAACCTTATCATATTTTGGAGAAAACAAGGAGGTCGCGATGGCCGCTGTATTACCGAAACTTTCCGAAAGACAGAATCTGAAAATCGAGTATTTTCCGACCCCGGCGCAGTGTTTTATTTTCCGCAATTATGAAATGCTGACCCCCGGGCGGCTTGCGCGGGTGCTCGGCACGGATGAAAAAACCGTGATCGGGATGGCCGCCGATATGGGGCTGACCGATCCTGCTACCGAGAAGACGGAACAACGCTGGCTCGACCGCGGATATATCACCGTGATCCGTGCCAACTGGCATCTTCTGACCTATGCGCAACTCTGCACTCTGCTCGGCTGGGATGAGGAACGGCTGGCCTTCATCCTGCATGAAGATGATTTCCTGGATGTGAAGCTGGGACGGCAAAAACCCGATGTGCCGACCCTTGCCGTACAGGAACTGAATGACGCGCAAAAAAAGCAGACCGAACAAATCTTTGAAATTGTGACCACGGCATCCCGGAAGATCGGCGCACGCCGGTATGCTCCGTTCGATTTCCCGGCCGTCTATCCGGCTCCCGACACCTTCCCGGCTCCGGAAGGAAAATCGCGGTTCGGGGCGAGCTTTTGCTGTTCCTATTGCGGACTGTACGGCGATACTTTTCTTGACGAACATCTGATTGACGCTTCTTTTCCGGACGAATTGCTTCGGGCCTATGCCGCGCTCGGTATCGGCGGGGTCTGGACGCAGGCGGTCCTCTACGCGATGGTTCCCTGTTCACTCGACCCCTCGCTCTCGGTCGGCTGGGAAAAGCGTATACGCGGGCTGAACCGGGTCATTGAACGCCTGAAAAAATACGGGCTGAAACTCTACCTGTATATCAACGAGCCGCGGGAAATGAGCGACGCGTTTTTTGAAAAGCGCCCCGATCTGCGCGGAGACGTGCAGAATCCCGGATATGCCAGCCTCTGCCTCTCGGTCCCCGAGGTGCAGGATTTTTTGCGGAACAGCATCCGCACACTGACCCAAATGGCCCCCGGCCTCGGCGGATATATTACGATTACCGCATCCGAGAACCACACGAACTGTTACAGCCATAAACTGAGCGGCGAGACGACCTGCCCGCGTTGCCGGTCTCTCCGCCGCCCCGATCTGTACGCGTTGACGAACCGCCTGATCTGGGAGGGGGCATCGTCGGTCGATCCGGATATTATGGTGGCCGCTTACAGCTGGGTCTGGGACCGGGAACCGAACGGCTTTGAAGAAACGGTAAAACTTCTGCCCAAGGAGGTGGCGGTGCTGTCGGTCAGCGAACGGGGCGTTCTCAAAAAAATTGAAAATGTCGAAGTCGCGGTTTCGGATTATTCGATTTCTGTCCGCGGGCCGAGCGATACCACCGTACAAAGGCTGAGAATGGCCAAAGAACACGGCAATCGCGTGGCGGCCAAAGTACAGCTCAACAACAGCTGGGAACTTTCACCCCTGCCGTATATTCCGGTCTTCGGGCATTTTTACGATTCCATCCGCGGCTTGTGCGAAAAAATCGATCCCGATGTGCTGATGATGACCTGGACGCACGGCGGATTTCCGTCTCCGGTGCTGCGCATGGTGGCTCGTATGACGCGAAAAGGAGAGCCTTTCCCAACGCTGAAAGAGCTTATGCATGAGCTTTTCCCGGAAGCGGACGGGGAAAAACTGCTGTCCGCTATCCGCGTTTTTGACGACGCGTTTGACGAATTTCCTTTTTCGGTCGCGGTGATGTACAACGGCCCGCAACACATGGGCCCCGCCTTGCCGCTGTATCCGGAACCGACGGGATGGACTTCCTGTATGGTCGGGCTTCCTTATGACGATCTCGACAACTGGGCAAACTGTTACCAAACGGAACTTTTTGAACGGCAGTTTGAACGCATGAGTACCAAATGGAGGGCCGGTCTGCCTTTGCTCCGCGAGGCTTTTGCAGGGCGGGAGGAAACGCCTGCCGGGCGGCTTCTTTTGCAGTGCGCCGAGGTCACCTATCTGCATTTTGCCTCTTCCCTCAATCATATCCGATATGTGCGGGCGCGCGGCACCGGAGCAGACCTTTCCGCTCTGCTCCGCGAGGAAGAAGAATTTGCTCTTCGCGAAGCCGTTCTGATGGGAGAAAACCCCGCGATTGGCTATGAAGCGTCCAATCACTATTTCTTTACCCGCACCGATATGCTGGAAAAGGTATTGAATTGCCGGTATCTGCTTTCGCACCGGTAATCGCCGGTTCCGGCGGCAGCAAAAACCGCGGAATTTTCCGCGCGGTAAAGGGCTTGGTGCGGTAAGCGGCAGAAGATTTTTCGTTTTTCGTGCGCGAAGAGATTTTCCCGCACGGAGAGGGTTTTTCGCGCGAAGAGAGTTTCCCGCCGGTAAAGGGGTTTGCCAGAAAGGAAAAAATATGAAAGCGTTTCTTACATGTGCGCCGGCTGTTTGTCTTTTGGGGGAGCATTATGACATTCTCCTGAATACCGGCGCGCCCGGCGTTTGCACGGTGGTTGTTGACGGAGCGGAATACGCGCAGGATCGCGCGGGAGTCCTTTGCTCCAACCGGAAGCAGCACAAAATCCGCGTTCCCCGCGCGGCACTGGACAGAGCCGGTGGCTACCGAGTCTCTTTCCGCGCAACGATGGAAAGAAAGAGCTACTATTCTCTCCTCGGAGAAGAGGAAAGCGTCGAATACCGGTTTCATCCGATCGGAAACAAACGAAAACTCCGCATGCTGTGTCTGGCGGACATTCACGCGCGGTTTGACGACGCATTGCGTATCGCAAAAAACGCCGGAAGCCGGCCGAATCTTTATATTGTCAACGGCGACCTCTCGGAATTTTGTACCGAAGAGGATTTTGACCGCGCGTTTGCTTTTCTCGGCCGTCTTGCCGGGGGAAAGACCCCGATTCTTTTCGGGCGCGGGAACCATGATACCCGCGGAACCATGGCAGAGGAAGTGGCCGAACGCTTTCCGACAGCGGACGGGAATTTCTATTTCACGTTTCCGGCCGGCGCATTTTGCGGTGTGATGCTGGACTGCGGTGAAGACAAGCCGGACCGGGGTCCGGAATATGGCGGGGTCAACCGGTTTGAAGCCTATCGCCGCCGTGAAACCGAATATCTGCGCCGGTTGAAACTCCCGCGCGGGAAAATCCCTTTTGCCGTCAGCCATATCTGCCCGGTTCTGACGACGGACACCCGCGATCCGCGTTTTGATATCGAAAGAGAAGTCTATGCCGAGTGGAATGCGGAACTGGAACGCCTCGGGATTCGCTTTATGTTGACGGGACATCTCCATAAAGCCTATCTTGTGCAACCGGGGGATCCGTTAAGCATTCTGCCGCATGCATATCCCGTTCTTGTCGTATCTGAGGTGGCGGCAGACGAGCTTCTCGGTACGCTTCTCACCATCACCAGGAATTCTCTGAACGCCACCCTTGTCGGAAGTGGGGGAACCGTCCGTGAACTGGCAGACCTGCCGCTTTGATTTTTTCAGATTCCTTTGCTTTTTTGAAGGTATTTTTGAAAAGAAAACTTTACATGACGTTTTTCCCCTCTTTCCGGTAGACCCCCCTCTACCGGCGGTAGAGGGGGCTTTTTTTTCTCTACGCTCGCGGTATGAAGAGTTACGTGACTTTTTTCTCCCTATGCGTTACAATAGAAAACGTCCGTGAAAACGGACGGCACAGCATCACGACGAATCAAAAAGGAGATAAAAATGAAACTTACCATGAACTGGGAGACACTCCCTCATATCGCATCGATCCGGGAATTGCTCGGTCATGCGCTTTTCCGCGGCGAGAATCATCTTGCTTTCCGGTACAAGGACGCCACCGTGCCCGGCGGAATCCGGGATGTGACGATCGGGCAGTTTTATGCGCAGGTGGAAGCACTCGGCGCACGGCTTTGCGAACTGGGTCTTTCCCATGCGCACATCGGGTGCGTCGGGGAGAATTCATACCCCTGGATTGTTACGTATCTGAGCGTCATGCAAGGGGGGAACGTTTTTGTACCGCTTGATAAAGAACTTCCGGAGGACGATCTGCTTTATCTGATCCGTGAAGGAGATTGCGAGACGGTATTCTGCGATGCCGCGCATGAAGAGATTCTCCGTGCGCGCCGGGAGGAAATTCCGGGGGTGCGCTATCTGATTTCTTTCGCGCAGGATACCCACGGGGAAGAGGCGCTCTCGTTCAGCGCGCTTTGCCGGGAGGGCGAGGCGTCGGATAAGCGGGAGTACGACAACGCCTCTACGCCGGAAGGAGAACTGAAATACCTGGTTTATACCTCGGGTACGACCGGGGTCGCCAAGGGGGTCATGCTGACAGAGCATAATGTCGTTTCCTGTGTTTATTACGGGATGCAGGTCTCCCGCATGACCGATGTTTGCCTGTCTGTCCTGCCGTATCATCACACCTATGCGGCGGTCTGCGATATTCTGGTGGCCATTTTCGGAGGAACGACGCTCTGCATCAACGATTCGCTCCGCCATGTGCAGGACAATATGAAACTTTTCCATCCGACCTGCATATTGCTGGTTCCCGCCTTTGCCGAACACTTCTATAAAGGCATTCAGAACGCTCTGCAACGGAAAAAACAGGAAAAGAAATTTGCCCATGCGCAAAAGATTTCGCGTTTTCTGCTCGGGTTCGGAATCGATGTGCGTCGTCGGCTGTTCGCGCGCATCTTGGCGGAATTTGGCGGAAAGCTCGAAAAGATTGTGTGCGGAGGCGCTCCGATCCGCCCGGAGATCGGTGCGTTTTTCGGAAGTATCGGGATCAGTATGACCGGCGGTTACGGGATCACCGAATGTTCGCCGCTGGTTTCGCTGAACGATGACCGGAACAACAATTATGCCTCTGCCGGACGTCCGATCCCCTGCGTTTCGTGGAAGATTTCCGAGCCGGACGAAGAAGGCATCGGGGAGATTGTCGTCCGCGGAGACGTGGTGATGAGCGGGTATTATAAGCGCCCCGATCTGACCGCCGAAGTTCTCCGCGACGGGTGGTTCTATACCGGAGACTACGGCTATATCAATCAAAAAGGGGAGATCGTGATTACCGGGCGGAAGAAAAACATCATCGTGTTGAGCAACGGTAAGAACGTCTATCCCGAAGATATTGAACGCTTTCTCGCGCCGGTTCCCGGGGTTTTGGAAGTGGTTGTCTCGGGCATCCGGAACGAGCATGGACAGGACGTGGCGCTGACAGCGTCCGTCTATACCGAAGAAGAGGGACATACGGCGGAGGAATTTGTTTCTGCTTTCCGGCGGGCGACGGCACATCTGCCGGCCTACAAACAGATATCCACCGTTACCCTGCGGTCCGAGCCTTTTCCCAAAACGACCACCAACAAGATTAAACGTTCTTAACGATCAGTCGCTTTGCCCGACGCGGTATGGCCGCTCCGGAAAGCACGGGGCAATACCGGGCGGAAAGCGGATATGCCGGATATACGTAAAAAGCAGAGGCCTTCGGTTGCCTCTGCTTTTCGGATATGGGAGGAGCCGCCCCGGCAAGGAGCTTAACCCCGGGCAGGGGGCCGCCCCGGCAAGGAGCTGCTTTCCGCGGCGGTTGTTTTGCAAAAGCCGAGCCTGCCGTCGCCCGGAGAAAGCGGGAAGGGGCGATGCGCATATCTTGTCCCGGTCAGTTGCCTTTCAGCGGAGCGGGGCGGTTTTTGGAAGATGCGCCGTAAACGAGCGCATAACGGAGCGCCGCATGCTCTTCGGTCTGCCCGGCGGTTTTTTCACACCGCAGAGAGACGTAAGCACTGTCGCTTGAGACAGAGATTGTGGCATAATAAACGTCCTGCCCGATTTTGAGGGTATAGCCCGATTCGGTTTTTTCAATCGTCAGGGGCAGGGTCTCCGTATGGAGCGCACTGTCGTTTTTCAAACGGTAGGTGTGGGTGACGCGCTTGTTCGGAATATCGATATCCAGCACGGAATTTCCTATCTCGTACAGGGGAAGGGTATCGAGCGTTTCGGTATCGATATCCGGTGACTCCGGATACAGATAGGAGACGGTTCCCTGCAAAGGGCCGAGGCCGTATGCCAGCGGTGTGAAGGTTTGACCGAGTTTCTTCTGGATATAGGAAAGGTCCTGGGCGCTGTCCAGCCGTTTGTATTCCGTGTCGATATAATAATCGATATGGAGCTTTGTCATTCCACCCACGACGCGCTTGTTCAGCCCCCGGTGGGCATAGCCGTATTTTTCCCAGTTTGTCTGTGTGTCGGGGCGGAATTCAACGTATTCGTATTTGTTCGCGTCTTCTTCGGAGGCGATCAGCCGGGTTTCGATGTTCCGGCAGGTGAGCGGCGTATTTTTATCGCTGTAAATCAGATAACCGCCGCCGTTTTCATCGACGATCAGGTATTCGGTGATTTCGTTGAGCGTCAGAAGGTCGCCTTCGGGGTCGTCGGGTTTGTCGGTGCGGCGAAGAGAGGTCAGCTGATAGGTTCCGGCGATGTCGCGCCGGGAGACTGCCCGGATGCGGTAGCAACCGGAAAACGGTATGCAGGCAAGGAGGAGAAGGAGCGCAAGAGAGAAAGAGAGGAATTTTTTCATCTTATTTTCCTTTCTGCTATCCTGCCGCGAAGCGCGGGCGGATCGCTTTTCATCGGGTGGAGAGGGGCTGATTTCCCCGGCCTTCCGCCCTTATTATAGCACGCAGGAGCAATTTTATCAAGCCCCGGAACCTAAAATACCGCAAAAGACCGACAAGCACGAAAAAAACAAAAAGGCCGCAAAAGCGGCCTTTTCCTGTAAATCCGGACGAAATCCCGTCAGTTTTTCTTTTTCAGGTTGCCGAGGATGTTGGTGATGATCCCGAGAATCAGTGCGCAGGCAATCGAGGTGATGGTAATCTTCCCGAATTTGAGCGCCAGCCCGCCGATACCGGCAATCAGAATGACCGAGACGGTGAAGAGGTTGTTGTTTTCCCCGAGGTCCACCTTTTGAATCATTTTCAGACCGCTGACGGCGATAAAACCATAGAGCGCCACGCAGACACCGCCCATAACGCAGGCGGGGATGGTGGAGAGAAGCGTTACAAAGGGGGCGATGAAGGAAGCGACAATCGCCATGAACGCCGTGACGGTAATGGTCGCGACCGAGGCGTTTCCGCTGATGGCCACACAGCCGACCGATTCACCATAGGTCGTGTTGGGGCAACCGCCGAAAAAGGCACCGACGGCAGACCCGACGCCGTCGCCAAGGAGGGTCTTGTCAAGGCCGGGATCTTCCAGCAGATCCTTTTCAATGATCGAAGAGAGGTTTTTGTGGTCGGCAATATGTTCTGCAAAGACCACGAAAGCGACCGGCACATAAGCAACCGCAAGGGTTCCGAGATAAGCGCCGAAGTTTCCGGTCGTCCCGAAATCATAATTGCCGGAGAAGGCGGTGAGGAAAGTGAAGTCCGGATACCACTGCATCGACCGGAACTTGGAGAAGTCAATGATTTGCAGGGCGGCGGAATCGGTCAGCGACCCGATGAGAGTCAGGACGGCGGCCACCGCATAGCCGGCACCGATCCCGATGATGAAGGGAATCATCTTGGCCATCTTTTTGCCGTAGATCGAGCAGAAAATGACGGTGAAGAGGGTTACCAGGCCGCAAATGAGGCAGACAAGGGCGTTCAGCCCCATGATATAACTGCCGTTTGCGTCCTGTTCCGGGTGATTGACCAGATCGCCGATGGCGTTGCCGGCCAGGGAAAGACCGATGATGGCAACCGTCGGCCCGATGACCACGGCGGGCATCAGTTTATTGATCCATTCCACACCGAAACGGCGGACGATCAGCGCGATGATCACATAGACAAGACCGGCCATCGCCGCACCGATAATCAGACCGAGGAAACCGACCGAAACCGAGACGGCACCGCCGAAGGCGGCGGCCATGGAGCCGAGAAAAGCGAAGGAAGAACCGAGGAAGACAGGGCTTTTGAATCTGGTGAAAAGCTGATAGACAAGGGTGCCGGCTCCGGCGCCGAAGAGGGCGGCAGAGGTGGACATTCCGTGTCCGATAATCATCGGCACCGCGATGGTGGCGGCCAGAATGGCAAGGAGCTGTTGCAGGGCGAACACGAGAATTCCGGGGAACTTGGGCTTGTCCTTAATACCGTAGACGAGTTGCATGAGATGAACCTCCGTTTTGAATTTCTTTTGTTCTCTTTTTGCGGCGCATGGCAAGAAAAAAAGCCTTGCGCACAGCAAGACCCCATACACCATGAAGGCATTTATGATCATCTTACCGGCATCTCTGTACCGCTTAAAGATTTTGAACTGCATTTATGATAGCATCGCCCCGAAGATTTGTCAAGCCCTTTTTCACTTTTTTTTAACTTTTTTTCGGAAAGGGAATTCCCAGAGCAACTCCCACAGCGGAATTTAGTGCGGGAAAGAATTTGCGGTAGAATTGAGTCTGGAAAAAGGAGGTTCCGGAAGCGTTTTCGGCAAAAGCCGGGCGAAAAGAAAAGCGCTCGCCGCGAAGGCAAGCGCACAATCTTTGGGTCACAGGGTCAACTCCAAGCCGTCGGTGGCGAGGGTGACGGAAAGCGGCCGGACGGCTTGCATCAGCTCACAGATTCCGGGGAGCCGGTAGGATGAATAATGGTTCAGGATAACGCGCCGCGGTTTGCAGGCTTCAAAGATCGGGATATAGCGTGTGGCGTCAAAATGCGCGGCCTCGCAAACGGCAAGGTCAAGGGGCTGTTCCTGCGCGCAGGAGAGGGGGAAGTCCTGCTCGGGTTTCGAGCCGTTCAGGTCTCCGGTGAACAGCACGCGTTTTCCGTCGCCTTCCAATAAATAAGCATAGGAAGCCGATTGGCAGTGCCGGGTGGCATACGCGGTCACCCGCAGGCCGCCGTCCTCATAAAGAACGCCGGGTTTTGCAATCTGCAAGCGGATCCGGTCGGGGAAGTTCCTGTCCTGTTCTTCCATCGTGGCGGCGTTCCACGCAAGCAACGCGTCAATCCCCGCCTGCTCCGGGAACAGGACGGTCGGAGAGGTATCGGGATATGCCCATACGCACAGCGCAATGAACTGCAACAGTCCGTCCGTGTGGTCATTGTGCATATGCGTCAGAAAAACGGCCTTGACCGTGCGCAGGGGGATTCCGCGTGTAATCATATCATCGACCGGGGAACAGCCCATGTCGATAAAATACCGGTCGCCGTTTTCCAGCGTAATCATGGTGCAGGAACAGCGGCGGTGCGGCTCCGGCTTTCCGTGGCTGGTGCCGATAAAGGTGATCTTCATAGCGATTCCTTCTTTCTCCGGGAAAAGTCTCCGGATGGCGTACCCCTTGTCAGGACGGCCACTGCGCCGGGTGAAAAATGCCGGGGCAGGAAAAGCGACCGTCGAACGGGCGTTGCGGCTGCAGGAAATTCTGTTGCCAGTATATCATACGACGGGTCTTTTGTCAACGGCGGCCGCCCGGGGTCTTTTTCGGGTTTTTCGGGGCGCGGCAGTTCCCGCGCGGCCTTGCGCGTTTGCGGCCCTTGCACGTTTGCGGCCCTTGCGCGTTTGCGGCCCTTGCGTGTTTGCGGCCCTTGCGCGTTTGCGGCCTTGCACGCCGCCCGGGATTTTTCTCGGCGGCGGGGTTGTTTTTGCCCGGAAAGTGTGATACAATAAAAAAGTCTGAAAACCAAACGCTGAAACCCGCGCAAATGACAGAGGAAGAAAAGTTATGTTTACAAATAAAGTCATGAAAGGGCGCAGTACCCGGATATATCGGCTGGACAGTGCTTCTGTTACGGCAATTTCGAAAAAAACCGTTGCCCTGCTCCGCGATTTGCGGTATGAAGAAAAGAATATCACCATCATCCGGCTCTCTTTGGAAGAACACCTTTCGCGCTGGCGGGAGCATTTCGGAGAAGAGACTCCGGTGCGCTTTTTCTCCGGGAGCCGGTTGGGGCGGCCGTACCTTGCATTTGAGCTGACCGGAGAACGCTGTGACCCCACCGAAGAAACCGATGACGAGAGTGAAACCTGGAGCAAGCGCATTTCTGCCGAACTCGGCATTTCTCCGGCGTACTCTTATGCGCGCGGAAAGAACCAGTTGCGGCTGGATCTTTTCCGCAAAACAATCAATCCGCTTCTGCGCATTCTGATTGCCATTGCGTTGGCGGTGGTCTGCTGGCTGGCGGCCGGGCTGTTGCCGGAAGAGGCGCGCCGCTTTCTTTCCGAAAAGGTATTGGAACAACTCAGCGAAACCTTTTTCGGCCTGCTTGGGATGGTGGCCGGACCGGTAATCTTTTTTTCAATCCTTCTCGGCGTTTGCGGTATCGGGGATGTAGCCACGCTCGGCCGCGTCGGCAAGGGAGTGATTCTCGGGTTCTTCGGTCTGACGTTCGGAGCCGCGCTCGTCGGCGGGGTGGCGTTTCCCTTTCTGTTTTCCGTGCGGATTGTCGGCCGGAGTGACGCGGGAACGCAACTGAACGAGATTCTCACCATGCTTTTTGACATTGTGCCCGACAACCTTCTCGGCCCTTTTGTGACCGGAAACACGTTGCAGATCATTCTCCTCGGCGTGGCAATCGGAATCATTTTGCTGATGCTCGGGAAAAAGGCCGAACATCTGGTCCTGCTTGCCGGCGAGGCCAATACCGTGATGCAGGTGATGATGGGGTGGGTGTCTTCGCTCCTTCCCGTTATCGTCTTTACCGTGATGCTGAAAAGTCTGCTTGCCGGCTCCGGGCAACTTTTCTTCACCATCTGGAAACCGCTTTTGATCGGGGTACTGACAATCATGGTTTTCGGTACGCTGTATTTCCTTTTCGCGTCGGCCCGGTTGCGGATTTCTCCCCGCCTTCTTCTGCACAAAGTACTGCCGATCTTTCTCCTCGGGGTGACGACCGCTTCTTCAACGGCCTGCTTCGGTGAAGTCAGTACCTGTTGTGAAAAGAAAATGGGGATCAGCCATTCGCTGAACAGTTTTGCCGTTCCGCTCGGGATGATCCTCTGCATGGGCGGATGCGCCATCGATCTCATGGTTTCTTCCATGTATTGTGCCAGCCTTTATCATGTGGAGCTGTCGCTGATCTCTGTTGCGGTGGCCGTTTTGACTTCCGGGATGCTTGCCGTTGCCAGCCCGCCGGTACCGGGCGCGCTGCTTGCCTGTTATTCAATCCTGTTCACACAACTCGGTCTGCCGGCAGAAGGGCTGGTGGTCGCCATGACTCTGAATGTATTTTTCGATTTCTTTGCCACCGGTGTCAATGTGACGCTGGTGCCGATGGCGCTGACCGTACAGGCGCGGAAACTGGGCATGCTTGACCGGGCCGTGCTGACTTCCGGCGCGCCGGGAGAGACCTGAGTGCCCGAATAGGCGGAATATCCGTTCATCGCAACGCAGAAACGCGGCAAAGCAAGGTTTTGCCAGCAACGGCCGTTGCCCCGGCGCTTTGCTTTGCGCAAAGCGCCGTTTCTGTTGAGGTTCTGTGAACAGGGCGCGAAAATCTTTGCAAGCAGGTTTTCATTTGTACGGAAAAGCGGAATGCCGGCCGGCATTCCGCTTTTGTTTTTTCGGAACGGTACATCGGGCGCGCCGCTTTTCCAAATGCGTTGCAGCGCCGGACGATCCGCTTCCGGGGTTACGCTTGGGCGTTGGATCGGGAGACAGAGTTTTTATAAGATTCTATCGAAGACTTGTACTTCTTTTCAAACTCCTCGAAGAAAGCGTCTTTGGCAGTGTTTACCTTATCGTCAATCGTTTTCACTTGATTTTCCAGGATGGTTTTGATTTCTTCGGGGAATTCCTTCTCCAGGTCGGACAGTTTCTTTTCCGCCTGTTTCAGCGTCTCTACCACCAAATCGATAGCCGAGTTGGCGGTGCGATAACTGGAATCAAGCGTCGCTTCAAAGCCGTCCAGCGCGATTTTCTGGATTTTCAGCGTGGCTTCGGCCGCGGTTTTGGCGGCGCCTTCGGTCATTTCGGACACTTCTTTTTTCTGTTGGTTATAATTTGCTTTGGCATCCATGAAGGCCGCCAGGGCTTTCTGATAGTCGCTGTCTTTGGAAATCAGATAGGTGTAACGCGCCTCTTCCACTTTTTCTATCGCGCGGCGGAGAAGGGCCAGCGCGTCCCGGTAGGAGGCGAGTACCTGACTGTATGCGGCGTTTCCGTTATCGATTGCGGCAAGAATGGCTTCGTTTTTGGCCAGTTCCAGCTTGGCTTCCTTCATCTTGTAATAGTTTTCGCGCATTTCGGCTGAAAGAAGCTCTTTGGTCTCTTCACGGGAAGCGCGGAGAAGGGCCAGCAGTTCTTCATCGGTCTTCTTCATGGCTTCCTCTTTGGTCAGACCGGCGGTGCAGTGTGCGGCCAACGTGGCCAGCGCTTCATGGTTCAGGGCTTCCACTTTTTCCGTAACCAGATCAAGGCCGTGTTCTTTGGAAAAATCCTCGACCTTCTTTTTCACATTCTTGTAGAGGTCTTCGGCAACGCCTTTGTCGCCGGTGATCTGGATCTTCACGCTGCGATTGGAGACCTGCGCCTCGCCCTTGACGAGATAGCCCTTATCGGTCGAGATCTGCACGACCAACTGAGCGGCTTCCTCGGCCGTTTTCCCGACAAAGGCCTCGCCGGAAATAATGACGGCTCCGTCATCGTTCAGCGCGGTAACGCTGACGACCTTGTTGTCTTTATCCAGAATGAATTCGACCGACGGGTTGATATCCACGGTCATGCGACTGGTTTTTTCTCCTTTCTCTCCACCGCATCCGACGAGCAGAAGCAGGGGCAGGCAGAGCGCCAATGCCAGAAGGAGAGAGGAAAATCTGATAAAATTCTTTTTCATAGGAACCTCCTGTTTGTTTTTACTTCCCACTTTCAGTATACCCGGTTTTTCATGGGTTGTCAAGCCGTTTATTTCGGCCTTTTGTTTCTTTTTCGTGACATTTCCCGACATGATTTCCCGGCTTTTTCCTCCGGTTGATTTCTTTCGGCGGTTTTCCCCGGCGCATATTTTTGACCGCGCTTCCCGGCATGCGGAGCGAAAGAATTCCGGCGGAAGAAAAGCCCGCCGGCGGCGGGTGAGTACGTCGCGGGGAAAATCAAAGCGGGGCGTGGGGAAGAACAAGGAGAAACCCGGAAAACGGGGCGCAAGAGCGGGGCGGAAAAGCGAAGAGAAACCAAAAAGCAAAGGAAAAACCCCGCAGAGCGGGGTTTTGGAAAATTCCCGGCGGAGGGGGGGTTGCGCTGCCGGAACAAAAGTTAATGAACGATGCAACGTTCGGTATCCTTATCAAAGATATGCATACGGCTCGTTTCAAAGGCGATCTGGATTTCATCGCCGGCGCGAGAGGTAGAGCGGGCAGAAACACGGGCGATGATATTTTTGCCGTTGGTGGCATCTTCCATCCCGTCAAAGCTGAGATGGAGATAGATTTCCGCGCCCATCAGCTCGGTAACTTCAACGGTTGAATTGATGACGCCGTCGGGAATCGCGGCGATATGCGCCGGGTCGTCATGCAGACATTCGGGGCGGATACCGACGATGACTTCCTGCCCGATGTATTCTTTGAGGGCGGGATTGTTGGCCTTTTCTGCGGGAAGTTTCACTTTGTTGGAACCGAAGGAGACAAACAGGTCGTTGTTTTCTTCGACAAGACGGGCGGTGATGAAGTTCATCTGCGGTGTGCCGATAAAGCCGGCGACGAAGAGGTTGCAGGGCATATCGTACAGAACCTGCGGGGTATCAACCTGCTGAATCAGACCGTCTTTCATAACCACGATACGCGTCGCCATGGTCATAGCCTCGACCTGGTCGTGCGTAACATAGACAAATGTCGTTTCCACCTTCTGGTGAATCTTGGTCAGCTCGGTTCTCATGGAAGCGCGGAGCTTTGCGTCCAGGTTGGAAAGCGGTTCGTCAAGCAGGAAGACCTTCGGGTTCCGGACGATGGCGCGGCCGAGCGCGACACGCTGTTTCTGACCGCCGGACAAAGCCTTCGGGCGGCGTTCCAGCAAATGGTTGATATCGAGAATACGGGCGGCTTCTTCCACGCGGCGCTTGATCTCCTCTTTCGGCACTTTGCGGAGTTTCAGACCGAAAGCCATGTTTTCAAAGACCGTCATATGCGGATAGAGCGCGTAGTTCTGGAACACCATCGCAATGTCTCTGTCCTTAGGAGAAACATCGTTGACCAGTATATCGCCGATCCAGAGTTCACCTTCCGAAATTTCTTCAAGACCCGCAATCATACGCAGGGTCGTGGATTTACCGCACCCCGAAGGGCCGACGAGAATCAGAAATTCTTTATCCTTAATCTCCAGGTTGAAATCCGATACGGCCGTAACACCGCCGGGGTATTTCTTATAAATGTGCTTGAGCGAAAGGCTTGCCATGTGTATTCCTCCGAAACGTACAAAATTTTTTCACATCACATATTATAACAGAAAAAAGCGATTTAGGGAAGGGGGGAACCCTCTGAACTTTCAGAGCGGCTTTTGGCAGTTCTGCACAAAAACGGGTGCGCCTCTTCGCCAAAATGGAAATATATTGAAATTACGCCTCTAATAAATTAGAATCCGAGTGGGTTTGCGCGGTTTTTTGCGCTTTTTTTGTCGCGGGTCACGCAAACCCCCGCGCCTTTTTGTCGCGGGTCACGAATCCTTCGGCGTTTTGCGGGTGAGAGAAATCCGTCCGCGTTTTTTGTCAACGCCCTTGATGCGCACTTCGATTACATCGCCGACCTTGACGACTTCGGAAGGATTTCTGACGAACCGATCGCTCATTTCGGAGACATGGAGAAGACCGTCGTCATGAACGCCGATGTCCACGAACGCGCCGAAATCGACCACGTTCCGCACGGTACCGCGCAGAAGCATGCCTTCTTCCAGGTCGTCGAGGGTCAGCACGTCGGTGCGGAGAATGGGAGCCGGGGCGCTGTCGCGGATATCACGGCCGGGCTTTTCCAGTTCCGCCACGATATCGAGCAGGGTCGGCTCTCCGCACGCCAGTTTTTTGCAGAGTTTTTCGACCCCGCGCGCCATGACAAGCGCCCGCAAAGACCCGAGGCCGCCTTGCCGGACATCGCCTTCCGTCAGGGAGAATTCTTGTAAAAGCGCGGCCGCTATGGGATAGGATTCCGGATGTACGCCGGTATTGTCAAGAATCTCGTCGCCCCCCACCACGCGCAGGAACCCGGCGCATTGCTGGTAGGCGCGTTCGCCGATTTTCGGCACCTTCAACAGGGCGGCGCGGCTTTGGAATTCCCCATGCTCTTCCCGGTAGGTCACAATATTTTTCGCGGCGGTCGCGTTGATACCGGCGATATGCGAAAGCAGAGAACAGGAGGCGGTATTGACATCCACCCCGACGCTGTTTACGCAGTCTTCGACCACGCCGTCCAGGGCCTCGGTCAAACGATTTTGCTTCATGTCGTGCTGGTACTGACCGACCCCGATGGCTTTCGGATCGATTTTGACCAGTTCGGCCAGCGGGTCCTGGAGCCGCCGCGCAATCGATACGGCGCTCCGTTCGGTCACGTCAAAATCGGGGAATTCCTCGGCTCCGAGCGGAGAAGCCGAATAAACGCTGGCCCCGGCCTCGGAGACGATCGTGTAGGCGACCGGCCGCCCGGCATCGCGCAACGTATCGGCGATAAAGGCTTCGCTTTCCCGCGACGCCGTTCCGTTCCCGATGGCGACCACGTCCACCGCGTAGGCAGCGATCAGCCTGAGAACGGTCTTTTTGCTCTTTTCGGTCTCTTCGCGCGGTTTGGTCGGATAAATAACGGCCGTGTCCAGCACCTTTCCGGTCTTGTCCACCACGGCCAGTTTACAGCCGGTACGGTAGCCGGGGTCATAGCCGAGAACCGTCTTGCCGTGGAGCGGCGCCGCCAAAAGGAGATTGCGCAGGTTGTCCGAGAAGACTTTGAGCGCTCCTTCGCTGGCGCGGTCGAAGAGTTCTGCCCGCACTTCACGTTCCAGAGAAGGGAAGATCAGGCGGTCGTAACTGTCTTCCGCGGCGGCCAGCAAAAGCGGAAGGACCGGGGTCTTTTTATTGGTGATGATGCGGGAATTGAGACGGGCAAGCGCCGCGTCCCGGTCAAGCGTCATGGTGACTTTCAGGCATTCTTCCCGTTCCCCGCGGGTCAATGCCAGAACACGGTGCCCTTTGATTGTGCGCACATCTTCACGGTAGTCGGCATAATCGGCGTAGATTTTGCTGTTTTCTTTTTCTCCGTCGATGAGCTTTGCTTCCAGTGCCGCAGACTCAAAGGCAAATTCACGCAACATTTTGCGGTAATCGGCGTTATCGGAGATTTCTTCCGCCAGGATATCCGACGCGCCGGCCAGCGCGTCGGCCGCAGTCGGAACACCCTTTTCTTCATCTATATACCGGGCGGCTTCTTCTTCGATCGGGCAGGGGTAACTGTCGGCCTGCGCGGCAATCAGTTCGGCAAGCGGAGCCAATCCGCGTTCCCGTGCGACAGAAGCGCGGGTGCGGCGTTTTTGCTTGTAGGGGCGGTAGATGTCTTCCAGCTCCACGAGGGTGGTCGCCTGCGAAAGGGCGGCGCTGATCTGTTCGGTCAGTTTTCCCTGATTTTCAATCGCGGCGGAAATCTCCCCGCGGCGCTCGTCGAGCTTGCGCAGATAATGGAGACGGTCTTCCAGTTCCCGCAGGGTGATATCGTCGAGACTGCCGGTGACTTCCTTGCGGTATCGTGCGATAAAGGGGATGGTGTTCCCTTCATCCATCAGGGCAACGGTCTTTTCGACCTGTTCTTCCCGCAGGCCGAGTTCCCCGGCCAGAATTTTGTTGATTTCCATGATTTCTCCTTTTTCATGTCTTTCCGCCCGGAATCAGACCCGGCACGGTGCGGATATGCGAATTTGTAAACCTTACTTTACTTTGTTTGCTTTTTGGCGACGGCGGCATGCAATATTTCCAGTTCTTCTTCCGTAGCGGAACGAAATTCTCCCGGAGCCAGGGCAGGGTCGAGCGCGATGCCGGCAAAGGAAACGCGGCAGAGCGAGGTGACATGGGATCCGAGCGCCGCTACCAGCCGGCGGACTTCATGATATTTGCCTTCCGTCAGCGTGATATATCCGCCCAGCCGGTCATCGTCCGCCTGCAAAAGAGCGGCGCGGCAGGTCTCTCCGTTGGCCAGGGTCAACCCGTTTGCGAGAAATTTTTCCGCTTCGGGCGGGAGGGGAAGATCGCACAGGAAACGGTAGACCTTCCCGACTCCGTGACGGGGGGAAAGCAACGCGTGACAGAGCGCGCCGTCATCGGTCAGGAGCATCAGCCCCGTGGTGTCTTTGTCAAGCCGCCCGCAGGGAAAAAGACCGCGGCGACGTTCGGCTTCCGGCAAAAGATCGGTGACAACGGGGAAACGCCCGTCTTCGGTCGCGCTCACATACCCCGCCGGTTTGTGCAAAAAGAGATAAACGTGCTTTTGGTACACGACCGGCTCTCCGCGCAGGGTGATCCGATCGGTTTTCGGGTCCACCTGTATATCGGGGCGGGATACGGGAAGGCCGTTTTGCAGGATTTCTCCGCGCCGGACGGCGATCGCCGTTTCGCGGCGGGTGAGAAGCCCGACGGAAGAAAAGAATTTGTCAAGGCGCACAGGCGTTCCTCCTCTTTTGGCATCGCCATTCATTGTATCACAAACTCATGATTTTGTAAAGCGAAAAAACGCGACAAAGAGAGAAAACGTAAAAAACCTGCCCGGCGTATTCCCGGCGGTTTTGGGCCGGGATACGGGACAGGAAACGGTCATTTCCGCTCTTTGCGGCGGCGGAAGAGCAGATACCCGACAGCGGCTGCCGTGGGAAGAAGAAAGATGAAAATACTGAACAGAATCCAGCCGAAGAAGGAAAAGACGGAAAGAACCGTGATATGGAGATCATCGCTCATACATACGCGGACGTCGCCGTTTTCGCGCTGATAAGTGACGGCGATACGATACGTACCGCTGTCTTTCAGGACGGTTTTCGGGATTTCAAAGGTATCCCCGGTCTGCTCCGGAATCGGAACGCCGTCCCGGTACCATTGATAACTGACGGTGACATCATACGCGGGGGCAAGCAGAACTTCTTCTTCCAGACAGACCCGGAGCTTTGTGCCGATCAGCGGAGATTCGGAAAGCGCCCGGAGCCGCACCTTGGTATTGCCGAGCGGATCAAAGACCGTGCCGTGCAAGCGGACCGGGGTCGAGCCTTCCGATCTGAAACGGTCGAGCTGCGCGCGGGAGATGAAACAGACCGAGAGCATATCGGCTTTTTTCCATGCGGCGTAAGGGATTGTTACCTTACCGTCGCGGATGGTGAGCTTTTGCGTTCCGAGAAAGGCGGATTCGGCCACATGGCCGTCTTCCGGCCGAATATCCAGCGTTACGCTTTTTCCCGGCTCGACGGTCAGCAGGGGAATTTCTTCTCCGTTTTCAAACACGCGGCCGGGTCCGTGTGTGCGCATAAGGAAGTTGTGCGGCATATTTTCCGCATTTCCTTCGGGGAGAGGAAAAGAAAGGATGGTAAAGTCGGTATGGCCGGTGAGAAACAGCACAAGCCCCGCGTCTGTTTCCGCAAACCGGATGGGCGAAGCGGTGTCCGGGTCGATTTCTCCGTTCGCTTTACGGGAAAACCCGTATACGGCATATTGCCGTTCTTCCCGGTCGTCCGGACGGTTCGGGTCCTGTACGGTTGGCGGGAGGCCGACCCCGACCTCGATCCATCCGCCTTCCGGAATCCGGACGGGCTGCCCGTCCAAAGAAAGGTCTATGCGATAGGTCACGGCGGAAAGAGCCTGGTCCGCCGGGATGCCGGAAAGGGCAACCGCCGCGAGGCGGGCGGGTTCGGCTTCTCCTTCTTTCAGGCGCTTGGCCGAAGCCAGCAGATAGCGCAGATTTGTTGCGGGAACGGCGGTTCCGTCCGCCCGCTTCCAGCCGTCACGGTTACAGGAAAGCAGGGAGACATCCGAAAAGCGGTCGGAAAAGAGCCGGTCGGAAGTAAGCGGGGTGCTGAGGGTCGGCGTTTCGGCCGCGGCGGGGCGAAAGATCACAGGGCGAAAAGGGTACCCGCTGCCCGAAAGCGTGTCGGAAACAATATACCGCCCCGCCGCCATGTCGTCGGCATCGAAAAAGAGTTGGTCCTGAGCAGCGTCCGCCCGGATAAAAAAATCGATGTCAATTCCGTAGCAGATTTCGTTCATCGTGATAAAAAGGAAGAAGGCCGGACGGTATCCGCCGGCTTCGGCGCGGTACCCTTTGGCAAGAACCGGGGCATAATCCAGTTTTTCGGCCGCGGCAAAACAGGCGCGGCTGACGGCCTCGGTGTCGGTACTTCCTTCGCATAGCGCACCGTATGCGGTACGGGCATACGCGGCGGAATTTTCCGTTTCGGGCAATGCAAGGATTTTTTCTTTCAGTTTTTGCGCCAGCAGGAGAAGCTGGGGCGTTCCCGGCTCAAGGCGCTTCACTTCGTCGTCACAAAGCGCGTCCAACGCCTCTTTGAAAGCCTCGTTCATAGCGCGAACGGTTTCGGGATCGATTGCTTTGCCTGAGGGACAGAGGGTATCGCTCTCTGCGCCGAAAGAAACGGCATACCCCATGAAGGTGCGTCTGAAACGCAGTAACAGCCGGGACGGGTCGGCGCAGAACACGTCGGAGCGGTCAAAAAACCACGCGTTCCGCGCGGCGGAAAAAGAGGCAAGAATCGGGGTGGAGTCGAACTCGACGGCCTGCCGGACTTCCGATACGGTCAACACGCCGTGCGTCAGCAGGTCGTACGACGGAGAATCGGAGAAAAAACGCCCGAGACGATACATTTCGTCAATGGCGGCATAAAAGCGTTTTGCCTGTTCGGAAAGCTGGGCATAGTAATAGCCTTTGAATTCCGAAGAGGAACAGGCCGCCGGGGGGCTTTCGGATTCCGCGGAAGCGGGCAGGGCGGCGCCCGCCGGGGAAAACAGCAGGCTGAACAGCAAAAGGCCGGTCAAGAGTTTTTGCATGATTTTTTTCATGGACGGTTCCTTCCGTTCGGGTATCGGTAGTCCCGGGATATAAAACAGCTTACCAGAATTATATCTCTTTTTTTCCGCTTTGTCAATCGGGGCCGCGGTTTTGGCCGGTTGGGTTTCTGCCGTCGGCTTTTCCGGCCGAAGAACCGCCCTTTTCCGGCGGCAGGGCCGGCCGTTCCTGTCGCCGTCCGGCGGATTCCTTTTTTGCGAGCGCCGGATGCGCGCAAAATTTCCTCTTGCATTTTCGGAGCGGGATATGTATAATGAAAACAGATCCTTTATTTATTTTTGATTTTGTGTAAGGAGTATTCTTATGCCTTTTTTGCTTTTTTGCCTGCTTCTCGGGCTTTTCGGCGCGTTGCTCGGCCTGATCCGCGGGATGAAACGGTCTGTCTGCCGGATCATAACCATTGCGCTTTCCCTGCTTTTTGCCGTTGTTTTTTCCGGTGTTGCGATCGCGCAGATCGGTTCCCCGGAGACCATAATCGAGGCGGGAATGATCTCGGACCCGCAGACCGAAGAACTGCTGGTTGCGTCTCCGGCGCTTTTGACCTTTGTGGCCGGTATGCTCCGCCCCATGGTGTTTTTAGTGTTCTTTATCGCCATATCGGCCGTTTTGTGGCTGGTATACGGGATCATTTCGATCTTCTTCCTCCGCGCCAAGCGCGACAAGAACGGAAAAATGCATAAAAAGCGCGGGATCGGCGCGTTGATCGGCCTTTTACAGGGGGTCCTTGTCGGGGCCTTTATCCTGACGCCGGTCCTCGGATACGTCTCGGTCGCCGTGAATGCGATTGACAAGATCGATGCCTCTGCTTCGCCCGAAGAGTCTATCTCGGCAAGCATCCCGGAATATGAGGCCTATAAGCAGCAATATATCGACGACGGCATCACGGGAGCGCTGACGAGCGTTACGGCTCCGCTCTTCGATATGACTTCTTCCTTCGCCGTCAACGGGCAGTCCACCAACGTCCGCAAAGAGATTGCCGGTTTTTTGGAGATCTACACGGAGATCGATACGCTGACCAAAGACTCCGGTACTTCCGGCGGCGGAAGCGGAACCATCAGCGACAAGGAGATCAAAGCCATCCGCAACATCACCGGAAAAGCAACGGAATCGCCCGTTCTTTCCGGGATACTTTCCGATTTTTTGAGCCATGCGGCGGGAAAGTGGAAGAACGGCGAGACATTTGCGGGGCAGGAGGCTCCCGACATCGGCAAAGAGATGCAACCGGTCATGGACGCGTTGCTGGAAGTCTTTGCGACGACCGACAGCACCTATATCAAAGAGGATCTCGGGAAACTGGTGGATTTGCTTGAACTGCTTTCCAAAAACGGCCTGCTGGATGAAGGCGCTGATGTGATGCAGAAAATCAATGAATCGGATTTTTTGAAAGAAGCGCTGGCAATCCTCGACGGCCGGTATGCCGGCGTTCGCCGTGAATTGGTGGCTATCGGTCACCGTGCCCTGGCGGAGAGCATGGGGGTGACGGCCGATATGACGAAAGACGATGTCCGTCCTGCGCTGGAAGAGAATTGCGGCGAGATGGTGACCGGCGTGACTGGCGCCATCCGCGAAAAAGGCGTGGATGAAGCTGTCGGCGATGTGGCAAATGAAATCAAGAAACAAATATCGGAAGGCGATTCATTGGAAGGAGTTTCCAATGAAGTCGTCGATAAAGTTGCCGGATATGTACGGGATAAACTGAATACGAAATTAGAGGAAGACGGGCGAAGCGCGGCGGACATTACCGATGACGATGTGTACGATGTGTTGTCCGAATTTGTGACCGACCCCGATATCCTCGATGAACTGTTGATGAGCCTGACGACGGACTGATAGGT
This sequence comes from uncultured Eubacteriales bacterium, assembly GCA_934434925.1. GTDB lineage: Bacteria > Bacillota > Clostridia > Oscillospirales > CAG-272 > UBA1740. The sequence continues at coordinate 81,997 of CAKSAC010000003.1, read as the reverse complement.
TTGCGCGGTTCTGCAACCAGAAAGAAAGGATAGAATATGATAACCGAATTCCGCATCAGCGGGATGTCCTGCGCGGCGTGTTCTGCACATGTGGAACACGCCGTTTCGGCGCTCCCCGGGGTCAGCCGGGTGCAGGTCAGCCTGCTGACATCCGGCATGGAAGTCACACACACCTGCCCGGTCGAAGAAATCTGCGCCGCTGTCCGCCGCGCGGGGTACGGCGCGTTGCCCGCGGAGAAAGGGGCGGCCGCCGGAATACCGGTTGCCGGGGAAGAAAAGGGAAGAGGAATTTTCGTACTTTTGACGATGCTCGTTTGCACCGTGTGCCTGTTTTTACTTGAAATGTGGCCGATGGCCGGATTACGGTATCCGGGCTTTCTTGACCCTGCGGCGGGAAACGCGCGCTTTCTGCTCCTTGCGCAGTTTTTGTTTGCGCTCCCTGTCGTTTTTCTCGGACGGCGCTATTATGTCCGGGGGGCGGCCTCGCTTTTTCGCGGCGCGCCGACCATGGATACGCTCATCATGCTCGGTTCCGGCACGGCCCTGCTGCACGGCACGGTACTGCTGTGCCTTTCGTTTCTGATCCCGGATGCCGGCGCGCGGTATGCCCTCTCCGCCAATTTCCCTGCGGCGGCCATGATTCTCTTTTTTGTGACAATCGGAAAAATGCTGGAAGGACGCGCCAAGGATAAAACGGCCGAAGCGTTGCGTGCGCTTTCCGCATTGGCTCCGACCCATACCACGGTTTTGCGGGAGGGGAGAGAATGCGTCGTTCCGGTGTCCGAGCTGTGTAAGGGAGACACTGTAATTTTGCATACGGGAGAGGCCGCCCCGGCAGACGGCCGGGTGATCGACGGGCATGGTACGATGGATGAATCCATGCTGACGGGCGAGAGCCTTCCGGTGGAAAAAACCGTCGGCGACGAGATCGGTTGCGGTTGCACCCTCTCGGACGGCCGCTTGCTTTTTTGCGTGACGGCGGCCGGAGAGGATTCTTCGCTTTCGGCCATTTTGCGGATGGTGGCGAAGGCCTCTGCATCCCGCGCGCCGATTTCCCGGATTGCCGACCGGGTGAGCGCCTTCTTTGTGCCGACAGTCGCGGGGATCGCTTTTTTGACTTTTTTACTCTTTTCCCTGATTACCGGAAACATGACGGAAGCTTTCCGTCACGCAATCAGCGTGCTGGTCATCTCCTGCCCCTGTGCGCTGGGGTTGGCTACGCCGACTGCGATTGTGGCATCGACCGGGGCGGCGGCGCGCCGGGGAATCCTCATCAAGAGCGCAGAGGCCCTGGAAAACGCCGGAAAAATCCGGACCGTGGCATTTGATAAAACCGGCACGCTTACCAAAGGGCAGATGTCCGTGACCGGGCTGTTCCCCGCGGAGGGAATTCCGGAAGAAGAACTGCTTTCGACAGCGGCGGCCTGTGAAGGAGCCGTCACGCATCCGATCGGGATCGCCATCCGACAAGCGGCGGCAGAGCGCGGACTGTCCTTGCCGGCGGCCGGGAATTATCTGGTCGTCGAGGGGCGCGGAACGGCCGCCGATCTCGGGGATGACCGCATTTTTGCCGGCAGTGAGGCCTTTTTATCCCAAGATGCCGGAATTGACCTGTCCGCGCTGGAAAATGCGAAGGAAAAACTGCTCTCGGAGGGCTGTACGCTGGTCTTTGTCGGCCGCGAGGAACAAGCGCTCGGGGTCATTGGGATACGGGATGTGCCGCGTGAAGGAGCGGCCGAAACTCTTGCGGCGTTACGTGCGCAGGGGCTCCGCACGGTGATGCTGAGCGGCGATAACCCCCGCGCGGCGGCATATATGGCAAAAGTCACGGGAATCGACGATTTTCGCGCCGGTCTGTCTCCCGAAGAAAAGGCCGAAGAAATCCGCGCGCTTGAAAAGCAGGGCAAAGTGGCGATGGTCGGAGACGGGATCAATGACGCTTTGCCGCTTGTTGCCGCCGATCTCGGGATTGCCATCGGGGCGGGAACGGATGTTGCCGTCGCTTCCGCCGATGTGGTCTTGCGGCGGAGTGAACTGGCCGATGTAGGCCGGACGTTGGCCATCGGCAGGCGCACGCTCCGGATTATGAAAGAAAATCTCTTTTGGGCGCTTGTTTATAATGTTCTCTGCATTCCGGCGGCGGCCGGGGTCTTCCTGCCGCTCGGCCTGTCTCTTTCTCCTATGATTTCCGCGGCCGCCATGAGCCTTTCTTCGCTTTCGGTGGTCGGTAATTCTCTGCGCCTGTCGCATACCGGGAAATAACCGCGCCCCTCCCGGCGGAGCGATGGCAGTACCCCGGACGAATGCCGCGCGCTTTCCGCGTATTTTCCCCGCCGCGCACTTTCCGCGCACTTTCGCCGCGCACTTTTCACGCATTTTCCCCGCCGCGCGCTTTTTCCGTACTTTCCGTACGAACGACGGCGATCGCACCCGGCGGCCGGATTATTTCTTTGAAACAAAAGCGCTCACAAGAGCGCTTTTTCTATGCCGGGCGGTTTTTCCTTTGCGCATTCTGCAAAAAAGCGCCCCTTGCGGAGCGCTTTTTGCCGTCCGGATTTTTGGACAGAGAACAGCCTTTCATTTCTTCTGCATTTTTAAGAAAACAGGAAAGGCGGGGAAAAACAGGGCCGGATTATTCCGCAAAGTAGTAGATGGTGACTTTTCCCTCGTCATACCTACCAAGCTCGTTTTCTGCTTCCGCCGGCACATAATCGGGGCAGAGGGTCAGCGTTCCCGCCTCTTTGTCCATAATGAGCAGATAATGACGAACATCGGACGATTCTTCACCGCGGAAGGTAAAGACGTCATAGTAGACGCCGGAACCGTTTTCCACCTGGAACGAGGAAGTCTCGGCGGCACCTTCCGCATAAATTCCGCGCAGAATAGACCGGCAGGCACAGGCATCGGCATAGATATAGCCGCCGCCCGGGACCGAAACGAGGATCAGCCGGCCTACCGTATGCTGCCTCGGGTCCCCCGGATAGGAGGGATCGTCCTGAACAATCTGCTCACGGCATGCGCCGCAGACCGTGATACATCCGGCATCGCAACTTTCGCACCCCTCTTCCAGCGAGACAAAGAGGGGGCCTTCGTGCTGGATATCGGAATGTTCCAAAACAGCGATGGTTTCGCCCCATTCAAAGGTGAACCCAGACTCTGACGGGGTGGCTTTGCCAATCCGATAGGAGACTTTTTCGGTATAGCGGCAGGGGGCGGTTTCGGTCCGGGTGCGCTTCTCTTCAAGAGCCAGACCGCATTCTCTGCACCGATAGACGATCGTATCATTTCCGAAGTGAATAACATCATCCTCCGTCAGAGTAGAGAAGATACCATAGTGGACCTGCCCGCAAGGACAGATACTCTCGTAGATTTTATGGTCGGCACAGGCATCCCCGGGAAGAGAAATGGGATGCGGGAAGGGGTTGTGTTGGTTCTCATGGGTTTTGTAGAGGAAGGTCCCGCAGACCGAGCAGGAGCAGGTAATCGTGACACCGTGTTCGCAGTTTTCGTCGCTGTCAAACTGATATGCATACGAATCAGATTTGTGCGGGAGCCGGTAATACTCGATTTTTTCGTGTCCGCAGGTCTCGCAGACCCAATGGCGTTCGCCAATGGTTAAGCAATTTTCGGGAATCACGGCTTTTTCCGTCTCTTCTTTATACGTATGTTTGGTCAGTGTGTTTTCTTCGCCGGAGCCTTCAAAGGGGAAGGTGAAGGTGAGATGTATTTCCTGCGTTTTTGTATTGACCAGGAAATGGCAGTAGAAGAAATCCATCTCCGCGGAAGGCGTGGGCGGGAAGAATTTTTCGAGAAGCACCCTCATCTCTTCTTCGGGCAGGAGAACGCCTTCGGGATGCTCATCATCCACCCGGTATATCGTATAACGGTATTCTCTGAAACAGGGGTAAACGAGCGTGAAAAGGGTCCAATTTTCGCAGTCTTCCCTGGCCCGAAAGATGAGCGGAGAGGAAAGCGAAAAGCGGAGAATGGAATCGACTTTCGCCAGATACGTGCCATCTGGCTCAAATGTGGTACTGGAACTGGAGAAGGTGAGGATACCGGTACCGGAGGCTTCATCGAATCGGAAATCTTTGTACCGGGGTGCGTTGCCTTCCTGTTCCCCGTCGTTTTCGGAACCGGTCGTATCCGGAATGTTGGCCAGCGAGTGCCGGATCATTGCAAGCGCCGTATCCAAAGGCAGCAATTCCAGGACGCCGTCGGTCGCCTGCGCCATCTCTTCATACCGGTCGGCCTGGGGGATATCGTCGTACAGGAAAGAGAAGGTCAACTGCAGCGCAAAGGGCAAATAGTTGTTTTCCGGGATGTTGACCGTAAGGACAGACGCGGCAATCTCTCCGGAACCGGTGAGCCGGATGGAAGAAGTGATATATTCTTCGGAACACAGGATTTCCAGAAGTTGCGAAACGACAGCCCGTACCTTGCCGGCCGACGGTCCTTGGTCGCCTTCGCCATCGGTGGGCGGATTATCGGTGGGCGGAACATTCTGGTCGCCTTCGCCATCGGTAGGCGGATTATCGGTGGGCGGAACATTCTGGTCGCCTTCGCCATCGGTGGGCGGATTATCGGTAGGCGGAACATTCTGATCGCCTTCGGGGGCGGGGGGCATAACGCCCTGGTCGCCTTCGGACGGCAGGAATCTGTCGATCAGCCTTTCGAGCATGTCAAAGAACGTCAGATTCTTATACTCCGCCAGCAGAGCATTGAGCGTCTCTTCCGCGCCGGCAGGGAGCAGTTCGCGGATTTTCATGGCTCTGACTTCGGGCGTTGTGAGGGCGGCTTTGAGAGCAGCAATGGCCGCGCCGGGATCGGAATCGGAATCGGAATCGGGATTGCCTTTGGGCGGATTGAGGGCCAGAAGTTTTTCCATCAGGTCGAGGAAGTCTGCGATATACAGACCGTGACTTTCAGCAATATCCAGCACCTCTCCGACGGTCAGATTCAAAAGACCGGGAATCTTTTCATAAGCTCCTTCGCCGAAAAGATCGTTGAAGGCTGTTTCCGGGGTCGAGTCGCCCAGGTGCAGGATATAAGCGGCGGCTTTTTCCATGGAGAAAGTGAAGACGGTTCCCTCTTCAGTCGCGGCAACGGTGAACATGCTGTTGACCGCCACGCGGGCAAGCGAATTGACGGCCTCGCTGTTGGTGGTCAGAATACGGGTAAGAAGCGGGAGCACGTCGTTACGATAGAGAGGCCCGAAGCGTTCCAGCGCGTTGACAATCTGCAAAAGCGCACGGGCGGAGGGGGTAAGTTGTTCGTTGTAAGACTGTATATCAGAGAGGGAATAGCGCATCTGATAGGTCGTCGGATCCTGGTCGATTTGTTGGATGCCGTCGGAGAGCTGGCGGGTATCGGCCATATTGCGCTGTTTCCGGACATAGAGACAGTCGTTTTTCAAAAGGACATCCAGGTGTATTTCGTCGGTTACCTGCATATCGTCCATCCGGTTGTTTATCTGTACCTGCCCGTATCCGTACGGTTTCCCGTCCTCACCCAGCGTCAGATAGAATTCCAGAAGATCGATAGAAATGACTTCGCTTTCAGAGGTCAGGCAAAAGTTTTCAAGGCGGATGGCCGGCATTGTCCGGAGCTGGCCCAACAGCATCTGTACATAGATACCGCGGCCGCATACTGCGCAGGCGTCGCCTTGCATGGTGTGCTTTCCGGTTTCAGGCAGACCGAGTGCCCCGCAAAGCCGGCAGACCTGACCGACCCCGCAGGTGGGTTCCGTCACGTTGTAGGCGTGTTCTCCGTTCGGCTGACCGAAAGAGAAGGTATCCTTCGCGTCGGAAGATATCGCGCCGCAGGAACAGCTCTTGTAATAAACCTCCGCGGAAGAGCAGGTTGCGGCTGTTTTCAGCGCTTCGGGGCGCGCGGTCGAAACGGTGTAGCGGTGTGCGCCGCTCGGCTGACCGGAAGAGAAGGTATCCTTCGCGTCGGAAGATATCGCGCCGCAGGAACAGCTCTTGTAATAAACCGCCGCGGAAGTGCAGGTCGCGGCTGTTTTCAGCGCTTCGGGTTTGACCTTTTCCTCTACGAACCGATGGTCGGCAGAGGCACCTTCTGTCAGCTGGCAACGGTCGCAGTGTTTGGCTCCGGCACAGGTCGCGTCTTTCCAGTCGTGGCCGAGCGCCTCCCCTTCGGTGGCGGCGCAACGCGAACAGTGTTTCGGTTCGGTGCAGGTCGCGCCTTTCCAGTCGTGGCCGAGCGCCTCCCCTTCGGTGGCGGTGCAGCGTGAACAGTGTTTCGGTTCGGTGCAGGTCGCGCTTTGCCAGTCGTGGCCGAGCGCTTCTATTGTGCGTTCTTCGGCAAACCCGCACTTGGTGCAGACGCGGGCTTCTTTGCCGGCCGTGGTGCAACCGGCTTCCGAGCCGGGAAGGACGACATAGTCGCTGAACGTATGTTCACAATCTTTGTCGCCGCAGGATGGGAGAACCAACAGAACTGCCGCAAGACACAGGCAGAGGAGCAGAAGCCCGAATTTGCCGGAATGTCTTTTTTCTCGCATATCAAATTCCTCCTTAATTTGTTCATCCGGTCTTCTTGACAGATGAACATATTCTGGAAATATTATAAAGGAAAGCCGAACGGAAGTCAATATTTTTTGGAGAAAAAAAGCAACCTCGGGCAGAAGGTCCGGCAAAAAACCCGCTCCGGTTGCTTTTTTCATTTCTTATAAAAATTCCGGTAAAACCGTCTGATTCGGAAAAGGCCCGGCCGCAAAGCGTCTGATCCCTGTTGTACGGCCGGGGCAAAATTTTACGGCCGGGAAGAGGGGCAAAGGCCGAAAAGAAGAACTCCGCAGGGCCTCAGAGTCCGGCGACTTCGGAAACGATCCGCTGCATTTTTTCCCAGTTTTCCTCCATGCTTTCCACCAGGCGGAACTGATTGCGCGCCCGGTCCAGGTTATGGGTGGGGTAGTGGACGCGGAAGTAGGTGTCGCCTTCCAGATAGTCGGTCAGAAAACGCATTCCGCATTCCAGCGTCATCATCTTGGCCCCGACGGGCAGGAGCGCAATTTCCTCGTTGGTGAGTTTGCCTCCGCAACCTTCGATAAATCCGCGCACATAGGTTTCATAAAGGGCAAGGTTGATACGGATCTTGTCAAGGCCGGTTTCATCTTCCGGGGCGGTCGTGGCGCCGAAGCGGATCGAATCGCCGAAATCATTGACCGAAAAGCCGGGCATGATGGTGTCAAGATCAATGACGCAGATCGGTTTTCCGCTACCGGCATCAAAGAGGATATTGTTGAGTTTTGTGTCGTTGTGCGTAACGCGCAGAGGGAGTTTCCCGGCGCGGTAGGCGCGATACAGCTCTTCGGTGAAGTCACGTCTTTTGCGCGCAAAGGCCACTTCTTCCCCGACCTCGGCCAAACGGCCGCATTTGTCTGCCGCGACGGCCTTCATCAGGTTTTCGTACCGGACGGGGGTATTATGGAAATCGGCAATCGGCTCATGAAGCGTTTCGGCCGGGAAATCGGCCAATTCATACTGAAACCGGCCGAATGCAACGGCACTGCTGTGGAACTGCTCGGGCGTTTCGACCTTGTCAAGGCTGAGGTTGTCCTCGATGAAAAGATAAACGCGCCAGTAGCTCCCGATTGAATCGCGGTAGTAAGGAGCGCCCTCTTTGGTCGGAACCACGGTCAAGGTCTCCCGGTCGGGGTCGCCTCCGCGTGCCAGAATATGCTCCCGCAGGTAGGAAGTGACGCGCAGGATATTCTCCATGACTTCTTCGGGATGCGGGAAAACAAAATGATTGATGCGTTGCAGGATATATCGATGTATCCGGCCGTTATCTTCGCGGCAGATCAAAAGATGCGTGTCGTTGATATGACCGCTCCCGTACAGTTCGCTGGATACGGGCGTGCCGGTGAGGGCAAAGGCCGCGATGGCCTCTTCTTTTTTTGCGCAGAGTTCTTCACGTGTAGCCATAATTAACCTCCGTTTGTGAACATATGTGAACATACATAAATTATACACAATATCTCTTGACATTTCAATGGAAAATTGTATAATAATAAGTAAAATCGGATATTCAGAGAAAAAACACCATCAAGGAGGGTTCCGATGATCCACCGTGAAGAGATTACGGCCCTTTTACGCGCGCTTCACGAGGCTTCGGGCTTCCGGCTGTCTCTGCATGACGCGTCGTTCGGAGAGATTGCCGCTTATCCAGAGGGCGCTTCGGACTTCTGTTCCTGCGTTCATATGAAAGAGGCGCTTTATCACCGCTGTACACAATGTGACGCTGTGGCGTTCGCCAATGCGAAAGCGACCGGGAAGCTGTATGTTTATCGTTGTTATATGGGGCTTTGCGAAGCGGTCAGTCCGATCATTCAGGACGGGATGCTGATGGGCTATCTCATGATGGGGCAGGTGCTGGAAGATACGCCCGGCGCGCGCGAATCCATGCAGGAAGCCATCCGCAGACTGGACCCGGATTCCGCCAAGACCGCCAGAGCGCTGGCGGGACGGGTTCCGGCTGTCAGCCGGACGGCATTGGAGGCCTTTTCCAAAATTATGACGGCCTGCGCGGGATATATTGCTCTTTCGGATCTTTTGCGTGCAAACGGGGAGTCTCCGGCGGAAGCGGCGCGGCAGTATATTGAAAATCATTACGGCGAAAAGGTGACGATTGATACGCTTTGCCATCGGTTCCACTGCTGCCGTGCCACCATGACCGCTACCTATAAAAAGAAGTACGGGGAGACGATTTCTTCCTCTCTCATGCGGATCCGGCTGAACCGGGCGCGCGAAATGATGGCGGCCGGCTCCTCGGTGACCGAGGCCAGCGCGGTCTGCGGATTTGCCGATCCCTCGTATTTTTCCAAGTGCTATCGGCGGTTTTTCGGTTGTGCGCCGAGCATGGAGCGCCTGCCGTCCGCCGGACAGAAAACATAAAACGGCACGACGACCCGACCGCATACGGCGGCGGACGGACAAAGAGAAAGCGCCGCCCGCCGGACAGCAAACAGGCAACACCGCCGGGGGATCCCGGCTGATATACACACCCATATCTATATTTTTGGAGGCACAACATGAAGTTTATTGTCTGCGATTCCTATGAAGAAATGTCCCGTGAGGGGGCCGCGATCATTGCGGACCTGATGAAGAAAAAACCGGAATGCCTGCTGGGGCTGGCCACGGGTTCGACCCCTGTCGGGTTGTACCGGGAACTGATCCGCCGGTATGAGGCCGGGGAGATCGATTTCTCTGCCGTCCGGACATATAATCTGGACGAATACTATCCCATCAGCCCCGAAAACGATCAGAGTTACCGGTATTTCATGAACCGGAATCTCTTCGACCACGTCAATATCAAAAAAGAAAACACGCATGTGCCGGACGGCTCGGCCGCCGATCCCGATGCCGCCTGCGCCGCGTATGAAGCCGAATATCAGGCCACCGGCGGGGCGGATATTCAGGTGCTGGGAATCGGGCAGAACGGACACATCGCCTTCAACGAGCCGGAAGAAAAACTCTATGCCGTCACGCATGTGACCGACCTTTCCCGGAATACCATCGAAGCCAACGCGCGTTTCTTCGCTTCTGTCGAGGACGTGCCGACCCGCGCCATGACCATGGGGCTGGGAACGATCATGGCCGCCCGGAAGATTGTTCTGCTTGCCAACGGGAAAAACAAGCATGCGGCAATCGAGGCCATGAAGGAAGGGCGGATTACCACGGCCGTTCCCGCCACGCTCCTTTCTTTGCACCGTGATGTAGTGGTCATTTGCGACCGGGAGGCCTACAATGGCTGAGACCGTTCTGAAGAATGTCCGGATCGACGGACGTTTGACAGACCTTATTGCCAAAGACGGAAAAATCGTATCGATCGGGAAAACCGAAAGACCCGGGGAAGACTGCGGCGGATATGACCTCTATCCCGGCCTGTTCGATATTCACGCGCACGGTTGCGTCGGGTATGATACAATGGAGATTTTTGACGGCGGGCTGGAAGAGATGTGCCGGTTCGAGTTTGCGCACGGCGTGACCAGCTGGCTCCCCACCACCATGACGATGGATATCGACACCATCCGCCGCGTGACCAACCGCCCGTTGCCAAAAGTGCCGGGCGGGGCGAAGGTCGAAGGGTTCCATATGGAAGGGCCGTATATCGCCGAAAAATACCGGGGCGCGCAGAATCCGGAATTCATCAAGTCGCCGACGATGGAAGAGTTCCGCACTCTGCAGAATATCCGCATTGTGACGCTGGCTCCCGAACTGCCGGGTTGCATGGATTTTATCCGCGAATGCACGGCCGGAACCGATTGCGTCATTTCGGTCGGCCACAGCGCCGCCGATTACGAAACGACCCTTTCCGCCATCGATAACGGCGTGACCTGTCTGACCCATACTTTCAACGCGATGCCGCCTCTTCACCACCGCGATCCGGGGCCTATCGGCGCCGCGGTCGAAAAAAATATCTGCGCCGAGGTCATCTGCGACGGTCTGCACGTTTCACGCGCCGCCATTCTGACCCTTTACCGCGTATTCGGCCCCGACCGGCTGATCCTCATCAGCGATTCTTTGCGTGCGACCGGGCTCGGCGACGGGGAATTCATGTTCGGGGGGCAGAAAATTATCGTCCGTGACGGGGTGGCCCGTATCGAGGCCGGCAATCTGGCCGGGTCCACTTCGACGCTCTTCGATTGCGTGAAAAAGGCGATCGAATTCGGAATTCCGAAGGCGGACGCGCTCAAAATGGCCTCTGCCACGCCGGCCGCACTGCTCGGGATGAAGAAGGGGCAAATCCGCGTCGGTTACGACGCCGAATTCATACTGATTGACGAAAATATGAATCTCATCCGCACCATGATCCTTTGATCGGAGCACCGGTCACAAAAAACCAAAGGAGAATGTTATGGAAGATTTCCGCACGCTCGGCGTCATGCTCGATTGTTCGCGCAATGCTGTTCCGCTTCCCGGAGAACTGGAACATTTCATCGATCTTTTGGCCGCAATGGGGTACAACGCGTTACAGCTTTATACCGAGGACACGTACGAAATTCCCGAGGAACCGTATTTCGGCTATCTGCGCGGCCGCCTGACAGGAGAAGAGCTGCGCAGGATCGATGCCTACGCGAAAAGCCGCGGCATTGAGCTGATTCCCTGCATTCAGACCCTGGCGCATCTGGACGGTATTTTCCATTGGTGGGCGTACAGCGGTTGCCGGGATCAGGAGGATGTTTTGCTTGTCGGGGAAGAGCGGACATACGAGCTGATTGAGCATATGTTTGCTTCCCTTGCGAAAAACTTCACCTCCCGCCGCATACACATCGGTATGGACGAGGCGATGCACCTCGGCCGCGGGAAATATCTGGACAAGCACGGTTTTGTGAACCGGCAGAAACTTTTGTGCGAACACCTCGCGCGGGTCTGCGAAATCGCGGAGAAATACGGGTTCCGCCCGATGATGTGGGGCGATATGTTTTATCGCATCGCCAACAACGGCGAATACTACAAGCCGATGAAAATGACCGAGGAAGCCCGTGCCATGGTTCCCGAAAAACTTGACCTCGTATACTGGGATTATTACCACGAAAGCGTGTCGGAATACGAGATGATGATCGACGGATACCGGCAGTTCAACGCCTGCAACGAGACGATTTTTGCCGGCGGTGCCTGGACCTGGACCGGGATTGTTCCGCATAACGAATTCAGCCTCCGCACCACCCGCGCGGCGCTGACCGCCTGCCGGAAGAAGGGCGTGCGCGATGTTTTCATCACGATGTGGGGAGACGACGGAGCCGAATGCTCCTATTATTCGGTACTGCCCGCCCTCTTCTACACGGCGGAACTTGCAAAAGGCAATACGCAGATGGCCGGGATCAAGAAGAAATTCCGTGAAGTCATCGGGGAAGACTTTGATAAGATGAAGGCACTCGATCTGCCAAATGAAATCGGCCGCAAGCCCTATACCACGCACAACCCGAGCAAATACGGCCTGTATAACGACCTCTTCCGCGGGATCACGGACTATTCCGTGCGCGAAGAAGACGGCGCGACCTACGGACGGTTTGCCGCGCGCCTGCGCCGATATGCCGGGCAGGGAGGACGGTTTGCCTATCTGTACGACACGGAGGCGAAACTGTGCAGGTTCCTGGAACTCAAATTTACGATGGGGCTTCGCCTGCGCCGCGCGTATCACGCCGGCGACCGCGAGGAACTGGCCCGTTGCGCCGCAGATATCCGGCGTGCCGAAAAGCGGTTTGACGCTTTCTATGAAGCCTTCCGCGATATGTGGGCACGGGAAAAGAAACAGGACGGATTTGAGATTCAGCAGTTCCGCCTCGGCGGGCTTGCCCGCCGCATGACCGACTGCCGCCGTATTCTGGAGGAGTATCTGGACGGAAAGAGCGAGTCGATTCCCGAACTGGAAGAGGAGCTTTTGCCCGCTTACGGTACGCCCGGAGAAACGACGCGCCTCTCTTTCTGGCATCAGGCTGCCACCGCCGCAATCGTTATGTAATCCGGGCGACCGCGAACCGCTCAGACCGCACGGCTCCGAATGCCGGATGGCGACCGATCTCGGCTGCCGGCAGACCTTTTGCGGCGTTTTGTCGGCTTTCCCGGGTACCGTATCTTCTGCCGCGTTATGGCAGCCTGCCGAAGCACCTGTCATGTCTTTGACACCGAATATGCCGAAAGCCGGCGGGCATGCCCGCCGGCTCCTTCCCGGCTTTTCCGGCTTACAAACCGGAAAAGCCCTTTTTTTTTCGGCGGAGAGGCCAAAAGATCGAGCGGTCCGGCGGGAAATGAAAAACAATCGGACGCTTTTTTACAAAAAAATAAAAAATTTGGCGTTTCGGGAAAAAAACCATTGAAAAAAGAAAAGACAAATGATATAATAACTTTATAACGGCTTACAAAAACAAATTTTTGTATTGCGTTCGCAATAGGTTCTTTGCAAAACGCAAAGAACAGCCGTTCGTTGAAATATGGCGAGAAAAAGTCCTTGCGAGCAAACTTTTTCTCTTATATTATAACTTTATAACGGCTTACAAAAACAAATTTTTGTATTGCATTAAAAAACGTTCCCGCTTCGGGCGGGGTTCCCCAGGGAACAGGCGCGGCATATCCGGGAGAAACAGGCAGACGCGGGTAAGCGAATGTTCCGAAAAAGAAAAACGCACGTCGGCGACCGGGAAAAACGCCGCGTTTTTGCGTTTTCCGGCCGTGACGGCCGAAAGGTGAAAAATCCCATAAAACAAATGCGGCCGCGACAGGCCGCAAAACAGCGCATGAAAGAGGCGACAGACAGACAGACAAAAGGCAAGAGGTTCACGACGGAGGAAACCGCCCATGAAATATTTGCAGACGACCGGCGCAGAGAAAGCTTCTTTTCTCGCGCTTTTTTTCAAGGAGCCTGTCGGGCAAAAGACAGCCTCCACCCGGAAAAAAGGTCGCGCAGGCGCGCAAACTGACAAGAGTTGCGCGCCTTTTTATATGAAAAACGTTAGAAAAAACGGTGAAAACCGGAAAACAGGAGGATAGGAAGAATGAAGAAGATTGCCGTTGTCATGGGGAGCGCCAGCGACGCAGAGGTGGTATCCAAGGCGACAGCCGTGCTGGATCGGTTCGGGGCGGAGTATGAAGTGCATGTTTTTTCCGCCCACCGTACGCCGGACGAAGCAAAGGCATTTGCCGAAAGCGCGCGTCAAAAGAATATCGGGGCGATTATCGCCGCCGCCGGGATGGCCGCTCACCTTGCGGGAGCAATCGCCGCCAACACGACGCTTCCGGTCGTGGGAATCCCCGTAAAATCGGGGGCCTTCAACGGGCTGGACGCTTTGCTGTCTACGGTGCAGATGCCGTCCGGGATACCGGTCGCTACGGTGGCGGTGGACGGCGCGGCCAATGCGGCGTTGTTATGCCTCGAAATGCTGGCGATATACGATGACGGGCTGGCCGACAAACTGGAAAAATACCGCCATGCCGAAAAGCAAAATGTCCTGGCAAAGAACGCGGAAATCGAAAAAAGATTTGTATAATTATAATATTGAAGAGGAGAACTGAAAAATGAACAAGACAGCGTTACTGTATGAAGGGAAAGCAAAAAAGGTTTTCTCAACCGAAGACCCGTCCTTGGTCATCGTGTCGTACAAGGATGACGCCACGGCGTTTGACGGGCAGAAAAAGGGAACCGTTGCGGGGAAGGGCGAAGTCAATAACCGGATGACGAATTTCCTTTTCAAGATGCTGGAAAGCCGGGGGATTCCGACGCATTTTGTGAAAGAACTGTCAAACCGCGAAACGCTCGTCAAGAAGGTCAGCATCGTTCCGCTGGAAGTTATTGTAAGGAACGTTTCCGCAGGTTCTTTCGCCAAGCGGTACGGCGTAGAGGAAGGGATTGTATTTGCGTCTCCCACCATAGAGTTTTCCTATAAAAATGACGATCTGCATGACCCGTTGATCAATGCATACCATGCGTTGGCGCTGGGATTGGCGACCCGCGAGGAAATTGACACCATTACCGGCATGGCGTTCAAGATCAATGAAATCCTGAAAGAATATTTTCTTTCGCTGAACGTGAAGCTGATTGATTTCAAACTGGAATTCGGCCGGACGGAAGACAAAAAGATCGTGCTTGCCGACGAGATTTCCCCCGATACCTGTCGGTTCTGGGATGCCGATACGAACGAAAAGCTCGATAAAGACCGGTTCCGCCGTGACCTCGGAAAAGTTGAGGAAGCGTACGGCGAGATGATGAGAAGAGTGTTCGGCGAATAAAGAAAGGCGAATAAAGAAACAGGAGGAGAAGAATGAGCGAAATCAAAGAAGAATGCGGCGTATTCGGCATATATTCGCCCGACACCTGCGACGTGGCGCGGACGGTGTATTACGGGTTGTTCGCGCTGCAACACCGGGGTCAGGAATCGTGCGGGATCGTCGTCAACGATTGCGGCGTTTTTTCAGCGTATAAGGATGTCGGGATTGTCAACGATGTCTTTACCGCGAAAAGATTCGGCCCGCTGGGAAAGGGCAATATCGCCATAGGGCATGTGCGGTACGGAACGGCGGCAGACGCAGACAGGATCAATGCCCAGCCGCTGGTCGTCAACCATATCAAGGGGCGGATGGCGCTTGCGCACAACGGGAGGCTGGTCAATTCGCGCCAACTGCGCGCGATGCTGGAACTGAAAGGCTCGATTTTCCAAACGGCCAGCGACACGGAAGTGATTTCCTATGTCATCACCGAGGCGAGATTGAGCGCACCGTCTATTGAAGAGGCAATCAATGCCGCCATGTATAAATTGCAGGGGGCCTATTCGCTCGTGATTACTTCGCCGTCCAAGCTCATAGCGGTCAGGGATGAAAACGGATTTCGCCCCTTGTGTTACGGGAAAACCGTGGACGGCCGTTATGTGGTCGCGTCGGAAAGCTGCGCGCTGGACGCGGTGGGGGCTACGCTGATCCGGGAGGTTCTGCCCGGGGAGATTCTCGTTTTCGACAAAAACGGCATTCGTTCGATCAAGGATCATTGCGGCAAGGCCCGGCAGTCGTTTTGCGTTTTTGAGTACATTTACTTTGCACGGCCGGATTCGGTGATTGAAGGGCAAAGCGTCCATCTTGCCAGAGTGAACGCCGGGAGACTTCTCGCCGCCGAGCATCCCGTGGAGGCCGATGTGGTAATCGGCGTTCCGGATACCGGGATAGACGGAGCCATCGGGTATGCGGCAGAGTCCGGCATTACATACGATATAGGATTCATCAAAAACAAATATATCGGGCGCACCTTCATAGCGCCCGGGCAGAAGGCCAGAGAAGACAAGGTCAGGATCAAACTGAACCCCGTCACCGATGTGGTCAGGGGCAAAAGAGTGGTTCTGATTGACGACTCCATCGTGCGGGGTACTACCAGCGCGCGGATCGTCGGATTGCTGAAAGACGCCGGGGCCACAGAGGTCCATATGAGAGTGACTTCTCCCGCTTTTATCAATCCCTGCTATTACGGAACGGATATAGATTCAAGAGAAAACCTGATAGCCTGCAAGCATTCCACCGAGGAAATCTCCCGGTTGATAGGCGTGGATTCGCTTGGTTTTCTCAGCTTGGAAAGCGTGAAAAAAATCGTCGGAGTCGAGTGTTGCACCGCCTGTTTTGACGGAGAATATCCCACAGAGATTCCCGCCGATATGCCGAAAAGCCCCTATGATAATAAAATCAAAGTCATTGAGGAGGACGCGCAATGAAAGGCTCTTATTCCGAATCATACGCCGACGCGGGCGTGAACGTGACCGCGGGATACGAAGCGGTGGAACGCATGAAAAAACATGTGGCACGTACATGGACCAAAGGGGTGCTCTCCGACCTCGGCGGGTTCGGCGGGTTGTTTGCGCCCGATCTTTCCGGGATTTCCGACCCCGTTCTGGTCAGCGGAACCGACGGGGTGGGAACCAAACTGAAAATGGCTTTTCTTCTGGACAGGCATGATACCGTCGGGATTGATTGCGTTGCTATGTGCGTGAACGACATTATCTGTTCGGGCGCAAAACCCCTCTTCTTTCTGGACTATATCGCATGCGGGAAAAACATACCCGGAAGGATCGAAAAGATCGTGCAGGGCGTGGCCGACGGCTGTGTGCAGAGCGGCGCGGCGCTTATCGGGGGCGAGACCGCCGAAATGCCGGGATTTTACAAGGAAGACGAATATGATCTTGCCGGATTTGCCGTCGGAATTGTCGATAAAAGCCGGATAATTGACAACAAAACTATGCAAGAGGGAGACGTAATCCTTGCATTGCCCTCGTCGGGCGTACATTCCAACGGGTTTTCCCTTGTCAGAAAGGTTCTGGATGTTGAAAACCGCGATCTTGCGCAGCCGCTTGCCGCGCTGGACGGAAAATCGCTGGGCGAAACCTTACTCACCCCCACGAAAATTTATGTGAAACCCGTGCTGGCATTGCTCGAAAAGGTTCGGGTCAAGGGAATCTCCCACATCACGGGCGGCGGATTTTTTGAGAATATCCCGCGGAGCATTCCCGACGGGCTTGGTGCCGAAATTGACAAGTCCGCCATCAGAATCCCGCCGATCTTCCGCCTGATTCAATCCGAAGGCGGAATTCCCGAGCGCGATATGTTCAATACCTTCAACATGGGGGTGGGGATGAGCGTGGTCGTATCCCGGGAAGACGCGGGAAAGGCCCTTGCCGTTTTGAAAGAAGCGGGAGAAGAGGCCTGCATCATCGGGAAAATCGTCTCATCCGACGTAAAGGTGAGCCTGGTATGACGAAGCGGAAGACCGGCGCGAAAATCAATATCGCCGTGCTTGCGTCGGGAGGCGGAACCAATCTGCAGGCTTTGATAGACGCGGAGCGGGAGAGGACTTTGCGGGACGGGAGAATTGCGCTTGTCGTTTCGGATCATGCGACCGCATACGCATTGACGAGGGCGGAGCAGGCGGGAATCAGGACCGCCGTTGTCGAAAAGCAGTCTTCCCGGGCCGAATTTGAAGAGCGGCTTGCCGCCGTTTTGACGGCAAACGACATCGGGCTTGTCGTGCTGGCCGGATTTATGAAGATTCTCGGGGCGTCCTTTGTGGAACGCTATCCGAACCGCATCATCAATATTCATCCTTCTTTGATCCCTTCGTTTTGCGGGAAAGGGTTTTACGGAATCAAGGTGCATGAAGAGGCGCTGGCGTACGGCGTGAAGGTTACGGGCGCAACGGTGCATTTTGTCAACGAGATTCCCGACGGGGGAGAGATCATCATGCAAAAGGCCGTCAGCGTCAAAAAAGGCGATACGCCGAAGACCCTGCAAAGGCGCGTGATGGAGAAGGCGGAATGGAAGATTCTTCCGCGCGCCGTGCAGTCGGTGTGCAGAGATCTTCTCAGGAAAATGACAAAAAACGACCAATCGGAAGGGAAGGAAGAAGCATGAAAAACGATAACGAAAAGCGCCGTGACGTGGGAGAGATTTTAGAAAAAATCACCTATCCCGGCCGAGGAATTATCCTGGGTGTATCTCCCGACGGGCGGTCTTTCGCGTCGGTGTACTTCATCACGGGCAGAAGCGAAAACAGCAGGAACCGCATTTTTTGCAAGGAAGAGGACGGCACGCTGAAAACTGCGCCGTTCGACGCGGAAAAGGTCCGGGATCCCTCGCTGATTATATACAACGCCGTCAGGACATACGGGATGAAAACGATTGTTACGAACGGAGACCAGACCGATACGGTCTATGAGGGGCTGAAACAGGGGAAAGGCTTTTCCGAGGCGCTGAAAACGAGGACGTTCGAGCCGGACGCGCCCAATTTCACCCCGCGTATCAGCGGGATTCTTTACGCGGGTGAAGAAGAGCCCCGGTATGAACTGAGTATTCTGAAAAGCGCGGACGGAACCGGAACGAAATGCAATCGCTTTTTCTTCTCATACGCCGCCGTTTCGGGAGAGGGGCATTTCATCAGAACTTATGATGATGACGGCTCCCCGTTGCCCGGATTTTCAGGTGAGCCGGTTCGGGTCCTTGTGCCTGATACGGCAGACGGGTTTGCCGGGGCGGTCTGGAATTCCCTGCATTGCGAAAACAAAATCTCGGTTTACGCCCGATATACGGAGATCGGAACGGGGCGCTATGTTGACTGCCTCATCAACAAACATCAAAAAGAAAACCGCACCGGGAGGATATGATGAAAGAACTTCAACTGAAATACGGCTGCAATCCCAATCAGAAACCCGCGAGAATCTTCATGGACGGGGGCGGAGAACTGCCCTTGCGTGTGCTGAACGGAAATCCGGGCTATATCAATTTGCTGGACGCGCTCAACGCGTGGCAACTTGTCCGGGAACTGAAAACCGCGCTGGGGCTTCCGGCGGCGGCATCGTTCAAGCATGTCAGTCCTGCCGGGGCGGCAGTCGGCCTGCCGCTGGACGAAAAACTCCGGAAAGCCTTTTTCATGGCCGACGGGGATTCCGATCTTTCTCCGCTGGCCTGTGCCTACGCGCGCGCCAGAGGGGCGGATAGAATGTGTTCGTTCGGGGATTTTGTGGCGCTGTCCGACGTTTGCGACGAGCCTACCGCGCGACTTTTGGCCCGGGAGGTTTCGGACGGCATCATTGCGCCTGGATATACGAAAAAGGCCGAGGAAATTCTCAAAGGAAAGAGGAAAGGCGCGTATAACATCCTGACCATAGACGAAAATTACAAGCCTTCGCCCCTGGAAAGAAAGCAGGTCTTCGGCGTGACGTTTGAGCAGGGGCGCAACGAGTGTTTGCTGGATGAAAGCGCGCTCCGGAACATGGTTTCCGCCAATAAAAACCTTCCCGAAGACGCAAAACGCGACCTCATAATCGCGCTGATTGCTTTGAAATATACGCAATCCAATTCCGTGTGCTATGCATATGGCGGTCAAACAATCGGCGTAGGTGCCGGGCAGCAATCGCGCATACATTGCACCCGCCTCGCCGGCGACAAAGCCGACACATGGTTTTTGAGAATGCACGACAAGGTGCTGAATCTGCCGTTCAAGAGCGATCTGGGGAGAGCGATCCGGGATAATGTTATCGACGGATATATCAACAAGAACGAGGAAGATGTCTGCGCGGACGGCATTTGGCAAAAGTACTTTGTCTCGCCTCCGGAGCCGCTGACCGAAGAAGAATGTAAAGAATACCTTGCAAAAATCAGCGGCGTTTCACTGGGGTCGGACGCATTTTTCCCGTTTGACGACAACGTGATACGCGCGCATCGGAGCGGTGTGTCGTACATTGCCGAGCCGGGCGGCTCCATCAGAGACGAGGACATTATTGCCCGTTGCAACGAATACGGGATGGTTTTGTGCTTCACAGGAACCAGACTCTTCCACCACTGAAACAAGGATTTCGGAGAAAGATGATGAAAATACTGGTAGTGGGCGGCGGCGGCCGGGAACATGCCGTTATCAAAAAACTGAAAGAAAACAAAGAAGCGGAGACGATATACGCGCTCCCCGGCAACGGCGGCATGAAAAAAGACGCGATCTGCGTGGATATAGCGGCCAAAGATATAGACGGCATGGTGCGGTTTGCTCTTGAAAATGGGATAGACTACGCCGTGGTCACGCCCGACGACCCGCTGTGCCTCGGCGCGGTAGACGCGCTGCAAGAGGCCGGAATCCCTTGTTTCGGCCCCGATAAAAAAGCCGCCGCCATCGAAGGGAGCAAAATCTTCGCCAAAAATCTGATGAAAAAATACGGCATTCCCACCGCCGCCTATGAGATATTCGACGATGCGGAAAAGGCACTTCAATACCTGGAAACCGCCGATTTCCCGATTGTTATCAAAGCCGACGGCCTTGCGCTCGGCAAAGGGGTGGTAATCGCAGAGAATAAAGAGGACGCGAAGGCGGCGGTCACTTCGGCGATGGTGGACGGCGTTTTCGGTGAAAGCGGCAGAAAGATCGTGATGGAAGAATATCTGACCGGCCCGGAAATATCTGTTTTGTCCTTTACGGACGGCAAGACGATTATCCCGATGGTTTCTTCCATGGATCACAAACGGGCGCTGGACGGAGACAAAGGACTGAACACAGGCGGCATGGGGGCTATTGCGCCCAACCCCTATTTCACGCCCGAAGTCGCGCGGGAGTGCGCGGAAAAAATCTTTCTCCCGACCGTCGCCGCGATGAACGCAGAAGGGAGAAAATTCAAGGGATGTCTGTATTTCGGATTGATGCTGACCGAAGACGGCCCGAAAGTCATAGAATATAACTGCCGGTTCGGAGATCCCGAAACGCAGGTCGTTCTGCCGCTTTTGAAAAGCGACCTGTTGACCGTTATGCAGGCGGTAACAGACGAAAAACTTGACAGGATCGCGGTCGAATTCTCAAACGATTGCGCGGTCTGCGTGGTGGTTGCGTCGGCGGGGTACCCGGGCGCGTATCAGACGGGATATGAAATCACCGTGTCCGGAAATATCGAAAAGGATATTTGTTATGCCGGCGTCGGCGAAAACGCGGCAGGAAGGCTGGTGACGTCGGGCGGCCGCGTTCTGAGCGTGGTCGCGGTCGGCAAGAGCCTGAAAGAAACGGTGGAAAAAGCCTATGAAAAGGTCGGAAAAGTCAGCTTTTCAAATAAATTTTTCCGCCGGGACATCGGAAAAAAAGCATTGGGAGAATAAGAATGGTTTATCGTATTTATTCGGAGAAGAAAAAAGAACTGGCGTTTGAGGCGCGCATTTTGCTTTCGGAGATCAACGATCTTCTGGGAATATCGGCCGTCACCGAAATCAGATTGCTGAACAGATACGACGTGGAAAATATCGACCGGGAAACCTTTGATTACGCTGTGAAGACCGTGTTTTCGGAGCCGCAGACCGACATAGCGGAAGAGAACCCCGATTTTACGGGCGGCCGCGTTTTCGCCACCGAATATCTCCCCGGTCAGTTTGACCAGCGGGCAGACTCGGCAGAGCAGTGCGTCCAGCTGATCTCCAAAAAGGAGCGTCCGCTGATCAGGTCGGCGAAGGTCTATGTGCTATACGGCGACATCACCGAGGAAGAACTGAAAACAATCAAAAAACACGTTATCAACCCGGTCGAATCGCGTGAAGCCTCTTTCGCACTCCCGAAGACGCTGAAAACGATCTATCCCGAGCCGGACGACGTGGCCGTTCTGCATGGTTTTATCAATCTCGGGGAGGAAGGAATCCGGGAGATTGTCAAGCGGTATGCGCTGGCTATGGATGAAGACGATGTCAGATTTTGCCGGGATTATTTCCGGACGGAAAACCGCGACCCCACCATGACCGAACTCCGCATGATAGATACCTATTGGTCGGACCATTGCCGGCATACCACGTTCCTGACCGAAGTGGACGAAGTCGGGTTTGAGGACGCGGCTGTCGAGAGCGCTTACAGAGAGTATCTCGGTCTGCGCCGGGAACTGCACCGGGAAGACCGCCCCGTATGCCTGATGGATATAGCGACGATTGCGGCAAAAGCGCTGAAACAAAGAGGAAAGCTGGAAAATCTGGACGAATCGGAAGAAATAAACGCCTGCACGGTCAAGATCAAAGCGGAGGTCAACGGGAAAAAAGAAGACTGGCTTCTGCTGTTCAAAAACGAAACGCATAACCACCCCACCGAGATCGAGCCTTTCGGAGGTGCGGCCACCTGCATCGGCGGTGCAATCCGGGATCCGCTTTCGGGGCGGGGATATGTTTACGGCGCAATGCGGGTCACGGGGGCCGGCAATCCGCTGACCCCGGTTTCCGAAACGCTGAAAGGGAAACTCCCGCAGCGCAAGATTGTCACGGCCTCTGCCGACGGATATTCTTCCTACGGCAACCAGATCGGAATTCCGACCGGTATCGTCGATGAAATCTACCATGACGGATACGTGGCCAAACGCATGGAAATCGGCGCGGTCATCGCCGCCGTTCCCGCCGAAAACGTGGTCAGGGAAAAACCCAGGCCCGGCGATGTCGTCATTCTGATAGGCGGCGGCACGGGGCGGGACGGATGCGGCGGCGCGACAGGCTCCTCCAAGTCGCACGACCGGGATTCTCTTGAAAAGTGCGGGGCGGAAGTCCAGAAGGGCAACGCGCCCGAGGAAAGAAAACTCCAGCGCCTTTTCCGGAACAAAGAAGCCGCCAGACTGATCAGACGATGCAACGATTTCGGCGCGGGCGGCGTTTCGGTGGCGATCGGCGAACTGGCCGACGGGCTGGACATTGACCTGGACGCCGTTCCCAAAAAATACGAGGGTCTTGACGGAACCGAACTGGCCATCAGCGAATCGCAGGAGCGGATGGCGGTCGTGGTCGATAAAAAAGACGCGGATCGTTTCATTGCGCTTGCGACCGCCGAAAATCTCCGGGCCACTCCGGTGGCTACGGTCAAAGAAGAGCCGCGGCTGACCATGTTCTGGAAAGGCCGCCGGATTGCGGACGTAAGCCGCGAATTTCTGAATTCCAACGGCGCAAAAAAACATATTTCGGCCAAGGTGGAAAAGGCCCGGCCGTTCGCCAAAAAGATCTCCTTCGATTTTCTCGGGAGCTATCGGGCTTTGGCAGGAGATCTTAATGTATGTTCCAAGCGCGGACTGATTGAAAAATTCGATTCTACCATCGGGGCGGGAAGCGTCCTGATGCCGCTCGGCGGAAAAAATCAGTCGACGCCCGTGCAGGCGATGGCGCAAAAGATTCCGGTCGAGACGAAAAAGACAGACGACTGCTCTCTGATGGCCTGGGGCTTCAATCCTTTCATCACCGAAAAAAGCCCCTATCACGGCGCGTATCTCGCCGTGGTCGAATCGGTCTCCAAACTCATTGCAACCGGCGCGGCTTTCCGGGATGTTTATCTCACATTTCAGGAGTATTTCCCGCGGCTCGGTAAGGACAAGTCTCGCTGGGGGCAACCGCTTGCGGCCCTGCTCGGCGCACTGAAAGCCCAGCTCGATCTTTGCGTGGCCGCGATCGGGGGGAAGGATTCCATGAGCGGTTCGTTCCGGGATATCGATGTGCCGCCCACACTGGTTTCTTTTGCCGTCACCACCGCCAAGACCGGCCGGATTGTTTCGCCGGAATTCAAGCAAGCCGGCCGGAAAGTGCTGTGGCTGTCGCCCCAATACGGCGAAAACGGCCTCCCCGATCCCGCTTCGCTTATCGGCGTGTTTGACCGCGTTTGTGCGTTGCTGAAAGAAGGGAAAGCCGCGTCCTGCTACACCCCGACGTACGGCGGCATTGCCGAGGCGGTGATGAAGATGTGCTTCGGAAATTCCGTGGGATTTGAATACGGGGAGCTGACAGAGGAAGAACTGTTCGGCTATTCGTACGGTTCGTTTTTGCTGGAACTCACCGATTCTGCCGGAGAAGAGGATATCGCCGGCGGCAAAATTATCGGGACCACAACGCTTGCGCCCATGATTGCAAAACGCGAAGAAAAGATCCCGCTGTGCGAGCTGTCGGCCATCTGCGACGCAAAGCTCGAGAGCGTTTATCGCACGACCTGCGAAGAAGAAAAGACGGCGGTGAAGACCTTTTCGTTCACTGCCGGAAAACCCGTTTCCCCGCTGGTGAAAAAAGCAAAACCGAAGGTCCTGATTCCCGTATTTCCGGGAACGAACTGCGAATATGACAGCGCAAGAGCGGTACGCGATGCCGGCGCAGAAGCCGAGATTTTCGTCATCAACAATCAATCGGGTGAAAAAGTGGTTGAAAGCGCGGAAAAATTCGCCTCGCTGATCGCCGGATCGCAGATCGTCTTCATTCCGGGCGGATTTTCCGGCGGCGACGAGCCGGACGGAAGCGGGAAATTCATTACGGCGTTTTTCCGGGGCGCGGAAGTCAAAGAACAAATCGGCCGTTTGCTGGAAGAACGCGACGGACTGATTCTCGGGATATGCAACGGTTTTCAGGCGCTTATCAAACTCGGGCTGGTTCCGTTCGGTAAGATTCTCGATGCCGACAGCAGTTTTCCGACATTGACGTATAACCGGATCGGGCGGCACCAATCCAGGATCGTCCGCACCCGCGTCGCTTCCGACAAATCGCCCTGGCTGAGCAAGGTCCGGGTCGGTGAAGTGTATCATGTTCCGGTTTCTCACGGAGAGGGGAGATTTTATGCGGACGCGGCACTCATAGCGCGCCTGGCCGAAAACGGGCAGATTGCCACGCAATATGTCGATATGCAGGGGAACGCGACCATGGATATCGGGGCGAACCCCAACGGTTCTGCGGGGGCTGTCGAAGGGATCACTTCGCCGGACGGGCGGGTCTTCGGCAAAATGGGGCACTCCGAGCGCTATGCGCCCGACCTCTATAAAAACGTACCCGGCGCTTACGATATGCAACTTTTTGCCTCCGCTGTGGAGTATTTCAAAAAAACATGACCCCGGAAAAAAGACGAAAAATCCTTTGAAAATGCGTTAAGGACCGGGTTTTCGGAATCAAAGAAGCGAGAGATATTGCTTGCTTTTCGGCGTTGCGTTTGTTATAATACCGATAGAAGCAAGTGAAAAATTCTGCAAACGGTTCGCGCTTGCGTGTTTTCCCCGCACGATGGGAAAAACGGGAACCCCGGCAGCGCCGGGGTTCGGAAACAGCGCGGGCAACGCCGAAAAGCCGGGCTTTCCGCCCGGGGAAAGCCCGGCATAAACTGAAAAACAGGAGAATGTATTTGGAAAACAAGAGAAGAGACGGATTGGAAGCGCGGTCGGAAAAAGTGAAAAGGCTGTTGGATGCGTATCGGAACGGCAGTTACGGTACGGTTTTGTTCATGGATGAGAAATATATGATTTGCCCCGGTTTTTGTGATCTGCATGTACATTTCAGAGAACCGGGGTTTTCTTATAAAGAAACGATCAGGACCGGCAGCCTCGCCGCCGCTCGCGGCGGTTACACCACGGTCTGCACCATGCCCAATCTGAATCCCGCGCCCGATTCGGCGGAAACGCTCTCTCTTCAACTCCGCGCCATCCGGAAAGATGCCGTGACGCAGATCATTCCGTACGGTACCGTCACCAAAGGCGAACGCGGCGAGGAACTCTCCGATATGGAAGCATTGGCCCCGCACGTCTGCGCGTTTTCGGATGACGGGAAAGGCGTTCAATCCGAGGACCTGATGCGGGCGGCGATGATAAAAGCCAAGAGCCTCGGAAAGATTATCGCGGCGCATTGCGAGGATAACGCCCTTCTGAAAGGGGGGTGCGTCCATGACGGCGCATGGGCGGCGCGCCATGGATTTGCCGGAATCTCTTCCGAGAGCGAATACCGGCAACTGGAACGCGATCTGCGCCTCGTGAAAGAGATTGGGGTCAGGTATCACGTTTGTCACGTTTCCGCCAAAGAGAGCGTCGAACTGATCCGCCGGGCGAAAAAAGAGGGGGTTCCGGTCACTTGTGAAACGGCTCCGCACTATCTTCTGCTGACCGAAGACGATCTTTCGGACGACGGACGTTTCAAAATGAATCCGCCGGTCCGGAGCGCCGCAGACAGAGACGCTCTGATTGAAGGCGTGATTGACGGAACAATCGACGCGATAGCGACCGATCATGCCCCGCACGCCGAGGCGGAAAAAAACAAAGGACTGAAAGAAAGCGCATTCGGCATCGTCGGACTGGAAACCGCCTTCCCGCTGCTCTATACCGGGTTGGTCCGGGAAAAGATTTTCTCTCCCGAAAAACTGGTTGCGCTGATGAGCGACGAACCGAGAAAAATCTTCGGTATCCCGCGGAGGGAAAACGACTTTTCTGTGTTTGAGATTCGGGAATCTTACCGGATTTCCCCGCGGGATTTTTTGTCAAAAGGCAAAAGTACGCCGTTTGAAAACCGGGAAGTTTTCGGGCGGTGCGTCCTGACGGTGAAGGACGACGCCGTTATTTACGCGTGTAAAGATCTGTGAATATACATTCCGTCATGACAAAATCCGTCATGATACAAGGAGGAGAAAAATGCCCAAAAGGACCGATGTAAAAAAAATCATGATTATAGGCTCCGGGCCTATCGTGATAGGACAAGCCGCCGAATTCGATTATGCGGGAACGCAGGCATGTATCGCATTGAAGGAAGAGGGATACGAAGTGGTGCTTTGCAATTCCAATCCCGCAACGATCATGACAGACACGCAGATGGCGGACAAAGTGTACATGGAGCCGCTCACGCTCGAATATATTGCCAAGATTATACGCTACGAGCGCCCCGACGCCATCATCCCCGGAATCGGCGGGCAGACCGGACTGAATCTGGCCATGCAGCTGGAGAACAAGGGGGTCCTGAAAGAATGCCAGACCATCCTTTTGGGAACGAGCAGCAAAAGCATCCGAGACGCGGAAGACCGGGAGAAATTCAAGGAACTTTGCCGGTCGATCGGCGAACCCACCATCCCGTCCGAAATTGCCTATTCCTCCGAAGAAATCAAGGCCGCCGCAAAAAGAATCGGTTACCCTGTGGTGCTGCGTCCGGCATTTACTTTAGGCGGCACGGGCGGGGGATTTGCCGAAGACGAGGCGACAGCCGTCGAAACGGGCGAGCATGCGCTGAGCCTCTCGCCCGTTGGGCAGGTGCTGGTCGAAAAAAGCGTCAAAGGGTATAAAGAGATTGAGTTTGAAATGATGCGCGACGGGAAGGACAATGTCGTGACCGTTTGCGGGATGGAGAATATCGACCCCGTCGGTGTGCATACGGGGGATTCAATCGTGGTCGCGCCGATTTTGTCGCTGAATGAAAAACAGCTCCGTATGCTGAATCAGAGCGCAATCAAACTGATCCGGGCGCTGGAAATCGAAGGCGGGTGTAACGTTCAGTTTGCGTTGTCGCCCGATACGGACGAATACTATCTGATCGAAGTCAATCCGAGAGTATCAAGGTCCTCCGCGCTGGCCAGCAAGGCGAGCGGATACCCGATTGCGCGCGTGACGGCGAAGGTTGCGGCGGGCATGACCCTGGATGAGATCAGCATATCCGATACCACGGCGATGAAGGCTCCCGTGCTGGATTATACGGTCGCCAAATTCCCGCGCTTTCCCTTCGATAAATTCACAAAGGCCTCCAATCTGCTGGGAACGCAGATGAAAGCCACGGGAGAAGTGATGGGGATCGGTTCCACTTTGGAGGAATGTCTTTTGAAGTCTGTCCGGTCGCTGGAAACCGGCGCCGATCATTTTTCTTTGACCAAGTTCGACCGTGTTCCGACCGCTCAACTCTACGAATACGTCAAAGAATTCCATGACGACGGCGTTTTTGCGATCTTTGAATTGCTGAGAAGAGGGGAAAGCGTCGCGGACCTCTATCAAGCGACAAAAATCACCCCGTTGTTTTTGGAAAGTTTCCAAAAAATTGCGGAATCGGAACGCGAAATCATCGAAAATCCCCTGTGCGTTGACATACTCCGAAAAGCGAAAAAGGCCGGATTTTCGGACAAGCGGATTGCCGGATGGTGGAAAGTGAAAGAAAGCGCGGTCTCGTCCCTCAGAAAGGAAAACGGAATCATGCCGGTGTACCGGATGGCCGACACGCTGAAAACCGGCGGATATATTCCCTGTTTTTATTCGTCCTATCAAGGGGAAAACCAATCCGTGCGCAGCCAGAAGAGGAAAATTCTGGTTCTTGGCGCGGGACCGATCCGGATCGGGCAGGGGGTCGAATTCGATTATTCCACCGTCCGCGCCGTGCAGACGATCAAAAAGGCGGGTTACGAGGCCATCATCGTCAACAACAACCCCGAAACGGTTTCCACGGATTACACAACCGCCGACAAGCTCTATTTTGAGCCGCTTACCGTCGAGGATGTCATGAACGTTGTCGAATTCGAGAAGCCGGACGGCGTTATCGCGTCGCTCGGCGGGCAGACCGCCATCAATCTGGCCGCACCGCTCTATGAACGCGGCGTTAAGATGATCGGAACCGACTGCGCGGCAATAGAAAAAGCCGAAAACCGCGACGCATTTGAAAAAATGCTGAAACAATTAGAGATTCCTCACCCGCAGGGGAAAGCCGTCACCACCGTGGAGGAAGGGGTGAAGGTCGCGGAAGAAATAGGATACCCCGTGCTTGTCCGTCCTTCGTTTGTGCTGGGCGGCAGAGCCATGCAGATTGTGGGCAATGAAGAATCGCTCAGGGAATACCTCGGCTCGGCCGTCGATATAAGCGATGAAAAACCCATCCTGGTCGATAAATATATCATCGGGAAAGAGGTGGAAGTGGACGCGGTGTGCGACGGCACGGACGTGTTTGTTGCGGGGATTATGGAACTTGTCGAAAAAACCGGCGTTCACAGCGGCGACAGCATCAGCGTCTATCCTTCTTTCAGTCTTTCCGACAAGGTCAAAGGCAGGATTCTGGAATATACGAAAAAACTCGGGATAGCCATCGGCATACAAGGGCTTTACAACATCCAGTTCATCGTCGATAAGGAAGAAAGGGTTTTTGTCATAGAAGTCAATCCGCGTTCGTCAAGAAGCGTTCCTTTCCTGTCTAAAGCGACCGGCTTTGCTCTTGCGGACATCGCAACCGAGGTGATGCTGGGCAGGAGCCTCAAGGAGCAGGGGATATTCGCTCTTTATCCCGAAGAAAAGAAGCGTTGGTATGTCAAGGTTCCGGTGTTTTCTTTCAGTAAAATCCGGGGGCTGGATGCCTATCTTTCCCCCGAGATGAAGTCAACCGGCGAGGCAATCGGGTACGACGACAAACTGAACCGCGCTCTGTACAAGGGGTTGCAGGCTTCGGGCATGAAGCTCTATAACTACGGAACGGTTTTCGTCACGGTATGCGACAGAGATAAAGAAGACGCTCTTCCGCTTGTGAAAAGATTCTACAATCTCGGATTCAATATCGAGGCGACGGGCGGAACGGCAAAATTTCTCAAGAAAAACGGGATCAGGACCAGGGTCCTCGGGAAGATCAGCGACGGTTCCCCGGATATTCCCTCGGCGCTCCGGCAAGGACACATCGCGTACATCATCAATACCGGCGACCTGTCGCAGAACGGATTGAACGCCGACGGGTATACGATCAGAAAACTGGCAACCGAAAACAATATCACGATCTTTACCTCGCTGGACACGGTCAGGGTGCTGTTGGACGTGTTGGAAGAAACGACGCTCGGCATATCCACCATAGACGGAGAATAATCGATGAAAAAAGAACTTTTCGTGATACAAAAGAACGCCCGGATCGCCGAGAACATTTTTGAGGTGGTCCTTTCAGGGGATATTTCCGAAATGAAAAGGCCCGGCCAGTTCGTCAATATCGCGATTCCCGATTGCTATTTGCGCCGCCCCATATCCGTTTCGGATTACGGAGACGGCAGGCTCACGCTCGTTTATAAGACCGTGGGGAAGGGAACCGAGATACTCAGCCGGATGCAGGCGGGTGAAAAACTGGATATCCTCGTCGGTCTCGGGAACGGATACGACCTGTCGTCAAGCGGGAAAAGGCCGTTGCTGATTGGCGGAGGAGTTGGCGTTCCGCCGCTTTACAAACTCTGCAAGGACCTGATCGGGGAAGGGAAAAAGCCCGCTGTTGCGCTCGGCTTCAATACCGGAAAAGAGGTTTTTTATCACCGGGAATTTATCGCGCTCGGCGCGGATGTTTTTCTGACAACGGCAAACGGGAGCCTCGGAAGACGCGGTTTTGTGACCGATGTGATCCGGGAACTGGAATACACCTATTTTTACGCCTGCGGCCCGCTCCCCATGTACCGCGCGATAGAAAGCGCGGTGAAGACCGACGGCGAATACAGTATGGAAGAAAGAATGGCGTGCGGGTTCGGCGCGTGCATGGGATGCTCCTGCAAAACCAAAGACGGATATAAACGGGTGTGCAAAGAAGGACCCGTGTTCAAAAGGGGTGAAATAGTATGGCAGACACCGCAGTGACCCTCTCGGGCTGGGAACTGGATAACCCGGTGATCCCCGCAAGCGGAACCTTCGGATACGGCAGAGAATTTGCCGAGCTTTACGACATCAATATACTCGGAACTTTTTCGTTCAAAGGAACGACCGTTGCACCGCGCTTCGGCAATCCTCAACCGCGGATCGCGGAAAGCGATACGGGAGTCATCAACTCCATCGGCCTCCAGAATAACGGGATGGAGCATGTGCTGGCTTACGAACTGCCCGAAATGAAGAAGTATTTTTCCAAAAAAGTCATTGCCAATGTCAGCGGATTTTCGGTGGAGGAGTATGTAACGTTATGCGAGAGATTCGGGAGAGAAGAACAGGTCGGATTGATTGAAGTCAACGTCAGTTGCCCCAATGTCGAAAAGGGCGGCCTTTCGTTCGGCACTTCGCCCGAAACGGTCCGCAAGATCACCAAAGCCGTCAAAGCGGTGACCCGCAAGCCGATTTATATCAAACTTTCGCCCAATGTCACGGACATCGTATCTATCGCGCAGGCGTGCGAAGAAGGCGGCGCGGACGGATTGAGTCTCATCAACACCAT
Organism: uncultured Eubacteriales bacterium; assembly: GCA_934434925.1. Lineage (GTDB taxonomy): Bacteria > Bacillota > Clostridia > Oscillospirales > CAG-272 > UBA1740. Next base: position 51,113 of record CAKSAC010000003.1, on the reverse strand, counting down.
GACGGGGATGCGTGTGGATCTGAAAACGGGAAAGCCCGTTATTGCCAACAAGATTGCGGGATATGCCGGGAAAGGCCTTTTCCCTGTCGCGCTGGCCATGGTTTATAAGGTCTATGAAGCCGTCCGGATTCCGATTATCGGGATGGGCGGGGTATCTTCGGCCGAGGATGTGCTGGAAATGATGCTGGCCGGAGCGACCGCCGTACAGGTCGGAACGGCGAATCTGATCGACCCCTACGCGTCCAAAACAATCATTGAAGCCCTGCCGGGTGTGATGCGGAAATACGGGATAGAAAAACTGAAAGATATAACAGGAGGTGCGCACGATGGCGACCGACGTAATCATCGCGCTTGATTTTTCGGACAAAGCGGAGGTCTGCGCGTTTCTGGATCGATTCGGAAAGACCAAACCCTTTGTTAAAATCGGGATGGAACTCTTTTATTCCGAAGGGCCGGAAATCGTGAGAGAACTCAAAAAAAGAGGTCACAGGATTTTTCTTGATCTGAAACTGCACGATATTCCCAATACCGTCATGAAAGCGATGCGGGTTTTGTCCTCGCTGGATGTCGATATCTGTAACCTGCATGCCGCCGGCGGCAGCGAGATGATGCGGGCAGCGACGGAAGGACTGACGCGGAAGGACGGTTCCCGCCCGATACTGATAGCCGTCACACAGCTGACAAGCACCGACGAACGGGTGCTGAAAGAAGAGCTGCTGGTTTCAAAAAGCATGGAAAATACCATCCTTTCCTACGCTCTCAACGCCAAAAAATCGGGACTTGACGGCGTGGTATGCTCCCCGCTGGAAGCCGGCAGGGTTCATGCCGTCTGCGGGAAAGAATTTCTGACCGTGACCCCGGGCATCAGATTTTCTGACGGGGAGAAGGGGGATCAGAAGAGGGTAACGACGCCGGCAGAGGCCCGGCGCATAGGGTCGGATTTCATTGTGGTCGGCCGGCCCGTCACCCGCGCTGACGACCCCGTACAAGCCTATGAAAGATGCGTCCGGGAATTTATGGGTTGAAGGAGAAAGAGAGATGAAAAAGAAAATCGCGAAAGACCTTTTGAAAATCAAGGCGGTGTTTTTCCGCCCGGAAGAGCCTTTTGTCTGGGCCAGCGGAATCAAAAGCCCCGTGTATTGCGATAACAGACTGACCCTGTGCGACGTTTCGGTCCGGAACGATGTGGAAAATGCCCTCGCGGAGACGATAAAAAAAGAATATCCCGAGGCGGAAATACTGATGGGAACCTCCACAGCGGGGATCGCACACGCCGCCATCAGCGCGCATATTTTGGGATTGCCCATGGGATATGTCAGATCGGGGAATAAAGATCACGGCCGGCAGAACCGTATTGAAGGAAAACTGGAAAAGGGCCAGAAGACCGTTGTTGTGGAGGATCTGATTTCAACGGGCGGGAGCGTGATCGACACGGTGGAAGCTTTGCGGGATGCCGGCGCGGAGGTCCTGGGCGTTGTCAGCATTTTCACCTACGGCATGCAAAGAGGCCGGAACAGGCTGAACGAAGCGGGCGTGAAAAATGTCAGCCTGACCGATTTCGACTGTGTGGCGGAAGTGGCCGCCGAAGAGAAATATATAGATGAAAAAGATATCAGAAGGCTTTTGAAATTCCGGGATGACCCGGCAGACGAGAGTTGGATTACGGGTGGAGAAAAGGCATGAAACATCTGCTCAATATAACAGATCTGTCCGTCGCCGAGATTGACGGGTTGATTGCGGTTGCGGGGGATATCGGAGAAAATCCCGAAAAATACCGGGAAAAATGCAAAGGAAAGATTCTTGCGACGCTTTTCTTTGAGCCGTCCACGCGCACAAGGCTGAGTTTTGAGGCGGCGATGCTTTCTTTGGGAGGGGCGGTCATCGGGTTCTCGGACGGGAAAAACTCCTCGGCCAGCAAAGGAGAAAGCGTGGCGGACACGGCAACGGTGGTCTCCGGGTACGCCGACATCATCGCCATGCGTCACCCCAAGGAAGGAGCGCCTTTCGTTGCGGCCAGGCATGCGGCCGTTCCGGTGATCAACGCGGGCGACGGCGGGCATTATCATCCCACGCAGACGCTGGCCGACCTCGCCACAATCTGCTTTGAAAAAGGCCGGCTGGACCATCTGACAATCGGCGTTTGCGGCGATCTGAAATACGGCAGGACGGTACATTCTCTGATCGAGGCGGCCGCGCGGTATCCGGGGATTGAATTTGTCTTGATTTCTCCGAAAGAACTCGCATTGCCCGGTTTTGTCACGGACGGGGTCCTTCGGGAAAAGCGGATTCCGTACCGGGAAACGAGAGCGCTTGAAGACTGTATCGGCGAACTGGATGTTTTGTATATGACGAGAATCCAGCAGGAAAGGTTCTCCGATGACCGGGAATATGAACGGCTGAAAGACAGTTATATCCTGACCGGAGAAAAAATGCGCGCGGCAAAACCCGATGCCTGCATTTTGCACCCTCTGCCGCGGGTCTGTGAAATTGCGACCGAGGTGGACAAAGACCCGAGAGCGGCATATTTTCGTCAGACGGTCAACGGGAAGCTGATGAGGATGGCGCTGATTCTGAAACTGCTTGACGAACAAAAAGCCGAGCCGGCCGACGGGAAAACAACCGTTATTTCGGATGATAAATGCAGAAATCCCCACTGTATCACAACGACCGAACGGACACTGGAAAAGCTGGTTTATATAGACCGGCAGGGGAAGAGAAAGTGCGCGTATTGCGACGCGGAGATATGAACCGGCAGGAGAGAAAACCGGCAGGAGAGAAAACCGGCGGCGCGGCAAACGCGCAGGAAAAAACGCACAGGAAAACAAACGTCTCCGGCCCTTGCGCGGGGGCGCTTTTTCACAAAAGACAGACTTTTTCTTTTTTTCTCTTGCAACCGGGCGCAAAGAGTGCTATTCTAATAATGAAAAGATTACAATTTCAGGAGGATTGATATGAAACTCTGCGTTCTCGAAAATCTTTACGCCGCTCTGCCGTTTCCGGCGGCGCTGGATAAACTTGCATCACTCGGCATTGACACGCTGGAAATCGGGGCAGGCGGGTATCCCGGTATCGCCCATTGCGATCCGTCGGTCCTGCTTGCCGATCAGGCGGCTCTCGCCGATTTCCGCCGCGCGCTCTCTGACCGCGGTATGACAATCGCGGCGCTTGCCGCCCACGGGAACCCGGTGCATCCGAACGCCGAAACCGCCGCGGAATATGACCGGCAGTTCCGGGACGCGGTGCGGCTGGCCGCCGAACTGGGGGTCGATACCGTTGTCGGGTTTTCGGGATGCCCCGGCGACCATCCCGGCGCACAGTATCCGAACTGGGTGACCTGCCCGTGGCCCGATGATTTTTTGCGGGTGCTGGAATATCAATGGGAGGACGTGTTGATTCCCTATTGGCAGAAAACCGGCGAATTTCTCCGCGAATACGGTGTACGGGTGGCGTTTGAGATGCATCCCGGGTTCTGCGTGTATAATTCCGAGACGTTGCTCCGGTTGCGCGCGGCGGTCGGGGAAGTCGTCGGAGCCAATCTCGACCCCTCGCACCTTGTCTGGCAGGGGTGCGATATTTCCGCGGTCATCCGGGAGCTCGGAAGGGCGATTTATCACTTCCATGCCAAGGATACGCGCATCGATTTGCAAAATACGGCGGCGCACGGGGTGCTGGATACCAAGCATTACGGGGATGAAATACACCGCTCCTGGATATTCCGCACGGTCGGGTACGGCCACGGGGAAGATTTCTGGCGCGGGATCATTTCCGATCTCCGGCTGGTGGGATATGACCGCGTCATGTCGATTGAACACGAAGACAGCCTGCTGTCGATCGACGAGGGGTTGGCCAAGGCGATTTCTTTCCTCCGCCCCCTGATTCTGAACAGCGAAAAGCCCGGGAAAATGGCGTGGGCATGAGGTGACGGTATGCAGATTGTTTTTATGGTGTTGAACCGCGTGGAAAAACTCGACGAGCTTCTTCATCGTCTGCATGAGTCGGGAGTGCCGGACGCTACCTTTCTCGACAGCCGCGGCATGGCCAAGGAACTTGCGGAACATAACGAATTCCGTTTTCTCGGCTCTTTGCGCTCACTGTTTGCGGCAGAACGCAAAGAAAGTAAAGTTATCTTTACAATTGTCAAGGACGAAATGATACCAATCATCTCGCGCGTTGCCAACGAAGTAACGGGAGGACTGAACAAACCGAACACCGGAATTCTCTTTGCTCTGCCGCTTTCCTATACGGAGGGGCTGGCGGACTGATCATGCTGAACACATTGACTGACCTTGCGATTATGATTTTTGCCGGGATGTTTTTCGGCCGGATGGTCAAACATCTCCGGTTGCCGAATGTGACCGGTTATCTGATCGCCGGGCTTCTGATAGGGCCGAGCGTACTCGGTCTTCTGACTCAGGATTTTCTTTCTTCGGTCGCTATCATTTCCGATGTCTCGCTTGGGTTTATCGCTTTTTCGATCGGAAACGAATTCAAAATCTCCTATTTCCGGCGCGTCGGGGCAACCCCGATTGTCATTGCGTGTCTCGAATCGCTCATGGCGGTTTTGTGTGTGCTGGCCGCTCTGATTGCGTTCGGGGCGGAACTTCCTTTTGCGTTGGTCCTTTCGGCAATCGCGGCGGCCACCGCGCCTGCGGCGACCATCATGGTCATCAAACAGTACCGCGCCAAAGGCCCCGTGACCGAGACGTTGCTTTCGGTTGTGGCGATCGATGACGCAACGGCGCTGATCCTGTTCTCTCTCTGCACAACGCTGGCGGGAGTTTTGGGCGGCTCGTCCGTCGGGATCAACGCCGTCCTGTCGCCGCTTAAGGAAATCGGCGGGGCGCTTCTTGTGGGGGCGGCGCTCGGCTTTCTCTTCCTGATCCCACTCCGTTTTTTCAAAAAAAGCGGCAACCGGCTCTCTCTGATTTTCGCTTTCGTTTTCGCGGGGCTGGGGATTGCGGAATGGCTCGGCCTTTCCGACCTGCTCCTTTGTATGGCCATGGGGGCGGTGGTTGCCAACTTCTCCCCGGATGTGGACGCGCTGATGGATCTTTGCGACGGGGTTACGCCGCCGATGTTCATGCTTTTCTTTGTGGCTTCCGGGGCGGACCTGCGCCTCTCGGTCCTGCCGACGGTCGGCGTTGTCGGCGCGCTCTATATCGTCTTCCGTGTGGTAGGGAAGATTGCGGGGGCTTCTCTCGGCGGTCTTGTATGCCACGCCGAACCGAGCGTGAAGAAATATCTCGGCCCGGCTCTCTTGCCGCAGGCGGGGGTGGCAATCGGCCTTTCACTGGCGGCCGCTACGGCGGCTCCGACACACGCGGCGGAGATACGCGCGGTGGTGCTTTGCGCTACGCTGGTCTATGAACTCTGCGGCCCGGCCATCACCAAATTTTCCCTGCGCCGCGCGGGGGAAATCGGCATGGACCCGAAATACTGACGTTCTGCCCCGGCCCTTTCTCCTGCGGTTGCGCGGTCCGTTGCCTGCCGAAAGCCATCAGGTTTCTGAAAAGTTTTTGCGGATGAAAAGACGATCGGCCGGGCTTTTGAAATGTCTTCCCGGATCAACCCGGGGAATACGCAAGACCGGACCGGCGGCGAACACAAAAAGAGGCAAGGCCGAAACGGGAAAAACCACGAAAAAAACCGAAAAAATCAGAAAAAAGCAATGGCTTTTTCAGGTTCTTCGCCCGTACGGCCGCTTGGCGGCACCGGATGCAGAACCGAACCGGCATCGCTCAGAGAGCGATGCCGGCTTTCTTTTTTGCCGGAGGTCTTTTATGGCGGAACGGTATGCGTTGCCATGGCGTACAAGAAAAAACAAAAGGAGAATCCGCGCGGAAGAAAGAGCGCAAATCGGCAAGTAGGGGGCAAGGGAAAAGGCAGGCGCAAAAGACGGCCGGGGCGCAAAAGAAAAAGGCAGGCGCAAAAGACAGCCGGGGAGCCGGGGGAAGGGCCTGTATCAAGGACGGCCGGGGAGCCGGGGGAAGGGCCTGTATCAAGGACGGCCGGGGAGCCAGGGGGAAGGGCCCGTATCAAGGGCGGCCGGGGAGCCGGGGGAAGGGCCTGTATCAAGGGCGGCCGGGGAGCCGGGGGAAGGGCCTGTATCAAGGGCGGCCGGCAGGAGAAAAAGGAGGCAGAGAGAGGAAAAGACCCGCAGGCAGGCGCAAAAAGCGCGCGGACATGCCGGTTTTTTGTCAGTCATGACAATCCCGCGCCGTTGCTTTTGGCGGATATGTAAAAAACGCATATCGCCACTTGAATTTTCGTATGGAGTATGATAAAATGAGGATGGCCTTTGGTCTATTTTTTGTATTACACGAAATCCGATATATTGTTAAGGAGAAAACTGATGAAAAAACGTGTACTCTCTCTGATGCTCGCCGTATTGATGCTTCTTTCGGCGTTTCCGCTCTTTGCGCTCTTTGCGATGGCGGAGGACCCGGCAGAAGGACCTGCGGAAGAGACGACCTTCGATTTCAACAGCCTTTTGGTGAAAAAAGGGCTGGTGCTGTCGATGGATTTTTACGACTCTAACGCGTTCTGGCAGGATGCCGGAGCCGGCAAGTCCTACCCCTTCCCGAAGGCCGTGCACGAATGGACATACCGGGATGGCGCGACCTATGCCAGGGCCGAGCTTGCCGCGCAGAAAGTAACATTCCCGACGGAAGACAACGATCCTCAGTGGGATCAATTGCTCTTCCCGAACAAAGGCGATCGCATCACAACCGGCACGACGGTTGCCTTCACGCCGGCTTTTGCCGCGGCAGTCAACAAGTACCGTTCGACCATCAACACGGTTCTGGCTTCCGCCACGTCCCTGCGTGCAGGTGCTTTCACCCCGAGCATCTATACACCCGGCCCCGGCCCTAACGCGTGGAATGACCAGGACGGTATTTATCAGGGCTCCTGTTTTTCCATCCAAAACGGGTATGCGCAATTCTATGCGCCCGTGCTGACGGGCAACAACTATATGCAGTTCGGCGGGAACGGCGCGGATCGCGGCACGTATACCGCACAATACGTGATGGCACCCGGAACGATTCCTTCCTCCAACTCTTTCCTTTTCCGCGGAATTGCCTTGAGACTGCAAGAGACCACGGTCGCGGGTGAATACACGCTGGTGCCCGGTCAGTATAACAACAGTATTCTGGGGGCGACCCCCATTGATTCCGATCCCACCGTGAAATTCAAAGCGGATACGGTGGCGGACATCACCATGGAAGTCACCCACCCCGAAGCGGTGGACGGCACGGTTCCCGGCGCGCTTTCCGTGCGCTATAACGAGGATCGCGTTTTCTCCACGTCTATCAATTATAAGAACCCCGAGAAACTCACCAACCAGATTCTCGGCACCTCTATTATCAACTTTACCCAGTCTTCCAACGCTTCGCTGTACGCCTTGCGCATTTATAACCGCTCCCTGACCGATGATGAGATACTCTTGAACCATTTTGCCGATGTCTGCAAATGGTACCGCCTGAACCCCGGCATGTTCACGTCTCTCAACACCGGGGAACGGGTGCAGGTCGCCGCGCTGATGAGCGAGGTACAGGTCGGAGGCACGAAGGAAACGAAGGAAGAAAGAAACACTCTCCGCGAAGAACTGCAAAAGAAGCTGAGCAATGCGGTGAAAGAGATTTATTACGCCGCGCTCTGCATCGAAGATAAAACCCCGCTTTGCGAGAGCTTCCGCACGGTCGCGCAGGAATATAATGCCGATATCGACCTGCTCCTTTCGCTCCCCGTTGAATACCGCGCCGATGTGTATAACGCCGTTCTTTCCATGGATCACTATACCACGGAAGGCATCAATGCCAAGATCGTGACCGCCATCAACGAGGTCATCAATCGTTATTATAAGGATTATATCCTCACATCGACCCTGACTTATAAAGATTTGTATGTCCGCCAGGAAAACATGAAAGTATGGCTTGATTTCTTTGCGGCACGGGCGACGGACGGAAACGTCTATACCGATGTCGGGTATGTGAACCCCGCGACGGGAACTCTCTTTGATACGGCCAATCTTGCCAAGGATAAGCGCGACAAAGTGACCTATGGCACATCCACCACCCCGGCCCGCAACGACAATGTCATGATGTCCAAATATGTCTATAAAAATGTCAATGAAGCCTTCAAACTGTACGACATTGCCGACGCCGGCTGGGCGCACACCAATATCCGCGCATACGGCGACGGATTCCTGGATTGCGGCAAAAACAACTCTCTGTATGTCCGCTCTCCCGGGCATACCGGCGATGTCACCTATCAGTTTGTCATGGACGTTGACCCGGACCAGGGGTCCGAGCATGCTTCCTACCAGCTTGACGGTTTCCGCTCCACCTTTGTCCGGAGAAAAAGCAACAATGCCGGTACGATCGAGTATCCGACCTATTACAGCTTCGGCGGCTGGTCGGCTGACCGGTCCTTCGTCGCCCCGGGCAATAACGCGCTCCTGACGGCGACGCAGCGCCCCGGCGAGACCAGCAGCCTCGGGACCGTGAACGGCTCCAAAGATGTGACGATCACGTTGGATAAACGTGTGGGAACCGATGCCGGGCACTATTATCGCGTGGAATACGACCAGGATCCCGAAGGGCGTATCGCCTGCAAGTTCTATCTGACCAATGCGCAGGTCAAAGCCATGAAGGAGAGCGGCGAATTCGATAAGTATTTCGAGACAAAGAAGCTCGGCAGCTATACGGTGTACCGTTATAAAGCCCAGGACCCGATCGGCGGGCGTGTGGCCGGTACAAACGGAGAAGAAGCCAATGAGATCGACGCCATTTACCTGCAGACCGCTTACCGCGCCGTGTCCGACACAAAGACCGAAACGGCTTACTATCTGAAATATCATCTCAACAACGTCACCACTTCGCTGAACGACTATTTCTACCCCTATCCGCAGGAAGACGGAACGGTTCTTTACAAGAGCACAAAAGGAAACGCCTGGGTCTCTTCCAGCACCGAAGGCAACAAGACCCTGTATACCGATGCTGCCGGCCTGCAGATGAATTTTGTCACCAACTTTATCAATAACAGCAAGATCACCGAAGTATACGAAAACCTGAATGAAGACGGCGTGTACGGTCCGATTTCCTACTACGGCCGCATGACCCTTTCCGCGTATGCAAACGGCAATCTTTGCTATTCGTATCCCGACCTGCCCTACCAGAACAGTGAAGTCGGCTCGATCGGAAACGCCGCTTCGCTGAAAATCTACGCGATCCGCACGTATGACTGCGTCCTGACCCCGGCGGAGATTCGCCAGAACCACTTCGCCGACCTGGCCGGTTTCTACCAGTTTGACCTCACCTTCTTCAGCCTGCTGAACGAAACACAGCGGACCACGCTCTATGAAGCGATGGCATCGCTCGATCTCGGCGGAAACCACGTGGAGGCCAACGAGCAATATAAAGAAGTTCTCGCGGATATTTTGTATCACTTTGACAGCCAGACCCCGGCCGCCGAGCATTTCCTGCAAATCTGCAAGAAATACTCTTTGGATGTCAATTCGCTGCTTGAGCTTTCGCCGGTCAGCCGTGAGCGCGTCTTCCAGACCTTTGCTTCCATCGACCCCGAAGCCCGCCACTTCTCGGCCATTCTCCAGGGAATGCTGGAGGACGCTGTCAGAGCGGAAAAGCAGGAGCATTTTGCCGAAGCGACCATCCACAAGCTGATTGATTTCAACGGCTGGGAACTCCGCACCAAGGGCGCTCCCGCGATGAGAGCCTCCTATACGGCCAACAAGGATCAGATCGATCTGCTGGTGGCGAACGGTTACAGGGTCCGTATCGGCGTTGTGACCATGGCCGGAAACGCGAAGGATCTCACGGTCGGGCTGAACGGCACACAGGTGTCCGGTCCTGCCGGTTCCCGTGTTTCGATCCTGTATGACGGCACGAAGGACGGCGCGGAATTGAAAACTTCCGAGGAAAAAATCAATGATTCCGGCATGAAATTCTATGCGGACGACTATACCTTCGCGGAAGAGATTTATCCGGATGCCGAGAACTATGAAGTCCGATATGGTTCTGCCGGGTTCGTTATCCTCTCCAAAGAGGGGGAAGCCGATGTTGTTTACACCGTACAGGCAACGCTCCGTTACAGCGCGCGCGGCGTTTACTCCCTGGCCGAGATTTCCCAGTACGCGCAGGCGCGCCGGAACTGGTCTTATGAGACGGTACACACCGTTCTTTCCGAAGTTTCCGATGATTACGGCTATATGTCTGCGGTGTTCGGCAATCACACGGTGACCGATCTGCGCGTCAGCCCCAAGACAATCGACAGAGATACGCTTACCCTGATCAACAACATCGTGAGCGAGTATACCGGCTCGGTGTTTGCGACTGAGGCCGATCGGGGCGTTGGCCGCGGTATCGTCTTTGTCGGTGCGTTGGATACGATCTATACCGGTCGCTATTACGGCGTCACCGTACAGAACGGTAACCTCTATCTCTGGTATAACGACCAAAGAGACGCACAGGCCTTGGTTGATCTCTTTGCCGAGATTATCGCGGTCACCAGCGCTTCCGAAACCGGTGGCGATACAATCTACCTGCCGGAAGGCTTTACCGTCGTACGGAAATACCGCGCCCCGGCGACAACCGCCGCCGAATAATCGGCCGGCAACCAATCAATCCGGAAAAGCTCCGGAACCGGGCCGCATAACCAGCCGAAAAAGCAATCCCAAGCCCCCCGCCGGATGGCGGGGGGCTTTCTTTCTCCCTTTACGCCGGGAAAAATGCCGCAGATTCCGAAACCACCGGCGCTTTTGAAAAACACGCCGGCCTTGAAAATCGCCTTTGACAAGGGAACCGCCTTTGACAAGGGAACCGCCTTCGGCAAGGGAACCGCGCGCCCCTTGAAAAGAGCCGCAGACGCCAAAGAACCGATGGACTCCGGAAAGTACAGGGGGAACTTTCGGAAAGCCGCCGGGATTTTGAAAAATGTGCCGGTGGGTCTGCGGAAAGAGCGGTTGACAAGCGCCTTTGTTTTTGGTATACTGAAAGCAGAGAAACGCTTATCATAAGCCAAGAAAACCGCCCGGCCGATCATGGGGGCGGTTCTGACGGAGGGAGATATGAAGGAGACAATCGGTATCCGCGATGTAGCCGAGGCCTGCGGCGTCAGCATCGGCACAGTGTCCAAAGCGCTGAACCGTAGTGAACGGATCGGCGATGAGACGGCGGAGCGCATCCGCCGCGTTGCCCGGGAGATGGGATATATCGGTTCCGGGGCGGCCCGGGCGCTTTCCGGCCGCCGGCGGCGGGTTTCCATTCTTCTTCCCGAAGAAGATACATGGGAAACGGTACGCTATGCCCGCGCGGCGGAACGCATCCTTCCCGCCTTGCCCGCTTTCGGCATGGAGGGCGAGCTGATACGGTTGCCGGCCGGACGAAACGCCCCGTTTTTCGGACGGGAAAAGCCGGACGCTTTGATTCTCCCGTCCTCGGTCATCGGCCGTGCGGGTGAAATCGCCACCGAGATTCCGTCGGTGCTTCTGCACGCGCGTTCTTCGCTGATTTCCCCGGTCGCGGAGGCAGTTCCCGATTACCGTGTCGCCGGACGGCTGGCCGCGCAGTTTTCGGCTTTTGCGACCACGGGCGGCGGGTGCGCTATCCTGATCTCCCGGCGGGGTACGTACGCCGGTGAAGAGATGATCCGCGGGTTCCGCGAGATATCCGCCCGCCTTGCTCTTCCGTTTGCCGGGGTGGCCGAATGCGGGGAGAGTTCCCGGCAGACCGCGCTGGAAATCCGCCGCCTCGGAGAAGAAACGGCACGCTTGCGGACGCTGTTTGTGGCCTCCCCCCTGATTCCGGCCGTATTGGCGACCATGGCGGAAACAAAGAAAAAATATACCGTAATCGGCACCGATTTCTCTTCTCCCGCAACAGAGGCACTGCGCGCCGGACAGGTCGCCGCGCTTCTTTATACCGCGCCGGAACGGCAGATGGAAGAGGCCGTGCGGGCCTTGCGCGGGTGGCTTTTCGGCGGGAAGGCGGCCGGGTTGATCCCGGTGCGGCCGGAACTTGTTTTGCGCAGCAATTTGGAATGTTATCAATAAATACGACATTTGGCCGCTAAAATACCGGACAAACAGGCTTTGGCCGTTGAAACGCCGGATGAATACGACTTTTGCCGTTGAAATAAGGAGCAAGCACATGGCGATCAGATTTGACGAAAAGAACAAACTCTTTTATCTTCACACCCCGAACACCTCCTATATTTTCGGTCTGCACCAAAAATATCTTTTACACGGGTACTGGGGGCCTTCCCTGCATGAGCTGGCACCGAACCCGGGGCTTGGATATATCGCACAAATGATGGGCAGTTCCATGGGAGCTTTTGAACCCGGCACATGGCTGTCGCGTGACTGTATGCGGCAGGAATATCCGGTGTACGGATCCGGCGACTTCCGCGAACCGGCTTTCCACGCCGAATACGAGGACGGCTCCCGCGAGACCGAGTTGCTTTACGTCGGCCACACGATCACGCCCGGGAAACCCGGCCTGCCCGGCCTGCCTGCTACTTTTGCGGCAGAAGGGGAAGCCGACACGTTGACGATTGAACTGGCTGATCCGAAAACCGGCCTGCATCTTTTCCTGTTGTACACGGTCTTTTCGGATGTGGATGCCATCGCCCGGAGCGTCCGGGCGGAGAACCGCGGCGGAGAAATCATCAATATCCGGCGGATCATGAGTGCCAGCGTCGATCTTCCTTCCTTGGATTTTGAGGCGATTTCGCTCTTCGGCGGTTGGGCAAACGAACGCAACATCCAGCGCCAGCCAATCGGCCGCGGCGACCTGACCTTTGACAGCAAACGCGGCCATTCAAGCGCGCATCAAAGTCCTTTTCTGGCCTTGGTCCGCCCCGAAACGACCGAACTTTCCGGCGAGGCGTACGGCATGAGCTTTGTGTACAGCGGGAACTTTGCCGCCGGGGTATACGGAGATATTACGCATACGGCCAGAATGTACATGGGGCTGAACTCTTTTGACTTCAACTGGCGGCTGGAACCCGGCGAACGCTTTGACGCACCCGAAGTGGTCATGGTGTATTCGGATAAAGGGCTGTCCGGCATGAGCCGGAATTTCCATGATCTGTACCGTGCGCATCTGATACGCGGGAAATACGCACACGCGCCGCGCCCGGTCCTGCTCAACAACTGGGAAGCCACCAATTTCACCTTTGATGAAGAAAAGATTCTTTCTATCGCCGAAGGCGGCCGTGCGCTCGGCGTAGACCTGATGGTGCTGGATGACGGGTGGTTCGGTAAGCGTGACGACCCCAAATCTTCGCTCGGCGACTGGTATGTAGCCAAAAACAAATTGCCGAACGGTATTGACGGCCTTTCTCTTAAAGTTGAGAAAATGGGGATGAAGTTCGGGCTATGGTTTGAGCCGGAAATGGTTTCTCCCGACTCCGACCTTTACAGGGCCCATCCCGACTGGTGCATCCATAACCCCGGACGCACACGCCTGGAAGCCCGCTGGCAACTGACCCTTGATCTTTCCCGCCGGGAGGTCTGCGATTATCTGCTGGATGCGATCTGCAAGGTGCTGGATGGGGCGAAGATTTCCTATATCAAATGGGATATGAACCGTTCAATCTGCAATATCGGCTCTCCCGCCCTCCCGAAGGAGCGGCAGGCCGAAGTTCCGCACCGGTATATGCTCGGGTATTACTATATGATGGAATATCTCACGGCCCGCTATCCCGACATCCTCTTCGAGGGATGCTCGTCGGGCGGCGCGCGCTTTGACGCGGGGCAACTCTATTATACCCCGCAGATATGGACGAGTGACGACAGCGACGCAATCGAACGCCTGCATATCCATTACGGCACCTCGCTGGCTTTCCCGCCCGAAACACAAGGCTCCCATGTTTCTGCCTGCCCGAACTGCGTTGTCCACCGCAATACGCCCATGCAGACGCGGTGCGATGTGGCAATCATCGGCCAGTTCGGTTTTGAGCTTGACCTCAACCGCGAGAGCCGGGAAGATCTGGAAATCTGCCGCCGCGCCATCGAAACGTATAAGGACATCCGGCCGACGGTTCATAACGGCGATATGTATCGCCTGGCCTCTCCTTTTGAAGGGAACTGCACGGCAGTGGAATTTGTGGCGAAGGACAGATCCCGCATCGTGGTGGCGATCTACAATGTGTTGGCCACGCCCAATGCGCCCTTCACGATCATCCGCCTGGCAGGGCTTGATCCGGAAGCCCGTTATCGGGATATCTCCGGGAACGAGTATACCGGAAGCTATCTGATGAATGTCGGGTTGTATGAGATCGCGCGCAACGATTTCACCAGCCGCGTCTTTACGTTGGATCGGGTCTGAGTTTTCCGCGCCGGGGAAAGACCGGAAGACGGCCTGCCGGTGTGTAAAAAAATAAGCCCGCGCGGCGGGGGAAAGCAAAGCCCGCGCGACCGGGAGAAGTGAATAAAGCCGCGGCCGGGGAAAAAGAGAATAAAACCGCGGCCGGGGTGCAAAAGAAAACAGAGGCAGATGTCTGAACTGCCTCTGTCTTGTTTTTTTGGCTCTCGGTTAAGGGGCGGCGGGGGAAAGCAAAGCCCGCGTGGCCGGGGAAAGCAAAGCCCGCGCGGCGGGGGAAAGCAAAGCCCGCACGACCGGGAGAAGTGAATAAAGCCGCGGCCGGGGGAAATTCCGGGGCCGGCCCCTTTTGCATGTCAGAATCCGTCAGTCAAACATCCGGTGGAAGACCGGCCAGGACTGCGCGGCATAGAAACGGTGTCCTTCCGGACCCTCGACCCAGGTGCAATTTTCCGGAACACCGGCGGCATCATAATACTTTTGCAATACATCCATGCATTCGGCAACGCCGTGATGCGGGAAAATCTGGTCTTCCGCACCCGAAACGGCGATAAGTTTGCGGGGCGCAATCAGGCCGCAAAGGTCGCCCATATCAAAATAGAGCGCAATATTGGGGATAAAGTTGCAGGAGCAGTGAGACATGGCGCCGATTGAATCCTTGTAGGTGCAGAGCGAACAGGAAGGCATCGCCAGGCTGATGCGGGGTTCAAGCGCGGCCGCATAGATTGTGGCGGTTCCGCCACCCGAGTTCCCCATGCAGGCGATACGGTTCGTATCGATGAAGTCGAAATGGGCGGGAAGAAGGTCAATGGCGCGCTGAATGTCAAAAACGCGTTCCCCGATTGTTGTCCGGCCGTAAAGCAAAGCAGAGAGCGTCGGCACGGAGCAGGCAGGACCGCGTTCGGTTCCGCCGCATTCACCGAAACAGCGCTGTTCAATCGCCAGAGAGCAGTACCCCTCGCGGACGATCTGACGGGCAAAGTCGCGGTCGCCGCCGTTGATTGTGGATTCGTCTCCCGGGAATTTCGGTTGGCCGAGAGAGATATGGCAGCCTGTGGAGTGTCCTTGCAGGCAAATGATCATCGGGATTTTGCCTTCTATTCCCTTCGGGACCCACAAATGGCAGATGACATAATAATCTTCTTCGCTCTGGAAGGAGATGCGATAGGCGGTGTGCGTATCGCATTCGGTCGTGGATTCAACCGTAAAGTGATCTTCCGCCGCCGGAGCGATTCTGTCAAGACCGGTGAGGGAGGATAGTTTTGCGCGGGCGGCAGCCTGCCATTCGGCCAGCGGAACGCTGCCGTCATAGCGCAGGGAAGGCTTCAAAGCGAGTAACGCATCATGATGAATTTTCTGAGGATCGTGATTCATTGATTCTTCTCCTTATCATAAAAGATAGAGCGTTATGCAATATCAGTATACTTCTTCCCCCCCGGAAAGTCAAGCCTTCCGGGGGAAAAATAAAAAAGAGCGCCCATGGGGCGCTCACGGAATCAGTCGGTTCTTTTGCCGAAGTTGGTTACCAGTTTTTCCCATTGCGCGGTTCTCGGACCGAGTTCGCTCTCCCAGTCGGAAACGAACGTGTTGCTCTGTTTGTCGAGAGAATCGCACATGATGGAGGAGAAGGTACGAATACCGGAGGTGCTTTGGGCGCAGTAATTGTCGTAGAGCATTGACATCGGGGAACAGAGCCCGTCATGGACGATACGGATCATTTGCATCTGCTGTTGCGAATTCGACTGGTTGACTTTAATCATCAGGTTGGTCTCGTAATACTCTTCCATGAAGCTCTCGCTGTTTTCGGCCATGAGCTGGAGAAACGCAGAAGACAGCGTGAAATCCTCCGGCTTGGCGGTAATCAGAATCCCGCCGCTGTTTGCGACATCCGAGGTCAGCGCGCCGTAAAGTTTTTTAATGTCGTCAAACTCGGTGCTTTCGACTTCTTCATGGTAGCGCGGAGTCGGCAAAAAGGCGCAGTTGTCATGCATGTTCTGAATCAGAGGGCTTTCAAAGGTCGCGACGGCCTGCCCGAGGGCAAACGCGGCGCGCCCCTCGGCAAAGGTGGTGGAGGCGGTGTCTTTATTCGGATTCAGGGCGGGGGAAGAGCTGTGTTCGGTATCCTCCCAGTTATAGGCGAACCAGGGTTCCTTTTCCATATTGATTAAGGTATCGAGCCAGTCATGCAATTCGCGGACATCGGCCCTATACGTGACTTTTCCGTTTTCGTCCCGCTGGAAAATGTCCAGCCCCGAAGTGGCGAAAAGAGGACGGACGCACCATGACGTAGGTCCGATAGCGCCCATGATACTCAAATTGTTCCAGTCGCCGCCGTTGTCCTGCCGGCAAACGTCGGCAATCTCCATCATGGTCTCATAGGTCCAGCTTCCGTCCAGCACATGCGCAAAGAGCGCGGCGGTACCGCCGGCCGTTCCTCCGGGGCGGTAACGCTCTTCAATTCTCGTCGTGTTGGCTAAAACGCCGTAAGACATGCGGAACTGGTCGATAAAGAAATCGCCGAAGAGCATATAAATTTTGCTCTTGTCGATGGTGTTTTCTTCCATCATGTCGAGATACCAGCCCTTGTCTGTCAGGTCGAAATAGTTGTCCTGGTCTTTGTCGTAGACATTGTAAAGAAGGCCGGTAATGCCGGCGCGCACAAGGCCGTAGTTGGCATGGATGATGAGGCTCGGCCCGTCTTTTTGGTTGGCGGTGACCATGGCCCGGATATCAGACAGGACGGTATTGCCGTTCCCCTTCCAGCCGGTCGGGGTGTACTGCACGTCGTCCTTTTCGAGGCCGAGGATGCTAAGGACCCTGTCGTAGCGTTCGGTGGCTTCGGCCAGCACGGTATTAGCGGCGGTTTCATCGGTGTCATCAAGGCCGCGCATGTAATCGATACAGGGATTGACATTGGCTAACCTGATATTGGGGTCTGCTATAAAATCATTGATCCAGATATGCAGCTTTTGCCCTTTGAAGGAGACATCCTTCCATTTATCGGGCGGGTCATCCTGGCTTTGCGATGCGGTCGTGGTTTTGGACGGTTTGGTTGTGGTGTCGGTCTCTTTCTCGCCGCAGGCGGCAAAAGCCGTCAGCACAAACGAAAGTGCCAGGAGGAGGCAGAAGACGCGCAAAAATTTCTTCATAAGATATACCCTTTCGTATAATTGTGTGTGCAAGCCCATAGCGGTTGATATGATTATGCTTTGTCACCAAATACATTGTAAACGAAAGAAAAGCTTTTGTCAATAAGCTATAAATAAAAAGCACCCCGGGCGGGGTGCTTTCCGAAACAGTCGGCCGCGCAAAAGACCAAACGGCCGCGCAAAGATCAGTCGGTCACGCAAAAGACCAAACGGCTGCGCAAAGAGCAGTCGGCCGCGCAAAAGTCAGTCGGTTGGCAAAAATCAGTCGGCCGCGTTGCCGAAGTTGGCGACGATCTTGCTCCACTGGGATTTTTTGGCTTCGATTTCCGATTGCCAGTCGGAAGCGAACGAATTGGACTTGTTGAAAAGCGAATTCTGCATCAAAGCCCCGTAGGTACGGAGCGAAATGCTCTTGGCGCAGTAGTTGTCGTAAAGCATCGACATCGGGGAGCAGATTCCGTCGTGGATGATCTGGATCATCTGCACCTGCTGCTGGGAATCCGACTGATTGACCTTGATCATCAGGTTGGTCTCGTAATATTCTTCCATAAAGCTCTCGCTGTTTTCGGCCATGAGCTGGAGGAAGGCGGAGGCCAGGGTGAAGTCGCTTGATTTGGCGTTCAGCAGAATGCCGCCGCTGTTGGCGTTATCCGAGGTCATGGCTCCGTAGAGCTTTTTGATGTCGTTGAACTCGGTGCTTTCGACTTCGCTGTAATACCGCGGATCCGGCAGAAAGGCGCAATTGTCGTTCATGTTCTGGATCAGGGCGCTTTCATAGGTCACAACGGCCTGCCCGATGGCAAACGCGGCGCGTCCTTGCGCGAAAGAGGTAGAGGCGTCTTCACGGCTCGGGTTCAGGGAGGAGCTGCTGCTGTAGGTCGTCTCCTTCCAGGAAAAGGAGAACCAAGGCTCTTTTTCCATATTGAGGAAGGTATCGAGCCAGGTATGCACGTCGCCGATGTCGGTGATATAGGAAACATTCCCGTTTTCGTCCTTCTGGAAAACGTCCAGCCCCGAGGTCGAGAAGAAGGAACGGAGACACCACGGGGAGCCAATTACGCCCATGATGCTTGCATTATCCCATTCACCGCCGTTATCCTGCCGGCAAACGTCGGCAATGGACATCATGGTCTCGTAGGTCCAGGTTCCGTTCAGCACATGGTCAAAGAGAGCGGCCACGCCACCGTTGGATGCTCCGTCGGGACGGTATTTTTCTTCAATCTTGGTGGTATTGGCTAAAACGCCGTAGGCCATGCGGAACTGGTCGATAAAGAAATCGCCGAAGAGCATGTAAATCTTGTTTTTGTCGATGGTGTTTTCTTCCATCATATCGAGATACCAGCCCTTGTGGGTCAGGTCGAAATAGTTGTCCTGGTCTTTGTCATAGACATTGTAAAGAAGCCCGGTAATGCCGGCGCGCACAATCCCGTAGTTTTCATGGATAACGAGGCTCGGGCCGTCCTTGGCGTTGGCGGTGACAACGGCCTGAACATCGGGCAGGATGGTATCGCAATTGCCTTTCCAGCCGGCCATGGTATAGCGGACGTCGCTCTTTTCCAGATCGAGGATGCTAAGGACCTTGTCATACCGTTCGGTAGCTTCGACCAGCACGGTGTTACTGCCGGCTTCGTTGGTGTCGTCAATGCCGCGCATATAGTTGAGGCAGACATCGGCACCGGCGGCCCGTGCGTCGGCGTCGCCCATGTAGTCATTGATCCAGATATGGAATTTTTGCCCCTTGAAGGAGACATCCTTCCATTTGTCGTCGCCGTTCGGCTTGGTGGTTTGAGACGGCTTTGTTGTGGTGTCGGTCGGTTTATCGCCGCAGGCGGCAAAAGCCGTTACCGCAAACGAAAGCGCCAAAATGAGGCAGAGAATGCGCAGAACTTTTTTCATAGCACATAAATCCTTTCAAAAGAGCGGTTATACGTACAGAGCGACTTACAATTATGCGTTATCACTAATAATATTGTAAACGAAAGGAATATTTTTGTCAAGAGGGAAAGAGCGCCCTGCAGGGCGCTCCCGGGTTCAATTGGCGTTTGAGCCGAAGTTCTCCACAATCTTATCCCATTGCGCGGATTTTGCGGCGAGCTCGGAAGCCCAGTCAGAAGAGAACGTGTTGCTCTTGTTGTTGAGAGAGCGGCGCATAAGATGCAGGTAGGTGTTGAGCTGGGCGCTGGTGGCGCAGTAGAAGTCATAGAGCATCGACATCGGGGAACAGATTCCGTCATGGACGATACGGATCATCTGCATCTGCTGTTGCGAGTTTGATTGGTTGACCTTGATCATCAGATTGGTCTCGTAATATTCTTCCATAAAGCTCTCGCTGTTTTCGGCCATGAGCTGGAAGAAGGCGGAGCCAAGCGTGAAATCCTTTGACTTGGCGGTAATCAGAATCCCGCCGCCGTTGGCGATATCTGAAGTCAGTGCGCCGTAGAGCTTTTTCACGTCGTCAAACTCGGTGCTTTCGACTTCTTCATGGTAGCGCGGAGACGGCAGAAAAGCGCAACTGTTGTGCATATTCTGAATCAGAGGGCTTTCAAAGGTCACGACGGCCTGCCCGAGCGTGAAGGCGGCGCGCCCCTCGGCAAAGGTGGTGGAGGCGGTTTCACGGTTCGGATTCATGACGGGGCTGCCGCTGTTGGCCGTGTCCTGCCAGTAATAGGAGAACCAAGGCTCCTTTTCCATATTGATGAAGGTATCGAGCCAGTCATGTACCTCGCTGATATCGGTGATATAGGAGGGTTTGCCGTTTTCGTCTCGCTGGAAAACGTCCAGCCCCGAAGTCGAGAAGAGCGAACGGATGCACCACGGGGAGCCAATCACGCCCATAATGCTCCTGCTATCCCACTCGCCGCCGGTGTCCTGACGGACGGCATCGGCAATCTCCATCATGGTCTCATAGGTCCAGGTTCCGTCCAGCACATGCGCAAAGAGCGCGGCGGTACCCCCGGTCTTGCCGGAAGGACGATATTTTTCTTCAATCTTGGTGGTGTTGGCCAGAACGCCGTAAGAGAGGCGGAACTGGTCGATGAAGTAATCCCCGAAGAGCATATAAATTTTGCTCTTGTCAATGGTATTTTCTTCCATCATGTCGAGGTACCAGCCCTTGTTGGTCAGGTCGAAATAGTTGTCCTGGTCTTTGTCGTAAACATTGTAAAGAAGGCCGGTGATGGCGGCGCGCACCAGGCCGAAATTGGCATGGATGATGAGGCTCGGCCCGTCTTTTTGGTTGGCGGCGACAACGGCCTGGATGTCGGAGAGGATGGTATTGCCGTCCCCTTTCCAGCCGGCCGGGGTATACTGCACATCGCTCTTTTCCAGATCGAGAATGCCGAGGACTTTGTCGTAGCGTTCGGTTGCTTCGACCAGCACGGTGTTACTGCCGGCATCGTCGGAATCGTCAAGGCCGCGCATATAAATCAGGCAGGAAGAGGCCCCGGCGGCCCGGGCGTCGGCGTCCGCCATGAAGTCGCTGATCCAGATATGGAGTTTTTCTCCTTTGAAGGAAACATCCTTCCATTTATCGGGCGGGTCGTCCTGGCTTTGCGATGCGGTCGTGGTTTTGGACGGTTTGGTCGTTGTGTCGGTCTCTTTCTCCCCGCAGGCGGCAAAAGCCGTCAGCACAAACGAAAGCGCCAGGAGGAGGCAGAAAACGCGCAGAAGTTTCTTCATAAGCAGTACCCTTTCGCAAAATCGTGTGTAAGCGCATAGCGGTTCATGCAATGTACTTTATCACCAATCATATTATAAACGAAAAGAAGATTTTTGTCAATAAGGTATGAATAAAAAGCACCCCTTGCGGGATGCTTTCGGGATCAGTCAAATTTTGTGCCGAAATTCGCAACAAATTTTTCCCATTGCGCGGTTCTCGGACCGAGTTCGCTTTCCCAATCGGAAGCGAACGTGTTGCTCTTTTTGTCAAAGCAGTCTCGCATGATGGTTTCGTAAGGACGGATGGCAATACTCTGGGCGCAAAAATAATCATAGAGCATCGACATCGGGGAACAGATCCCGTCGTGGATGATCTGGATCATCTGCATTTGCTGTTGAGAATCCGACTGGTTGACTTTAATCATCAGGTTGGTCTCGTAATACTCTTCCATGAAACTCTCGCTGTTTTCGGCCATGAGCTGGAGAAACGCAGAGGACAGCGTAAAATCCTCCGGCTTGGCGGTAATCAGAATGCCGCCGCCGTTGGCGACATCTGAGGTAAGCGCGCCGTAAAGTTTTTTGACCTCGTCGAATTCGGTACTCAGGACCTCGTCATAGTAGCGCGGAGACGGTAAAAAGGCACAGTTGTCGTGCATATTCTGAATCATGGCGCTTTCAAAGGTCGCAAGAGCCTGCCCGATGGCAAACGCGGCGCGTCCTTCGGCAAAGGTGGTGGAGGCCGAATTTTCGTTCGGGTTCAGGGCGGGGGTGCTGCTGTGCGCCGTGTCCTGCCAATAATAGGAGAACCAAGGCTCCTTTTCCATATTGATGAAGGTATCGACCCAGTTATGGATTGCGGTGACATCGGTAATATAGGTGACTTTCCCGTTTTCATCCTTCTCAAAAACATCCAGCCCCGAGGTCGCAAAGAAGGAACGGACGCACCAGCGCAAGCCGATGGCCCCCATGATGCTCGAACTGTTCCATTCGCCGCCGCTGTCCTGCCGGCAAACGTCGGCAATCTCCATCATGGTCTCATAGGTCCAGCTTCCGTCCAGCACATGCGCAAAGAGCGCGGCGGTACCGCCGGCCGTTCCTCCGGGGCGGTAACGCTCTTCAATTCTCGTCGTGTTGGCTAAAACGCCGTAAGACATGCGGAACTGGTCGATAAAGAAATCGCCGAAGAGCATATAGATTTTGCTCTTGTCGATGGTGTTTTCTTCCATCATGTCGAGATACCAGCCCTTGTCTGTCAGGTCGAAATAATTGTCCTGATCTTTGTCGTAAACGTTATAGAGCAGGCCGGTCACGCCGGCGCGCACAAGGCCGAAGTTGGCATGAATCATGAGGCTCGGGCCGTCTTTCGGGTTGGAGGCAACAAGGGCCTGGATATCTTCCAGAATGGGATGGACGGCTTTCCAGCCGATCATGGTATATTGTACATCCTTCCTTTCAAGGTCGAGGATGCTAAGGACCCTGTCGTAGCGTTCGGTTGCTTCGACCAGCACGGTGTTACTGCCGGTTTCATCGGTATCATCAAGGCCGCGCATATAATCCAGACAATGGTTGACATTGGCCGCCCGGATGTCGGGGTCCGCTACAAAATCGTTGAACCAGATATGGAGCTTTTGCCCTTTGAAGGAGACATCCTTCCATTTGTCGGGCGGGTCGTCCTGGTTTTGCGATGCGGTCGTGGTTTTGGACGGTTTGGTCGTGGTGTCGGTCTCTTTCTCGCCGCAGGCGGCAAAAGCCGTCAGCACAAACGAAAGTGCCAGGAGAAGGCAGAAGACGCGCAAAAATTTCTTCATAAGATATACCCTTTCGTATAATTGTGTGTGCAAGCCCATAGCGGTTGATATGATTATGCTTTGTCACCAAATACATTGTAAACGAAAGAAAAGCTTTTGTCAATAAGCTATAAATAAAAAGCACCCCGGGCGGGGTGCTTTCCGAAACAGTCGGTCGCGCAAAAGACCAAACGATTGCGCAAAAATCAGTCGGCCGGGTTGCCGAAGTTTTTGACGATCTTATCCCACTGAGTATTCTTGGCGGCAACTTCGGAAGCCCAGTCAGAAGCAAACGAATTGGTCTTATTGTCAATCGACTTATACATCATAGCCGCATAGGTGCTGAGCGTGAGGCTCTTGGCGCAGTAGTTGTCGTAAAGCATCGACATCGGGGAGCAGATCCCGTCGTGGATGATCTGGATCATCTGCACCTGCTGCTGGGAATCCGACTGATTGACCTTGATCATCAGGTTGGTCTCGTAATATTCTTCCATGAAGCTCTCGCTGTTTTCGGCCATGAGCTGGAGGAAGGCGGAGGCCAGGGTGAAGTCGCTTGCCTTGGCGTTCAGCAGAATGCCGCCGCTGTTGGCGTTATCCGAGGTCATGGCTCCGTAGAGCTTTTTGATGTCATTGAACTCGGTGCTTTCCACTTCGCTGTAATACCGCGGGTTCGGCAGAAGGGCGGAGTTGTCGTTCATGTTCTGGATCAGGGCGCTTTCATAGGTCACAACGGCCTGCCCGATGGCAAACGCGGCACGTCCCTGCGCGAAAGAGGTAGAGGCGGTTTCGCGGTTCGGGTTCAGGGCAGGGGAGCTGCTGGTTGTCGTATTGGTCCATGTATAGGAGAACCAGGGCTGCCTTTCCATACTGATAAAGTTATCGACCCAGTCATGCACATCGCCGATATTGGTAATATAGGAAACTTTTCCGTTGGCATCCTTCTGGAAAACGTCCAGCCCCGAGGTCGAGAAGAAGGAGCGGATGCACCACTGCGAGCCGATTACGCCCATGATGCTTGAACTATCCCATTCTCCGCTGCTGTCCTGGCGGACGGCATCGGCGATGGTCATCATGGTCTCGTAGGTCCAGGTTCCGTCCAGAACGTGCTGGAAGAGCGCAGTCACGCCACCGCTGGAGGCTCCGTCGGGGCGGTATTTTTCTTCAATCTTGGTGGTATTGGCTAAAACACCGTAGGCCATGCGGAACTGGTCGATAAAGAAATCGCCGAAGAGCATGTAAATCTTGTTCTTGTCGATGGTGTTTTCTTCCATCATATCGAGATACCAGCCCTTGTGAGTCAGGTCGAAATAGTTGGTCTGATCCTTGTCGTAGGCGTTATAGAGCAGTCCGGTAATGCCGGCGCGCACGATCCCGTAATTTTCATGGATAACGAGGCTCGGGCCGTCCTTGGCGTTGGCGGTGACAACGGCCTGAATGTCGGGCAGGATGGAATCGCAATTGCCTTTCCAGCCGGCCATGGTGTAGCGGACATCGCTCTTTTCCAGATTGAGGATACCGAGGACTTTGTCGTAGCGTTCGGTAGCTTCGACCAGCACGGTGTTACTGCCGGCTTCATCGGCTTCATCAACGCCGCGCATGTAGGGGAGGCAGACATCGGCACCGGCGGCCTGTGCGTCGGCGTCGCCCATGTAGTCATTGATCCAGATGTGGAAATTCTGTCCTTTGAAGGAGACATCCTTCCATTTGTCGTCGCCGCTCGGCTTGGTGGTTTGAGACGACTTTGTTGTGGTGTCGGTCGGTTTATCGCCGCAGGCGGCAAAAGCCGCTACCACAAACGACAGCGCCAAAATGAGGCAGAGAATGCGCAAAAATTTTTTCATAAGCGTATCCTTTCATGAAATCGTGTGTGCAGGCACACCGTTGCATAATAGATTGAATCTATCATCATTCATATTATAACAGAATTTTTATGTTTGTCAAGGGAACAAACTGTGAACAAGGGGCAAACAAACGCTTTCGACCTGCAAATCCGGCCGGCCGAACCGAAAACCCGCCAAAAATCACGGAAGAACCGCCGTAAAGGGAACGGATGAGCAACGCGAATGCCGCAAGTGCAACAGAACCCGCCAAAAATCACGGAAGAACCGCCGGAAGCGAAAAGAAAAGCACCCCGGGCGGGGTGCTTTCCGAAACAGTCGGCCGCGCAAAAATCAGTCGGCCTTGTTGCCGAAGTTTGCAACAATCTTGCTCCACTGGGCTTTTTTGGCACCGATTTCGGCATCCCAGTCGGAAGAATAGGTATTGCTCTGGTTATTGAGAGATTTGTACATGAGGTATGCGTAAGTATTGAGCGAAAGACTCTTGGAACAATAGTTGTCGTAGAGCATCGACATCGGGGAGCAGATCCCGTCGTGAATGATCTGGATCATCTGCACCTGCTGCTGGGAATCCGACTGATTGACCTTGATCATCAGGTTGGTCTCGTAATATTCTTCCATGAAGCTCTCGCTGTTTTCGGCCATGAGCTGGAGGAAGGCGGAGGCCAGGGTGAAGTCGCTTGCCTTGGCGTTCAGCAGAATGCCGCCGCTGTTGGCGTTATCCGAGGTCAGTGCGCCGTAGAGCTTTTTGATGTCGTTGAACTCGGTGCTTTCGACTTCGCTGTAATACCGCGGGGTCGGCAGAAGGGCGGAGTTGTCGTTCATGTTCTGAATCAGGGCGCTTTCATAGGTCACAACGGCCTGCCCGATGGCAAACGCGGCGCGTCCTTGCGCAAAGGTAGTGGAGGCGGTTTCACGGTTCGGATTCATGACGGGGCTGCCGCTGTTGGCCGTGTCCTGCCAGTAATAGGAGAACCAAGGCTCCTTTTCCATATTGATGAAGGTATCGACCCAGGTATGCACATCGCCGATATCGTTGATATAGGAAACATTCCCGTTTTCGTCCTTCTGGAAAACGTCCAGACCCGAGGTTGAGAAGAAGGAGCGGATGCACCACTGCGAACCGACCACGCCCATGATGCTCGAACTATCCCATTCGCCGCCGGTGTCCTGACGGCAGGCATCGGCGATGGTCATCATGGTCTCATAGGTCCAGGTTCCGTCCAGAACATGCGAAAAGAGCGCGAGAGAGCCGCTTTCGGCGCCGGAAGGACGATATTTTTCATCGATCTTGGTGGTATTGGCTAAAACGCCGTAGGCCAGGCGGAACTGGTCGATAAAGAAATCGCCGAAGAGCATGTAAATCTTGTTTTTGTCGATGGTGTTTTCTTCCATCATATCGAGATACCAGCCCTTGTGGGTCAGGTCGAAATAGTTGTCCTGGTCTTTGTCATAGACATTGTAAAGAAGCCCGGTAATGCCGGCGCGCACAATCCCGTAGTTTTCATGGATAATGAGGCTCGGACCGTCTTTTTGGTTGGCGGTGACAACGGCCTGGATGTCGGGCAGGATGGTATCGCAATTGCCTTTCCAGCCGGCCATGGTGTATTGTACATCGCTCTTTTC
Source organism: uncultured Eubacteriales bacterium (assembly GCA_934434925.1). GTDB lineage: Bacteria > Bacillota > Clostridia > Oscillospirales > CAG-272 > UBA1740. The sequence goes on along the minus strand of CAKSAC010000003.1, from coordinate 24,714 downwards.
CAGGTCGAGGATGCCGAGGACTCTGTCGTAGCGTTCGGTGGCTTCGACCAGCACGGTGTTACTGCCGGCTTCGCTGGCGTCGTCAATGCCGCGCATATAGTTGAGGCAGACGTCGGCCCCGGCGGCCAATGCGTCGGCATCTCCCATGTAGTCATTGATCCAGATGTGGAATTTTTGCCCTTTGAAAGAGACATCCTTCCATTTGTCGTCGCCGCTCGGCTTATCGGTGTTGGACGGCTTTGTTGTGGTATCGGTCGGTTTATCGCCGCAGGCGGCAAAAGCCGTTACCACAAACGAAAGCGCCAAAATGAGGCAGAGGATGCGCAAAAATTTTTTCATAAACGGTATCCTTTCGTGAAATCGTGTGCGTGGAAGCACCATGGTTAATAGATATATGCTATCGCAAATTACATTATAAACGAAACGCGGGAGTTTGTCAAGGAAAAAACTGTGAAAAAAGAACAAAAGCCCACTTTGGTGCGGTGGAAAAATTATCCTTGCAAAACAAGGAAAACTATGGTACACTGTCAGCACCGCGGTCTGCCCGCGGGAAACTTCATTCAGCCGGTTTGTCGGCGGAAAGTGTTCAATGACATGAAAAAAACAGCGCTTGTAGTGATGGCGGCCGGAATGGGGAGCCGTTTCGGCGGGATGAAGCAGATTGCCCCGCTCGGCCCCGACGGGCAAATTATTATCGATTATTCGGTGTTTGACGCGGCGCGCGCCGGTTTTGACAAGGCAGTTCTGATTATTAAGAAAGAAAATGAAGAGGATTTTCGCGCAGTGGCGGGTCGCCGCATTGAAAAACTGATGGATGTGGAATATGTTTTCCAGCGCCCCGATGCGCTCCCGGCCGGTTTTTCTCTCCCCGAGGGCCGCGTGAAACCGTGGGGAACCGGGCATGCGGTACTTGCCGCGCGCGAGGCTGTGGGGGAGTATCCCTTCGCTGTCATCAATGCCGATGATTTTTACGGCCGCGTCTCTTACGAGCTTATGCATCGGACGTTGGTGAGCGATGAGCCGGATTGCATGGTGGGGTTTGAACTCGGCAAGACCCTGACCGAAAGCGGAACCGTCAGCCGCGGAATCTGCCGGATCGAGGACGGATATCTTTGTTCGGTCACGGAACATACGGCGCTGGATAAAAACAGCGGGATCCCGTTGGACACCGTTGTTTCGATGAATCTTTGGGGATTTTCTCCCCGGATTTTCAAAACGTTGGAGCGCGATTTCACCAAATTTCTTGCCGGGATGCAGAATCCGCTGAAAGATGAATTCTATCTTCCTTTTGTAGTGGATTCCATGATCCGGAACGAGGGAGCGCGGTTCCGCGTACTCCGCACGCCGGAACGGTGGTACGGCGTGACATATCGCGAGGATGCCGAAAGCGTCCGCGCCGCCATGCGAAAAAAGCACGAGGACGGCGAATACCCTTCGTTCTGACCGTTCCGGCGCGGAACCCGGCTCTCTTCCGGCCGTTCCGGCGCGGGATTTTTGACAGATTTTCCGGGCGGGTGCGCCAAGCGCCCGCTTTTTTGTTTGCGCCGGGTTTTCTGCGGAGCGTCTTTTTGCGCCTGTGCCGGGTTTTCTGCGGGGGCGGAGGCTTTTGCTTTTGCATTTTTCTCGGAACGGCTTGTTTTTTCACAAAATCTCTTTCTTTTTTTCTGTCGGTGTGGTATACTATTCTAATACAAAGCAGGAGGAAAAAACGTGAAATCCGAACAAAAAGAAAAGAATCCGCGGCTGGGCAAAGTGGGCGGGGAAGCGGTGCTGGAAGGCGTGATGATGCGCGCCGGGGAGAATTGCGCCGTGGTCCTGCGCCGGGAAGACGGCGGGTACGTCGTCCGGGAAAGGAAGTTTGTATCCCTGCGGAAAAAACATAAAATACTGAATCTTCCCCTGATCCGGGGAGTTATTGCTTTTGTGGAATCGCTGATTCTCAGTTATCAATGCCTTTCCGTCTCGGCCGACGTGATGGGAGGGGAAACCGAAGAGAGCGCATTTGAAAAATGGTTCCGCCGCCATCTCGGCGTTGCTTTTTTCCATGTATTGACCGTGATTGCCGCCGTGCTTGGCGTGGGGCTGGCACTTGGCCTGTTTCTGGCTCTGCCGCGTGAGATTGCCGGACTGATTGAATCGCTGGCCGATACGTCGCTCGGCGCGTGGAAAAGCGCGGTGGAGGGCGGACTGAAAATCGTCATTTTCATCTTGTATCTGTGGATTGTTTCCGGGATGAAGGACATCCGCCGCACCTTTGCCTATCACGGGGCGGAACACAAGAGCATAGCCTGCTATGAATCGGGCGACCCGCTGACTCCCGAATACGCGCGCCGGCATACCCGGTTTCATCCCCGGTGCGGCACGTCATTCATGTTTGTGATGATTCTGCTTGGCGTACTTCTCGGGTTTTTTGTCAACGCGGTGCTCCCCGGATTGCCAACATTACTTTACACATGTATCCGAATCCTTTTACTCCCTGTCATTGTCGGGGTGGGATTTGAATTCATCCTGTATGCCGGACGGCATGATAATTTCCTGACGCGGATTCTTTCCGCGCCCGGGCTGTGGATGCAACGCATTACCACGCGGGAACCCGATGATGCGCAACTGGAAGTGGCGTTACTGGCAATCCGTTTTGCTTTACCGGAAGATTTTCCGGACTTCGACCGGAACGCGTACGCACCGTTGCCTTTCGGAAAAAATGCCGGACAACCGGATAACGCCGGAGAGACCGCGTCTGCCGGACAACAGGATAACGCCGGACGGCCCGACAGCGGCGGAGAAGAAAACGGCGGAGAAACCGCGCCAGCCGGACAGCCCGACAACGGCGGAGAAACCGCGCCAGCCGGACAGCCAAATAGCGCCGGACGACAGGAAGACGGCGGGCAAGAACCGCCGGAAAAACACGCGATATGAAACTTTCCGCACTGCGGGCCGCATTGACCGAGGCCGGGATTGAGGAAGCCGGGCAGGAAGCACGATTGCTTTTTTCGCATTTTTCGGGCCGGCCGCTTTCTTCGCTGTTCGGTACGGATCCCGATTGCACCGCATCCGGCCTTGCGGTTGCGCTGGATCGCCGCCTGCGCCGGGAGCCGCTGGCCTATATTCTCGGACAGGCGGATTTTTACCGGCAACGGTACGCGGTGGGGCCGGGATGTCTGGTTCCCCGTCCGGATACCGAACGGCTGGTGGAGCTGGCGGTCTCGCTTTTGCCCGCCGGGGCGCATTTTGCCGATCTGTGTACCGGGATCGGAACGATCGCGCTTTCGATCCTCTGCGAGCGGAGCGACACCACGGCGGCCGGCTTTGAACTCTCAAAAGAGGCGCTTGGATACGCCGCGCTGAACCGGGAAAAATACGGGATGAACGCGCGTTTTTCACTGATCCGCGCCGATCTGCTCACGTCGGAGCCTGACGGGAAGTTTGACGCGATCCTTTCCAACCCGCCATATATTCCCCAAAAAGACCTTGCCTCTCTCGCGCCGGAAGTCGGATATGAACCGCCCGGCGCGCTGGACGGCGGAGAAGACGGGATGTTGTTTTATCGCCGTTTTCTTACCTTTACGCCGCATTTGCGGGAAGGAGGATTTTTCCTTTTTGAATGCGGATATGACGAAGAAGAAAAAATGGCGGAACTGGCCGAAGAAAAGCAGTTTTCCTTCACGCCGTACCGCGATTACGGCGGGAATTTCCGCGTAGCGTTACTGCGCCGAACCCCGCGATAACCCCGCGAAAGCGCGGTAGCGGGCGGCATGCGCCGCATCGCTTTCCTTTTTTCGCCCGGTTTTCTCCGGTCCGCACGGGGCATGATCCATCATCCGGCATATACTGAACCGAGGTGATGGTATGAACGTGATACTTCTTTTCGGCGGGAAGAGTGAGGAATATGAGATCTCGCTCCGCAGTGCCGCCGCAATCCTGCCGGCGCTTTCTCCGGAACACACGCCGCTCCCGGTTGGCATTACCCGTGAGGGCGAATGGTACGCCTGCCCGGATGTCACGGCAGACGCGATACGCGAGGACCGCTGGCAGGACGGACGGCTTTTGCCTGTATCTTTCGCTCCGAATCAACGCGGTTTTCTCTTCGGGGGAGAACCGGTGCAGGCCGACTGCGTCTTTCCCGTCCTGCACGGAACGAACGGGGAAGACGGCCGTGTGCAGGGGCTGCTGGAACTGCTTGCAATCCCCTATGTCGGATGCCGCGCTCTGACCGGGGCCATCGGGATGGATAAAACGGTCGTGAAAACTATGGCCGCCGCCGCAGGGATCCCGGTCGCGCGGGGAACAGAGGTCCGCATGGCGGAACTTTCCGACCCCGGAATACGGGACCGGATCGAAAAAACGCTTTCTTATCCGTTTTTTGTCAAGCCGGTTCTCTCGGGTTCTTCCCGCGGGAGCGGACGGGTGACGGCGCGCGACGAGATGCTCCCCGCGCTTTATGCGGCTTGCGCGTTCGGTGGCCGCGCCCTTTGCGAAGAACTGATATGCGGGGCGGAAGTCGAATATGCGCTCCTTGAACGAGACGGGCAGCTCTTCGGCAATACCGTCGGAGAAGTGGATCCGGACGGGGCGTTTTATGATTACGACGCGAAGTATAAGAGCCGCGCTTCCCGCATTTTTATCCCGGCCCGCGTCGGTTCGCGCGCGATGGCTAAGGTGCGCGAATACGGAAAACGACTTTTTTATCTGCTCGGTTGCCGAGGGCTTGCCCGTATTGATTTTTTTGTCCGGCAGGATGGGGAGGTCCTTTTCAACGAGATCAATACGATGCCGGGTTTTACCGACATCAGTATGTACCCGATGCTGATGCACTTTGCCGGGCTTTCTCTGCCGGAAGTCGTGAACGTCCTGCTTAAAAATGCCGTTTTGTAAAGTATGGTTGGCATTTTTGATAGCGGTATCGGGGGTCTGACCGCACTCAACGCGCTTCGTAAAGATTACCCGCTTTGCGACATTGCCTATTTCGGAGATACGGCGCACCTGCCGTACGGAAGCCGTTCCGAGGGAACGATTGCACGGTATGCCGCGGCGGCTATTTCAACGCTGGCTTCTCTTTCGCCCGAAGCGGTGCTGGTCGCCTGCGGTACGGTCAGCACGGTCTGCCTGCCGGAATTGGCGGCCGGGTACCCGTTCCCTGTATACGGTATTACGGAAGCGGGAACGGCCGCAGCTCTTGCCGCCGCGCCGCACGGGAAGATTGCGGTACTCGGAACCGAAGCGACGATACGCGCAGGAGGGTTTTCACGCAGGATTCTCGCGCGTCGCCCCGATGCGATTCTGACCTGCCTTGCCTGCCCGATCTTCGTTTTCCTGGCCGAAAGCGGCATGAACCGCCCGGATGACCCGGTTGCCCGGCTGGCGGTTCTGCGGACGCTGGCCCCGCTTCTTGCCGACCCACCCGAGGCCATTCTTTTGGGATGTACGCATTTCCCCTGGCTGTCCGGGCTGATCGCTCCGCTTTTCCCGGAAGCGACTCTGATCGATTGCGGCGCGGCCGCCGCCCGGGCGCTCGGACGGCAATTGCGCGTTCCGGCCGGGCAGGGGCGTACCCGCTTTTATATCACCGACAGCGCGGCCGCCTTTCAAAACGCCGCATATGCCGTGTCCGGCCGCAGGCCGGATGGGGAATTTTTTGAAGTAACGCCGGCGGATTGACCGCGCCCGAAAATCAACCCGGCCGCTCCGGTTGCTCCGATTGCTTTCCCGGCCGCTCCGGTTGCTTTCCCCGCTCCGTTTGCTCCGATTGCTTTTTCCCGGCCGTCGGAACAAAAAGAATAAAAAATCCGAAAGGAAGTCAGATATATGTCCAAATACAGAAGAGGAAGAATCAACGATGCGGTAGCCGAAGAGCTGGCTATCGCGCTCCGGGACGCCCGCGATCCGCGCATTCTGGATAATTTTGTCTCGGTGACACGGGCGGAAGTCGCCCCCGATCTGAAAGTAGCGCGCGTTTATTATTCCGCCCTCGGCGACAGTACGGCGGCCGGGGAAGGCATGCGCGCCGCCGCGCCGATGCTCCGCCGGCATCTTGCCATGACGCTGAATCTGCGTATTACGCCCGAACTGCTTTTTTACGCGGACGGTTCCATCGCGCATGGCGCCCGTATTGCCAAAATCCTTTCCGACCTCGGTTTGCAGGGTTCGGAAAACCCGGCCAAAGCGCCCGGAAAAGAGGAAACGCCCGGAAAAGAGGAAGCGCCCGGAAAAGAGGAAAGTGAAGTGCGGGAAAGCACGACGGAAAGTGCGCGGGAACAAGAAAGGGGAAAAAGCTGATGGGTCCTTTCACCGCGCTTACCCCGAAAGAATTCCGTGAACGCATTCTTGCTTTGCCGCAGGCCGTGGTTCTGATCCACCGTTCTCCGGACGGAGACTGCGTGGGCAGCGGGGCGGCCCTCTGCCGCTTTCTTCTGGCGCACGGGATTCCGGCCTCGCTCGGCTGTTCCGACCCGATTCCGCGTCGGCTTGCGTTCCTTTGCGAAGGCATCCCGCTGTATGACGGCGGCGAAGCCCGTTTTATCATAACGGCTGACGTGGCCTCTTTGGCCTTGCTCGGCAACCTCTCGCCGCTGGTCGAAAAGGCCGAACGCGTATTTTCGGTCGATCATCATGCGCTCTCCACTCCCTTCGCCCCGAACTGCACGATGGCCGGCGCGGCCGCTACGGGCGAGGTGCTGTACGATATTTTCACGCAGGAAGGAGAGGTTCCGGCCCCGGAAATTGCCACAGCGCTCTATGCAGCGCTTTCTTCGGACACCGGATGTTTCCGGTTTTCCAACGCGACGCCGGACACACACCGGGTGGCCGCCGCCCTGATCGCTACCGGAATCGACGCGGCCGATATCAACCATCGCCTGTTTGAATCCAAAAGCGAAGGGCAGTTGCGGGCGGAAGGGTATGCCGCCCTGCATATCAAAACCGCTTTCGGCGGGCGGCTTGCTTATCTTGCGTTTGACCGTTCGGTTTTTGAAAAACTCTCCTGTGAAGACGAAGATTTTGAGACGGCGATCGATGTTGTGCGTTCTTTCGGCGGTGCGGAAGTCGCCGCTTTCCTGCGGGAGCGGCAGGACGGTACGATCCGCCTGTCTCTTCGCACCACCGGCGCGGACGCAGCCGCTTTCTGCGCCCGGTTCGGCGGGGGCGGCCATCGGCGGGCGGCCGGCTGTTCCTTTGACGGAATGACGTTTGCCGAAGCCCGGCGGGTCTTTCTGTCAGCCGTCGGTTGCCTGTTTGAGGGAACAAAATAAGAAAATCCGGGCATCCCCTCTTGATTTTATGAGGAAAAAAGGCTACAATAGAAAAGTATTCGGACATTCTGCCCGGGGGAAAGACGCTCGGCTCCTTCACCGCGGGGTATAAAAAGAAAAGACAGAAATCTCGGAGGAAAAAATGGAACGTACCTATATCAAGGACATCATCCCGGGTACCCCCTGTAAAATCAGCGGGTTTATCGAAAATCTGCGCAATAAACGCACCATGGCCTTTCTGGTGGTGCGCGATGTGACCGGAAAACTGCAACTGACGATCGAAAAAGAGAAGTATCCGGAACTGGCGGCCATTGTGGACACGCTGACGCTTGAGTCGGTTATCACGGCGACGGGAACCGTCACGGAGAACGAATATGTCAAACTCGGCGGCCGCGAAATGATTCCCGAGACGATGACGGCGGAGTCGGTCGCCGATGTAATCCCGTTCGGGCCGGACGCCAATATCGACACGCGTCTCGACTATCGCTGGATCGATCTCCGCACCGAAAAGAATCTCCTGATGTTCCGCGTGCAGACCTGCTTTGTGGCGGCTATGCGGCAATATCTGCTGGAAAACCATTTCACGGAGATTCATACGCCGAAGCTGATCGGCGCGGCCAGCGAGAGCGGAGCCGATGTGTTTGAGCTGAAGTATTTTGACCGGAAAGCGTATCTTGCGCAAAGCCCGCAGTTTTACAAACAGATGGCGATGGCCGCCGGTTTTGAGCGGATTTTTGAGACAGGCCCCGTCTTCCGCGCCGAAAAATCCTTTACCAACAAACATACTACCGAATTCACCGGATTTGACCTGGAATTCAGTTATATCTCGTCTTTTGAAGACGTGATGAAAATGGAAGAGGACCTGCTTACCTATGCGCTCGGTCGGGTCAAAGAGGAATACGGCGAAAAAGTCGAAGAACTTTTCGGCCTGCCGGTCGTGGTTCCGACAAAGCCCTTCCCGCGGATGAAACTTTCGGAAGTATACGCCGAACTGCGCGAACGTTACGGCTATGAATGCCCGGCCTCCGAGGCAGGGGATCTTACGACCGATGCCGAACGGCTGACCGCCCGGCTGGCCCGGGAGAAATTCGACCATGAATTTCTCTTTATCACCGACTATTCCGCGGAAAAACGCGCGTTCTATCACATGCGTGACGAAAACGGCGTGCCGCAGGGATATGACCTCATCTGGCGCGGAGTCGAGATCACGACAGGCGCTCAACGGGAACACCGATATGAAATTCTGAAAAAACAGGCCGAAGAAAAAGGACTTGGCGAGGATGTCCGCTTCTATCTGGAATTTTTCCGGTACGGTTGCCCTCCGCACGGCGGGTTCGGGCTGGGGGTCGATCGTCTGACCATGCTTCTGACCGGCCTGCCGATCAAGGAGGCCATGTTCCTCTTCCGCGGTCCGAACAGACTGAACCCTTGAGATGCCGCAGGGAAAGCAGATTTTTTCCTTTCCCCGGCCGTCCGGCCGCCGCATTCTTTGAAAAAAGCCGCCCCAACCGAAATGCATCTCCATCGTTTTATCCGAACTTCGGGTGCATTTCAAACAGGGCGGCTTTTTTTTCGGCTTGTTTTTTCCTTTTCGCCGGTTTTGGTTTTTCTTTTTTTACACGCTGTTTTCGCTGTTTTTTGGTTTTTGCTTCGCCGGCGGTTTTTCGTATTCTGTCCGGGAAGACAGGCGTCAAAGGGCTGCCAAATAAGCGCGGGTAAAGGCGCGGCGGCCGGCCTCGTCCGCCATTTCCAGACGGAACCAGGCACATCCGTCCGGGATCCGGAAAGAAGCGCCGGTCAGCGGGCGGACATCGGTGCGGCGAATGCCGTCGCGTCCGTCGGTCAGCAAAAGAATCTCGCGGACAGGGGAGGTTTCCACGGTCAGCGTTTCCCCGTCCCGGAAGAGGGCGTGGATCAGCGGCCCCGCAGATGCGTAACAATCTCCGGATTCAAGCGCTTCTATGATATCGCCGTAGCGGAGCGAGGGGGCTTTAATCATGGTGAAGGCGATAAAGGAATCGCTCTTCGGTCCGGAGAAACCGTCGGCGTTATGATTATCGTCGGTTGCAAGCGGAATCAGCGAGGTCTTTCCGGCGCGGAGCATCCGCTCATAAATATCGCTCCCCGTATCGGCCGACGCGCGCAGAGCCGAGCAGGTCGCGTTCACGACTTCGATCCCGAAAAGCCCTTCCAGCGGCAGATAATCCTCCTCCGTGTGGAGCGACCAGTGCGGGTGGTTGTAGATCGGGAGAAAGCCTTCCGCGCGCGCCGCACGCAACAGCCGGTTGATGAACATCGGAGAATAGGTGTACTGGTAGACCGGTTCGCGGCAAAGTACCGAGGACGCATAAGCGGCCGCGTTTTTTGTGAAATGGCCGCGCGGATTGAAAAAGACCTGGTGCGTGATGTCCGGCGAACGGGCAATCAACCCGATGTGGTAGGTCTTGCGGGTCTCATAACGATCGGTGCGGTCATCCACCCGGATTTCATATCCCCGGAGCGCCAGAAAATCCGGCCCGGAAAGTTCACTGTGGTCCACCATGACTTCATGGTCGGTAAACGCCACCACGGAATACCCGGCGGCGCGATAAGCGTCCCGTATCTCTTCGGGCGTTGCCGCCCCGTCCGAGACGGTGCTGTGAGCGTGCAGATTGGCTTTGTAGAATTGCCCGCCGGCGGGCAAAAGATATTCTCTCATCCGGAACTCCTTCATGCTTTTGGGTTGCGGGCGGCTCTGCCGCCGAAAAAGACGGAACAATTGGCGAAAAGACGGAACAATTGCCGCCGCTCCGCACGGAAAACTCAGAGCAGGCCGCGTTGTTTCAGAAGATAGACGCGGAGCAGAGCGGCCTGTGTTTTTCCGTCTTCAATTTCTCCGCGCAGGACTTCATCCACCAGTTCATCGAGGGGGCGCCGTTCGGTATACAGGAATTCGTCCGGGTCAAGACGGTTTTTTCCCTCCGTCATATCCTCGGCCAGAAAAACGCCGAGCCGTTCGCCGAGGACGGCAGGCGACGGAATATAGGAACCAAGTGAAGTCATTTTTCCGGCTTGCAGGCCGGTTTCCTCCCGGAGTTCGCGGATTGCGGCCTCGCGCGGGTCTTCCCCGGCGCTGTCGAGTTTCCCGGCGGGGAGTTCATACATGATGCGGCCCTGTGCGTAGCGGTACTGGCGTTCCATCAACACGCTTCCGTCGGGAAAAAGCGGAACAATCACCACCGCGCCGAGGTGAAGAACTACTTCGCGGGTCGCGGTATGTTTGTTCGGCAACAGGACGGTATCGCGGACCAGATGCACGATCTTTCCGTCAAAGATTTCTTCGCGGCGGAGGAAGGTTTCCTCTAAACTCCGGTCTTCTTTCTGACTTTTCATGCCTATCTCCTTTGACTGGCTTGCAAATACCGGAAGGCGCGACCGCGAACCGGAATATTTCGTCTTTTGTATTGTAGCACACCGGCGCGCCGATTGCAAGGGGCGTATAGTTTCGCTACCCTTGGATCGGGTGCTACCCTTGGATCGGGTGCGGGCAGGCGGCCCTTTTTTGCGTTTCGTAGGCGGAGCGGACCGCTTCGACAATCCCCGGGGGAACGAGAGACGCGATCTCCCGCCCGGCCGCAAGCGCTTCGCGCACCGCCGTAGAGCTGACGGCGGCATATTCCGGCGCGGTGGGCAGCAGTTCGGTCTTTACCCCGCTGTGCGCGAGATTATATGCCGCCATTTCTTTTTCGTATTGCAGGTCGCGGTCGTTCCGGTACCCCTTCACGATTTTTCCGATGGCGTTTTCTCTGGCATAATCGGCCACCATGCCGTTTGAGAATGTTACGGTCACGTTCGGCAGGGAGGCGGTCGCCAAGCGCAAAAATTCCATCCGTTTTTCAAAAGGGAAGAGGCCGGTTTTTTCGGGATTGATGAAAACGGCAACCACGACTTCGTCATACAGGGCGGCGGCACGGGCAATCAGGTCAAGATGGCCGCGTGTGCAGGGGTCATAACTGCCGGGAATCAGCGCTTTCATGACAGGACCTCGTAAATGCGGATATGGCTGACCGAGTAACGCGCCGCTTTCAGAAGGCGAAGGCGCGCAAATTCCGGCGCGTCGGGCGCAAGAAGCTCTTCTTCGCCGCTTTCGGTCACAATGAGGCATCCCGGCGAAGCCAGCCCCGCCCGTAAAATCCGCAGAAGCGCGTCGCCCGCGGCGTGCAGGTCGTAGGGCGGGTCGAGAAAAATCAGGTCATATTCTTCCCGCCCCGCATACTTGCGGATGACATTCCGGTAATCACTGCACAGGAAATGCGATTTTTCAAAGAATCCGGTGCGGATGGCGTTCTCTTTGGAGATGGCAATGGCGGTTTGCGAAGCGTCGGTAAAGGTGGCGGAAATCGCCCCGCGGGAGAGCGCTTCCAACCCAAGCTGACCGCACCCGGCAAACAAATCGAGGACGCGCCGCCCTTCCAGCATGAATTGGAGAGAAGAAAAGATGGCGGCTTTGACCCGTTCGCTGGTCGGCCTCGTCTCGTTTCCTTCCGGTGTGGAAAGGCGGATGCCGCGGGCGCTCCCCGTGATAATGCGCATCATGTCTTTTTCTCCTTTTTCTTCGTAAAATAACGTCGGATACTTTCTGCATCCGCGACGCTGATCCCGGGGAGTGCATGCAGCTCGTCCCGGCTCAGCTCCCGGATCTTTGCCAGACTGCCGAAGTGCGAGAGAAGCAACTTTGCCTTTTTCGGCCCGATACCCGGGATTTCTTCCAGTTCCGAATGGCGCAGAGACTTTCGTTTGGCGGCCTGCACGCTTTTAACGGCAAACCGGTGCGCCTCTTCCTGGATTTTGTAAATAAAACTATACAAGCCGCGATCCTGCGCGATGCTGATTTCTCCTTCTCCGTCCGTGAGCGCGCGGGTCTTGTGGTAATCGTCTTTGACCATACCGAAGACCGGAATATCAAGCCCGGCCTGCGATAACGCCTCCATGGCGACGTGTACCTGTCCCCGGCCGCCGTCCGTGAGAATCAGGTCGGGCGCATCCCCGAGCGAACGCGAGTCGGTTCCGATATGGACAGCGCGGCGCGCAATCGCCGCCCGCATAGCGGCGTAATCGTCCATGCCGTCGGTCGTGCGGATGCGAAACAGGCAATATTCCGAGGGGCGCATCCGGCCGGAACGCGCAACGACCATGGAGGCGGTGATATATTCGTTCCCCCATTCTGAAATATCGTAGGCTTCTATCCGTTCCGGAACGACTTCCAGACCCAGCAGAGAAGCCAGCCGAACACAGTTTTTTTCATCGCGTTCTTCTTCCGCTCTGTGCCGTTCATAGCGGTGGCGGGCGTTGGCCGCCGCCATTTCGCAAATCTTCTTTTTTTCTCCCCGTTTGGGTATCACGATTTCCACACGATGCCCTGCCGAAGCGGCGAGTGAATCCGCGAATTCCGTGATTTCATCGTTTTCTGCGGGGAAATCCAGCAGGAGCAGGCGGGGAATGCATCCGGTCTCGTAAACCTCCCCGAGAAAGGTGAAAAGGGTGCCGGGATCGGTCAGCGCGTCAGCCGAGAACAGAAAATCGCGTTTGCTGCTCAGCATTCCTTCCCGGACGGAAAGCAGGGAGAGAACCGAGGCCGTATCTCCCGTGTGCAGGGCGACGGCATCCAACGATACGGAAGGAGAAGAGACAACGCGCTGTTTCCCGCGCAGTTTGCGCAGAGCGGCGGCGCTGTTCCGCAGGCGGGCGGCTTCCTCAAAGCGCTCCTCTTCGGCCGCTATCCGCATTTTTTCTTCGATTGCGGAGACAGTGGCTCCGATATGCCCGTCAAGAACCCGTCGCACATCCCGCATGATCGCCGCATATTCCTCTGCGGGGGGCAGAGAACGGCAGAGTGCCATGCAGTGGCCCAGGTCGGCGTACAGACAGGGGCGGCCGCGACCGGTATCTTTCGGGAAATTCCGGCGGCAGGTCGGCAGGCGGAAAACGCGGCTGACGGCTTCTGCGGCCGCGTAGGCATCGCTCATGCCGGTATAGGGGCCGAAATAACTGCCGTCTTCCTTTCGTTCGCGCGTGACGACAAGGCGCGGATAAGCTTCCTTCGTGATTTTGATATACGGATAGGATTTTGCGTCTTTCAGCCGGATATTATAGGGAGGGGCGTGCTTTTTGATGAGAATGTTTTCAAGCGAAAGAGCCTCCATTTCGGTGTGGCAGAGGATCGTATCAAAAGCCGCCACCCGGTTGAGCATGCGCTCGGTTTTCAGGGTATGCGTACCGACAAAATAACTGCCTACCCGATAACGGAGCCGTCGTGATTTGCCGACGTACAGGATAGCGCCGTTTTTGTCTTTCATGATATATACCCCCGGTTCGTCGGGCAAATCGGCCGCCTGACGGCGCAGGGAAAGAAGGAATTCTTCTGTCATCATGGCTCCTTTTTTCGGCATTTGGTGGGTGCTTCGTATCTCGTCGGGCCGTGCGGAAAAGAGAAACGGCGGCACCGCGGTGCCGCCGTTTGCGGGAGCCTTCCCGATCGGCGGAGAAACCCCCCGGCGTCAGTCGGTCAACCCGTTTTCCAAAAGTTCCGTCAGACCTTCCAATGCGCCGGTTTCGTCCTGCCCATCGGCAATCAGCATAATCTCCATGCCCTGCGTGACCGCGAGGGAGAGAACGCCCAAAAGGCTTTTGGCATTTACGCGCCGATCGCCTTTTTCCACCCATACCGAGGATTTATAGGCATTTGCTTTCTGAATAAAGAAAGTGGCGGGGCGCGCGTGCAACCCCTGGCTGTTTTTGACGGTTACATTGCGAGATACCATACGGTTCACCTCTCTGTGAATATTCAGTCCTTCAAAAGAATTATAGCAGATATTGCGTGTAAAAGCAATAGATTTTGTCAAAAAACCTATATTTCTTCCCCACGGCGGCACTGCGTTGCGGCAGGGCCGGCATCCGGCGGTTTTCGCGGGGCGATTCTCTTCATTTCCGGAGAGGGATTTCCGTTGCGGCGTGGCTGATATTCGGCGGTTCCTGCGTTATTTCTCCGTATTCCTCCCGGGCGATGCGCCCGTTTGCGGTGATAATCCCGAGAAGGAGAAAGAAAAGGAAGAAAACGCGCAGATCATAGAAAACATAGTCGGTAATCCCGAAAACAAGCAGGGAGAGGACGCCGCAAAAAGCGCCGATCCCCGGGGCGCATACCTTATCTTCCGGCAGAAGATTGCGAAGAGAAACGGCGCGCCGGAGAGCAGAAAGCAGAAGGAGAAGAAAAGCGAAGAGCGCAAAGATTCCCAGCTCTATGCCGATCTGCAAATAGAGATTGTGTGAATGGAGAGCCGTCTCGGCACCGCTGACGGCGTAATTTGCGTAAACGCGCCGGAAGTTCTCAGAAGACGCGCCGATACCACCGAACAGATGATCCCCGAAGAGCGAAAGGCTGGCCCGCCAGACGTGAAAAAGGTAGTAGACCGAGACTTCCACCCCGCTGCCGAGAAAGGAAAACAGCGAAGCGATACGATGCGCCGATGTTTCGGGAGCGAACAAAATAAGGTTCGGAAGAAAGACGAGCAGGAAAAAGAAGATTTTCGCCCGCGCTCTGGAAACCAGCAGAATAAAGAAGAAAAGGGCAATGAACGTACCGATCCATGCTCCGCGCGACCAGGTAAGAATCAGCGCGGCGAACAGAAGGAGAAAAGCCGGGATTTGCCGCAATTTCCGGCTTTTTCCGTTCGGCAGGACCGAGAGAAGGACCGGAATACAAAGGCATAGATAAGCGGCAAACACAGAAGAATCTCCGAGTATCGAATCGACAGGCCCGCCGATATAGGCGGCGGTTTCCGAGCGGAGCCAGTCGGGGGCGGCCAGCGCGGTGACGGACCGATAGAGGCCGAGGATGGAGAGGATGGTGGCGGAAGAAAAGAGCGCATGGAGAAAAGAAAACATGAGCCGCGGGGAGGAAAGCAGGTTGGCGGCCAGAAAATAACCGATGAGAAGGAGAAAAGAAGAGGCCGTGGATCGGAGGATTGCGTCGGCTCCCACGCCGAGCGGAAAGAGACCGCCGAACAGGCAGAAGGCCGCAAACAGCAGAACAAACAAATCAAGCGCCTCAAAGGAAAAACCGCGTTTGCCGAAGAGCCATTTGCGGAAGAAAGAGAGAGCGGTCACACCGAGCAAGGCGCAAAGGAGTGGGATCGGGTAAGGGAGCAGAGCGGAAAAGGGAAAGAAAAAGGCGAGAAAAATCAGGGAAAACTCCGGGCTGGTCAACGTAAGAATCAGATAAAAGAGGGCGGTCAGAATGCCGAGAAGGAGAAGCGGCGACACAAAATACGACGCAGCCCCCAGCAAAGCGCCGGGCAGGAGCAACGCACCGGCCGGAATCGGACGTGAGAAAGAAGGGGAAGGGTCCGGGCGCGGCAGGGAGAGAACTTCAAAGAGAAAATGCGAGAGCCGCGGCGCGCGCGTGATGACCGCAAAAACAGGGGCGGGAGAAAAAAGAAAGGCCAGCGCAAAGAAGAGAAAGACCGCGCCGGCGACTCCGCCGGAGACCGAGGTCGTGTAGTCGTTTTCAAAAAGCGGGAGAATCAGGTACCGGAAGAGCGAAACAAGGCCCGGAGGGAGCAGAAGAAGCGAATAAACCGAAAGTTTTGTTTGCAAAGCGGCGTTTCCGGCCGCCAGATAGAAACGGCGGAATTTCCGCTCCCCCAGCCATTCCATCCGCCGGAGAATGCGGGCGCGGCTTTCTTCTTCCCGGATGCGGCGCGCATTTTCCGGTTCGCCGGCCGGGCAGAGGGCGTTCTCCCGCGAATGGCCGGTGAGAAAGGCATAGATTTGCGATGCGCGGAGTTTTTCCATCCCCCGGCCGAAAAACGAGCGGAGCCGTCCCGGGTGTGCCGGGGCTGTCCGGATTTTGTTCGGTTTTTTCATACGGCTCCTTTCTGCGGGCATAGCTCCGCCCGGCAGGGTCAGTTTTTTTATTCCCCGGATTTTATACGGGCTTTTCTCTTTTTTTCGCGGGGCGATGCGGGATGGTTTTCCAAGTACGCCGCATAGAGATCGGGGCGGCGTTCTTCTGTCAGGGCGAGAGACTGTGCGAGCCGCCACGCGGCGATTTTTTTATGGTCGCCCGACAGCAGGATTTCCGGAACCTGACAGCCGTTCACGACCGGCGGACGCGTGTATTGCGGGTATTCCAAAAGACCGGAAGCAATGCTTTCGTCCCGGTAACACTCCGGCTCCGCCAGCACACCGGGGAGCAGGCGTACCACTGCGTCGATCAGCGCGCAGGCGGGTAATTCTCCGCCGGTCAGCACAAAGTCGCCGATCGAGACCTCCTCGGCCTCCATCAGGTCAAGCGCCCGCTGATCCACCCCTTCATAATGTCCGCAAAGCAGGATCAGCGCGTCAGATGCCGCCAGCTCTTCGGCCAGGGTCTGCGTCAGATGTTTCCCACGGGGGGAAAGATAGATGACCCGCCGTTTTTCCCCGGTCGGCCGGCCGCGCAGGATATCCTCAAAGCAACGAAGGATAGGCGGCGCCGCCATCAGCATCCCGCACCCGCCGCCGTAGGGCGTATCGTCCACATTTTTATGTTTGTTTTCGGAATAATCCCGGATGTTGCGGCAAGCGTAAGAAAAACAGCCGTTTTTTACGGCGCGGCCGAGGATGCTCGAAGAAAGGAAGGCTTCGATCACCTCGGGAAAAAGCGTCATAATCTCAATTTTCATCGAAGATACCCGGTATCGGACAGACGAGAATATGCCGCCCGACATCAATTTCCTTTATGAATTCGTTCACCGCCGGGAAAAGAACCTCGCCATGCGGCGTATCCACAAGATAAAGCGGGGTCTTGCGGGAGAGGTCTACTTCACGCACTCTGCCGTATTCGACGCGGGTCTCGGCATCAATCAGCGGCAGCCCCGGCAGTTCGGCATAAAAAACCTTTTCCTCGCGAGGATCAAGGTCGGTCCGGCGGGCATAGACGCTGCGCCCCGAAAACAGGCGGGCTTCCTCCGGCGAGGAAATCCCTTCCAAAAGGACCAGCAGGCCGTCGCGATAAGGCCGCGCGGAAAGAAGACGCTTGGAAAAGCGGGAACCGTCCTCGTTTTCAAAGAAAAGCGCAGGCAGGGCGGCCGCTTCGGCAGGCGTATCGGTATAGCATTCCATCTTCATTTCTCCGCGGATACCGTGCGGGGCAAGGAGTTTACCGCATTCCAAAAAAACGAGTTTCATTTTGACGTTTCTTTCTGTCGTTCCTATGCGCGATGACACCCGCTCCGTGTGCAGTCTCTCTGCGACCATCATGCGGGATGACATCGGTTTTACAGTTCATTATACCATGCCCGCGCCGATCTTTCAAGGACTTTTTCAAAGTGGGCGGTCAGCGTTATGCATTCTCCGGGAGTCCTTCTTCAGAAGAGCGCGTAAAGGGGTTTCGGACGCGGCGTTTTCCGGCTTTTCGTCCGGATTTTGCGGCGGTTTTCCGGCTTTTCGTCCGGATTTTGCGGCGGTTTTCCGGCTTTTCGTCCGGATTTTTCTTCGGAGGAGCGCGCAAATGTAAAGTTTTGTTTTCAAAAATTCGGGTTTTACAGACAGGGGAACGGGGAATTGCTCCAAAGAAGCGCAGAAACGGCCGTTGCTTTCCGGATTTTTCACCAAAGTTCCGGTTCCCGGCACGCCGGTGGCCGCGACCGAAAGGAGTTTTTGGCTTTTTTGAAAGATCCGGATCAGCTTTTCCGCTTTGTTTTGAAATATCCGGAAAGAATGGCGCGGGATTCTTCCGCCAGCACCCCGCCGATCACTTCGGGCTTATGATTGAAACCGAGCCGGTTGAAGTCTACGGCCGAGCCGAAGACGCCGGCTTTCGGATCAAAAGCACCGAATACAACGCGCGGGATCCGCGCATTGATAATGGCCCCGCCGCACATGGGGCAGGGTTCAAGCGTCACATAGAGGGTACACGCCGGCAACCGCCATCCTCCCAGAACGCGACAAGCTTCTTCAATAGCAAGAATTTCGGCATGGCGGGTCGCGCATTTATCGGATTCCCGTCGGTTCCGCGCGGCGGCAATCACTTTCCCGTCATGCACAATGCAGGCACCGATCGGGGCTTCGTCTGCCTCGGCCGCTTCTTTAGCCAGGCAGAGCGCTTGACGCATATAGTTCAGATCATCCTCCCGGATCGTCTCCGGTAAAGACGACCCGATTACCGAAACGGGCGACTCCGATACCAAAAACACACCGGTTTCTTTTTCGGGAAAGCGGGAATCCGGGGTAAAATTCTGCATAATATCTTCCTTTCATAAAATCATAAAAACGCGTTTAGGAGCATCACAATCGCAAAAAACGGAAAAGGGGATAAGAGGAGATCACGAGCGAACCCGGGCCTGCCGGGGCGCGGGCGGAAAAGGAGCGGATACTTTCGTTCGTATCGGAAGAAGAGAAGAAGGCCGGAGACGGTTCCCGCGCCGAGGATCAGAAAGAAAAGCGAGGGCGGGATATCACCGACGAGAACCGAGCAAAGGTTGTTGGAAAGATGAAACAAAAAGGGAATCAGAAATGAACCCGAATACAGTCGCAAAAAACCGAGCAGGATCCCGGCGACGAAGGCATAAGGAATCTGGAAAAGATTTCCGTGCAAGAGAGAAAAGGCCAGCGCGGTACCGAAAACGGCGGGAAGATCGCCGTAGCCGGTCAGCAGAGGATAGAGAACCCCGCGGAAGAAAAATTCTTCGCTCAAAGCAATCAGCCATACGTCAAAAAGCAGGGCAAGAGGGAGCGGGGAAAGCGGTTGTTTTGCGGGAATCGGCAGGCCGACCGCGGAAAAAATCCGGTCGGTGAGGAGTGCGACTGCGGCGACCGACAGCAAAAAAGCAGGCAAAAGCAAAAGAAGAACGCCTGCGTTCCGCGATGTCGGCAAACAGGCCGGCTTTTCAGCCTGCAAACGGTCAGGACATCGCCCCGGAAAGAAAAACGAAGAAAGAGCGGAAAGAAACAAAGAGACGACCGTGCCGATCCGGCGAAGAAGCGGGGAAGGAAGCCGGGCTGAAAACGTCAGGAGAAGGGCGCAGAAAAGCAGAAGAATCGAAAAAGACGTAAGGTTTCTTTTCATAGGCTCCTCCTTGGCCGTGACGGCAGAAAAGTCGGCGCGGACGGGGTCCGCCGGACTTCGTTCTTCTTTATCATACAACGGCAGAGCAAAAAAAACAAGCGGTTTTCATCGATCCTCCCCGAAGTATTGACTTTCTGTTTTTCATTGTTTATAATATACCCTGATAAAAAGCAGGGCCGGAACCGCATACGGCGGACTGACCGAAAAAGATGAAGGTGGGCAGCAGTATGAACGAAAAACTCTTTGCGCCGGGGGCGCGCGTCGCTTTTCTCGGAGATTCCATCACGCATGCGGGCCGCGCAGTCGCGTATATCCAAAAATATTATCTGGAACACTTTCCGGAACGCAAAGTCAAGCTCTATAATTGCGGGATCGGCGGAGATACGGCCGCCGGGTGCATCGGGCGGCTCGACTATTCGCTGGATATGTGTCGGCCGACAGAGGCAGTCGTGATGTTTGGGGTAAACGATCTGCACGCCGGGTACTACCGGCCGGATGCCACACCCGAGCAGCGCGCCCAGAACCTTGCCATTCGCCGCCGCCATACCGAAAACATGAAAAAACTTGTCCGCGGTCTGTCGGAACGCGGATTGCCGGTGACCTTCTGCTCGGGCGTCGGGCGGGATGGTTTCACCCCCGGAGAGATCGGGGAAACCGAAAGCGCCGCCGGGATGAGCGAGGCGCTTGCGTTGGCATATGACGAAAACCGGCAGGCCATCACGGGAGCCAAGAACACCGTTGATTACCGTACACCGTTTCAGGCGTTACAGAAAGCATGCGCGGAGCGGGGACTCCCTTCGCTCTTTCAACCGGATCGCACCCACCCGAACAACATCGGGCAGGAGATCATGGCGCGGATTTTTCTGGCAGGGCAGGGGTTGCCCGTCCTTCTTCCGACGGCTGAAGACTTTGCGGAAGGATATTGCGAAGCCGCTCTTTCGCCGGAACTGACGGAGACTCTCCGCCGTGGGTCGGGTCTTGCGGATATTGCCTTTATCTATCCGCACCAAGCCAACCGCTGCCCCGGCCTTGACCTTGCCGGCCGGATCGCCTACTGGCAGGCAGAAGCGGAAAAACTGACCGAAGACACACCGGGGAACAGATATATGAGGAGCATGATCCGACATTATGCCGAACACGCTCCGTGCGAAGAAAAATTAAGAGAAGAATACCGCGCCGCCGTGGACGCGCTGTACGCAAAGAACCGCTGACCGCATATACCGCACTCTCTTCGGCCCACCAACAAGCCACACCGCTGACCGTACTCGCCCTACCGCCCGCGCTCCCCGTGGACCCGCAAAAATACGTAAAAATACAAGAAAAGCCGGAGACATTCTGAAAAGCCTGTCTCCGGTTTTGGCTTGGCCGGGTGTTTCATCCGGGTTTTTGCCGGGCGGTTATTTTTTTTCAGCTTTCCTGATCTCCCGGTCGGCCAGACGGGCGCGGAGTGCGAGGATGGCATCGGCGGATTGCGAAAGCAGAACCGCCAAAAAGACCACGCCGCAACCGATATATTCCTGTGTGGTGAGGACTTCGCCCGTAAAGATGGCTCCGCCGAGAACGCCGAAGAGCGATTCGGTACTCATAATGATGGAGGCGGCGGCAGGCGGGCATTCTTTTTGTCCG
This sequence comes from uncultured Eubacteriales bacterium, assembly GCA_934434925.1. Taxonomy (GTDB): domain Bacteria; phylum Bacillota; class Clostridia; order Oscillospirales; family CAG-272; genus UBA1740. The sequence continues at coordinate 3,756 of CAKSAC010000003.1, read as the reverse complement.
AGGATCTGAAGGGTGAACGCCAATGCTCCGGAACCGAGGCCGAGGAAGAGGAGTTGAGGGAGCGCGGCTACCACGCCGTTCCAGGTCATCGTCTCAAAAATCAGGGAAAGCACAAGATTCAAAAGACTGGTGGCCGCCATTTGGACAAGCGATATCCGCACTCCGTCGCATCCGCCGGAGACAGCATCGACCGTCATGATATGCGTACACCAGCAAAGCGCGGAAATAAAGAGTAACAGATCGGAAGGAGCGAAGGAAAGCCCCTCGCGGATCGTGATCAGCCCGACCCCGCCAAGTGCGAGCATAACCGAAAGGACAAGGATCGGCGACGGGCGGCGGCGGTAAAGGATCGCGCCTGCCAGCGGAACAAGAACCACATACAGCGTAGTGATGAAAGCGGCTTTTCCGGCTCCCGACTCTCCGATAGCCGCCTGTTGGGTAGCCGAAGCGACGCTCAGCACCGTGCCGCAGATGATTCCGCCGAGCAGTTCCTTTTTGGTGAGCGGTTTTTTATCCCGCGAAAAGAGCGAACGGCCGGTTTTCCCGGTTTTGTCAAAAAAAACGACGACAGGCACCAGTGCGAAGGCGGCAATCAGAAAGCGGATAAATCCGCAACCGAAGGGGCCGAGATAGCGGGCTACTTCGCTTTGCGCGACGAAGGCGAACCCCCAGATAATGGCGGTACCGAGAAGAAAGAGACTCCCCCGGAGCTGGTTTTTGTTGTTTTCGGCAGTCATAACGGTTTCCTTTGATGATAATGCGAATTCAATAATGGTATTGTAACAAAACAGAAGGGCTCTGTCAAGCCGGAACCCGGGCCTTTGGTGTTTTGCGTCGGAATACCAATTCGTCCGGGCGGCAGCATGCTGGTTTTTGTTTGTGAGCTTCTTTTGCCCGCGCCGACCGCGCATGTTTCATCCGCGCCGACCGTGGCTCTCTGCCAGCCCATGCGCCCGCCCGCCCACACCGACCGTGCATATTACGTCCGCGCCCCTCGGCGCGATTTTTTCGACAGATAAAACCCGGCGCGCCATTGTTTCCGGGCCCCGGCAATTTCTTGACAGAAACGGGCAGATATGCTACAATATGTGCAAAAATATCGGTGAAAAGGAGGTGCCGTCTGTGAATTGCCTGGAAGCGGAAGACAAAATCGTTCTCAACACGCAGGAGGCCGTCTCTTTTTCGCTTTTGCGGTATACCGGGTTTGGGGCAGAGGATGCTTATCCTTGCCGCCGATTGACCGATGCCGAACGAAAGAACCTCGGCCTTTCGGAAATCATCCCCCTGCAACGGGAGTTTGAGGCCGGGGAACACGGTTTTTTACTGACCGGTGAAGCGGACAAACTGGCGACCGAGGGGCGCACGATCGTTCTGCGCCTCTTTTTTGCCGTGGAAGGGGAGCCGGAAACGCCCGGAGAAAAGGTCCTGAAGGTCTGTCGTGGAGAAGCCTATCTGCTTTCGGCCATGGCGGCGCGCCGCGGTTTTTCCAACCGCTTGGAACTCAACCTGTATGAACCGTCCTCCGGCCGCCTGTCCGGGAGAATCGAAACGCCGACCGCCGCTTCACTGAAATGCTTTTTTGAAAGGACGGCCACGGCAATCGCGCTTTACGCAGCGCCCGAGATTCGGCGCGTGCGCGTCCGGCTTCCGGCAATGCGCCGGCTGACCTTCCCATATCCGGAAATCCGGGAAGGGCAGGAAGAACTGATGAAGGCGGTTTTTCACGCATTTTCCACAGGCGAAAGGCTTTATGCCTGTGCCCCGACCGGCACAGGGAAAACGGTTTCGACGCTTTATCCGGCAGTACGTGCCATGGGACAACGGAAATGCGAAAAGGTTTTCTATCTGACGGGAAAAGCGACCGCCGCACGGATGGCGGCCGATACGGCGGCATTGCTCGGATGTCGGGGGGCTTTACGGGCAATTCTTCTTTCATCCAAGGAACGTCTTTGTCCTGAACAGGGCGTTCCCTGCCGGAATGGCGGGGGTTGCCTGCTCCGGAAAACCCCGGGTGGAAGATTGGAAGAGGCCGCTTTCGCACTCTGCGCAGAAGGCGGTGCGGTCATAACACCTGAAGAAATCGGCCGCATGGCGGCAAAACGGCGTGTCTGCCCGCACGAACTATCTTTGCAGGTCAGCATGTTTTGCGACCTGATTGTTTGCGACTATAATTATCTGTTTGACCCTGCCGCTCGTCTCATCCGCTATTTTTCCTTGCCGGGAAAATGGGGATTTCTGATTGATGAGGCGCATAACCTTGCCGACCGGGTGCGCGAAATGTACAGCGAGGAACTGGCCGCAGAAGAGTTATCGGCGCAGGCATTGCTTCTCCCGCCGCCGTCCGAGCGACCCGATCCCTATGCCGGAATGCTGGCAGAGGCCGCCGCTTACTTTGCCGAGGAGCTGGAGCCGTTGGCGGGAGAAGAACATGAAACGCCAGACGGCGAAAAAGGCAGCATCCGCCGTGCCCTCCCGGAAGAATTGCCGGAATGTCTGGCCCGTCTGCATATGGCCGCTGAGCGCCGTTCCCGGTTGAAAGACGAACGTCTGCCGGAAGAATCCCGTGCGCAAATCCGCGCATTTTCCTATAAATTGAAAACAATACTTTACATTTTGTCCTGCTATGACAATGGGTTCCGGTTGTTGATCGGCCGGGGAAAACGCGGCGTTTTTTTCCGCACGCTTTGCCCGGATCCGTCCGGTATCATCGACCGTGCGCTGGCGCTGGGGAAGGGGGCCGTTCTCTTTTCCGCTACGCTCCTGCCGCTCCCTTTTTATCGTGACCTTTTAGGTGGGAATGCGGCTTCCCGGATGTTGGAACTTCCGTCTCCTTTTGAACGTGAAAACCTCGCCATTGCCGTGATGGATAAAATCAGTACCCGGTATGCCGACCGCGAGAAAAGCCTTCCGGCCGTCCTCGCCGCCATCCGCACGACCGTTGCTTCCCGCCCCGGAAATTACATGGTGTTCTGCCCGTCATTTTCATATTTGGAAGCGCTGGCTCCGTTGCTCCCGGCTCTTTGCCCGGGGATGAAGATTCTGGGACAGAAGAGGCGCATGGATGCTGCGGCGCGCGCGGCTTTTTTACGGGAATTCCGGGAGGACAGTGCGGTACTGGGTCTCTGCGTACTGGGGGGTATTTACGGAGAAGGGGTCGATCTTACCGGTCGCCGTCTGATCGGAGCGGTGGTGATCGGAGTCGGTTTGCCCGGTCCGGACCTTTTGCGGGAAGAAACGGCGCGGTATTTTTCCGAAAAAAGCGAAAACGGTATGGAATATGCCTACATTTATCCGGGGATGAACCGCGTTTTACAGGCCGCCGGCCGCGTAATCCGATCAGAAGAGGACCGGGGCGTGGTCGTCCTGATTGACGACCGCTTCGCTACACCGGTCTATCGTCATATTTTTCCTGCTCATTGGCGCGGGTTGACGTATGTCGGCGACGATCGTTCGCTTCGTGAATATCTCCGCCGCTTTTGGCAATCTCCGCCGCTTTCGGAAGTATGACAGCGGGAAAAGCTCTTCCGCATTCGTGCTTGCAAAAGTCTTTTTGAAACAAGCCCCTTGCCCCGGCGATGAGCCGTGACTTATGCGAAACGTTTTCGCAACGTCCTGCAAGGGCTTTTTCTTTTACTCCGAAGGAGAAATTTTTGGGAAAAACACGGTTTTTTTGCATGGCGACCCGGCCTTGCCTTTCGGGGAAAAAGGCTCGTCTGAAAGAAAAAAGCCCCTTGCCCCGGCGATGAGCCGCGACTT
>CAKSAC010000002.1 GCA_934434925.1 uncultured Eubacteriales bacterium | reverse complement strand
AACGAAGACGGTTTTTCAAAGACAAAGGGGATCGCGCAAGCGGCCGCCCTTTTTTTATGGCGGGCGTTGCCGGCGAGGGCGCGGCGGTGCTTTGGAGAAAACAAAAGGGGTATCACCGGAACGAAGACGGTTTTTCAAAGACAAAGGGGCTCGCGCAGGCGGCCGCCTTTTTTTATGGCAGGCGTTGCCGGCGAGGGAGCGGCGGTGCTTTGGAGAAAGCGAAGTTTTTTGTCTTCGCGGAAGGCATTTTTTTTTGGCGGAAAGGCTTTCTCCGGCGGAAGGGAGCGGCGGTGCTTTGGAGAAAACAAAAGGGGTATCACCGGAACGAAGACGGTTTTTCAAAGACAAAGGGGATCGCGCAAGCGGCCGCCCTTTTTTTATGGCGGGCGTTGCCGGCGAGGGGGGTGGCGGTGCTTTGGAGAAAGCAAAGTTTTTGCCTTCGCGGAAGGCATTTTTCTTTGGCCGTCTGAAAAATGAGATGTTTTACGGTTATGAGAAAGAATACACTTCTTTTGAGGTCTTCTCAAAAGCAATCTCGGACTATATTGATTCCTATAACAACAGAAGAATTCAAGCCAAAACAAAATGGATGCCTCCCATAAAATTCAGGGAAGCATCCATGATGTGAAGCTAATTATTCAATTCAAATAACAGTGTCCAGAAAACGGGGTACATATCAGAAAAGAACGACCGTTTTTCTTTTTTGGGGTTGTCTTGGCGGCAACCCCTTCGGGGAAGAGGTTATTGCGCGCCTTCGGAAGCGGCCTCAGCGGGCTGTGCGTCAGCGGTTCTTGTGTAAGTGATCATGGTCATCGGGCGATCGGCCGAGTGGTCCATGTTTTGCGACATATGGAGAGTCTTTTTGACTTTGATGTTGTTCCATAGAGCGATAATACCGGTCGAAGGACAGGTCGTATCGGCAAATCCGCCCCACAAAGTAACTTGACAGGAAGACGGGAGCAGGCGGGCAAATTGAGCGGTATCAAAGAGCGCAAGATTTTCCTTGTTCAGATCCCCCGCTCCGACGCTTGTTCCCTGCCCTTTCAGCCGATCGGTCCGGCCTGCCATGGCAACCGGGTCACACATCCAGGGGCAACGTAAATCTATCGTGAGGACCGTGCCTTTCACCGGCATAACGACCTTTCCGGCTTTGTTTTTTCCGGCAAGGGTGGTCAGCGCGGCGGTGGCGACATTCTGGAAGCCGCCCATGCTTCCGCCCGTGTTGAACCGGATTTCTCCGTTGTAGGCTTCCCGCAGTTTGGTGAATGCCGCAGCATCTTCCGGAGTCCAGGAGTCAAGGCTTTCTTCTTTGGACTGATAGGTCGAGGGGGCCGCAGTTATAAAACGAAGCATCTGGATGTTGCGCTGGAGCATCCGGGCGAGATAGGCTTTTTCGGGGTGATTATAGTCGGCCGCTATCGTTCCGTATTTTTCGGTGTCGGGGCATTGATAGGCCGGGGTAGTATACTTGCCGTCGCGATAATAAACACCCGGCATGCCGATCGGGCTCATGGAAATGTTGATGGCGGCGGAAGAACAACCGAGGCTATATGGCCCGCGTACGCTGTAAGCATTCAGCGTGACGGTAATCGGCAGGCTCTTGCCGGCGGCATTTTTCGGAACTGTGACATAGGCCACGGCGGGGTATTCCCCGGGAGATTTCAGAAAAACCTCAAAAATATCGTGCGAATTCAGATAAGCGTCTATCGCGTTTTGCGCGACGGGGGGCGTCAGGCCCTGCGCTTGATAGGCTTTGATTGTTTCTTCCAGGTAGGCTTTATCGGCCTTGTTGATGTGGAAATAGTTGTGTTTTCCGTTTCCGTTATCCAGCATGTTGGTCGGATCGCATTTTACGACTTCGCTGATGCGGTCTTCCCAGAAGCGTTTGAATTCGTCCTCGTCCGTAATAACCGAAGGATGAATCCGTTCGGCTTCGATGATCGCGCCGCCGATATAGGAGGCATAGGACTGATTGACTTTCTGGCCGTTCACCCCGCCCCGGTAAAGGCAGGAAATCTTCTTTCCGTTTTCATCCAGTATGTTGACGGAGAGACGGACGGAACCCGGATAACGGGTGAAAGACGCGGGAACTGTAATGATGAATTCGCCGCTTTTCCCCGAAACGGATCCGGTCAGCGTTTCCTTGGTATCGTCAGCCACAATGGTATAGGAGAAGGAGTGACATCCGGCCGGCTCCCGGGAGTGGCAGGTTTCAAGAGCGTCGCCCTGCGTTGCGTTGATCGACGTGATGTGATACAGCCGGAGCCGGAAGGTGATCTCTTCATCATACCGATACGAGAGAGGGTCTTTGTCGGTCGTGCCGACCAGTTCGGTCCGGGTCTTGTAATCTTCAAAAGACTGAATATCTGCCGGCGCGGTTGCCCGGTGGAGAATATGCACGTACTGATTCATTGTCATGACCCCGTTTTTCAGATAAGAGAGGAAGGCGTCGGCAGCGGCATCGGCCCCGGCGGCATCGGCGGCGGTAATGCGGATAGCCGTCTGATCGAAAAAGATGTGATAATCTCCGGCGTTCAGTCCGTCCTCGTTCCCGATACGGATCAGATAGTCGCCCTTGGCGACATCCAGTACGGTCAGTTTCGCGCCGGCGGCAATCTTTTCTCCTGCCGCGCGGTACTTTGCGTCCTCGGCGAAGACTTTATAGGGGGCCAGATCCCCGTCAAAGACAAAGGCTTCTTCAAATTCGCGCGGGGGTTCGGGCAGAGTTGTGACCGGCGGTGCGGTCGTGGTGACCGGCGGTGCGGTCGTCGTCACATCGGGGGAAAACACGGTGGTCGTGACCGGCGCGGTGGTGGTTTCTTCTCCGTTGCCGAAGTTCAGGTCACACCCGGCCAAAAGAAGCAACGCGCCGCAAAGCGCCAGACATACAAGCAAAAAGCGAATATGCGATTTCATAAAACACCTCATAATTATGTTATTCCAATTCAGTATAACACAGTTTGTTGATGAAATCAATGGGCAGAAAAAGAAAAAAAGCAAGGCGCGTTTGTGGGTTTTTGACAAACCGAAGAGCCTTTTCCGCATAGCGGCGCAGAGAAAATTCCTGCCCGGCGGCATATAAAAACCGCCTGTCCGGCGACAGGCGGCGGGAAAAAATAACAGCCGAATTTTTGTATAATTTATATAAATCTATTTGCGTGGAAACAGGGCTTTTCAGATTTGCGCAGGAGCGCCGGGGGCATATATCTTCCGTTTGAACAGAATACAGACCGTCTGCACGAGCGCCGCAAAGAGCATGCTCCCGCCACCGACCAGAAGAGCCGCCGGCAGAGCCGAAGCGAGACAAGAAATCGAGAACATGTCCGAAAGCCATAAAATCGAGAGCGGAATGGTCGCCGCCAGGCCCACTCCCATAGCGAGAACGACCAGCAGACGGAACTTCGTGTAGGGAATGCAGATGGCAACCAGGTTTGTAAAGCCCCCGAGCGTCACCGAAAGGAGAGAAAGCGCCTGGTAGATTTCCTTGTCCGGCAGAACGCCGGCCGTGTGCAGGATGCTGAGCGTCAGCAAGGGCAGAAGCAACGCGACGGCGCTCGGAAAACTGCGGAGAATGACCGATTTCAGGAAGGAGCCTTCGATCCGCTTGTTGTTGGGTTCCAGCGCCAACAGGACCGAGGCAATCCCAATGACGAAAAATTCAAGCAAAACGGTTCCTTTCGGCTGGAAAGGATAGATCGGGTTGGCAAAGAGCGAGGCAATAATCGTGAAGAGGGTCAGGCCGATGGTCATCAGCGTTTTCATCAGAAAGAGCGTGGCGGACTGGCGCACATTGTTGATACAACGGCGGCCTTCGCGCACCACGTCGGGCAGGGTGGAGAAATCCGAGTTCAGCAGGACGATCTGCGAAACTTCGCGGGCTACTTCACTGCCTTCGGCCATGGCGATGGCGCAGTTGCTTTCTTTGAGAGCGAGGGTATCGTTGACCCCATCGCCCGTCATGGCGACGGTATGTCCGAGAGATTTCAGTTTTTTGATCAGCAGGACCTTCTGTTCGGGCGTTACGCGACCGAAAACGGTATGCTCCTCTGCGGCGGCTTCCAGCTCTTCATCGGTCAGATTTTCACAGGAGATGCAACGGTCGCTGTGATGAACGCCGACCCGCCCGGCAATGGAAGAAACGGTGGCGGCATGGTCGCCCGAGATAATTTTGACGGTCACGCCCTGTTCCTGAAAATTTTCGATGGTTTCTCTGGCGTTCGGCCGGATGCGGTCGGTCACGGTAATCAATGCGAGCGGATGTCCTTCTTCCCGGAGGGACGGATGCTCGGCCAGCAATAAAACGCGCTTGCCTTCTTTGGCATAGGCTTCAATCTGCGCGTCCAGTTCCGGCGATACGGGGCAACGGACAAAATGCGGCGCTCCGATTGAAAAATGGCCGAGCCCGGAAACAGAGAGCGCGGAATACTTGCGTGCCGAAGAGAAGGGAATCCGTTCTTCGATCTTTCCGTCGTGCGCCGTGCCGAAGGCTTCTGTCAGCGCGCGCGCTGTGGCGTTCAGGCTTTCCTCTGCGCCTTCCAGATTGGCAAGAATCCGGCGCAGGTCCTCTTCGCTCCGCTCCCCGAGCGGGCAGAGATCGGATACGCACATCGTACCGTCGGTGATGGTGCCGGTTTTATCCAGGCATACCACGTCGGCCCGTGCCAGCATTTCGATTGAATACATGTCCTGTACAAGGGTCTTTTTGGAGGCAAGAGAAATGACGCTGAGCGTCAGCGTGACCGTGACAAGCAGATAAATTCCGGCAGGAATCATACCGATGACGGCTCCGCTCGTCTGCTGGATACTCCCGGCCATCGGGAGAGATTTCAGATTGGTGAGATAGAGCGGAACGACGAAGATCACCATCAGAATGGCGATATACCGGAGCAACCGGTTCAGATCGCGGAAAAGATCGGAGGAGGGAGCCTTGAAACTTTTGGCGGCTTTTTCGATTTTGTGGATGTAATTGTCACGTCCGACGGCGGTGACGCGGGCAAAAACACACCCGCTGACAAGGTAACTCCCGGCCAGCACGCGGTCACCTTCGGCTTTTTTGATAGCGTCGGATTCACCGGTCAGCATGCTCTCATTGGCCTCGGCAAGACCGCTGATGACCACCGCGTCGGAAAGCACCTGATGGCCGATTTCAATCTTCATCACATCGCCAAGAACCAATTCTTCCGCCCGGATTGTGCGAAGCTCTCCGTCCCGGATAACCGTGGCGCGCGGGTCGGTCGTGACCGAGAGCTTTTCCACCGTGTGTTTTGCGCGACATTCCTGGATGATGGCGATCAGCACGTTCGGAATAATGACGAACAGAAAGGTCAGGTTGGTGTAACTCCCGAGGGAGATCATCAAAACGGCGATCACAGCCCACACAAGGTTGAAGAAGGTGCAGAGATTATCTGTCACGATGCGGAAATAACTCTTTCCGTTTTTCTCCTTTGCGATGTTGACATGACCGGCTTCGGTCTCCCTGCGGACCTCTTCGGATGTAAGGCCCTGCGGCAGAGCGTCACGGGCATTTGTCACAGGGGGGCTGTTTTTTTCCATAATTTCCTCCATAATACTGACAGAGGGGCATAGCATGCCCCCGGATTGAATTAAAAAGATACGAACCAAGTATAGCACAGGAAAAAGGCTTTGTCAACAGAGAAAAGCCGTTTCACCGGGAGATAAAAAACGTTTTCCGAAAAGACAAGAATCGCCCCGAAAAGAGATGAAAAAGTCGTTCCCCGGAGAGAGAGAAAGCTGCCCGAAGGGGGCTTGACAGCCGGTATGTCGCTGTGCTACAATAACTTTGCCGTTTGAAAACAAGAAGGGAGAACGTTATGAAAACCTATCCTGTTTCCCCCCAGCCGTTCGGGGAAGATGCCGTCCGGAAAGAAGCGCGTTTTATCGTCGCTTCCGCAAGCGCCCGCGGCGACAGGGTCTTCAAGATCTCCCACGGCGACTGCCCGCCGTCTTTACGGCTCCTTTTGCGGCAGACGCTGTCGGTACTGAAACGGGAGAGAAAACTGACGTTGTTTATCCCGGGGGAAAAGATTCAGCCGGAAGCTCCCGCCGTGATTTATCTGAGCGAGAAATTCCCGGGGCTTTTTTCCGACCCTGAACTGGACGGGGAACATGATAACGTTACGCTGGTCGCGCTTTGACCATACAAGACCGACCTTACCGGCGTCTGCCGGACGTTTTGGCAGACAAAAACCGAAGAAAAAGGGCTTCCGTCACCAGAATCCGGTGAAGACAGCCCTTATTTCTTTTTGTTTACGCGCCCTTTTCTTCCAGATACGCGGCAACATCCCCGACGGTAACGAATTTGTGCAAATCTTCATCATCAATCGAAATATCGAATTTCTCTTCGCAGAGAAGGATGAGATCGGCAAGTTCCAGAGAGTTGATGCCGAGGTCGTTGGCCAGCGCCGCCTCGGGAGTGATCTTGTCCTCCTCGATACGCAGTTCGTCAACCAACAGGTTTTTCACTTTTTCAAACATGGTTTTTCCTCCTGAAATATGTAGGGAATATCTATCACTTTACCAGATACCGTTTGATCTTGCGCGAGGTGTTTTTTTCAAACTCCTCATAACGGATCTCAATATCGGCAATGTGTTTGAAAGAAGGGAGCCGCCGGTTCACGGCCATGACGGCCGCCCGGATGGCATCGTATACCTGGCTCGGGGTCTTGCCGGCCAGCGCGGGGTCTTCCATATTCGGAACAATGATGGCGGTGATCGCAGTTTCGGCATTTCCTTTTTGCCGCCCCAGAACGACCGACTCGGAAATCAACGGCACATCGTCGAGATACTCTTCGATCTCCTCGGGGTAGATGTTTTTCCCGTTGGAAAGAAGAATGATATTTTTCTTGCGGCCGGTCAGATAGATATATCCGTCCTTGTCGATATGACCGATATCCCCGGTGCGGAAGAATCCGTCCTCGGTGAAGGCGGCGGCCGTCGCTTCGGGGTCCTTGTAGTAGCCGATCATGACGTTCGGCCCTTTGACGAGGATCTCTCCCGTGGAGATACCGTCCTCGGTGTCGGTCTTGACGGTGCAGCCGTAGACCGGCGTGCCGACCGAGCGGAAACGGATTTTTCCGGGCGAGTTAACAGACACAAGCGGGGCGCATTCGGTAATACCGTACCCTTCCAGCACGGTAATGCCGAATTGGTAAAAATCTTTGATGATCTCCGGGTTGACGGGCGCGCCGCCGCAAACGATTGACGAGAGGTTTCCCCCAAAGGCGGCAATCACCTGCCCGAAGAGCTTTTTACGACGGTCAATGCCGGCATTCAGCAGGGCGGTGCTCAATTTCATGGCGCGGCGGAGTTTTTTCTCCATGCCGTTCCGGCGTGCCTCGGTCCAGATACGCTTATACATTGTTTCCAAAAAGAGAGGAACAAGAATCAGCGTGGTCGGCTTATAGGCGGCAAAGTTTTTCAGCACGTGTTTCAGGCTGTCATTGATCAGCATCGAACCGCCGATTGCCATCACCCCAAGCTCACCGCACATCATTTCATAGGTATGATGGATCGGAAGCACCGAAACAAAAGTGGCGCTATCGTCGTAAGCCATCGAATGCGTGGAGGCGTTCAGCGCGGCGATGAGATTGCCGTGCGAGAGCATAACGCCGTGGCTGGTGCCGGTCGTGCCGGAGGTGAACAAGAGGACGCTGCACTGTTCCATATCGAGCGCGGTGTCCTGAAAGCGGGTGTCACCCGCCGCCAAGGCTTTGCGGCCTGTCTCCAACATATCCGAAAGCGGAATCAGCCGCTCGGAAGCGACATCTGCTTCGTCGGGGAGAATCGGAATCCGGACGAAAAGGAAATCAAAATCCGGGTCGCGGAAAAGCGCGTTCATGGAAGGGGTGTAAATCACACCGTCCGCCTCCGCATACCGGAGAAAGGAAACGACTTGTTCCGGCGATAGCTCCTTGTCTATCGGAATCGCCACGCTGTTGGTGGAGAGCAGTGCCAGATAGGACATTAAATAAAGAGGATGGGTATCTCCGATCAGGGCAATGCGTTTCCCGGAAAGGCCGGTTGCGTACAGCGCGGCCCCGAAAGCAGAGGTATTTTCCGCCATCTCCGCGTAGGTGATGGATTTGTGCTTTCCCTTTTCGTCATATTCCGCGAAAAGTTTGTCCCCGTATTTTGCCCCGGTAACAGCAACCATATGTCGGAAATTGTCATAAAAAACAGGCGGTTCCGCCTTCAGATTGTTGATCATCCGCATAAAAACACCTCATAAATTCCGGTTGAGTCTCAGCGCAATACTGATATTTTAACCCAAAACGACATTTTTGTCAAGTATTATTTTCCCAAATGAAAAAACGCCGGACGGACACCGCCGAAAAGTCGGAGAAAAAGGAAAATCTGCGAAAGAACTTTACTTTGCCGCCGGTTTGTGCTACAATGAATGCGAATCAACGGAAGAGGTTATGTATGAGTACAATGTTCTGGATTTTTCTCGGGGTTTTTCTGCTGTCCGTCGGGAGCGCGGTCGTGACGGCCCGGCTCCGCTTTCTCGCCTTTGCGCCGGGGGCGTTGCTCGGCTTTTTTCTGACGCTTTTTCCCGCGGTGGAGATATGGGCGCAATGGATCGTTTTCTTTTCGGTATCAATCGTGTTTTCCCTGTATCTCTGTTTCTTTCACCGGAAAAAACCGCTGACGGCGCTGGAAGCCATGATCGGCCGCCGCTGCATTGTGACGGAAGAGATTGATACGCTCGGCGTTCGCGGGCAGGTGGAACTGGACGGCATGCTTTTTGCGGCCCGTGCTCTCGGAGGGCGCGCCTATGCGCCGGGGACCGCGCTGACGGTGGTGGCCATCGAAGGAGTGAAACTGATTTGCGGCTGAAGCGGTCGTTTGCGGCCCTTGTTCACGTTCCCCGGCATTTTTTCGTGAAAACTCTTGACAAAGCTTTTTCTCTTTGTTATAATAACTACCGTTGCGGTCCATCGGTTTGTACCTTTAGCTCAGTTGGATAGAGCAACTGCCTTCTAAGCAGTAGGTCGAGGGTTCGAGTCCCCCAAGGTACGCCACAAGGATGCGGCCCGCATCCTTTCTCATGGTGGGTATGGCTCAGTTGGTTAGAGCGCCAGGTTGTGGCCCTGGAGGTCATGGGTTCAATTCCCATTACTCACCCCATACAGCCCCGGATACTCGGTATCCGGGTTTTTTCTTCGGAATGCGCCGCTTGACAGAAACCGCCGGAATATGTATAATGGAAGGGAATTTTCCGGCGATTGATCGTCAGAAAGGAACGGCAGACGGGGAGTGCGTCCCGTTGCCGGGAGGAATCATGAAAAAATTGGCATTTGTTATCAACGGCCGCGGGGGAGTCGGCAAGGATATGCTCTGCGCGGCGGCCGCCGAGCGGTTTTCCGTCCGGAACGTTTCTTCGATCACGCCGATTAAAGAGATCGCCGCACGGTGCGGATGGAAGGGCGAAAAGGATGACAGGGCGCGTGCGTTTCTCGCCGGGCTGAAAAAACTGACGGTGGCGTACAACGATTTTCCGACGACCTGGGGGCTGGAGCGTTACCGGGAGTTTCTCGCCGGAGATCAGGAGATATTTTTCATTCATATCCGGGAGCCGGAAGAGATCGGAAAGTTCGTCCGGGCGGCGGAGGGAAGGGTCTTCACGCTTCTGATACGCGCCGGCCGCCGTCTCGCTCCTCATACCTATGGAAACGCGTCGGATGACGGGGTGGAAAACTATAACTACGATTATTGTTTTGATAATGACGGCACACCGGAAGAATCCGCCGAAAAATTCACGGCATTTCTTTCCTCTCTGCTGAATGCGGAAATGTAAAGAAAACCATACAAAAAGCCACCCGAAGATGATATGCACCCCAAAAGTTAGATGCTATTGGAGGTGTATATCAAGACAGGGTGGCTTTTTATCATAACAGGATGCAGATAAGCCCTCCGCTTCCTTCGTTGATGATGCGTTCAAGTGTTTTGCCGAGGCGGCCGCGGGATTCTTCGGGCATATGGGCGAGCTTGGAGCGCAGTCCGTCGTTGACCAACTCATAGAGCGGTTTTCCGAACATATTGGATTCCCAGAGACTGCGCGGGTCCTCTTCAAACCCCGAGAGAATGCTGCGGATCAGCTCCTCGGACTGCTGTTCGGTACCGACGACGGGATTGATTTCGGTTTCGATATCCGCGCGTATCATATGGATCGAAGGGGCAGATGCCTTCAGTTTCACACCGTAACCGCCCGATTGCTTGATGATTTTCGGTTCTTCCAGACGCAAGTCGTCAATACCGGGCATGACGATGCCGTACCCGACGGTTTCAACTTCATGCAGGGCGGCGGCGACCTTATCGTAAGCCTCCCGGATGCCGGAAAGCTCACGCATTGCGGAGAAAAGCGCAGCGTCGTCGGGGATTTCCATGCCGGTCAGCTCCGAAAGAACACGGAAATAGAGTTCCGGCTGGAGGGCGATGTTCAGGACAGCGGTTCCTTCTCCCGCGTTGACCCCTTCCAGGGTGCAGGCGCTGATACTCTCTTTCGGCTCTTCTCCGGCGAGAGCGGCGCGGATATCGCCGACGCGTGTGATCCCGCCGGCCATCGTATCCACAAAATTCCGGATCGTTTCACGGAGCGGATGCTCTTCCGGGAGGGATGCGCCCCATTTCGGAATTCGGAAAAGAAGCTCCCGCACAGGAAACTGCCCGAGGATCAGTTCAAGAATGTGCGAGACATCTTCCGCGTTGATTTCGGTGCAGTTGACAAGGGCGACCGGCGCATGATACTTTCTTTCCAGTTCGTAAGCCAATCCGATCGCTTCTTCACTGCCGGGATAAGCCGAATTCAGAATGACGGCAAACGGCTTTCCGGAAGCGCTCAGCTCCCGCGCCACGCGTTCCTCGGCTTCCGTATAGGCGGAGCGGGGAATGTCACCGATGGTACCGTCCGTCGTGACGAGGACGGCGATGGTGGAATGCTCGGTGATGACCTTGCGGGTTCCCAGTTCTGTTGCCTGCCGGAAGGGGAGCGGCGCGTCTGACCAGGGGGTGTGGACCATCCGTTCTTCGCCGTCTTCCCGTTCGCCGAGCGCGCCGGGTACCAGATAACCGACGCAGTCCACAAGCCGGACGCGAAGCACGGTGCTGTCGCCTGCGGTAATCTGCACTGCCTCGTCGGGAACGAACTTCGGTTCGGTCGTCATGACGGTCCTGCCGGAGCCTGACTGCGGTAATTCATCAATGGCTCGGGTGCGGTCGTTTTCATTGCCGATCATCGGGATTACGGCGCTTTCCATGAATTTTTTAATAAAGGTTGATTTTCCGGTGCGGACAGGGCCGACCACTCCGAGATAGATATCGCCGCCTGTCCGCTTTGCGATATCCTGGTAGATCGTTGTATTCGCCATTTCGTTCCTCCTCAATCTGACGGCTGTCTGCTACATTTCTATGAAGGCGGGGCCGCAGATATGCATGGGAACGAAACAGAAATTTTCATTTTATATGAACAGTATTCTTTACAAAAATCCTGTTTTGCGGGTTTATACGGGTTTTTGGTACGCCCGGGGGAATTTTGTCGGCATTTGACCCGGCCTTTTACGCCGAAAAATTCCCGGAAAAGATCCGCGCGGGGTCCGGCGCGGGTAAGCGGGGTGTTACTCCGCGGCGAAAAAACCCGGATTGAAGGCGCGGTTCAGCGCGTCGGCCAGCAGGGCAGAGGCACGTTCGGCGAGGACATCCCCTTCCCGTGGGGTCACGAAAAAAGAGTTGCCGTTTTCAAGCACCTCCCGTACCCCGTCGGGAATCTCGCGCAGCCCGCCCTTTTCCAGCACGTCCAGCACCAGCGTTGCGGAATCGACCACCGTCGGGATTCCGATCCCGATGACAGGCACGCCGAGGCTCTCCCGGTCAAGCGCCGCCCGCGCGTTCCCGATCCCGGAGCCGGGACGGATTCCGGTGTCGCAAAGTTGCACGGTTGCCCCGAGGCGGGAAAAAGACCGCGCCGCCAAGGCGTCAATGGCAATAATGAGCGCGGGAGAAACTGCCTCTTTTACGGCTTTGATGATGGTTTCGGTTTCCATGCCGGTCTGCGCCATGACCCCCGGCGAAAGAAGCGATAACGCCGTTCCCCCCAGCCGGTCGAACAGCGCCGGTTCTTCCTGTTGCAGATGACGGGTGGCCAGCACCTGCCGCACGGTTTCGGGACCGATGGAGTCGGCCGTGATGAAACGGTTTCCGAGGCCCGTCACCAGTACGGAGGAAGCCTTTGGAACGGCCGCTCCGCAGATTTTTGTCAGACACCCGGCGAGCAGGTCGGTCAGGGCAGACAGCCCGGCCTCGGTCATTTCCCAGAGCGGCGGGTGCGAAAGCGTCAGATAGGTTCCTTCCGGCTTGCCGATCGAGGTCGCCCCTTCCGCGCTTGTGACGTGCAGGCGCGTGAGACGGAATTCCCCGTGCTCTTCCTCTGTGTATTCGACCCCGGGCAGGTCGGCGTCGGCTTTCATCCTTTCGCAGGCAAGGTCTGTCCGGGGGGTGTAGTCGCTCATTTGCGTGTGTTCCATGCTTTTCTCCTTCCGGCTGCGGTTTTTTCGTGCCTTTTGCCGGTAGGTACAGTATGTGCGCGTCGATACGTCCGCATACCGCCAAAGCGGGCGGCGGCAGGAAAAATGCAAACGCAATGATCAATTTGCACAATTCGGAGACTTGTTCGTTGTGCAGGTGTACAATTACTGTGCTTGCCGGGAAAAAAGAGTTGCGAAAGAAAGCGAAGACTGCTATAATATACTTAATATTTATGCTCTTTGCGAGAGGTAGTTCGATTATGAAGAAAGTTTTATCCCTTTTTTTGGCTGTTGTCATGATGGTATCAGCCTGCTTCCTGTTTTCTTCCTGTGAAAATAACAATGACGAGGGAGCGGTCATCAATGCATATTTTGTCGGCGAGCAGTTCCAGTTCGACCCGCTTTACGCATTGGTGGACGACGATGCCGCCCGCGTGCTGAGCCTGTTGTTTGAACCGCTGTTCCGCCTGGATAAAGGCGGCCGGGTGCAATATGCGCTGGCTGAAAAATATGAGATCATCCGGAATAAGGATAAGGAACTTTATCAGATGGAAATCACCCTGCGGGACGCTTCGTGGAGCAACGGCACACGGGTGACGGCAGACGATGTGGTGAAGGCGTGGCAACGGATTATTGACCCCAATACCAAGAGCCAGGCCGCTCCGCTTCTTTACGATATTGCAGGGGCGCTGGAAGTCAAGAACGGCGAGCTGACCTCGGTGGAAGGCGACTTCCGCGTGACGGCCGAAAGCTCTAAACTGCTTTCCATCACTTTTTGCAACCGGTATGATGAAAACGGCAAGCTCGTGGAAATCGATTACGACGCTTTCCTGCGGAAACTGACGAGCCTTGCGCTGGCTCCGGTTCCCTCTTCCATGGTCGCCACGGCGGAGGATTACTGGGGCAGAATGGCCGCCACGCTTTTGACGAACGGGCCGTTCCGCGTCAGCACGATGGACAATCTGAACGTCAAGCAGTTTACCATTGAGAGAAACCGGTATTATCACCGGCTCAAGAGCGATAACGAGGCAAACATCACCAATAAAGCGCTGAAAGAGAGCGTCCGCCCCTATCAGATTGTCACTTCATGGTCTGAAGACAGTTTTGAAACGCTGGCGCAACGGCTGGAAGAGAATACGGTCTTCCTTCTTTGCGACATGCCGCTTGAGATGCGCAAAGAGTACAAAAAACAGGCTACCGCCACCGA
Source organism: uncultured Eubacteriales bacterium (assembly GCA_934434925.1). GTDB lineage: Bacteria > Bacillota > Clostridia > Oscillospirales > CAG-272 > UBA1740. The sequence continues at coordinate 175,269 of CAKSAC010000002.1, read as the reverse complement.
TATTCTTTCCACCTCCACAGTCCTTTTCAATCTGAATGAAGGCAACGCGCTCCTTTCGTCGCTCGGAACCGAAAGATACAAAAATCTCCGCCTGGCTCTTTCGGCCGCGATCGACCGCGAAGAGATCGCGGAGTTGCTTACGTTTGCCAAGCCGGCAACCGGTTTTCTCTCAGGCGGTGTGCTGGAAGGCAAAAAACGCAACAGCACCTTCCGCAATGCCAAGGACGCCTCGCTCCTTTCCGTAAAAACCGACTCCGAGAAAGCGCAGACCTACCTGGCCGCGGCGAACCTTACTTCCTCCGTGACTATCCGGTTGGCGGTTTCTTCCGCGGAGGCCGATTATGCCGTCGGCGAGTATCTGAAAACGACCTGGGAGGCACTCAGCCCGAAAATCAAAGTCAGACTGACCAAATATACCCATCTGACAAAAGAAATCAGACCCGATGAAAACGATCCCGAAACCGTCTATATCGTCAATATTCCCGGTGCGGAAGATATCTACTACAACGCCGAATCTTTCAAAAAGTACGATGCGGTCCTGATGGATTATCAGATGCTCTCGCCCGACGCGTTTGCTCCGCTGTGCGGCTTTGCTTCCGCCGCTTCCGGTATGAGCGGGAACGGATACAATGTGATTCCGGACGCAGACGGATATCAGCATCTTGACGAGAAGTACGGCCACATGACGGGGTATGCGAACGCCGCCTATGACGAACTGATTAAAAATGCATACGCGGAACCCGACCCGGATAAGCGCGCTCCCGTGCTTCATCAAGCCGAAGAAACCCTGCTCTCCGATATGCCTCTGATCCCGTTGACCTTCGGGCAGAGTTTCTATGTCAAGAGCCGCCTGCTGAGCGATATCGGGAACGACAACTATTACGGCTACCCGGTCTTTACCAAACTGAAAATGAAAAACTACACGAAGTATCTGCCCCAGGAAGAAACAACAACCGAAACGCACTGAAACAAGCAGCCGCGCCCGGGCCGGGATTCCCCGGCCCGGTTTTCGGTTCAAACCATATATCAGGAGAAACGCCATGCTGAAAGCAGACAAAGCCTTTTTGAAGAACAAAACCGACATCAAGATTTTTATTCTGTTTGTATTGAATAATGTGCGTTACCCGCTTTTGTATCAGGAGATCGGAGATCTGGTTCTCTCGGACGATGTGGTGGCGGAATTCGATTTTGCCGAATGCTTTTCGGAACTGGTCGAACTGGGGCATGTTCTGGAACTTTCGGAGCCTTCCGGTACCCGGCATGCCTATCTGATTTCCGAATCGGGGATGGAGGTGGCCGCGAGTCTGGAAGATACGCTTCTTGCCTCTTTGCGGAAACGGAGCCTGCAATATGCCATGCGGTATCTTTCTTTGCAGAAGCGCGGCGCGAAAGCCGAGGCGAAGATCGAGCGGCGGGATGACAAGCAGTATACCGTGACCTGCACCGTGACCGAGCGGGGCGGTGTGCTGGCGTCTTTTTCCCTCACCCTGCCGACCGAGGGAGAAGCGCGGCAGATTCGCGAACATTTCCTTGAAAAACCCGAGGACGTGGTGCGCGGAGTGACCGCCGCCGCGACCGGTGAGCTGGAGTATTTGATGAGTTATCCGATCGATCGATAATTGTATATAATTTGTAAAATTTATTTTTTGAAAACTCTTGACAAATCCATTAACATGTTGTAAACTTGAAAATAAGATTGGCGTAAAAACGTATGATTTTGGCAGACGAAGAGCTTGAAAGATTGATAATTGCCGTGAAAAACGGCGACGGGATGGCATTTTCCGCTCTCCTTTCCCGCTATCGTCCCTTGATCCACGCTACGGTGGCAAGGTTTTCTCCTGCTGTTTCCCGGCTTGGCCGTGAGGAATTGCAGGCCGAGGCCGCCCTGGCGCTTTATCGGGCCGCTCTCCGGTATGATCGGGGGCGTTCCGGCGGGTTTGGCCATTATGCCGGCGTTTGTATGACGAACGCGCTGATTTCCGAATACCGGAAGGAAAAGAAACCCGGCGGCGTTCCTCTTTCTTTGGAATATCTGGACGAAGAAGGGGTCCTGTCGCAGGAAATGGAAGAGCAGAACGATATTTCGGATGCTCTGATTGAGCAAGAAGACCTACATGGCCTGTATGCCCGCGCGGAGCAGTGCCTGTCCCGGTACGAGTTTGCAGTTTTCCGTCTGTATGCGGAGGGCTGTCCGGTTTCCCGGATCGCGGCGGAGCTGGGCCGGAATGAAAAGTCGGTTTCCAATGCGTTGGCGCGGTTGCTTGCCAAATTGCGGGCGGCTTTCTCTTGATTTCCATAGTTTCCTATGCCCCAGTAGCTTAAAGAAAGAGCGTTGGTCACAAAGGTGTCGGTTAAAATCCGTCCAAGGGCAAAAATATCCATTTATTTCAGAAAGGTAGAGGCAAGATGTTTGAGGACAAAACACTGAAGTGCAAGGACTGCGGCAAAGACTTCGTGTTCACCGCCGGTGAGCAGGAGTTCTATGCAGAGAAGGGATTCCAGAACGAACCCCAGAGATGCAAAGAATGCCGTGATGCCCGCAAAAACGCTGCGAAGGGGACTCGTGAGATGTTCACCGCCATCTGTGCAGAGTGTGGGAAAGAGGCCAAGGTGCCCTTCAACCCCACCGAAGGCAAGGCGGTTTATTGCAGTGAGTGCTACGCCAAGAGACGGCAGGAACTGTAAGAAATACTTACTTTCAAAAAACGTCGCGGTTTTTTCGCGGCGTTTTTCCTTTTTACAAAGGCGCGTAGCCGCCGGAGCCGTGCGATGACCGGCGGTTTTTCTTTATGTCGCAACACAGATATCTGCTTTTTCACCACTTTTTTCTCCGCGGAGACAACGGGGCGGAATCCCGAAAACGGTTCCGGGCATGCACTTGGATAACGCCGCAAAGACCGAAGAAGGCGACTGGTGAAAAAGCGCCGTTCCGGTTTCTTGCAGACCCGGAACGACTGTCGGCGGTTCCCGGATTCACGGGCTTGCCCTTGGTACTTCGTCGCCGGACGGAGCGATATCGGACGCACCTTTCCACGGGGTTTCGGAAGGGGCTTTCGCATATATAAAAAGCATTTTTTCCATAGATGCGAAAATTGCTACTGTACAAATCTTTGCGGATATGTTATACTTATATAATAATAGGGTATATAATAACGGAACGGCGAAAGGAGTGCGTCAACGTCATGAAGCAGTATATGTCCGGGAGACAGGAGAACGCCGTTGAGCCGGCAGAGGGAATTATCGGAGGCCGGAACGCGATTCGCGAGGTGCTTGCTTCCGGGCGGGATATCGATAAGATTTTCGTTGCCCGCGGGGCGCGGGAAGGCTCGATTGCCACCCTGATTGCCACGGCGCGGGAGCGCGGCATTCCGGTGATAGAAGTGGACCGGCGCAAACTGGATATGCTCTGCGGACAGGTTCCCCATCAGGGCATTGTGGCCTCGGTGGCTGCCCGTTCGTATTGTGAGCCGGAGGATATTCTCGCCCTCGCCGCCGCGCGCGGAGAACCGCCGTTTTTGCTGATTGCGGATGAAATCGAAGATCCGCATAATCTCGGTGCGCTGATCCGGACGGCGGAATGTTGCGGGGTGCATGGTCTGATCCTGCCGAAACGCCACGCCGCAGGACTGACTGCCGTCGCCGCCAAGGCTTCCGCAGGAGCGGTCGAGCATATGTTGATTGCGCGTGTTTCCAATCTTGTCTGCACGGTGGAAGAACTGAAAAAGAAAGGGATTTGGTTCTATGCGGCCGATATGGCCGGCGTACCGTATCATGCCTGTGATTGCAGGGGGGCGGCCGCACTTGTCCTCGGGAGCGAGGGGTTCGGCATTTCCCGTCTTCTCCGTGAAAAATGCGATTTTGTCGTTTCAATCCCGATGTATGGGCTGTTGAATTCCATGAATGTGTCGGCGGCTGGGGCAATTCTTCTTTCCGAATTCGCCCGTCAGCGCCACGCGGTAAAGTAAGGAGTGCGCCATGACCGAAGAAGAAAAAAACGAGTTTGTGCGCCGGGAAGATGACCCGGAATATATCGACCGTTTGCTTTCTCTGATCAAGGAAAGCGTTGATGTCTATAACGCCGCAGAGAAAACAGACCGGGAGAAAAAAGAGCCACTTGCCGAAAATCGCACGCCGGCTCCCGAAAAAGGAAAACCTTCTCCGGAAGAAAAAACGTCTGCAAATCAGGAAGAACCGTCTCGGTTTTTTGGTGAAGTAACGGCTGGCCCGGAAGAAAAAAACACGCTGGATACGGCTACTGCGGTATCGACGTTTTCTGCCGGGAGGACCGCATCGGCTGACGGCATTCCGGACGGAGTAGAAGAAGCCTCTCCACACCCGCTGTCCTCGGAAGACGCTCCGTTTGCGGTACGCCCGGAAGATCTTCCCGCTGATGTTTCGGCACAGAGAACCGTTTCTGCCGGCCGGCCGGCAGAACCTGCACAAAAAAAGCCCGTGGCCGAAGAACCGGCCGCCCGGCCTGCCCCCGGCAGAAGCGAACCGGAAGAACCGGCCGCCCGGCCTGCCCCCGGCAGAAGCGAACCGGAAGAACCGGCCGCCCGGCCTGCCCCCGGCAGAAGCGAACCGGAAGAACCGGCCGCCCGGCCTGCCCCCCGGCAGGAAGAAAAGAAAGAAACCGCCGGGAGCGAACCGCCCCGCCGCCATGAAACGGGGGAGTGGGAAGCGATCACGCTCGACGGAGAACTGGAACAACTGATTGCCGAAAGCCGCGAACGCCGTTTTGAACGTCCCGGCGGCTCACGGTCTGGTTTGTCTTCGCGCCCGTCGGGTTCTTCCGAAAAAAGCGCAAAGGAAGGCAGTTCGGATGCACGGACCCGTAAGGCAGAACCCGCCGTTTCCGATTGCGCCGCGGCGCAGGCCGCGGTTTTGGGCGTTTCATCCGGGAAAGCGCCCGGCCCGTCTTCCTCCCCCTCCGGCGCACCGGCTTCCGCGCTCCCGTCTCACCGGACGCGCCGTTTCCGCGCCCGGCTTTTGCGTCGGGCATCCTCTCCTGCCGAAAAGCCGGCCGGCCGGATCAAAGATACCGGGCGCGCCGTTCCGCTGACCGATACGCCGCGGCAGGAAAAAATACCCGAAGAAATCAATCCGGTATTGCGCCCGCAGGATTTTTTCATTGCCGATATGCGTGAGAGCGAGACGCCGACCGTTTCGACCGACGAATTTGTTTCACGAAATCAGATTGAGACGATTTATACCCGTTACGCGGGCGAGAACCGCAAAACACGGATCGCCTTTTTCGCGTCGGTCTTCTTGGCCTGCGTTTTGCTGGTCTTTGAAAATCTGCCGCTTTTCGGTGTTTCTTACGGTCTCGCTTTCGGCCTCGGCGCGGCGGGAGCCGTGTTGATCGATGCCGGGCTTCTGGCAGCCGTTTTGCTTTTGGTGCCGGAGACTTTGGCGGCGGGAGCGCGCGCTCTGCTCGTTCCGCGGCTGGAAAAAGAAGCGCTCCTGCCGGTTTTATCCTTCTTTTCCTTCGTCGGAATACTTTGGAATCTCATTGCCGGAACGGCAATCCTCTGCGCGCTTCCCTGCGCCGTGTTTGTTTCGCTCCTGCTGGGTTTCCGCCTTTCCGAACTCCGGAACGAGACGCGCACATTCTCCCATCTTTGCGCGTCCGGCGATAAACTGGCGGCCGAAGACCTGCCCGCTGTATATGCGGTGGAAGAAACCGCCGCGCTCGGAAAGCGCGTCAGGGATGTTATGCGCATTAAAAAAGTCGGCTTTGTGGGAGGGTTCTTTGCCCGGTTGCGTCGCCGGATAGACGACTATCCGTTGCACATGATTCTCTTACCCCTTGCCGCTTTGATCTCTTTTTTGTCAACAATACTTTACGCTGTTATTGCCGGAGCTACATCGGCAGAGGTGCTTTCCTTCTTTGTTTCGCTTATCCTTTCGTCCTATACCGCCGTTTTCTTTGCTACGCGCGGATTCGCTTACCGGAATCTTGTGCGCGGGGCTGACGAACTCGGTACAGCGGTCGTCGGGGAAAGTTCGGCAGAAGAATATGCCCGGGTCAACGCGATCTCTTTTGAGGATGTCGAGGCATATCCTTCCCGCCGCGTCCGCGTCCGGCAGATTAAGATATACGAAAATGCCAAACTGGATGAAATCCTGTATTATATGGCCAGCGTCTTTTCGATCCTCGGCGGCCCGCTCGACGGGGTTTTCCGTGTTTCGGCTTCCGAGCTTGGTCTTTCCGAGGATGTGCGTCTGACGGCTTCCCACGAAGACGGTTTTGAGGCCGAGGTTGACGGCGTGACGATTCTGGCCGGGAAGTCCACCTTCTTCCCGAAAGACAAGATATACGCATATTACGACGGCGATTATGCTTTTGAAGAGGATTGCGGAAACATCAGCGTGATGTATGTTTCGCTGGACGGCGTCATCAGCGCAAAGTTCTGCATTGAGTACACCATCAGCCGCAAGTTTGAGCATGACGCGCTCCGTTTGCGCCGCGCAGGCGTTTCGGCGCTCGTCCGCAGTTATGACCCGAACATTTCCAATCTCCTGCTTGTCCGGACGCTCCGCACCCCGGGGCTGACGATACGCGCCGTACGGAAGAAAACGGAACAGCTTTATGACTTTGCCGAATCGCGGATTGACAGCGGCCTTGTCAGCACGACCGGCTCCAAGGACCTGCTCCATACGCTCTTCCTCTGCCAGAATTATCGCCGTTCCGCCGGGACAGGGCGGGTCATCAAAACGCTTTCGGTCTTTCTGTCGCTTTTGGCCGGCGCACTGATTTTTGCTTCGGTCGGGCGGTTCTATTCGGTTTATACGGCGGCTCTGCAACTTTTCTGGTTGCTCCCGTCGTACATCGCCGCAAAAATCCATTTCAGAAAAGGACAAGGGAAAAAATGAAACCAACCGACCATCCCGAAATTCTCCGTTCGGTCACGAAACCGGGACGTTATGCCGGCGGGGAACTTTTCCGCGTGATGAAGGATAAAGAAAAAGTGAAGCTTCGGGTGGCTTTCTGCTTCCCGGACACGTATGAAATCGGGATGTCCAATCTCGGTATGCGCATTCTGTATGATTGTCTGAACGCAGAGCCGGATGTTTTTTGCGAACGGGTATATGCGCCGTGGACGGATATGGATGAAAAAATGCGCGCCTACGGACTGCCTCTGACCGCGTCGGAAAGCAATGACCCGCTCCGCGCGTTCGGCATTGTGGCCTTTACCCTGCAATACGAGCTTTGCTATACCACCGCCCTGCATATGCTGAAACTTTCGGGCATTCCGCTTCTTGCCGCCGACCGGGGAGAAGAGGAACCGATCATTCTCGGCGGAGGACCCTGCGCCTATAACGCCGAGCCGATTGCCGACTTCTTTGATATTTTCAGCATCGGAGAAGGGGAAGAAGCCTTGCCGGAGCTGGCCCGCCTTTACATACGGATGAAGGAAGACGGGAGTTATACCAAGCGGGGATTTTTGCACGAGGCGGCAAAACTTGAAGGCTTTTACGTTCCCTCGCTTTATAGGGTGGAATATCGGGAGGACGGCACGATTGCGGCCATCATCCCGCAATATGAAGATATCCCGAAAAGAATCCGCAAACGAATCATCAAAGACCTGGACAAGGTGCGGTATCCGATGCGTCCTGTCCTGCCGTATATCGAAACCGTGCATGATCGCGTGATGCTGGAAACCTATCGCGGCTGTATCCGCGGTTGCCGGTTCTGTCAGGCGGGGATGGTTTATCGTCCGATCCGGGAAAAATCGGTGGACACGCTCTGTGATCAGGCGCAGACACTGGTGGCAAACACCGGGTACGATGAAATATCGCTGATAGCGCTCAGTATCAGCGATTATTCACACATCGACGAACTCACAGACCGCCTCCTTTCCTGGACGGATGATAAAAAAGTAAACATTTCTTTACCTTCTTTGCGCGTTGACAGTTTTACAAAAGAGCTGATGGACAAGATTTCCACCGTCCGGACGGGCGGCATTACTTTTGCCCCCGAGGCCGGCACCCAGCGCTTGCGCGACGTCATCAATAAAAACGTGAACGAGGAAGACCTGCTCCGCGCAACGGGAATCGCTTTTGAAGCGGGAAAGAGCAATGTCAAACTCTATTTCATGAACGGTTTGCCGACCGAGCGGGATGAAGATATCGCCGGGATTGCCGATCTTGCCGGGCGGGTGGTCCACCGGTATTATGACGTGCCGAAAGAACGGCGCGGCCGCGGCGTCAGCGTGACGGTCAGCGTTTCCTGCTTTATCCCGAAACCTTTTACCCCTTTCCAATGGGAAGCGCAAAACAGCCTGGAAGAGCTTTCGCGGAAACAGGAATATCTGCGCACCTGTATCACCGACCGAAAAATCAGTTATCATTATCATAATGCCAAGGTCTCCAAATTGGAGGCCGTCTTTGCGCGCGGAGACCGCCGCCTGTCCCGGGTCCTGTTGCTGGCCGCCGAAGAAAACAGGATTTTTGACGCGTGGGACGAAGGGTTTGATTATGACGCGTGGGTGCGCCTTTTTGCCCGTGCGGGTATCGACCCGACCTTTTATTCCGATCGCGAATTCGGCCGTGAGGAGATTTTGCCGTGGGATATCATCGACTGCGGGGTAAGCAAGGAATTCCTGCTCCGCGAACGTGACCGCGCATATGCGGAAAAGACAACGCCTTCCTGTGCGGAACATTGTTCCGGATGCGGCGCGTCGGCGCTCGGAGGTGAACGCAGATGGTGCCGATAATTCTGGAAAAAAAGCCGGAGTCCATGCCATATCCGGTTGTGCGGTTCGCCTTTCAAAAACGCGGTGCGCTGGCGTGGATATCACATCTCGATGTGTTGCGCACCTTCAATAAAGCGCTTCTTCGCGCCGGCCTCCCTTTGTTTTATACGGAGGGGTATTCTCCCCGCCCGAAACTGGTTTTTGCAACGCCGCTCTCCCTCGGACAGGAAAGTATTTCGGAATATCTGGACGTTCGCCTGACAGAAGAGGTCTGCCCACGGGCGGCCGGGGAAGCCCTGCGCGGTACGCTCCCGCCGGAACTTTCGGTTTTTGCGGCCGGATATCCGGGCGGAAAATTCTCGTCAATCGCCTTTTCCCGCTATGAGATACGCCTGCTTACCGCCGGTGCTTCCGGAGAACTGGCCGCCCGGTGCGACGCGCGTCTGCACGACCGCCCGCTGATTGTGTTCAAGCGTTCCAAAGCCGGCGATCATGATGCCGACATCAGCGGCGGTATCCGCGAGGTTTTTGTCGGTTTTTCGGACGGGCGCATTCTGATAGACGCCTGCCTCCCGGCCGACAGTGCGGGCTTCATCAATCCCGACTATCTTGTGAATTATCTGCGGGAAAAAGAAGCAATCCTTTCTTCCGACCCGCTGACGGAATCGGCAAGAATTCTCCGGCTTTCACTTTTCGACGCTGCCGGAGAGGAAATGCTCCCCGAGCCGGCCTGCTATATTGCGGACCGGGAAGAAACGGAGGTCTGACATGACAAAAAGAAAAGGACTGATTTTTGATCTGGACGGAACGCTTCTGGACACGATAGACGATTTGCGTGCCGCGCTGAATATCGCCCTGGAAAAACACGGCTATCCCGCCCGCACACGGGAAGAAACGCTTTCGTTTGTGGGGAACGGGATTGGGGTGCTGGTAGAGCGTGCGTTGCCCGGCGGGCGCGAAAACCCGGCGTACCCCGCGGTGCTTTCCGACTTCAAAGCCTATTACAACGACCATATGAGCGACCTGACCCGGCCGTATAACGGAATCCCGGAACTCTTGCGTTCTCTTGCCGACGAGGGTTTTTTGCTTGCCATCGTTTCCAATAAATTCGATGCGGCGGTCAAAGCGCTGGCCACCCGCTATTTTCCGGAACTTGCGCTCCTTGCCATCGGAGAAAGCGAAAAGATTGCGCGCAAACCTGCCCCGGACGCGGTTCTCCATGTTCTCGGACAGTGGGGCATGCAACCGGAGAACTGTTTCTACATCGGAGACTCCGAGGTCGATCTTGCCACCGCCCGGGCGGCAGGCGTTCTCTGCCTTTCTGTCACCTGGGGCTTCCGGAACCCGGAATTCCTGATTGAAAACGGTGCGACGCGCCTTTTTGACACGCCCGAAGAACTGCGCGCCTATCTTCTTTCTCCCGGTACGGCGGATTTTTCGGCCGGGGGAGCGTAAGCCGCTTCGGAGCCGCTCTTCTTTCCGTGCAACTCCGTTGGCGGCAAGCCGCTTTTGACGCTGGCTCCCTTTGGCATAAGAGCGCACCCCCTTTTAACTTCTTGCTTTTATAAGGAAAAACAGAGGCTTTTTTCTGCCTCTGCTTTTTATTCTTCCGGGTGACGGTATGGCGGGAACCGGTCAGGAAAACGACAAAAGTACGGAATGGAAAGGTTCCGGTTCCCGCGTCGGCCCTGTCGGCGAGTGCCGGGAAGTACCAAGGAAATCAGAAGAAATCTTTGATACTGAAGGATAACTCGCGTTCAAAGTCTTCCAGCACGGCGCGCAGCTCGGAGAGGTGGATTGCGTATTCGGTCTTATCACCGCTTTCGGCCGCTGCAGTGGCTGCTCCCAGCGCCTGATACAGATGGTCGGCCGCGTCATGGTGAGAAAAGCTGTTGAGAAACCAGAGCGTTTCATCCAATCTTTCGTGCAGACTGTGCAGGGCGGCCGCTCCTTCCTCCGGCGGGCAGTCATTTTCCGGGAGCAGTTCCATATACTCCGCAAGTCTTGCTTCTCCGAGCAGAGTGATCGTCACGATACAGCCGATCAGCACGGCAAGAAGCACGAGCGCGGCAATCAATGCTTTCATGCGTTTTTCTCCTTTTTTGTCAGTCGGACCTGATTATCTTCATTCACGGTCAACAGAAAAATCTCGTCCGGCCGGCAGTTTTCTTTTTGACAGACGGCAGAAAGCCAGTGTTCGTCTTTTCCGCTTTTTTTGAGGTTTGCGCCCTTAATTTCTCCGTCGCAGATGATGGGCAGGGCACAGCCGGTTTCCTTGACCCCGATTCCGGCATCGGCAGGGGTCAACCCGTTTTTCTCCGCTCGGGGCAGGATGGAGAACTTCCCGTTTTCTTCCAGGATGGCATAATAAACATCGGCCGGATCCCCGAATCCCTGTTGCCGGATTTCGCTGAGCAGTTCGTCCAGCGTCAAACGCATCCGGCTCATTTCTTTCTGATTGATTTTCCCGCGGTCAATGATAACGGACGGTTTGCCTTCAAAGATTTTTTTCAGGAGTTTGACCTTCCCTTTCAGGGCGGTGATGATGATCTCGATGGCTACAATCAGAAGGATGGGGATGATCGCGTGCAGAAGAGGAATCTCGGGTTCTTCGATCGGCAGGGAAGCGATCTGCGAGAGGAGCAGCGTCGTCACCAGTTCAGACATGTCCAGCTCCCCGACCTGGCGTTTCCCCATGGCGCGGATCAGCAGGGTGATAAGCACATAAATCAGCAATGTGCGGAAAAATATCGTATACATGAAAAATCCTCCCACACCAGTATGGCCGTGAGGAGGAATCTTATGCTTATTTTACCGGCTTGGACCCCGGCCAATCGTGTTCGGCCGTCAGGGCAATGAGGAGAGATGTCATCCGGTTCGGACCCCGGTCAATCGTGTTCGGCTGTCAGGGCAATGAGGAGAGAGATATCATCCGGCTCGTTTTTGGCCGGATAGGCCGCCCGGTTCCGCACCCGCGCGTGGCAGATCGTACATTCATGCACGAGGATATAGCCGCGCCGCGCATCCGGCTCGGCAGTCACGGGGCGCATGGCACCGCCGCAGGGATTGGCTCTGTCGCCGGGGAGAAGATCCACATGAAGCGACCAGAGACAATAAGGGCAGTGATTGCGTGAGGTAAAGCCGAGGGGAGGCACGGCGCGCCCGCAGTGTACGCAGACAAATCCGCTGTCGTTTTTTGTAAATCTCTTTGTTTCCATGAATTGCAAACCGTTCTGTTCCGTATTTTCCGCCGTATGTGGCATACTGACGGAAGAACCCCGTAAAGGGGCGAGCGAAAAGCGGGAGGTGCTTATGAAATATTTCAGCGTTTTCGGGAGGGTCGTGCCGGATTGGCCGATGCTTGTTTTCTCCCCGGGCGGAGCAACCGGCGAAACCCCGCCGCCTTCGTCAACCGGCGACGCAGAGGGCTGGTTCGTTGCGGCGGCTTTGTTGCTGGCGGCGGTCGTTGCCGTCGCGGTCGTGGCACTGGCGGTATTGCTTGTATCGCGCGCCGGCAGGCCGAAACCGAAAGACCGGAATCGGGAGAAATAAAGAAAAGAATACAAGGCGGCAAAAACGAAAAAAAGATAAACGCGGCGGATAAGTTCTTTCCGGCGGAGCGTTATTTTCCGATGAGGCGTTATTTTTCGATGAGGCGTTATTTCCCGGCGGAGCCGTCATTTTCCGATGAGCCGTCATTTTCTGATGAGGCGTTATTTTCCGATGAGGCGTTATTTCCCGGCGGAGCCGTCATTTTCCGACGCAGAAGTGGCTGAAAATTTCGGCCACCACATCTTCATTGACTTCACGGCCGTTCGTCTGCCCGAGGGCGGCGAGGGCTTCGCGCATTTCTTCTCCGGTCATGTCGGCAGGGTAGTGACCGCGCAAAAGATCGCAGGCGGCGCGCAGATGGTCGGCGGCGCGGCTGAGGGCGGCATGCTGGCGTGCGGAAAAGACGATGGCATCATCCCCGAGCGTCAGCGTTTCATCGGTAAAGAGGCGATTCACCAACGCGGACAGAAGGTCAAAAGTTCCGCTTTGCGCGCTGAGCGTGACGATATGCGGAAAAAATTCGGCCAGGTCTTTTTCATGAAGAGCCGGGGGCAGATCGCTTTTGTTCAAAATGGCAATCGTTACGGCAGGGAGTTCGCGAAGTGCGGCAATCAGGGCATGATCTTCCGGTTGAAGCGGCTCCGAGCTGTCAAAGACCGCAAAAACCAGTGAAGCGCCCGTCAGTGCGCGGCGCGCCCGGTCAACACCAATCCGCTCCAAGGGGTCTTCGGTTACGCGAATACCGGCGGTATCTGCGAGGCGAAGCAGGACGCGGCCAAGAGAAACGTTTCTCTCCAAAACATCGCGCGTGGTACCGGCCGTTTCGCTGACGATGGCGGCATCCTCACCGAGCAGAAGGTTATAGAGCGTGCTTTTTCCGACATTCGGCCGGCCGCAGATAACGGTCGGAACGCCTTCGCTGACGGCATGCCCTGTGCGGTAGGTGTCCGTAAGAGCGGTGACCTTTGCGGCAAGCGCTTCGGTTGCGCGGAGTTGTTCCTCCGCCGTCATTTCGGCGAGGTCTTCTTCGGGGAAATCAATCGCCGCTTCGCTGTTGGAAAGGAGAGCAAGCGCTTCTCCGTAAAGCGCGTCGAGCCTGTCCGAGAGACGATCACGCCCCGCGGAAAGAAGAATCTGAGCGCGGCTTTTGGCTTCCAGCAATGTGCCGATCGCTTCGGCTTTGCTGAGTGAAAGCCGGCCGTTCAAAAAGGCGCGCCGGGTGAATTCTCCGGCCGAGGCCGGTTCTGCGCCGGCGGAAAAGAGAGCTTCCAGGATCACATGGGTGACGAGGGTTCCGCCATGACAGGTGAATTCCACCGTATCTTCGCCCGTGTAGGAATGCGGGGCAGGAAAATACAACGCCATGCCGTCATCCACCGCCACGCCGCCGGACAGAAAACGGCCGTATACAGCCGTGCGCGGCGTCCGTTCCGACAGCCCCCTTCCCGCCATCGGGGCAAAGACCCGCTCCGCAATGGTGACCGCGTCCTCTCCGGAGAGGCGGATAAGGGCAACCCCGCCCTTACCGGGCGGGGTCGATACGGCGGCGATCGTCGTGGTGTATTCAGGCATTGCCGTTATCGTTATCCGGGGTTGCGTTTGCCGCGTCTTCTTCGGTTTTTCCGGGGAGACTTTCGTCGGCGGGCATTTCTTCCGTCTGCGCGTTTTCGGCCGCCGTCTCTTCAGAGGCCGTCTCTTCGGGGGCTGCCTCTTCGGCCGCGCAAACTTCTGTCATGGCCTTTGGTTCCTCGGCGGCATCCGCGTCTTTCGCTTTATCAGTCAGGTAAATCACGATTTTGCGGTTGGAGTCACTGCCGATGGAATTGGTGGAAACGCCTTCAATCGACTGAACTTCGGAATGAATGATACGGCGCTCATAGGCGCTCATCGGTTCAAGCATGACGCTGCGATGGTTGCGGAGGGCCTTTTCCGCCATGCGGCGCGCAAGGGCGCGGAGAGTCTCTTCGCGTTTGGCGCGATAGCCTTCAATATCAATGGTGACGCGGATCTTGTTCTTTTCCCCGTTGATATTCTTCTGCGCGCCGGCAAGGTTGGCAAGGTATTGCAGTGCGTCCAGTGTGTCGCCATGATGACCGATCAGAGCCGAGGCGGCTTCGCCGGTGATTGAAATGCGCTGGGTTCCGTCACTGCAACTGTAAAGAGCTACCGTTGCTTCAATGCCGGTATCTTCCAGCAATTTGCGGATGAAATCATAGGTGCGGTTTTCGCCTTCTGCGGCGTTCAGCGGTTCAAAAGTCAGTTCGCTTTCGGGGATTACCACACTGCGCATGGTCGTATTTTTGGTTTTTGCGTCGCGTACGGCCTCTTCGATTTCCGCACGGCGGCTGGCGTTGGTTTCACGCCTCGGGCGGTTCTCCTGACGGCCTCCGCGGCCACGGCGGTTGCGGTTTCCGCGGCGGGCGGTTTTTCCGGCGGGAGTATCTTCGCCGCTTTCTCCGGCGGCCGGAGAATCCTGCGTGGCGGCCGGCTTGGCGGCAGAAACCTTGCGGCGGGGCTCCGCCACGTCGGGCAGTTCAATATAGGCGCGGACTTTGGCAGGGCGGGCTCCGATCCCGAAAATGCCGCGGGTACCGAGGTCGAGCAATTCAAATTTAATATCCGCGTCCGCCGTGGCACCGAGCGCCAGGACAGCATTTTCTTTCGCGGCGGAAAGGTCTTTACCGGTTGCGGTAATTTCTTTTATCATACTGTAACCTTCTTTCAGTTATCCTTCTGATTTTTGTTTTTTCCGGCTCTCGGCCCGTCCTGTTTCAGCGGGGCGTTCTGAATCCCGGAATTCTTCTTCGGCGCAGGGGCCTTTTGCGATACGGAGGAAGACCCGTACGGCGTTTCATCATCGTCGTCAATGTGATGGAGGGAACGCGGCCTGGGTACGTCAGGGTCATAGTCGGAGGCGGTGCGTTTCGGTGCTTTCCCTTTGAGTTCACGTTCTGCGGCTTTCAGCTCTTCGGGCGTGAAGGTCGGCATAGGCATGAACTTATTGAGGAGCAAGAGCTGGATGATGGTAACGACAGACTGGCAAATCCAGTAATACCCGAGGGCGCTCGGCAGGGAAAACGCGAAGAAGAGCGTCATGGCGGGCGTCAGGAAGTCAAAGATTTTATTCGATACAGCCGCGTCGGGGTTGGAAGCCGCCTGCATCTGCAACATGGGGTTCATCTTTTTTGTCAGCCACATGGTGAAGAACTGCGAACCGAAAACCAGCACCGGAATCAGCAAAGCCCATGTCCAGAAGGCCGGATTCACGGAAAGGTCAATAATTCCGAACAGGGTGAAATTCGGCAGGGTAATCCCCGCAAGCTCTGTGAAACTCTGCCCTTGTGCCAGAGCGTCCTGAAGCAGATTGACAAGGCCGATCTGATTTTTGACATCCCCCCCGAGCTGGGTGGCAAGGCTTTCAATGGCCGTGCGGTCCAGCATACAAATATAGGAAAGCGGTTCCCGGATGATATTATACAGGATGATGACAAAAACGAGTTGCAAAATGAGCGGCAGGCAACCCGAAAAAACGGAATAGCCTTCCCGCTGTTGCATTTCTGCAATCTCCTGCTGTTTTTTTTGCAGAGTAGGGCGGTCGTTCCGGCCGGCATACTTTTTTTCGATTGCCAGCATTTTGGGGCGGAGTTTTGCGCCTTTGATCTGGTTTTTTTGCTGTTTGATACTGATGGGGAGCAGAACGATCTTGGTGAAAAGGGCAAACCAGAAAAGAGCCAGCGCATAGCTCTGAAAGCCGATGTCATAGTAGCAGAACCGGATAACGTATCCGAGTCCTTTGTAAATGAAATCCATTAAAATTCCTCCGTGTCGGTTGTCTGTTCATCTTCCTCGATACTTCTGCTATACGGCCGGAGCCCGCGGATCGGAACCGGATCATAACCGCCGCGCGCAAACGGATTGCAACGCAACAACCGGTAGATCACCAAAATCAGGCCGACAAAAAAGCCTCGTTTTCGGAATGCCTCAACGGCATAGGCAGAGCAGGTCGGAGTGAACCTGCAGCAGGACGGTTTCAGAGGAGAGATGAGAATTTGATACAGCCGGACAAAAGCGATACCGAGCCATTTCATGACTTGTAAAGCTCCAGCTTTTTGAATGCGCGAATCAGATCGCACGCAAGATCTCCGGATTTTTTATCCGTCGCGCGTTCCCTCGCGGCGATTACGATCAGAAATCCGGTTTTCATAGTCCGGAAGGCGATTGCCTCCCGGTATGCCTCGCGCAGAATGCGTTTGACGCGGTTCCGCACGACGGCGTGACCGATTTTTTTGGAAACGGTCAGCCCCAGCCGATTGACCCGGATTTTTTGCGGATGGGCTTTGGCAAGCCGCGCGGCCGCATAGTCGGGCAGGATATAGACGGCAAGGTTTTCGGTCACGAACCGTTTTCCTTTTGAATACGCTTTGGAATACAAATGATTCTCACAGATGGCGCAAAATTTCACATGGGCCTCCTTTACCTAAACAAAAACTCCGACAGGGGATGACCGCATATCGGAGTTTATGTCAACACGATCAATAGGTAAGCTGTGCTCTGCCTTTTGCGCGCCTTCTTTTCAGAACTTTTCTGCCGTTTGCGGTTGCCATTCTTTTGCGGAAGCCGTGCTCGATCTTTCTTTGTCTTTTCTTCGGCTGGTATGTTCTTTTCATGGCGGCACCTCCTTTTTCAATACGGATTATTTATATAATTTTCACTATATAAACGGGAATGCGGACGAGATCCGTGCGTATTCATACTGTAATATTATACGCGATAGCGTGTCCATTGTCAAGGACTTTTATGAAAAAGCAGCAAAATTCGGCCGGGGAAGGCTCCCCGGCACGTCTGTTTCGGTTCAATAGAACTTTTCGCGCTTTTTCCGGCGTATATAGAGGAATGCCGAAATAGCGACCAAAGCTCCGACGATACTGCCGGCCGTGATATAAACGGCAAGGTCGCCGCTGCTTTCGATCTTGAGCTGTTCCCACAGGCTGTTCTGATACGCAAGCGTATCGGGGTCGAGGTTGTGGAAGCAATAACTGGTGAAAGCTGTCGTGTCGGGGTAGAGAAGTTCGTCTTCAAAGAATTCATATTCTTCATCTTCCAGCACGGCGGTGTTCGGCGTACCGTAACAGATATATTCGGCAATCTCTTTGGCGATATTGTAAGTCTCCCCGCCTATGACGGCATCGGTCATGAGAGAAAAGTCGATAAAGCGTTCGGCGGCCGTCTGGTTCTGCGCGTTTTTCGGAATGCAGAGCGCGTCGCCGAAGAAGTTGGTTCCCTCTTTCGGATAGGCAAAGCGCAGGTTTTCGTTTTCCGCCTGCATGGTGTAAAAATCCCCGACATAATAGGGAGCCAGCGCGGCCGCGCCGCTTTCCATCTTATTGAAGACTTCGTCCATGACATAGGCCTGCACCAGCGGCTTTTGCTCCTGGAGCAGAGCGAGTGCGGCATCCCATTTTGCGTGATCGGTCGTATTCACATAATTATCTTCCTCTGAGGTAGACCCGGTTTCATAGCTGAGGATATACTGTGCGATCCCGAATGCGTCACGGGAATTGTTGAAATTCAGGATTTTGCCGGAAAAACGCGGATCCCAAAGGCAACGCCAGCTGATCTCTCCGTTTTCATCGGTGATCTGGTCTTCAATGGCGACATCATAGATCAACCCGACATAGGAAACGGTGTAAGGAACTGAATACCGGCCGTCACTGTCATAATAGGACTTTCGGTATTCTTCGGCGATATTGTCATAATGCGGGATATTTTCAAAATGGAGCGGGGAGAGACGCTCTTCGGTAATCAACCGTTCAACCATATAGTCGGACGGGATGATAAGGTCGATCTTGGAGGAGCCGTTCTGCAATTTTGCGTACATTTCCTCGTTGGAAGAGAAGATCGAGTAAACCACCTTGATTTTTTTCCCATACGTCTCTTCGTAATAGGCCTCAAAAAGGTCGAGCACGTTTTCAGAGCCGTCTGTACCGAGGGGCATATATTCACCCCAGTTGTAGATATAGAGCTTTTCGACCGGCTCCCCGCAGGAAGAAAGGGGCAGAAGAAAGACAAGGAGCAAGGCGCAAAAAAGGAGCAACGAAAGTGTTTTTTTCATTTTCCCGCCTCCTTCTTTTTTCTCTTGCCGCGAGGGGAAAGCCCCAGCTTTTTGTTTTCATTCCGGGCGCTTATGACATTGGAGAGAACGAGAAGAAGAAGGACCGTGCCGAAAATCAGCGTGGAGAGGGCATACATGTCGGGCGTGACCGTGCGTTTGGTCATGCCGTAAATCACAATCGGCAGGGTCTGGAAGTCTTCCGTGTTGAAATAACTGATGACAAAGTCGTCGAGCGAGAGAGTAAACGCCATGACAAGCCCGCTGAAAACACCGGGCAGAATGGCGGGCAACTCCACCTTGAAAAAGGATTGAAGCGGGGTGCAACCGAGGTCGAGCGCCGCTTCGGGCAGGTGCTTATCCATCTGCCGGATCTTCGGCAGGACCGAAAGAATGACATAAGGCAGGTTGAAGGTCACGTGCGCAATCAGCACCGTCCAGAACCCGAAAACGCTTTTAAGGCCCAGCATGGTCATCACAAAGGTGAAGAGCAGCGCCAGCGAGATACCGGTCACAATATCCGGGTTCATCATCGGCACTTCCGAAACGGAAAGTATAGTATTCTTTACATGTTTGTTGCGCATCTTTGAAATGCCGACCGCCGCCGCCGTTCCGATCAGCGTGGCAATGACGGCGGAAAGAACGGCCAGAATCAGGGTGTTCTTCAAGGCGGACATGACCTCGCTCCGCGTGAAGAGCTGGCGATACCAGTCGAACGAAAAACCCGAGAAAACGGACAGGCTCTTTCCGGCATTGAAGGAAAAGAAGATCATGATAAGGATCGGCGCATAGAGAAAGAGCAGAATCAGCGCCGTCCAGATACGTGAAAGCGTTTTACTCATGCGATGATCTCTCCTTCCTCACTGCCGAAGCGGTTCATGACGGCCATGCTGATCAGCACAATGATCATCAGAATCAGCGAAAGGGCGGCCCCCATGTTATAGTTCGTGTTGGCCATGAATTGACGTTCGATTGTGTCGCCGATCAGGTCAAAGCTCCCGCCGCCCATCTTCTGCGAGATGTAGAAGGTGGAAATACTGGGAACAAACACCATCGTAATCCCCGAAATAACCCCGGAAAGGCTGAGGGGAAACACGACCTTGAAGACCGTCCGGACGGGGTTGCATCCGAGGTCGTCCGCCGCGTCCAGCAGGGATTTGTCGATTTTTGACATGACGGTGCAGATTGGCAGGACCATATAGGGCAGGAAGTTATACACCATCCCGAGAACAACGGCCCCTCCGGTACCGAGAAAGACAATATCCGTGCCGAGAAGCGTGTTGATCAACCCGTTTGTCTCCAAAAGGTTCATCCAGCAATAGGTGCGGATCAAGAGGTTCATCCACATCGGGAGCATGATCAGCATCATCAGAATCCCCTGCGTATGCGCCTTCATCCGGGAGAGCGCGTAGGCAAGCGGATAGGCAATCAGCAGGCAAATGAAGGTGGCAATCACGGCGAAGGAGATGGAACGGAGAAAAATCGAAAAATAATCCCAGGTGAAGAGATCGGCGATGTTGGAAAAGGAAAAAGAACCGTCTTTATCGGTAAAGGAATAGTAAAGAATAAACAAAAAAGGTGCGATGATAAACAGAACGCTCCACACAAGGTGCGGGGCGGCGGCAACAGAACGCCGCAGGGACGTGCCGCGCATCGTTTATTCCTCCTCCTCGGGAATGGGGTTGGAAAGCTCGTCCATCTCGTCGCTGAACGTGCTGTAATCCCCGAATTGCCCGGAGAACTCAGACTTTTTCATGATATGGATGGCGTCCGGCTCGATATAGAGACCGATCTCTTTGCCGACCGGCTCAAAGTCTGTTGTCTGGATCATCCATTTGAATCCGTCAATATCCACGATGATCTCGTAATGCACCCCTTTGAAGGTGACGGAGGTGACGGTGCCGCGCAACATGCCGCGCTCTGCCGGTACCACATCGACATCTTCCGGACGTACCACCACGTCCACCGGCTCGTTTTTCATAAAGCCGCTGTCCACGCAGGTGAAAAGATGGCGTGCAAAGGAAACTTTACAATCTTCACGCATAATGCCGTCGATGATGTTGCTTTCGCCGATAAAATCCGCCACAAAGGCGTTTTTCGGCTCATTATATATATCGGTCGGCGTGCCGATTTGCTGGATTACCCCGTTCGCCATGACGACCACGGTATCCGACATGGAGAGCGCTTCTTCCTGGTCATGGGTCACATAAATAAAAGCGATCCCCGTCTGCTGCTGAATCTTTTTCAGCTCGTTCTGCATGTCCTTGCGGAGTTTCAGATCCAGTGCGCCGAGAGGCTCATCCAGCAACAGAACCCGGGGGTTGTTGATCAGTGCGCGGGCGATAGCCACACGCTGCTGCTGCCCGCCGGAAAGCAGGGTGACATTGCGGCGTTCAAAGCCTTTGAGTGCCACGAGCTCCAGCATTTGTTTGACACGTTCCGAAATTTCGGCCTCCGGGCGTTTTTGCAACCGGAGTGCAAACGCAATGTTTTCATAAACATTAAGATGAGGGAACAAGGCGTATTTCTGAAATACAGTATTCACCTGGCGGCGGTAAGGGGGAAGATCGTTGATCTTCTTGCCGTCAAAGTAAACTTCGCCTTCATCAGGGGAGACGAACCCGCCGATGATACGCAGGGTCGTGGTTTTTCCGCAACCCGAGGGACCGAGCAGAGTGACAAACTCATTGTCCCGGATATAGAGGTCGATCGAGTTCAGCACACGCTCCCCGTCGAACTCCTTGGTAATTCCTCTTAACTCAATGATTTTTTCCATTTTCTTTTCGTCTGGGTCTCCTTTCTTTTTATATAATTTTTCTGAAAAGAAATCGATTAGCATTATATCAAATAACCCGACAAAATGCAATAATTTTTTCAAAAAAAATATTTCGCCTTTTTTGCGCGGCGCGCACCGGGATTTTCGGCTTTTTCCCGTCAGGATGTCGCGGAGGAAAGAAGGCACAAAAGAAGAGAGAGCAAAAGCAGGATCGCATAGGCGCCTCCGCGGTCAAGCAGGAGAAAAAGCAATGAAAAAAGAAGGACTCCGCCGAGGGAAAACGTGACGCCCCGACTGATTTTTTCGGCTATCGGGAGGGGAAAAAAGAGCGCCGCCAGATCAAAAAGCGCCCGTCCGCCGTCGGTCGTTCCGAGCGGGAGCAGGTTGGAAAGACCGTAAAAAAGATGTACGCCGCGCAAAACCGCCGCCGGAAAAGAAGCGGCCGGACACAGCAGCAGGAAAAAGAGCAGATTGGCCGCCGGCCCCGCCAGCGCGACCGCCAGTTCCTGCCGATAGGAAAGCATGGCGCGGGGAAGGAGCCGGAATCCGGTCGTTTCCCCTCGGAGACGCGGGGCCGAAGCCCCGAAACAAAGTAATACCGAAAGATGCGCCCCTTCGTGCAAAAGGACGGCCGAAGCAATCATGCAGAGTTCTGCCGGCGTGGAGAACAAAAGCAACGGCAACGACCATAAAAGGGCGGGGAGCAGGTCAGTCTTCACGGGGGGAAAGAACCACGGCGAGATCGTCGTCCCGGCAGAGGTAGGCCAGGATACCGTCGGCCGGGTGCTTGCGGTAGAGACGGCAGGAAAGCAGAGCAAGAAGCAAAGAGAGAAGCAGGCAGGCGGCCGCGACGGCAAACGCCCATCGGGGCGCGGGCGGAGAAGAAGACCGGCGATTATCCATAAGACCCTCCCGAAAACAAGTATTGCGCAGGCGCGCAATCTACCGTTAATATATGCGTAAAGCGCCCTCCCCATGTGGAGACGGGCGAAAAAAAGAAAACCGCGTGACCCGAGGGGCGCGCGGTTCAGGCGATGCGGGAAAGCCGGGGCCGATAGCTCCGGAAAAAGGAGTCTCCCGATCCCGACCCGGTTCTATGCCGGCTTGGCAGGGGGCGGCGGCGGGGTTTTCGGATGTCCGTGCAGAATCAGTTCCTCCCGCGAGTGGAGAAGGAAACTGCCGCCCCCGCGCGGCGCGACAATCAGGCAGGCATCATCGTTGATACCGATTACCGTGGCGCGTACCCGGCGCTCGTTGTGCCAGACCGAGATTCGCTTTCCGTGCAGAAGGGATTGCCCCCGGAATTCATCAAGAAAAAGACGATCGCCGAGATTTTCGTAGAGTGAAAAGAACTCATAAATCAAGCCGGTGGCCATGCGTTCGGTCTGCGTCAGGCGGACGGGAGAAAAAACATTTTGCACAATCTTCGGAAGCGGCTCGGCAAACGCGCGGTCGGATATCCGTAAAAAGAAGGTGACAATGGCGTAACGGAAGGAACCGCCGGCACGCCGGTCTCCGCTTACCGAAACCGAGCCGATGCGACGACTGCCGCAGAGCAGATCGCCCGGCCAGCGGATGCCGACCGAGAGAGAAGAAAAGCGGCGCACGATCCGGGAAAGAGCCAGCGCCCCGATTGTTGAAAGTACCGCCGGTTCGGTCAGCGAGACGGGAGGACGCAAAAGAATGCTCATGGCAAGCATCCCGTCCTTTTTATCCCGGGCGGGCGGCATCCCGGCCGGAATCGGCTCCAGCCTTTCGGTATACAGAATATGTCCGTCGTTCCCGTCGTACCGCGCAATCTTGCGGAGCATTTCCTCGGTGGAGTCAGTCGCGGTAATATGCTCAACGGTCAGAAGCCGGCCCTTGGGGGAGCGGGTGGTGGTGATTTTGGACATACGGCCTCCTTTCGTTTTTTGCTTTCCGCGCTTTTGGCAAAGAATCGGCGGGCGGGAGCGCCGGAACCCGACAAAACCGCCGCCCGGGAAAACCGTTGCCGGACTTCGGCGAAAGAGGCGGACCGGGCGGCAGGCCCTCCGGCGGGGGCGGAAGTTTTTTCGGGGAACACAAACGGCTCCCCGGCAAGATCAATAGGCTTTTCCCCAGTAAACGAGGCATTTGGCGGGCTTTTTGCAACAGACGCACCGGTCGCTGAGAGAATCCTGGTCGAGCGGGATGCAACGCGAACCGACTCCGGTGACTTCCTTGACGCGGTCTTCACAGGCTTCGTCTCCGCACCACATGGCGCGCACAAACCCGTCGCCTTGTTTCAGCGCGTCACCGATCTCGTCGAGCGTGCGGCAGTCATAGGTGCGACGGCTCCGGTTTTCCAACGCTTTTTGATACATTCCGTCGTGCGCGGCCCGGAGACTGTCCTTCACGGAATCGGCGATCCCCGCAAGCGGAACGATCGTCTTCTCGCGGTTGTAGCGGGTCACAAGGACGCATTGACGGTTTTCAATATCGCGCGGCCCGATCTCCAAACGGAGCGGAACGCCCTTCATTTCATATTCGGCAAATTTCCAGCCGGGCGTTTCATCGGAGTCATCGGTCCGGACGCGGATACCGGCTTCGGCCAGCGTCGCGCGGATCTTTTCAGCTTCTTCCAGGACGCCGGGCTTATGCTGGGCGATCGGAATGATGACGACCTGAATCGGGGCGACGGCCGGCGGCAGGACAAGGCCGTTATCGTCGCCGTGCGTCATGATGATACCGCCGATCATGCGAGTCGTGCATCCCCAAGAGGTCTGAAAGGGGTGCGCGACAGTGTTTTCTTTGGTGGTAAAGGTAATGTCAAAGGCTTTGGCAAACCCGTCTCCGAAATAATGCGAAGTGGCGGCCTGAAGGCATTTTCCGTCATGCATCAGGGCTTCAATGGCGTAAGTATCTTCCGCTCCCGCGAATTTATCGCTCGGCGTTTTGCATCCCTTGATGACCGGGATGGCAAGATCGTCCGCGTGGAAATCGGCATAGACGTTCAGCATCCGGATTGTCTCGGCGCGCGCCTCTTCGGCGGTGGCGTGCATGGTGTGGCCTTCCTGCCAAAGGAATTCACGGCTGCGCAGAAAAGGGCGGGTCGTTTTTTCCCACCGGACAACGCTGCACCACTGGTTGTAAAGTTTCGGCAGATCGCGGTAAGAGCGGATGATGTTGGCGTAATGTTCGCAGAAAAGCGTTTCGGAGGTCGGGCGGACGCAAAGCCGTTCGGTCAGGCGTTCATTCCCGCCCATGGTGACCCATGCCACCTCGGGCGCAAAACCCGCCACATGGTCTTTTTCTTTTTCAAGCAACGATTCGGGAATGAACATCGGCATATAGACATTTTCATGCCCCAGTTCCTTGAAACGCGCGTCCAGAATTCGTTGGATGTTTTCCCAGATCGCATAGCCGTAAGGACGGATAATCATACAGCCCTTGACGCTGGAATAGTCGATCAGATCGGCTTTTTTACAGATGTCGGTGTACCATTTCGCAAAATCCTCGTCCATCGAGGTAATCTGATCCACCATCTTTTCATTGTTTGCCATAAAAAACTCCCATTACAGTCAGATAATATATAGAATTATTCTCATTATACCCGGACGGCGGGGGCTTGTCAAGAGCCGGATGCCCAAATCCCGCCGGCAGGGGAATCTTTTTGCGGAGAGGCTGTCTGCTCCCTGTTTGATTTTGAAAGTTTTGAAAAGAAAAATTCATAGAGAATATAAAAAATGAGAAAAAAGGCTTGCAAAACGCTAAAGACGATAGTATAATGATATAAGTCGAAAAAAATTATGACTCTTTCGGCAATTAAACTTTCAAAAAGGTGCAAATATGAACTATCAATCCCTGACGCAGGAAGAAGCAAAACGGGAGTATCGGAAACTCCTGACGGAATACGAAGGCTATAAAGAGGAAGGGCTGGCGCTTGACCTTTCGCGGGGGAAGCCTTCGGCAGAACAGCTCCGCTTGGGAGACGGGATGCTCACCATTCTTTCGGGAGAGGGCGACTGTGTTTCCGAAAGCGGCTTTGACTGCCGTAATTACGGGCAGACGTACGGTCTTCCGGAAGCAAAGCGCTTTTTCTCCGGATTTACCGGGGTACCGGAAGAACAGATTATCGTTTGCGGGAACTCCAGCCTGAATATCATGTATGACGCAGTGGCGCGTTGTCTTTTGTACGGGGCGGGGCCGGACGGCCGCCCGTGGTGCCGGGAAGAAAAAGTGAAATTTCTTTGTCCTTCCCCGGGATATGACCGGCATTTTGCGATTACCGAATCGCTGGGGTTTGAACTGATCCCGGTGGAAATGACGGCGACAGGCCCGCATATGGACGCGGTGGAAGAATTGGTCGCCGCCGATCCGGCAATCAAGGGGATCTGGTGCGTTCCGAAGTATTCCAACCCTACCGGGGTGACCTATTCGGAGGAAACCGTGCGTCGCCTGGCCGCCATGAAGACGGCCGCGCCGGATTTCCGCATCTTCTGGGATAACGCGTATGCCATCCATGCCTTTGACCCGACGGATGACGAGCCGTTGGCCGACATTTTTGCATGCGCCCGCGAGGCGGGAAACGAAGATCGCATTTTTTACTTTTCTTCTACCTCCAAAATCGTTTTTCCGGGTGCGGGAATCTCGATGATTGCCGCTTCCGAAAAGAATCTGGAACTTATCAAAAAGACGATGGCCGTACAGACAATCGGCCATGATAAACTCAATCAGCTCCGCCACGTCCGGTTCTTTGCCGATGATGGCTCTCTTCGTCGCCGCATGGCAGAGCACGGCGCGATCATGAAGCGGAAGTTTACCTGCCTCTTTGACGGACTGCGCCGGGGGATCGGAGACACCGGGGTGGCGACCTTTACCGAACCGAAGGGGGGCTATTTTTCCTCCATGGATGTCTTGCCCGGATGCGCCGCCCGTGTTTTTGAACTTTGTCTCCATGCCGGGGTACGCCTGACGCAGGTCGGCGCGACTTTCCCTTACGGACGCGACCCCGAAGACAAAAACCTGCGCCTGGCCCCTTCTTTTGCAAGTGACGAAGAGGTTTCCAAGGCGGCGGCTGTGCTGGCCTGCGCCGCCAAGATTGCCGCGCTGGAAAAGCGCGTCTGAGCCGCGCCAGAGAACCAATCGAATCAGCCCGGAGAATTTCGCTCCCCGGGCTTTTTTTACGATTGGATTTACGGGCGGTAGGCGGTTTCGGCGGTCGGCAGGCGGAGGTCGGATTTGCGGGTGGCGGTCGGATTTACGGGCGGTAGGCGGCCTCCTCCCGGTAGCGGGCGGGGGAAACGGCATATCGCCGCCGGAAGCGATAGGTGAAATACGCCTGCGAAGAAAATCCGCAGAGAAGAGCGATTTCACTGATCGGCTTTCTTTCTTCCGTGAGCATGCGCCGCGCCGCAAGCAGGCGGACCTCGGTCAGATAATGCACCGGGGTCATGTTTCTTTCCGAAAGGAAAAGACGATGAAAATGCGTCTCGCTCAAATGACAGCGGGCGGCCAGCATCGCAACAGAGAGCGCCTCCGCGTAATGCTCTTCCATATACCGAACGGCGGGGTCTGTTACGGTCGGGGCGGTCATTTCGCGGTGTGCCAGTTCGTCAAGCGTGCAGACAAGGTCGCATAGGGCGCGGAGGCGGTGTAATCCGGCACCAGGGGCTTGCGACACGGCGGCTTTTTCGGCCGCGAGGAAGAAGGGAAGGAGCCGATCGGTACAATCCTCCGGAAAGTGATGCGGCAGGCGGTTCAGGACTTCTTCCATGCCCGGATGCATCGGGAGAAAGCGCAAAAAACGGGCAGAAACGGGAAGACGGCTGTGCCGTTCATCTCCCGGACGCGCCAGAAGCACCGCCCCCTGCCGGACGGGAAAGCATTCCTCCCCGACGCAGGAGACTCCGCCGTGCGAGAGAAAAAGTTCGATTTCGTACTGCTGTACGGTACGCGGCGGCGTTTCGGTCACGCCGGAAAAAAAACGCGCGCTGTCAAAAATGCCGATGCTGAAAATTTTCGGTTCATAAATCTCCATAACAACCTCGCATGGCAGGATTTTGATAAAATCGGGAAGGAAACTCATAGACTTTCTCGCCTCTGTGTGCTATTCTGATTATAGACGATAATCGGGAAAAAGTAAAGTAGAGGCGGAAAATATGCCGAAAAGTTTCCCCGGTTCTCCTCTGTTTCCATCGTGCCGTGCCGGAAAACGCCCGCCCGGTTTTGCGGAAGGTCGCTTCGGTTTACGGTTATATTTTTATACCGAAAGGAAAAAATCATGGAAAGAATGAAAAAAGTCGGCCATGTCCGCATCAAACGCCCCGAGGAAATGCCGGATTCCCGGATCGGAATCGGATTTGAAAAACTGGATCGCGCGGTCTTTGACCCCGAAAAGGCATACGATAAAATCGCCGCTCTCGGCGTTCGTTGGATTCGTCTGCAATCGGGATGGCAACGCACCGAACGCGAGAAGGGCGTGTACGATTTTGCGTGGCTTGACAGCATTGTGGATAATTTTATCCGCCGCGGATGTACGCCGTGGATTTG
Organism: uncultured Eubacteriales bacterium; assembly: GCA_934434925.1. Taxonomy (GTDB): domain Bacteria; phylum Bacillota; class Clostridia; order Oscillospirales; family CAG-272; genus UBA1740. The sequence continues at coordinate 147,620 of CAKSAC010000002.1, read as the reverse complement.
CCTGTGCTACGGGAACCGGCTCTATAACGAAGAAGCCGGGAAGCTTTTCGGCGCTGTGGGGGTTCCCCCGGTACGGACCGAAGAACAGCGCGCCGGATGGCGGAATTATGTCCGTGCGCTGGCTTCACATTTTGCCGGGCGCGTTTCGTGGCTGGAAGTCTGGAACGAACCCGAATACAACTGGCGGGATGAGACGCTGGAGCGGAATATGGGACGGCCGGAAAGCGGGGAAGAGTATGGGCGGTTCGTGATTGATACGGCAAAGGCCGCCCGGGAAGGGAACCCCGATGTGCGTATCATCGGCGGGGTCGTTTGCCGGAACGATCTCAATTTCCCGTATCATGCCTTCGAAGCGGGGATGGGTGCGTATATCGACGCGTTTTCTTTCCATGAATATACGGCTGATGAAACGACGGTTCCCGTAAAGGTCGGGTATCTCGGGGGGCTTTGCCGCCGGTATAACCCCTCAATCCGGCTGATCCAGGGAGAGTCCGGGTCACAGTCGCGCAGCGACGGGTGCGGTGCGCTTTCCGGCTGCGCATGGACGCCCGAAAAGCAGGCCAAACAATGTCTGCGCCATACCGTGATGGATCTTTCGACCGAGGTTCTTTTTACCTCCTATTTCACCTCGGTGGATATGATCGAAGCTTTGAACGGTATCGAAGGAGAAAAAGCCAGTTACCTGGATTACGGGTATTTCGGTGTGCTCAGCGCGGATTTTGACGAGGAAGGCTTTTCGACCGGTGCCTATACGCCGAAGCCTTCTTATTACGCGTTGCAGACGCTTTGCTCGGTGTTCGGAGAGAGATTCCGGTGCGAGCCGCTTCCCGCCAATTTCCTGACGCTCGCTTCCGTCCGCACACAGGGGCTGGATACGCCGGCCGCCGAGGTCCTCCGGGTGGATTTCTCACGCGAGAACGGTTCATTTGCGCTGGCATACTGGAAGGGGAGCGAACTTTTGACGACCTCGTTTGAGGGAACGACCTCCCTGCACCTTGCGGCGCTCCCCGAAAAGGTACACTTGATTGATCTTGCAACCGGGGATGTGTACGATATTCCGAAGAGCATGGAACTGAACCGGGACGGCAACTGCTATACGCTGAAGAATATCCCGATCCGCGATTATCCGATGCTGTTGACCTTCGGAGACTTTACCGATATTGAATATGATGTCTGATCCCGGGCAGGCGGCCCGGGAATATGCCGGACAAGAGACAGTCCTTCTGCCTTTTGCCCGGCTTTCTTTTCGGCGTTTGCTGCGCTTTTCATATTTTGTAAAGAATACTATGCATTGTTTTTTTGTTTGTCTCTTGACAGAAAGACGCGGAATGCGGTACAATAATATACGAATGAAACCGAACAAAGCAAAACCACAAGGGGGGAAATTCGTGGAAAAGGAACAGGTGAAAAAAGAAATAGAGACATTGCGCGAAACGATCGAAAAAAACGCAAGACTTTATTATGAAGAGGACGCTCCGGCGATCTCGGACTACGAATACGACGCGCTTTTTCGCCGCTTGCAGGAATTGGAAGCCGCTTATCCGGAATTTGACAGTCCGGTTTCCCCTACACGCCGCGTCGGCGGCGCCGCTTCGGACAAATTCGAGAAAGTGACCCACCGGGTGAAAATGGGAAGCCTCGGCGACGTTTTTTCGGAAGAAGAGCTGAAAGAGTTCTATGACCGGTGTCACGCCGTGATCGGAGACGCTGCCTATTCCGTGGAGCCGAAAATCGACGGGCTGTCGGTCTGTCTGACCTATGAGAACGGCGTATTCGTCCGCGGGGCGACGCGGGGAGACGGAACAATCGGCGAGGATGTGACGGCCAACCTCCGCACGGTCCGCTCGATTCCCCTTTGCCTTTCGGAGCCGCTTCCTTATCTTTCGGTGCGCGGGGAGGTCTATATGCCCCGGGCGGTTTTCAAGGAACTGAACGAGGCGCGCGAAGCGGCCGGGGAGAGCCTCTTTGCCAATCCGCGGAACGCGGCGGCCGGTTCGCTCCGCCAATTGGACCCGCGTATTACCGCCGCCCGCCGTCTGGACATTTTCGTTTTCAATTTACAGGAAGGCTCTCTGTATGCCGACGGGCACGAACCCGAAACGCACACAGCGGCGCTTGAACGCCTTCACGAACTCGGTTTCCGGATTCTTCCCGAAAAAAAGACGCTTTCGGATTTTCCCGCCATTTGGGAGCAGATATGTCGCCTCGGTGAAATCCGCCAAACGCTGGGCTTTGATATGGACGGCGCGGTTGTTAAGGCCGATTCGCTGGAAGACAGGCGCGTCCTCGGAGAGGCGACTTCAATACCGAAATGGGCGATCGCCTATAAATACCCGCCGGAGCAACAGACCACCCGCCTTCTGGATATCGAGATCGCGGTGGGGCGCACGGGGGTTTTGACTCCTACGGCGGTTCTGGAACCCGTCATGCTGGCCGGCTCCACGGTCGGCCGCGCCACCTTGCACAATGCCGATTATATTGCCGAGAAGGATATTCGCATCGGGGATTTTGTGATTTTGCAGAAGGCGGGCGACATTATTCCCGAGGTGGTACGTTCTCTGCCCGAACGGCGCACCGGGAACGAACGTGTTTTCCGGATGCCGGAGAGTTGCCCGTCCTGCGGTCATCCCGTCTGCCGCGACGCAGACGGAGACGGGGCGGCCTGTCGTTGCCAAAATCCCGCCTGCCCCGCACAGAACGCCCGGGCCATCATTCATTTTGCCTCTAAAGACGCGATGGATATTGACGGTCTCGGTCCGGCCGTGGTGGAACTTTTGCTGGAAAACCGGCTGATTCATGACATTACCGATCTGTATCGCCTGCGCGCGGAGCCGTTGCGCAAACTCGACCGCATGGGAGAAAAAAGCGCCGCCAACCTGATTGCCGCCATCGAAAAATCCAAGTCGGCCGGGCTGGAAAGACTTCTTTTTGCGCTCGGGATCCGCCAGGTCGGCGCGGTGGCGGCAGAGGCAATCGCCGCGCGTTTCGGCACGCTGGAAGCCTGTTTTACGGCGTCTTTTGAAGATTTTTGTTCGATCCCCGACATCGGAGAGATCACGGCGGCCAACCTGACGGAGTTTTTCGCTTCTCCCGCTACCCGCGAACTCTGTGACGCCTTGATTTCTCTCGGAGTGGAGACCGGTTCCGTGCGCGAAAAGCCGGCTGATACGTTGGCCGGAAAGACCTTTGTGCTGACCGGTACGCTTCCCAATCTGACGCGGGAAGAAGCCTCGGAAAAAATCAAGGCCGCCGGCGGGCGCGTTTTGGGTTCTGTCTCCGGCAAGACTTCCTATGTGATTGCGGGGGAAGAGCCGGGGAGCAAACTGGAAAAAGCGCGACAGCTCGGCGTACCGGTCCTTGACGAAGGCGGTCTGCTGGCTCTGCTCGGCGAAGGCGATTGACGCAGCTCCGGCTTCCCGGAAAAAAGAAAAAGCCCTGCGATTTCTGCCGGTTTCCCGGTCAAGATTTCGCAGGGTTTTCTTTGAGAGAGGCTTTTCAGCGTTTATTCGGGCAAGCGGCCGGCCGGATGAAAGCCGTCGATCCCGCCTTCTGTCAGCGCGTGAAAAATCCGGTGGCGAAGGCCGGGGCGCTTCCGTTCCAGCTCGGAAAGCAGCGTTTTCATGTTTTCACGTTCCGTGTGCTTGTCTTCCGGGCAAAGACTCCGGATGAGCGGCAATTCCGCCCGCCTTGCAAAGTAGGCAATGTCTTTCTCTTTTGCGTAGATCAGCGGACGGATCAGACGGATATCACGGTTGGAGAGATAGGTGACCGGAGAAAAACAGCCGAGCCGCCCTTCAAAGAACAGATTCAGCATAAAGGTTTCCACCACGTCGTCAAAATGATGCCCGAGCGCGACGCTTGTGCATCCCATTTCTTTTGCCGTACCGTGTAAGACCCCCCGGCGCATCCGTGCGCAGAGAGAACAGGGGTTGGATTCTTTACGGATATGGAAAACAACCTCCGCAATATCGGTGGGGGCCACGCGGTACTCGACATTCAGCGCCCGGCAGAAATCCGCGACCGTGGAATAATCGCTCCCCGGAAAGCCCATATCCACCGTAATGGCGGACAGGGTGAAAGGAACCGGATAAAAGCGGCGCAGTTCGGCAAGGCCGGCAAGAAGAGTGAGCGAATCCTTCCCCCCCGAGACTCCGACGGCGATATGATCTTCAGGGCGAATCATGCCGTAATCGTCTACGGCCCGGCGCATAAAACTGAGGATTCTCTGAATATCCTTCATAGTCACTGTGTTATCCTTTTTTACATAAGATAATAGGGAGAATACGGTAAGGAGGAACGAGATGGCGATACGGGTCTATATCGATCAGGGGCATAACCCGGTAAACCCGAATGCAGGAGCGGAAGGAAACGGCTATCGTGAGCAGGATATTACCTACAAGATAGGAAAAGAATTGTTTACATTTTTGCAAAACGACCGGAGTTTTGAGGCGCGGTTGTCGCGGCCGGATCCGGCGGTGGTGCTGGGGGTGTCGAATGCGGACAGCCTGCGGAGACGGGTGGAGGAGGCTGAAAGTTTTGCGGCTGATCTTTTTCTCAGCCTGCATACAAACGCCTCGTCTCTCCCCGCAGCCACCGGGAGCGAAGCGTTGGTTTTTTCCCGGAAGGGAACCTCTGCCGCCATCGCTTCGGTTCTCCTCCGGTATATGACCGAGGCGACCGGACTGCCGAACCGCGGCGTCAAGGCGCGGCCGGGGCTTTATGTATTGCGCCGCACGTCTATGCCGGCCGTTCTCATGGAAATGGGATTTATCACCAATGCGGGGGATGCCGCCCTGATGGCGGAGTCGCCGCAACTCTTTGCCCGGGGGCTTTATAACGGCCTGCGGAAGTATTACGGCGTATAAAGCCTCCGGCAAAGCGAATGCATGGCGCGGCGCAAAAATTGTCCGGACACCCGGGAAGGGTTGCCCGGACTTTCTTTTTCCGTAAAAGGGTTCGGCGCAAGCGACGGCCTTATGTCAGATCCAGCGCATCGCAGGAGAGGAATTCCTGCGCGGCGGCCACGCTGTTGGTTCTGAACAGGCGGGAGGCACCGCAGGAAGGGCAAAAGACCCGCACGCCTTCATCGGTCATTTCCACTTCATATACGCCGCTGTGACAGGGGCAATGAATCGCGCCGTCGGCTTCCAGCTCTTTGACCATAAAGCGGATAATATCATGAATCTGCGCGTCGGGCAAAAAATCGGGCGTGATGAATTCTTCTTCCTCGCCGTCTTCCTCCCCCGGGAACCGGATGGAGAATTCGTTGAAAATCCGTTCCAGTTCCTCGGTGCTTTCTTCGGTCGCGCGGATCAGTTTTTCTTCATCCTGCGCAAAAAAGGCAATCGGGATATTGGTAAAAGGACAATAAAAGAGAAAGAGGTCTTTTTCAAAAAAGAGCGACTGGGAAACGGCAAACCGGTGATCTTTGTCGCACAGCAGGCAAGGCACGGCAATGCGTACCCGGTCATCCGAGGTGCCGGTCAGGGTCATTTCACCCCCGCGACCGCAACTGCAACGCAGGCGGATCATTCCGGACGAAGCAAGCGCGAAGGAGCCGGCCACCCCGCGGGTGATCGAACCGCACTTCGGGCAACGGAAAGCGATATGGGTCATTTTCGGATTCAGTATCATGTTACCACCTTCATACATAGGTTTTGCAAAAATAGGTTTCCCGGTCGGAAAACAGGAGCGATACCGCCCGGTCATGCGGTGCGCGGGGAAGTTCCGGAAGAATGAAGTCTCCGTATGCAACACCGGCCGCCATTCCCGGAAATCCGGCGAGAAAACGATCGTAATATCCGCCGCCGTAACCGAGCCGGTTCCCGGAAAGATCAAAAGCAAGCCCCGGAACAAGGCAAAGCGAGTTTTTAGCGGGGAGGACGGGCGAGGCTCCTTCGGGCGGTTCTTTGATACCGTATCGGCCGGGCGAAAGTTCCTCCGGGGAAGAAACGGTCAGAAAGCGCATGTTCCCCGGCTCCGTGCATCGCGGGAAAGCGATTTTCTTCCCGGCGCGCAGGGCCTCTTTTGCCACGGGAAGAATATCGGCTTCGCTTTTAACCGGCGCATAGAGCAGGACGAGATCCGCCTTTTGGAAAACCAGGGAAGAGAGAATGCGGGTGCAGAGTTTTTCATCGCGGGCAATCCGCTCTTCCCGGGAGAGGGCGTTCCGCCGGGTGAAAAGAAGCCGCCGGAGCGCGCTTTTTTCTTTTTCGGGGTCCGTGTGCGTGGCAGTTGGCGGGGTGACGTTCATTTTATCGGTTCTCCTTGATCCCGAAAAACCGGGAGAAATATGCGATCTTGTTCCGCTTGGTCAGCGGGGGAGCGGCTCGGTCAGCGGGGGAGCGGCTCGGTCAGCGGGGGAGCGGCTCGGGCAGTCGCGCGGGGAATTTCCCGTCCAAGGATTGCAGGAGGAAGGGGTTCTTTTGCGGGCTTTGCGTGTAAGAAGCCGCCGCGCTTTTGGGAAAGGCCATAACACAACGCGGGTCGCCGGCAAAAACCAGCGCCGCTCCTGCGGCCGTGCGTACCGGGCGGACGCATGCCATGGTGGAGAGGGTAAAAGCAAAGAGAGCGGGCGAAAGCGGGGAGCCGAACTCCGCCGGCGAGGGCGCAGGCCCGTTCATTCGGTCGGGAATACCGGGGCGAGAAGTTTCGTCGCCGGAACCGCTCCCGGTCGTCCGGTAATAAAAATCTCCGGCGTTAAGCGGGCATGGCGAGGCCCCCGCAGGGTACGCGCGGCAAAAGCCGGCCGTTCGGTAGAAAGCCGCCAGCGCGTCGCCGTCCGGCAACAGAAAAAGAAAAGAAAAACCCTGTTCCTTTGCCTTTTGTCCGCTCTCTCTTAAAAGGGTACGCATATGCCCTTGCCCTCGTGCCGACTTTTTCGTTGTCAGCGCGTACAGGTAATATCCCCGCATATCCGGCAGGATAAACGGAAGCGCTATCCCCTGAGAAAGACAGTCGCCGTCCTTTGAAAGGAGACGGATACCGGTTGCGCCGCCGTCTTCCAGGCTGCGCAGGTCGGCTCCGATCTCTTGCATATCGCCTCCGAAAGCCTCTTGCCAAAGCAGGGCGGAAAGCAATGTCGGCGGGCAGAAGGAGAGATTCGTCACGGTTCTTTACAGGCCGGTCCGATCAGCGCGCCCGTGGCGATCTTGTCCGCAATCTCTTTCCCCGCCATCAGGGAAAGCAGTTCGACCGAAAAGGCAAAGGCGGCTCCCATGCCCGCGCCGGTGGTTATGTGACCGTCTGTCACCACGGGGCAGTCACAGATTTCGGCCCCGGCCAGTTGCGAACGGAATTTTTCGCTCGGATAGCAAGTGGCCTTTTTGCCGGACAGCAGCCCGCGCTTGCCGAGAATGTAAGGAGCGGCGCAAATGGCGGCCAGCCGCCCGCCTTCGTCAAGCGTCCTCCGGATCAGCCGTTCGGTATCCGGGGAAGCGTCCAGATGGTCGGCCCCGGGGATTCCGCCCGGAAGGATCAAAAGATCAATAGGGTCAACCGCTTCGTCCGGCAGTATATCCGCGCAGATCCGGATACCGTGTGAACCGGTCACCCGGGAACCGGTGATCCCGACGGTGCGCACTTCGCACCCGCCTCTGCGGAGAATATCGACCGGGGTCAGCGCCTCAATCTCTTCACAGCCGTCTGCCAACAAAACATAGATCATAGTTTTTACCTCTCTTTATTCATAAATCCGCGGGTCGGCCCCGCGGCGGAACGGTTCGCCGCCCGCACTTTGCCGGCCGCCGGTTTTCAGGGCATAGTTTTGCCGGGGGTTACTTTTTGCCCGGCCGCCGGTTTTCAGGGCATGGTGGTGCCGCGTGTTTTGCTTTTTGCCCGGCCGCCCGGCTTTCGGGGCATAGTTTTGCCGGGGCATTTTCCGGGCGTTTTTTCGTCAATCGTCTACAAAATCGCCGAACTTTTCTTCATATTCGGCACGGGTCATGATGACTTCGCGCCCGCGCGCGCCGCCGAGCGATTCTCCGACGATCCCCATGTCGCACATCGCGTCAATGATACGGGAACCGCGGCCGAATCCGACACCGATCCGGCGCTGGAGCATCGAAGTGGAAATCGAGCCGCTTGCAAACGCGACCGAGAGCGCCTTTTTGAATTTGGGATCGCTCATGATTCCCTCAAAATTGATGTCTTCATCATCCTCGTCTTCATCATCGCCGTTATGCTGGGCGCATTTTGCGGCTTCCTTTTCAATCCCGGCCAGGATGTTGTCGTCAAAGACCGCTTCACCGAACCGGTCACGCAGAAAAGAGGTGACTTGCTTGACCTCGTCGTCCTCCACAAAAGCCCCTTGCACACGGATGGGAATTCCGGCGGGAGAAAAGAGCATATCGCCGTGGGGCAGGAGGCGTTCCGCCCCCGCCATATCGAGGATGGTGCGCGAGTCCACCTGCTGGTTGACGCGGAAGGCAATCCGGGCGGGGATATTGGCTTTGATATCGCCGGTGATGACCTTGACGGACGGGCGTTGCGTACCGATAATCAGGTGAATCCCGGCGGCACGCGCCTTTTGGGCGATACGGCAGATCGCGGCTTCCACGGTCTTGCGGGAAGACATCATCAGCAGCTCGTTCAGCTCGTCAATGACAATGACGATTTTGGAGAGCTTTTCCTGCCCTTCCGTATCGCAGGACTTGTTGTAACTGTTGATGTCACGCACCCCGGCCGCCTCAATCAGATCATAGCGGCGGTCCATTTCGGCCACGGCCCAGTTCAGTGCGCCGGCGGCTTTTGTCGGGTCTGTCACGACCGGAACAAGCAGATGAGGAATTTTGGCATAGATATTGAATTCGACCTTTTTCGGGTCAACCAGAATCAGTTTTACTTCATCGGGCGTAGCCTTGTACAGCAAACTGATCAGCAGGGAATTGATACAGACGGATTTCCCCATGCCGGTAGCCCCCGCGATCAACATGTGTGGCGCTTTGGCAATATCGAAGAAGACCGGCGTTCCCGCAATATCACAGCCGATGGCTACCGTCGTTTTGGAGGACGCATTCCGGAAAGCATCGGTATCCAGCAAAGAGCGGATCCGCACAAGGCTTGACTGGCGGTTCGGTACTTCCACACCGATGGAGGATTTGTTGGGAATCGGGGCTTCTATACGAACGCCCTGTGTGCTCAGTTTTTGCGTAATATCGTCTTCAAAAGAGGCGATACGTCCGACGCGGATACCCTCTTTCTGAATGAATTCGTACCGGGTGATACGCGGTCCGCGCGAATATCCGGTGATACGGATGGGAATTCCGAAACTTTCCATGACCTGCACAAGCGTTTCGGAATTTTTCCGGATCTCTTCCTGCACATCCCCTTCGGCTTCCAGATTCGGTACGTGGAGCAGGCTGACGGGCGGATATTCATATCGAATGGCCGGCTTTTTCGGTTTTTCGGGAACGGAGGCGGCCATCGTATGACCACCAGGCGCGGCGAAGGCCGAGGACGCGCGTTCCATAACGCTTTCGGTCATGCGGACCGGCGTTTCGGTTTGCGTATCGGCCGGCGAGGCCGGAGACGTTTCCTGCCCGGAGGCAGAGGAGGGCGGAGAAATCCGGGTATCGGCGGCGAAGGGTTTTTGCGGCGCACGGCGCACACAAACGGGTTCGCTGACCGTGACCCGGCGGAAGTCTTCCACATTCCGGAAGGGGGCGGAGGCTTCTTCCCGATCGGCGACCGGAATTTCGGCGGGGGAAGGGGATGGCGCTGCATGCCCCGCGTCAACCGATGCGCCGTTCCCGTTCCGGTCAGGTTCCGCCGCGGCTTTCTCGCCAAGGATCGGGGCGATGTGCTGCCGCGCCATCAGATCGGACGCGGAATAGGAAAGCACGCCTTCGCGGTTGCGCAGTTTTTCACGCACTCTTTTCACTTTATATGCGCGGGCATCTTCTGGGCTGGTATAGTCCAGCGGCGTGGAGGAAAACAGAGAGGGATCGTCTTTGCGCGTCCGGCCGGATTTGGCAGGGCTTTGCGCAGTTTCATCAAAGAGTTCGGCAAAGCGGCGGTGTTTGCGGTTGCTTTCCGGTCGGTTCTGTTGCAAGGGAGAGGAAAAGTCCAACAGGGGTGATTCCCCCCGGGATTGCCGGTCGTTTGCCGGAAGGGGTTCTTCGTTTTTGAGGGCGCGTTTCGGTTCGTCGCGGTACGCCTGGGCGGAGCGGTCGGACGGCTCCGGTTCACGGGCGGGGGCGGTTCCGGTCTCGGGGAAAGCGGGTATATCCGGTTTCTTCTTCCGGCCGAAAAGGGTCAGCCGCGATCCGCCGGACGCGTTGCCGGACGATTGCGGTCGGCTATCACGTTCCGGAAACGCCTCGCTTTCCATAACGGGGAGCGGCTCTTCCGCCTCTTGTTTTTTCTGCCGTTTTTCACGCAAAGACGCAAAGAAAGACCGGAAGATGGCATCCGGGCTGAAACCGAATGCGAAGATTCCGTAGAGCAGTACCGCCAGAGAAGCCAGGAGAATCGAGCCGACGGGGCCGATCAGACGATAAAGAATCCAGCCGATCAGCGCGCCGAATGCCCCGCCGCCTGCAGCGCGCGGAGCGGAAAAATCGAAATAGGAGCCGAGATCGAGCAGAACTTCTTCTTTCGGGGTGATCCCGTGCAGGACATCGGCGGGGAGAGAGAGCGTGTAGAGCAGGGAAAGGAGCATAAGGGTCGCGACAAAAAAGAGCGCCATATGCCGGTAAACGGTTCCGTTCGCAATCCCGCGCCGCCAGAAGATTCCGAGAAGAATCATGAAAAAGGGCAATGCATAAGCGATGTAGGAAAAAAGGCCGAGAAAAAGCCAGCGGAAACCGTCTCCCAGCATCCCGCCCTGGCCGGTATAAAGACAAAATCCGACAAAAATGGACAGACATATCCATATGTAGGGCATGGCGATATTGAGGCGGCTGTCCGGGTCACGCCGCGCCGCACGCCGGCGTGCGGCCAATTCTTCCCGCTCTTTGTGTGTGCGCGGGGCAGACCCTTTTTTTCGGTTCGGGTTTTTGATCAGTCTTGTGAAAAACGATTGCATAACTCTCCTTCCGTCCTTCTTCCGTTCCTGCGGAATCCATCGCATGTGTTTTCCCGCGGAAATAAAAAAAACGGATAAACACATGATAATATCTCAATCTAATAATAGCAAATTTTCAGTGCGATTACAAGCCCGCACGTCTATTTTTACCGGAAAATTTCAATATAGTAAAAAAATAAGGGTTAATATTATGGAAATACAGGAAAAAGTGGGAAATCCTTCACGATGGGCGCTGGCGTCCGTCGGCCTTCTTTCGGGATTGCTCAACGGTTTTTTGGGAACCGGTGGCGGGACGGTCCTGATTCTCGCCCTCGGGAAACTGATGCCGGGGCGTGACAAGGAAGTTTTTTCTCTTTCGACCGCATGTGTACTTGTTTTTTCAATTTTGTCAATGATACTTTACATTTTTATGGGAAAGATATCGCTTTCTGCGACAAAAACGGTTTTTATGCCGGCGATTGTCGGCGGGGCGGCCGGCGCGCTCCTGCTCGGCCGTATCGGAACGGACTTTTTGCGTTTTCTTTTTTCCGCGCTGGTCATCTATTCGGGCATACGGTTACTCTTATGAAAGAAATTCTGATTGTTTTCGGTTCGGCGGTGCTGGCCGGGCTGGGGGTCGGCAGCGGGGGATTCTATCTTCTTTTCCTGACGACCGACGGCGGGCTTGGACAATACGAGGCGCAGGGGGTCAATCTTCTTTTTTTCGTCTTGGCGACGCTCTCTTCCTCCTGGCTCAATCTGCGGCGCGGGAGATTGCCGCAGGCCTGTTTGCCGGTTCTGCTCACGGCCGGCACAGCCGGCACGGCGGCAGGGGCGTTTTTTACCCTGTTGGTATCTCCGGAGGCGGCCCGCATCCTGCTCGGCCTCTTCCTGATTGCCGGCGGGGTTTACGCGCTGCTGACGCGCAAAGTTCACGGAAAAAGGGCGAATCCGCTTGACAAAATGCACTGAATCATATATAATCATTTCGTAATTAATTTTTGCGAGGTGCAGTCTTTCATGATACAGCTTTATAACACGCTTACCGCCAAAAAAGAGCCGTTTGTACCGATTGAAGAGGGCAAGGTGCGCATGTACGCCTGCGGCCCGACGGTCTACAATTTTTTCCATGTCGGGAACGCGCGCTGTTTCGTGCTTTTTGATATGCTCCGCCGATACTTTGAATACCGCGGATATGAAGTGAAGTTTGTTCAGAATTTCACGGATATTGACGATAAGGTGATCCGGCGCGCCAATGAAGAAGGCGTTCAATACGGCGATATTGCCGCCCGCTATATAAAAGAATATTTCACGGACGCGCAAGGGCTGGGCATTCGTCCGGCCACGGTTCACCCGCTGGCCACGGATAACATTGACATGATTCTGCAGATCGTCTCTACCCTGATCGAGCGCGGATACGCCTATCCGAAAAACGGGGATGTATATTTCCGCACCCGCCGTTTTCATGATTACGGGAAACTTTCCGGCCAGGCGATTGAAGACCTGGAATCCGGCGCGCGGATCGATGTGAACGATCAGAAAGAGGATCCGCTGGACTTCGCCCTTTGGAAGGCGGCAAAACCGGGCGAACCCGCCTGGCCTTCCCCGTGGGGAGACGGCCGCCCCGGCTGGCACATCGAGTGCTCGGCGATGGTCAAACGCTATCTCGGCGATACCATCGATATTCACTGCGGCGGGCAGGACCTCATCTTCCCGCACCATGAAAACGAGATCGCCCAGTCCGAGTGCTGCAACGGGGTTCCGTTTGCGCATTACTGGATGCACAACGGGTATATCAATGTGGATAACCGCAAGATGTCCAAATCGCTCGGCAACTTTTTTACCGTGCGGGAAATTGCGGAGCAATACGGGTATCTGCCGATTCGCTATTTCATTCTTTCTTCTCATTACCGCAGCCCCATCAACTTCTCCCGGGAAGTGATCGAGCAGGCGGCCGCGGCGCTTGAACGCATTTTCAACTGTGCGGACGCGCTTGACTTCTATATCGGCAATGTGACGGATGAAGCCGTCCGCCCTGAAGAAGAAGAACTGGTCGCCTCTTTCAACGCCTGCCGGAACGCATTGACCGAAGCCATGGATGACGATTTCAATACCGGTGCCGGTGTGGCCGCGCTCTTCGATCTTGTCAGCCTTTTGAACAAGGCGGTCGGAACGGGCAATCTTTCGCGCGGTGCCGCGCTGGCCGGCCGGGCGGTTCTTTGCGAACTGACCGAACTCTTCGGGTTTGTCAAGCCGAAACGCAAGGACGACGGGTTGACGGCGTACATCGAGGAGCAGATCGCCGCCCGTGCAGCCGCGAAAAAGGCGAAGGATTATGCGGAGGCCGACCGGATCCGCGCGGAACTCCTTTCCCGCGGGGTGGTTTTACAGGATACTCCGCAAGGAACGAAATACACGATTCAGGACGCCTGATTTTTTCTTCCGGAAATGACGAAACCGTTTTTCCGGAAACCGGAACCGTTTTTCCGAAAACCGGAAACCCGCAAAAATACATGGTAAATTCAAGTCCCCGGGGCAGTACTTGCCGTTCCGGGGCCCTTTTTTACTTTTCCTGCAAAAAAGGACAGGAATTGGCGGTTTCTTTTCTTTCTCCCGGCGCGTATAATGGAAAGGAACGATACCGCGGAGGAGATACATATGGAACTGTTGCGGATAGGGGAGAGCAAACTGAAAGTCACGCTCTCTTCGGAAGACATGGAAAGATACAGTCTGGACAGTGACAACATGGATTACGATAACACCGAAACCAGGAGCGCCGTCTGGCAGATTCTTGACGAAGCGAAGCACAAAACGGGGTTTGATGCCGGCGGGGAAAAAATATTTGTGCAGGTATATCCGGCAAGAGGGGGAGGATGCGAGATGTATGTGACAAAACTGGACGCAGAGCAAAGCGAAGGCGCGCCGGTTACCTTGACGCGGGGCGCGATGAGCATATATCGGTTTTCCACGCTGAATCTGCTGATCGACGTGTGCAGGCGGTTGTTGCTCACCGGCTATCGCGACGAGAGCGCCGCCTACTCGCAAGAGGGCGGTTATTATCTTGTCATCCGGGAAAAACTGCACAACAGCATTCTGGCCGCCAACGCAATCAGCGAATATTCTTTTCCGGAAGAGTACGGAGTCCGGCGAAACGGCAGTGTGCGGCTGGCTTTTTTGCGGGAACACGGCGTTTGCCTGGAGGAATTCCGGGCGGTGGAACGGCTGGCGGCTCTCGCCCCCGAGGAAGCCGGAAGCACAGGGAGAAAAAGAAGGGGCGCGGAGAGAAAAGGGGAAAGTACAATCTCCGCCGGGGCGACCCCGCGCAAGAGCGGAAAAGCGGGAGCCGATCCGGACTGAAATATTGCCGGCAGAGAAAAAGATGGGCAGCCACCCATCTTTTTTCTTATTTATTTTGCGGTTTTTGTTTTGCGCCGTCAGCCGGCGGGGCAGAAGACCGCTCGGCCGGTCGGCCAGATTTCTCCTTCGCGCCGTCAGCCGGCGGGGACCGGAACCGGAATATTTTCGTCGTTCCTGCTCCACGCAGGGGAGAAATAAACCGGTATTCCTTCCCGATTGTAGTCGGGATCCCATCGGAAGGCGGCTACGGCCGCTTCGGTATTTTCGGAAAAAACAGAAAGCGAACGGCAACCGAGAAATACATCGGAGGCGACATTTTTAAGCCCTGCCGGCAGGACCAGCGTTTCCAGCTGCGAACATCCGGCAAAGGCGTTCCGCACCAGCGTATCGGTGTCGGTCACAATCACATGGCGGAGCGACCGGGGAATATCGTAGCGGTACTGATAGGTTATTTTGATGCCGGCGGTCTCTATGGTGCGTTCAAGCCCCTGGTGGGTCGTTTCCTCCGGGACAGGCAGGGCGGTGTTATACTCCCGTCCGCCGAAGATATAACCGAACAACGTGTTCGGCCCCGAATAATCCGAAAGAAGCGGGAGCGATGTTTTTGCGTACTTTTCAATAGGGTCTTCGATCTTTTTTTCCGTGGAATCTGCGGTGTTCGTTCCGGCGTCGATGCGGGAGATACCGACAAACGGTATCTGCAACCTGACAAGCGCCGTGCAACCGGAAAATGCCGCAAAGCCGATCCCGGTCACACTGTCCGGCACGGTGATCGATTGCAAAGCGGAGCAGTTTTCAAAAGCACGTTCCTGTATGACCAGCAGATGATCGTTCATGGTAACAGTGGTCAGCGCGTGGCACTCCGCAAAGGCACGGTATCCGATCGCCCGGATATCGGCATCGGGTTCAAACACCACGTGTTGCAATGTGGTACTGCCCGCGAAGGCACCGGGCGCAATCGCCAGAACGGGGATTTTATTATAAGTTTTCGGGATTTCCAGCGGGCCGCTGTTGCCGGTATAGCCGCTGACGGTATAATAGTCCACTCTCCCCGTTTCGCTGTTCTTATGCTCTGAAAAACTCGGCTGGTGCTGAACGGGCTTCGGTACGGAGGTCGTGGTGACGGTGACGGGAGCGTATGTCGTGACGGTGGGCGTTGCGGTCGTTGTGTTTGCCGGGTCGTCATGGCAGGCGGTCAAAGCGGCAAGGACCAGCAAAAGGCCGAACAGCAGACATATTTGAAGAAAAAGTACTCTTTTTTTCATGGAACCTCCGGAAAATCAGGCGGAAACCGCATGGCCGGCAAAGGCCGCGGCATCGGCGTTACCCATATAGTATACCGCGGATTTGCGGAAAAGTCAAGGCCGGCGGGGCAGACATACGTCGCCGGTTTGTAAATTTTTTGGCGCGGAATCCGAACAGAACGCTTTATCATCAGGATATCCTTGATTTTCCGGCGGCGGTGTGCTATCATGAAAAAAACGGGAAAAGAAAAGGTGAAATTCATGTTTATGCTCGGAACCATCGTGAACGCGGCAGCCGTCGCTTTGTGTGCGGGTGTCGGTTCTTTCATGAAAAAAGGAATCCCGGAGCGGGTGCGGACGACCATGCTTTCCGGAGTGGCGCTCTGTGTGGTCTTTATCGGGATTTCCGGCGCGCTTGGCGGGTATGCCGACTTCACCGGCGGCGGGAACGCCCTTTTTGCCGATTACGGATTGTTGTTCATCATTTTTTCGGTCGCGCTCGGCGGATTGCTCGGCGAACTGCTCCGGATCGACGGTGCCATCAACCGGCTCGGTGCTTTTGCGGAAAGAAAGCTGGCGCAGAGACATCCGCAGACCGGGTCGGGTTCGGTTTCTGCGGGGTTTGTCAATTGCACCATCCTTTTTTGCGTCGGCTCCATGGCGATTCTCGGCGCGATGCAGGACACGGGAACCGGCACGCCGGAAATTCTGTTTTCCAAAGCGGTGCTGGACGGGATCACGGCGCTGGTCATGGCAACCACGCTCGGGATCGGATGCGCCTTGTCGGCTCTGCCGATTCTTCTCTATGAAGGCGGTATCGCTTTGTTGTCCGTTCTCTTCCTTTCAGACCTGCCCGGAACCGTTATGGGTGCGCTCACCTGTTCCGGCTCCCTCGTCATTGTGGCCATCGGCCTCAACATGTTGGGACTCACGAAAATCCGAACGGCAAACTTCATTCCCGCTGTCTTTTTGCCGCTTTTACTTTTGCTGTTTGCCTGATTGCGACAGAAAAATCAAATACAGGGACGCATCACACGTCCCTGCTTTTTTATTAAATGTGTATAGTTTTGTTTTCATATTCAGGGGGTGCGAGCGGCTTTTTTGGGCATATCGTGCGCATTCTCCGTCATTGGCGCGGCCGTCGGGCGCACACTGACCTCTCCGGCGCGCAAAACGATATCCCCCCGGGAGGTTGCCAGACAAAGGCCGCAGTCTTCATCGATTGCTTTGACGACACCACGCAGAAGTTCTCCGTCTTTCTGTGTGCGGACTTCCCGGCCGAGCAGGATAGAGCGCCGACGGTATTCGGCAAGAAAGGAACGGTCTGAAAGCCTCGCCATATCTCCGAAAAAGCGTACGAGAATCCGTTCGGCCAAGCGTTCCGGCGCGGGGGGCGACGTAAAATCTCCGATGGCGCAGGCGATGTCGGCAAGTTCCGGCGAAAGAGCGCCGGCAATCAGGTTGACTCCGATACCGACCACGGCATACAGGAGCCGCCCGTCCGGACCGAAAGAACCTTCCGTGAGAATCCCGCAGAGTTTTTTCTCTCCGAGGTAAAGGTCGTTCACCCATTTGATGCCGACCGTCACGGGGCAGAGCTCCTCAATCGCTTCGGCAACGATCACGGCGGCGTAGGGCGTGAACAGCGGCAGATGATCAGCCGGGAACGGCCGGCGGACAAGAAAACTGAGGTAAAGTCCGGCTCCGTCCGGGGAAACGAAAGAACGCCCTCTCCTCCCTTTGCCGGCGGTCTGCTTTTTTGCCATCACGGCACTGCCGTCGGGCAGTCGGCCGGCACGTTCCAGAAGATAGGTGTTGGTGGAGGGCAGTTCGTCAAAGATCCGGAGCTTTCCGGAAAGATATGCCGGATTTTTCTGCCCGTTCCGGTTCGGCAGGGGATATTCCCGCTCTTGCCTCATCGCGGTTTCTCCTTTCGTCTTCGGCGTATTCCTGCATGGTGTGTCGCGGAGCATGCCGGCGGGTTCTTTTTTCAAACGGACCGTTTTTCGCGGTGCGTCCGGCTTTTTTCCTTATTCCGGCGACGGCTTCATTGTATCATGCGGCATGCCGGCTGTCAAGATGCACACACGGCAAAACCGTCTGCCGGGGCAAACCATCTGTTTGCGGAAAACGTCGGTTTCAAGCGCCTCGACCTTGCGCGGGAACCCTTCATTTTTCGGAAAACGCCTCCGGGAACACTCCTTCCGCACCGGAAGAAAAGTCCGCCCCGAAGGGCGGACCGGAACGGAGCAATCGTCGAAAGGACGCAACCGAGAGAAGAGTGCAACCAAGAGAAGAGTGCAACCAAGAGAAGGGCGCAACCAAGAGAAGGGCGCATGCGGAGAGGCCGTCAGGTGAAAAGGGTACAGCCCTGCCGGCGGAAGAGAAGAACCAGTTCGTCAAGCTCCTCTTCCGAGAGATTGGTCTTTTCCGCGAGACAGCGCTTGCAATAATAGCGCGTGGCGGCCTTATCCAGCAGTTTCAGAGTCAGGCTTATTTCGACCGGCAAAAGCGAACGCCCGCAAAGGCGGCAGTGGCTGCCGTCACCCGTTTCAGGCATCGACGACCTCGGCGATGTAAACGCGGCTGGCATGCGCCGCGGTATTCGGTACGGAGAAACATCCGTTTTTGGAATAGAGCACAGAGCCGTCTGCCGTGTCGGTGAGTTTGAGTTTCTTGCCGGTCGATTCGGGTATGCCGAGCTCATCGGTCAGGAAGGTGGCATGCCATGCGGAAGTGGTTCCGTCCGTGAGGTTGAAGAATCCGATGGCAATTTTCCCGTCGTCCAGAAATTTCGCCAGTAACGGGTAGGTATCGGACTTTCTGCCGATCGGGAAGGGCTGACAGTATTTTTTGTCCTGATTGATACGGAGCAGGGCGGGGTTTGTCACCAGTTTCAGGGTTTCTTCATCCATTTGCCGGATATCGGAACCGAGCATCAGCGTAGAGCCGAAGAAGCACCAGAAGGCAAAATGCGTATGATATTCGGCCGGGGTACAACCGCCGCGGCTGACGGCTCCCTTGCCGTTCATCCCGCAGATCAGCATATCCATATCGTTGAAACACCCCTGGCCGTTGTATTCAAACAGGGGGAGCTGCATGGTGATAAGATCCTTGACGGAACTCCAACAGTCCATAATGTCCATGGTAGAGCGCCAGCTGTGCGCCCCGGTCTCCCGGATCCATTTGTAGGTCATTTCCGCTCCCCAGGAGCAAGCGGAGAAGAGGATATCCCGGCCGCAGTTGCTGAGCGCCAGCCCCATCCGTTTATAAAGCAGATGCGGGGGAACAACGGAGGAACGGTAGCAGAAGTCGTATTTCAGATAATCCACCCCCCAGGAGGCAAAGGTCTCGGCATCGATGAACTCATGTTCATAGGAACCGGGATACCCGGCGCAGGTCAGAGCGCCGGCGCAGGAGTACATGCCGAATTTAAGGCCGAGCGAATGGATATAATCGCCGACATACTTCATGCCGTGCGGGAATTTTTCGGGATCGGCCACCAGACGGCCGTCTTTGTCGCGTTCGCGGAGGCTCCAGCAGTCATCGATGACGATATATTCATATCCCGCTTTTTTGAGCGGGCTGTTGGCCAGCATATCGGCACTGCGAAGAACGAGTTCTTCATTGATATCTCCCATAAAAGTGTTCCAGGTGTTCCACCCGAGGGCGGGAGTGATTTGATACATGGCGTTTCTCCTTTATGTTTTTCTTATAAGTTTTTCTGTTGACTTTTTGTTGTGGGGCAGGGGCTTCCCCCGGCCGGAAACGAGCGAAAACTTTGTCTTCCGGCGGAGCTTCGGCTTCAGAAAATCGGGAATCCGGCCGCTTCGTGCGCGGCGCGCAATTCGTCGCACATGGCAACGATTTCATCCGGGGTCAGCACAGCACCCGTATGCGGGTCGAGCATGGCGGCCTGATATACATGTTCCATTTTCCCGGTCGCGGCGGCTTCAATGGTCAGAAGCTGCACGTTGATATTGGTCATGTTCATGGCGGCACACTGGACAGGCAAACGGCCGACATGCGTCGGATGAACGCCGGTGTTGTTGATGAGGCAGGGGACCTCGACGCAGGCATCTGCCGGCAGGTTATCGATCAGTCCTTCATTGATAACGTTCCCGCCGATCTGGTCCGGCACGTTGGTGAGAATCGAATCCATGATACGGGCGGCATACTCATGAGAGAGCGTATGCGATACGGCCCCGCCGTTCATCAGATTCTTTTTCTGTTCTTCCCATTTGGCAATCTGATTGATGCAACGGCGCGGGTATTCATCCAACGCGATATTGAACTTTTCTACAAGGTCGGGGCGGTCTTTCTTGATATAAAACGCATTGTACTCCGCATTGTGTACCGAGCTCTCGGTACAGTAATACCCGAGCTTGTCGATATAATCAAAACGCACAAAGTCCGAGTGCTTCGCGGTCGCGTTGATTTCTTTCGCGCGGCGGCGGATTTCGGGGTACAGATCATTTCCGTCCTTATCCCTGACTTCCAGGAGCCAGGCCATATGGTTGATACCGGCAATCGTTTCCCGGTGGCCTTCCAATTTGTCTTCCATACCGACCCCACGGAGGATATCCTTGACGCAGACCTGCACCGAGTGACACAGACCGATCGTGCGGACTTTTGTGTAACGCTGCATATATCCGGTCAGCATGGCCATCGGGTTCGTATAGTTCAGAAGGAGCGCGTCCGGACAGACCTCTTCCATATCGCGGGCAAAATCCTTCATCACCACAAGCGTGCGGAGTGCGCGGAAAATGCCGCCGATGCCGAGAGTATCTCCGATGGTCTGGCGCAGTCCGTATTTTTTCGGGATTTCAAAATCCAGGATCGTGCAGGGGTCATACCCGCCGACCTGAATGGCGTTGATAACGAAGTCAGCCCCGCGGAGCGCGTCCTTGCGCTGATCCACGCCGAGGTATTTGCGCACGGTAGCCCGTCCTTCGTTGACATTTTTGTTCAGGGCGTTGATGAGAAGAAAAGATTCTTCGAGACGATTTTCGTCAATGTCGTACAGGGCGATCTCAATGTCATGCATACTGTCCTTCAACATCACATCGCCAAGCACATTCTTCGCGAATATGGTGCTGCCGGCACCGAGAAATGTTGCTTTTGTCATTTTGGAAAATCTCCTTTCGGTTCCTTGATTCCATTATACAACAAAATTTCACAGAAAACATGGCATTTTGTGCGTGAAGTATGATATAATGTAAAAAACGTGTGTATGGAAACGGAGAGGATCGCAGATGGAACATATGGAAAAATGGACCGAGGGGGGAGGGCTTTCGGATATTACGCCGCTCTGCCTCGGCTATGAGGAATGCAAGCCCTGTCACCGCTCATCGGGATTCCGGGATTATTATCTTATCCATTACATCGTTTCGGGAGAGGGATCGCTCATGAGCGGAGAAAAGACGTGGCACGTCGGCTCCGGGCAGATTTTTCTGCTGGCACCCGGGGAACGCTATTTTTACCGTGCAGATGCCGAAAACCCCTGGACGTATATCTGGGTCTGCTTTCGCGGCCGGCTCAGCGAGGCGTTCCGTTCATTTCCGCACGTATGCGATTACCCGCACGATACTTTTCTCCGGATGCGCGCCCTGCATTCCGAAACGCCGGGATATGTGCCGGGGCTTGCCGGGCTGACGCTGGAGCTGTATGCGAATCTTCTGAATTCCGAGGAAGTCGCCGCCGCCTCGGCCGGGCGGGATTATGCCCGGCGCGCCCGCGCTATGGTAGACTCCCACTATATGACGCCCATCAATGTGGGAATGATTGCCGACAGCCTTTCGCTTGACCGGCGATATTTGCCGCGCCTTTTCCGGAAAGAGTACGGCGAGACGCTCAGCC
The DNA here is from genome assembly GCA_934434925.1 of uncultured Eubacteriales bacterium. GTDB lineage: Bacteria > Bacillota > Clostridia > Oscillospirales > CAG-272 > UBA1740. The sequence goes on along the minus strand of CAKSAC010000002.1, from coordinate 126,155 downwards.
GTTACCTGATCCGCGTCCGGATGGAACATGCGGCCGCATATATCCGGCAGGGATACACGGCCGAGGAAGCGGGACGGCTCGCAGGATATGAGGATCCGACAAATTTTTACCGGATGTTCAAACGCTGGTACGGGATTGGTCCGCTGGCATACCGGCAGAAAAAACAGACGCATAACGACGAAGACGACCTTGCGCCTGCGGAGCAAATGAAAAACGCCCCGGCAGAAGGGTGAACCGGCCCTCTTTTTCCGGCAAGCGCGATTTCTGACCGGAAAAGAGGACTTCGCTCCCTCTCCCGCATAGCCCCCGGCCTTTTGTGTGCGTTCGGCACTTCGGGAAAGCCCCGCTCCGTCGGTGCGCCCTCTCCGGGCATTTCACGGACGCAACGGACCTATATTATATAAGGAATAAAAAGGCAGTTCGTTTTTCTGCCTTCTCTTTTTACAAAAATTTTCAGAAAATTTACAAATACAACCATAAAATTTTACAAAGAATATTTTTCTTTTTCGGCTCATTTTTTCTTGACAACGAGGAATTTTGTGGTATAATTATAAACTGCCTAACATTCGCTTGTCCGCGCGTATTTATAGAATACATCTCTTTTCCCGCGGCGGGGAAAGCCCCGTGCCTGCCCGGGTCGGCGCACCGGCGAAAAAATATGAAACGGAGTGATTCTACGATGCAATTAAAACCCCTGAAGCTCGGCAAAACCACAAGACTTACTTTCTCCAAGATCAATGAAGCCCTGGATATGCCGAACCTCATTGAGGTGCAGAAGAAGTCTTTTGAATGGTTCTGCCGCGACGGAATGATGGAGGTTCTGCACGATGTTTCCCCCATCAACGATTACAGCGGGAACCTGTCCATCGAGTTTGTGGACTTCACGATCGAAAACACCCCCAAGTATTCGGTGGAGCAGTGCAAGGAGCGTGACGCGACCTATGAAGCTCCCCTGAAAGTGCTTGTGCGTCTGGCCAACAAAGAGACCGGCGAGGTCAAACAGGACCAGATTTATATGGGGAACTTCCCGCTGATGACCGACAGCGGCACGTTCGTGATCAACGGTGCGGAACGCGTGATTGTTTCTCAGCTTGTCCGTTCCCCGGGGATTTATTACAGTTGCAACGTGGATAAAAACGGGAATCACAGTTACACCAACATGGTGATCCCCTACCGTGGTGCCTGGCTGGAATATGAGACCGATTCCGCGGGCATTTTCTACGTGAAAATCGACAAGACCCGCAAATTGCCGGTTACGACCTTCGTGCGCGCCCTCGGGGTGGAGAGCGACGAAGATATTTACGATCTTTTCGGCCATGAAGAGATGATTACGGCAACCTTTGAGAAGGACGACTCCCGTCGGAGCGCGGAAGAAGAGAATACGACGCTTTCCGAAGCGGCTCTCAAAGAAGTCTACAAAAAACTGCGCCCCGGCGAACCGCCGATTATCGAGAGCGCACAGATGCTGGTCAACAATATGCTCTTCGACCCCAAACGGTACGATCTGGCGCCTGTCGGCCGGTATAAATATGACAAAAAACTGGAAGTTTCTTCCCGGGTCCACGGTTTTTCGCTGGCCCGCCCTGCCGTCAGCGTCCTGACGGGTGAGGTTCTCTTTGAGGCCGGCCATATCCTCAACCGCGAGGATTGCGAAACGCTGGAAAGAAACGCCGTCAACGAAGTTTGGGTCTCTGACCTTTCCGGGCATGAAGTCAAGGTGTTCGGTAACGGAAACGTCCGCCCCGAATATGTCCTCGGCTATGATCTTGCCGATTGCGGGATCAATGAAAAGGTACGGTATGCCGTCCTTCGTGAAATTATCGACGAAGCAAACGGCGATGCCGATGCCATCCGGGAAGCGGCCCGTCTGCGCGCGGCTGAACTTTCGCCGAAGCATATTACCAAAGACGACATTTTTGCTTCCATCAACTATCTGATCACCCTGTCGCACGGAATCGGAAATGTGGACGATATCGACCATCTCGGCAATCGCCGCCTGCGTTGCGTCGGGGAGTTGCTCCAGAATCAGATGCGTATCGGCATGTCCCGGATGGACAAGAACATCAAGGAACGCATGTCGGTACACGATTCCGTGGATATGACCCCGCAGGCGCTCGTCAATGTGCGCCCTGTCGCAACGGCGATCCGTGAGTTCTTCGGCTCTTCGCCGCTGTCTCAGTTCATGGATCAGAACAACCCGCTGGCGGAGCTGACCCACAAGCGCCGTCTCTCGGCTCTCGGCCCCGGCGGTCTGACCCGTGACCGCGCCTCTTTTGAAGTGCGTGACGTGCATCATACGCATTACGGCCGTATCTGCCCGATCGAAACGCCGGAAGGGCAGAACATCGGTCTGATTTCCTATCTGGCGACCTATGCCAAAATCAACGAGTACGGATTTCTCGAAGCTCCTTATCGCCGGGTCGATCGCGAGACCGGGCGCGTGACCGACGAGATTGTGTACATGACGGCCGATGTGGAAGACCAATATATCATCGCTCAGGCCAATGAGCCGCTGGATGAAAACGGGCATTTCATCAATGATAAAGTCATTGCGCGTGACAAAGCCGATATTGTGGAAGTAGACCGGAACAAGATCGACTTCATGGATGCCTCTCCGAAAATGGTCGTTTCCGTCGCGACCGCGATGATTCCGTTCCTGGAAAACGACGATAACACCCGTGCGCTGATGGGTTCCAACATGCAGAAGCAGGCTGTGCCGCTGATGGTGACCGAACAGCCGATTGTGGCAACGGGCATCGAATATAAGGCCGCCGCCGACTCCGGCGCTGTGGTACTGGCGAAAGAAGGCGGCATTGTGGAACTGGCCACAGCCGATGCCATCACCATCCTGACCGACAGCGGAAATAAGGAAACCTATCATCTTATCAAATTCAAGCGTTCCAACCAGGGGACCTGCGTCAACCAGCGCCCGATCGTTTCCAACGGAGACCGTGTGGAAAAGGGCGACGTGATCGCGGACGGCCCCGCAACCGCAAACGGCGAGATTTCGCTCGGCAAAAATGCGACCATCGCCTTCATGACCTGGGAAGGCTACAACTACGAGGACGCAGTTCTTCTGAATGAAGACCTGGTCCGGAACGATATTTATACCTCCATTCATATTGAAGAGCATTCGATTGAAGCGCGCGACACCAAACTCGGCCCGCAGGAAATCACCCGCGAGATACCGAACGTCGGGGAAGACGCGCTGAAAGATCTGGATGCCGAAGGCATTGTGCGGATCGGAACCGAAGTGCGTTCCGGCGATATTCTGGTCGGAAAAGTCACGCCGAAGGGTGAGCCGGAACTGACCCCCGAGGAACGCCTGCTCCGCGCGATTTTCGGTGAAAAGGCGCGGGAAGTCAAGGATTCTTCTCTGAAACTCCCGCATGGCGAATCGGGGATTGTGCTGGATGTCAAGGTCTTTGACCGTTCCAACGCCTCCGATCTGCCTCCCGGAGTCAACAAAGTCGTCCGGGTCTATGTGGCGCAAAAGCGCAAAATCTCCGTCGGAGATAAAATGGCGGGTCGTCACGGAAACAAGGGCGTTGTTTCGCGCATTCTCCCGCCGGAAGATATGCCTTTCCTGGCCGACGGTACGCCGGTCGATATCGTACTGAACCCGTTGGGCGTGCCTTCCCGTATGAATATCGGGCAGGTGCTGGAAGTCCACCTCGGGATCGCCGCCAAGCGTCTCGGCTATAAGATCGCCACGCCGGTCTTTGACGGGGCGGATGAGCGCGATATCATTGAATGCCTGCGTCAGGCCAAATATGCCCGTGAGATCCGCGACGGGGAAAATGTTCTCGGTAAAGCGCTGTTCATCGAAGTGACGGACGAGAACGGGAACCGCGACCTGCAACGGGTGGATCCGATTTACGAGCAGGACAGCGAAAAACTGGCCGAGCTCCGCCGGCGCGAACATGTGGTGGTCATCGACGGGAAGGTCACGCTGTATGACGGCCGGACGGGGGATGCCTTCGATAACCCCGTTACCGTGGGCGTTATGTATTATCTGAAATTACACCACCTGGTTGACGATAAGATTCACGCCCGTTCCAACGGGCCGTACTCCATGGTCACCCAGCAGCCGCTCGGCGGTAAAGCCCAGTTCGGCGGTCAGCGTTTCGGTGAAATGGAAGTCTGGGCGCTGGAAGCCTATGGCGCGGCTTACACGCTCCAGGAAATTCTGACGGTCAAGAGTGACGATGTCACCGGCCGTGTCAAGACCTATGAGGCAATCGTCAAAGGACAGAATATCCCGACTCCGGGCATTCCCGAATCCTTCAAGGTGCTGGTCAAGGAACTCCAGTCGCTGGCGCTGGATGTCCGTGTGCTGGATGAAAAGGGCGAAGAAATCGAACTTTCCGAGCTGGTGGACGATGATGACGGACCTGTGCTGAACAATCTGGAAGAAGTGGATACCGCCGCCGATACGCTTGCCGAGTTCCCCGACGAGGAAGAATCTCCCGAGGACGAGGATGAGGAAACCGAGGAAGAGTATCTGCCCGAGGACGAAGAAGACGATTTTGCCAAAGAGTTTGAAAACACAGAGTATGACGAGGGAAAAGACGACTTCGACCTCTGATTGCGACCGGATGACCGTTATTTTATAGAAGGGGATACGTCTCCCGCTCCGGCGGGAGGACGACTGAATAAATATGGATAGAATTTTTGATTCCATCAAGATCGGCCTGGCATCGCCCGAGATGATCCGCTCGTGGTCGCACGGGGAAGTCACCAAGGCTGAAACCATCAATTACCGCACCCTCAAACCCGAACGCGGCGGCCTTTTCTGCGAGACGATTTTCGGGCCGCAGAAGGATTACGAATGCCAGTGCGGAAAGTATAAGCGCGGCCGCCGTTTCAAAGGGCGCGTCTGCGAAAAGTGCGGCGTGGAGATTACCAGCAAAAAAGTGCGCCGGGAGCGGATGGGGCATATTGAACTGGCCGCGCCGGTGTCGCATATCTGGTATTTCCGCGCGGTTCCGTCACGCATGGGTCTTTTGCTTGATATTCCGCCGAAGGCTCTTGAACGGGTCCTGTATTTCGGCAGTTATATCGTGCTGGACCCGGGCGATACGCCGCTTGAAAAGAAACTGCTGCTTTCGGAACCCGAATATGTCAGTTTCTACGAAAAATACGAAAAAGATTTCCGCGTCGGCATGGGCGCGGAGGCCATCAAGGAATTGCTTTCCGAGATCGATATCGAGGCGCTTTCCAAAGAACTGAAAGAAGAAATGGCCACGGCTACCGGACAGAAAAAGGTCAAAATCATCAAGCGCCTGGAAGTGGTGGAAGATTTCCGCCGCTCCGGCAACCGCCCCGAATGGATGATCCTTGAATGCCTTCCGGTCATTCCGGCAGATATCCGCCCGATGGTTCAGCTGGACGGCGGCCGCTTTGCCACCAGCGACCTGAACGAACTTTACCGCCGCGTCATCAACCGGAACAACCGTCTCAAAAAGATGATTGAGATGGAAGCCCCGGATATTATCATCCGGAACGAAAAGCGCATGCTCCAGGAATTTGTGGACGCGCTGATTGATAACGGCCGCCGCGGAAAAGCCGTGACCGGCGCATCCAACCGGAGCCTGAAATCGCTCTCGGAAATGCTGCGCGGAAAGCAGGGGCGGTTCCGTCAGAACCTGCTCGGCAAGCGTGTAGACTATTCCGGCCGTTCGGTTATCGTTGTCGGGCCGGATCTGAAAATCTTCCAGTGCGGCCTGCCGAAGGAAATGGCGCTGGAACTCTTCAAGCCTTTCGTGATGAAACGGCTGATCGAGACGCAGAAGGCCAACAGCATCAAGGATGCCAAGAAAAAGGTCGAGCGCGTTTGCCCCGAGGTGTGGGATGCGCTGGAATATGTCATTAAAGAACATCCGGTGCTTCTCAACCGCGCTCCGACGTTGCACCGTCTTTCCATTCAGGCGTTCGAGCCGGTTCTGGTGGAAGGGCGCGCCATCAAACTGCACCCGCTCGTCTGTACCGCTTTCAACGCGGACTTTGACGGCGACCAGATGCCGGTCCATGTGCCTCTGTCTGCCGAAGCGCAGGCCGAAGCCCGCTTCCTGATGCTCTCCGCCAACAACCTCTTAAAACCGATGAACGGAAAGGCGGTCACCACGCCTTCGCAGGATATGGTCCTCGGTTCCTATTACCTCACCATGGTGCGCGAGGACGAACCCGGCGCCGGCATGACTTTCCGGAATTATGACGAGGCCGTGATGGCATACGAAAACCATATCATCGGTCTGCATGCGCCAATCCGTGTGCGGGTGGAGCGCGAAGTGGACGGGGTGAAATATGCCCGGATCATCGACACCACGCTCGGCCGCCTGATTTTCAACAGCAAGATTCCGCAGGACCTCGGCTATGTGGACAGAAATGACCCCGAGCATATCTGCGATCTGGAAATCGATTTCGTGACGACCGCTTCCGAACTGAAAAAGATTGTTGACCGCACCATCAAATTGCATGACTTTGCCGCCGCGGCCGTTGTGCTGGACGACATCAAAGCCATGGGGTATAAATATTCCACCAAAAGCTCCATTTCGATTTCGGTGTACGACATGACCATCCCGCGTGAAAAGCATGACCTTATCGCCGCGGCCGAACGCCGGGTGGCCGATATCCACGAACGCTTTGAAGACGGCGAGCTTTCCGAAGAGGAACGGTACAAGAATACCGTTGCCGTTTGGTCCGAAACGACCGACAAGGTCACCAAGTGCCTGACGGATGGGATTGACAAATACAACTCCATCAATATTATCGCGACATCCGGGGCCCGCGGTTCCATCAAACAGCTCCGTCAGCTTGCCGGTATGCGCGGTCTGATGTTTGCCACGGACGGGAAGACAATCGAAATCCCGATCAAGTCGAACTTCCGCGAAGGGCTGACGATGCTTGAATACTTCATGGGAGCCAAGGGTTCCCGTAAATCCCTGTCCGATACGGCTCTCCGTACCGCGGACTCCGGGTATCTTACCCGTCGTCTTGTCGATGTATCGCAGGAAGTCATCATCCGGGAAGAGGACTGCGGCGCACGCGAAGGGATCGTGGTCAGCGCTATTACCGAAAACGGCAAGCCGCTGGAATCCCTGTCCGAACGTCTCAGCGGACGGTATACCATCAACCCGATCCTCAACCCGCAGAACGGGGCCGTCATTGTTGACGCAAACGAACTCATCACGGAGCCGATGGCAAAAGAAATCGAACGCGTCGGCGTCCATGATGTTGAAGTCCGTTCGATTCTCCGGTGCCGTGCGCGCCGTGGGGTCTGCGCTCATTGCTACGGGGCCGACCTTGCCTCCGGTAAGCCCGTCAGCATCGGGGAAGCGGTCGGCGTTATCGCCGCTCAGTCAATCGGTGAACCCGGTACGCAGCTTACCATGCGTACTTTCCACACGGGAGGCGTTGCCGGTTCCGATATCACACAGGGTCTGCCCCGCGTGGAAGAGCTTTTTGAAGCCCGCCGCCCGAAGAAGACCGCCATCATCGCGGAGACCGACGGAACCGCGCACATCACGGTGGACAAAAAAATCCATAAGATCCGTGTGGATGTGCCCGGCGTTCCCGAAGCGCAGCAGAAGGTCTATGACGTTCCGTTCGGCATGCGTCTGATTGTGGAAGAAGGCGCTCCCGTGCGCCGTGGGCAGGCCATGACGGAAGGCGCTTTGTATCCCGTCGATATTCTGGAAAACAACGGATTGCAGGCCGCATACGATTATATCATCCGCGAAGTGCAGAAAGTGTATCGCGGCGAGGATGTTGAGATCAACGACAAGCATATAGAGGTCATCGCACGTCAGATGACGAGAAAAGTGCGGATCGTGGATCGCGGCGATACCGAACTGCTGGACGGCGCTGTGGTTGATGTGATGGAACTGCAAGCGGAAAATGAGGCCGTGCAAGCAAGGATCGATGCCGGCGAGCGCGATCTGCGCCTGGCCGAAAGCCGCCCCGAACTGCTTGGTATCACCAAAGCATCCCTGCGCACGGAGTCGTTCCTTTCCGCCGCGTCTTTCCAGGAGACGACCCGCGTCCTGACCTCCGCCGCTATCCGCGGCAAGGTCGATCACCTCCTCGGCCTGAAAGAAAACGTCATCATCGGCAAACTGATCCCCGCCGGGACCGGTTTGGATATCTACCATGATATCGAGATCGAGGAAAAAATGCCCGAAGGATTCCGGTACAATAACATGGCCGGCCTCCGCGCAAACGGCAATTTCTGATTTTCTGACCGCGCTCTCCGGCAAAAAGAGAGCGCGGCTTTTATTTCCGCGAAATAATTCAAAAAAATTCCCTAAATCCTTGACAATTGTAAAAGACTGTGGTAAAATAAACTGTCTTTCTATGGACATACTGTAATTTGTTGGCCACGGGAAAGAATTTTTACGTTTATACCGTACTGAAAAGTACCGATATAATAAACAAAATCACAGGAAGGAGGAAGATTATGCCAACCTTTAACCAGCTCATTAAGAACGGCCGTACCAAGGCGGAGTACAAGTCCAAGGCCCCGGTGTTGCAGCATGGTTTCAACAGCATCACCAATAAGCCCACCGATCTCAGCTCCCCTCAAAAGCGCGGCGTTTGCACCAAGGTGACGACGACCAGCCCCAAGAAGCCGAACTCCGCTCTGCGTAAGATTGCGAGAGTCCGTCTGACCAACGGCATGGAAGCCACCACCTACATCCCGGGCATCGGGCATAACCTGCAGGAGCACTCGGTTGTCCTTATCAGAGGCGGCCGTGTCCGTGACCTGCCTGGTGTGCGGTACCACATTATCCGCGGTACGCTGGATGCACAGGGCGTTGCAAACCGGAACCAGGGACGTTCCAAGTACGGCGCAAAGCGCCCGAAGAAGTAAGCTGGCCACTCATCTTTGCATGAGGGCAGGCGTTGTGCCGTCATAGCAAGCTGTGATTTTGTTTATAATTCGCTTATACAACATTTTCCAAGCACCTGACGCGCACTAACGAAAGGTAACTTTCGAGTACCGATGAGTTCATCACTATTTTATGAAGGAGGGAAGTACAGTGCCGAGAAGAGGTCAGATTTCCAAGAGAGAAGTTCTGCCGGATCCCGTATATAACTCGCAGTTGGTCACCAGACTGGTCAACACGGTTATGCTGGACGGCAAAAAGGGCGTTGCCCAGAAGATCGTGTACGACGCGTTTTCCGCTGTGGAAGCAAAAAGCGGCGAAAATGCGCTGGATGTCTTCACCAAAGCTCTTGAAAACGTTATGCCGGTCCTGGAGGTTAAGGCGCGCCGCGTAGGCGGTTCCAACTACCAGGTTCCGATGGAGGTTCGGGCGGAACGCCGCCAGACCCTCGGCTTGCGTTGGCTCATCCAGTTCGCAAGAACGCGCGGTGAGCGCACCATGGCCGAAAGACTTGCTGCCGAGATCCTGGATGCCAAAGCCGGAGCGGGCGGAGCTTTCAAAAAGAAAGAAGAAACCCACCGTATGGCCGAAGCAAACAAGGCTTTCGCACATTACAGATATTGATGTATAGACAGAATTAAGGAGAAAGAAAATGCCAAGAGAGTATTCCCTTGAAAATACTCGTAACATCGGGATCATGGCGCATATTGACGCCGGAAAGACCACGACGACCGAGAGAATTCTGTTTTATACCGGAAAAACCCATCGCCTCGGAGAGGTGCATGACGGTGCCGCCACGATGGACTGGATGGCGCAGGAGCAGGAGAGAGGTATCACCATCACTTCCGCCGCCACCACATGCTATTGGAAGGGCAACCGTATCAACATCATCGACACTCCCGGCCACGTTGACTTTACCGTAGAGGTTGAACGCTCTCTGCGTGTTCTGGACGGCGCGGTGACGGTCTTCTGTGCAAAAGGCGGCGTTGAACCGCAGTCCGAGACCGTATGGCGTCAGGCTGATGAATACAAAGTGCCCCGCATGGCGTACGTCAACAAAATGGATATTACCGGTGCGGATTTCTTCCGCGTCGTCCAGATGATGAAGGATCGCCTGCATGCTCATCCCGTTCCGATTGAACTGCCGGTCGGACGCGAACAGAGTTTCCGCGGGATCATCGACCTGATGAACATGGAGGCCGACATCTATTATGATGACATGGGCAAGGATGTGCGCGTGGAGGCCATTCCGGAAGACCTGCGTGAACTTGCCGAAGAGTATCGCAACAACATGGTGGAGGCAATCGCCGAAACCAATGAAGAACTTTTTGAAAAGTTCTGCAACGGAGACGAGATTACGGTTCCCGAGCTGAAAGCCGCTTTGCGCGCCGCCACCATCTCCAACGAGTTGGTTCCGGTCTGCTGCGGTACTTCCTATCGCAACAAGGGCGTGCAGAAACTGCTCGACGCCGTCGTTGACTATATGCCGGCTCCGACCGATATTCCCGCCATCCGCGGCATCAACCCCAAGACCGAGGAAGAGGATTTCCGCCATCCGTCGGACGAGGAACCCTTCTCCGCGCTTGCGTTCAAGATCATGACCGACCCGTTTGTCGGAAAACTCTGTTTCTTCCGCGTATACTCCGGTTCGGTCTCCAAGGGCGTTGCCGTATACAACTCCACAAAGGACAAGGAAGAGCGGTTCGGCCGTATTCTGCAGATGCATGCCAATGACCGTACCGATATTGAAACGGTGTACGCCGGGGATATCGCGGCTGTTGTCGGGGTGAAGTACACCACGACCGGCGACACCTTCTGTGACGAGAAACACCCGATCATCCTTGAATCCATGGTGTTCCCGGAACCTGTTATCCGCGTCGCCATTGAACCCAAGACCAAAGCAGGCCAGGAGAAGATGGGCATTGCCCTTGCCAAACTGGCCGAAGAAGACCCGACCTTCCGTGCCTATACGGATGACGAGACCGGCCAGACGATCATCGCCGGCATGGGCGAACTCCACCTGGAAATCATCGTGGACCGCCTCCTGCGCGAATTCAAGGTTGAAGCCAATATCGGTCAGCCGCAGGTCGCGTATAAGGAAACCATCCGCAAAATGGCGGAGCAGGAGACCAAGTACGCCCGTCAGAGCGGCGGTAAAGGGCAGTACGGTCACGTCAAAATCCGCATTGAACCGAACGAACCCGGCAAGGGATATGAATTCCTCAACGAGATCGTCGGCGGTGTCATTCCGAAGGAATTCATTCCTGCGGTTGATGCCGGTATTCAGGGCGCGATGCAGTCCGGTGTCGTTGCCGGCTACAACGTCGTGGATATCAAAGTTCACCTGTATGACGGTTCTTACCATGAAGTTGACTCTTCGGAAATGGCCTTCAAGATTGCCGGTTCCATGGCATTCAAAGAAGCGATGGCGAAAGCCAACCCCGTGTTGACGGAACCGATCATGAAAGTCACAGTCACCACCCCGGACGATTATCTCGGCGATGTTATCGGGGACCTCAACTCCCGCCGCGGACAGATCAACAGCATGGAACCTGTATCGGGCGGACAGCAGGTCAAAGCCGATGTGCCGCTTTCCGAAATGTTCGGATATGCGACGACGCTCCGTTCCCGCACCCAGGGGCGCGGCACCTATGTTATGGAGCCAAGCCACTTTGCGGAAGTACCGAAGTCCATCCAGGACGAGATCGTTAAAGCCCGCGGGGCCGCCGCGGCGCACTGAACAATAAAAAATTAAAAATACGGTTTAGGAGGAAACCAAAATGGCAAAGCAGAAATTTGAAAGAAACAAACCCCATGTCAACATTGGTACCATCGGCCACGTTGACCACGGCAAAACCACTCTTACCGCCGCAATCACCAAGACCCTTGCTCTGAAGCACGGCTCGGTCGAATTCCTGGCCTATGATCAGATCGATAACGCTCCCGAAGAAAAGGCAAGAGGGATCACGATCAACACCCGTCACGTTGAATATGAAACCGACAAGCGCCACTATGCGCACGTTGACTGCCCCGGCCACGCCGACTACGTGAAAAACATGATTACCGGTGCCGCTCAGATGGACGGCGCGATCCTGGTCGTTGCCGGTACCGACGGCCCGCTCCAGCAGACCCGTGAGCACGTTCTTCTCGCCCGTCAGGTCGGCGTTCCCGCTATCGTCGTGTTCCTGAACAAGTGCGATATCGTTGACGACGCGGAACTGCTCGATCTCGTTGAGATGGAAGTCCGCGACCTCCTTTCCGAGTATGATTTCCCGGGCGATGACATTCCGATCATCCGCGGTTCTGCCCGTGTTGCGCTGGAATCCTCCAGCAAGGACCCCGAGGCGGAAGAATACAAGTGCATCTGGGAACTGATGGACGCTGTCGATTCCTATATCCCCACGCCTGCCAGAAACGCCGATCTCCCCTTCCTTATGCCTGTTGAGGATGTCTTCTCGATTTCCGGCCGCGGCACTGTTGCCACCGGTCGTGTCGAGCGCGGCGTTATCAAGATGAACGATACCGTTGAAATCATCGGTCTTACCGAAGAGCGCCGTCAGACGGTCGTTACCGGTATCGAAATGTTCCACAAACTCATGGATGATGCCGAAGCCGGCGACAACGTCGGTCTTCTGCTCCGCGGTATTCAGAAGAACGAGATCGAGCGCGGTCAGGTTCTCTGCAAACCCGGCACCGTTCATCCGCACACCAAGTTTGTCGGACAGGTGTACGTGTTGACCGAAAAGGAAGGCGGCCGTCAAAAGCCCTTCTTCTCCGGTTACCGTCCGCAGTTCTACTTCCGCACCACTGACGTTACCGGTGTCATCACCCTTCCGGCAGACGTTGACATGTGCCGCCCCGGCGACAACGTCAACATGACCGTGGAACTGATCACCCCGATCGCTATCGAAAAGGGTCTCCGTTTCGCTATCCGTGAAGGCGGCAGAACTGTTGGTTCCGGCGTTGTTTCCGAAATCATCGCCTGATTTTATGAGTTTTGAACGGGTACACGCCACGGCGCGTACCCGTTCCTTGTTTTTTTCGTTTCCGACGTTTCCGGAGGTACTATGATATATCCGAATCACCTTTCCCCCGGTCGGCGCACGGCATATACCGCCGTCTTCTGCGCCGTCGCGTTTCTGACGGTTCTGTTGCCGTCTCCGCGGGTACAGTTCCTGACCTTCGATATAAAAGATACCGTCATTGCCATTGCCGCCCTTTTGCTCGGGCCCGGCGCGGCAATCCCGCTTTCGCTGGCTGTACCGCTTCTTGAAATGGCGACCGTCAGCACTACGGGCTTTTACGGCCTTGTGATGAATATTCTCTCCAGCCTTTCTTTTTCGCTTGTTACCGGCGCTTGTTACCGGGTGAACCGGCGGCTTGAGGGGGCTTTGCTTGCGCTTTCTCTCGGCGTTTTTTCACAAGTGGCGGTCATGATGGCGGCCAACCTTCTGATCACGCCTTTTTATACCGGCCTTTCCGTTTCGGCGGTCGCGGATATGATCCTGCCGCTTTTGCTTCCGTTCAATCTGACAAAATCGGTCTTGAACGCCGCGCTGGTCATGATCCTCTATAAACCCGTCACCAATCTTCTGCGCCGCGCAAAACTTTTGCCCGGTATTCCCGATTGGCGGTTGTCCGGCCGGAGTGCGGCGGTATTTTTCGTCGCGGTCGGCGCTTTTGCCTGTGCGTGCGTTGTGCTGTTTTTTGTCCTGCGCGCCGCGTTTGTATAAGGAAAACACCATGGAAAAAGCTCCGAAAATAAAAGATAACGTACATCCCGCGGGCGACCCCTTTCCGGAGGAAACCGCGACAACGCGCACGGAAGCGCTTCTCGGCCGGGAGGCGACGGCGCGTCTTGCGGCGGCGCATGTAATGCTGGTCGGCCTCGGCGGGGTCGGCGGATATGTGCTGGAAGCGCTTTGCCGCGTGGGGATCGGCCGTTTCACGCTTGTGGATTTTGACACGATATCGCTCACCAATCTGAACCGCCAGATTCTTGCGACGCGCGCGAATATCGGCATGAAGAAAACAGAGGCGGCCGCCGCACGGGTCGCGTCGCTCTTTCCGAAAACGCGCGTTTCTTGCTTTGATTGCCGCCTGACGACGGAAAACGCCGGAGAAATTCTTTCTTCCGCGCACCCCGACATTCTTATTGACGCGATTGATGATGTGCGCGCCAAGGTCGCGCTGGCTGTGGCGGCGGCAGAGCAGGGGACCCCCGAACTCTGCTCCCTCGGCACCGCCAACCGCCTGGATCCCTCCGCCTTCCGGATTACCGACCTGTCCGAAACGAGCGGCTGTCCTTTGGCGCGCGCCATGCGGCAGTCTTTGCGGCGCGCGGGGATTACACATCTGCCGGTCCTTGTGAGTGATGAAACGCCCCGCAAGAGCCTGCTTGACGGCGTGCGGCTCGGTTCGGTCTCTTATGTTCCGGCGGCGGCGGGGCTTCTTCTGGCGGCCGAGACAGTCCGTCGGTTGACAGAATCCGTCGGTTGACAGAATCCGTCGGTTGACAGAACCCGTCGGTTGACAGAACCCGTCGGTTGACAGAACCCGTCGGTTGACAGGTTCCGTCGGTTGCTGACGCATGCGGGAGTACGGTCCGGGAAACGCCGGATTTTCCCGTTTTTTCCTCGGTTTTTCAAGAGGATTGCCCAAAGTGCCGAAAAGAGGACGAAGGATTTGTTCATTCTGACAATTTTCCCGGTCGCCCCTTTACAAAAAGACCGATGTGTGTTATAATCCATATGATCTGGTTCGCTCAGATAAACTATTTTTTTCAAGGAGAAAAAGATGAAGAACAAAGTAAAGATTTTTGTGCTTGCTATGTCGCTGGTCCTGCTTGTCGCGACGCTGGCGGCTTGTGAAATCGGCGGCGGCGATACGACGACAACAAAAGGAGAAGAGGCAACGACCACTGCGGCCACTCCGGATGCCAGCACCACCACAGCCAATGACAAAAAAGACATCAAAGTCAGCTTTTCCGACAAGCGGAGCGTGAAGTACACGGGCGGTTCTCTGGCCACCAGCATGAAGGTCACGCACTCTGCTCTGAATGTCTCCTATGTCTACAAGAAGGGCGGCGTGGAGATCGAGGCGAAAGATATCGTCAATGTCGGCGAGTATGAAGTTACGGCCACGTTCGCATTCAAAAAGCCCGAATACGGTACGCAGTACAACCTGCCCGAGCCTATCACGGCGGTCTTTACGGTCGTTCCGGCTACGCTGAAGGCCGGGGATTATCAGCTGACGGACAAAACCGCCTATTATTATCCGGAATGCGCCTATGACATCACGTATAACGGCAAAGTTCCCAGCGGCCTTGAGTTTTCCTACACCATCCGCAAGGTGAAAGAAGCAAACGGCAATACGGCTGATATTACGCTGGATGCAGGCGCAAAAGCCAATGCCGCCGGTGAATATGAAGTGACCCTTCACTTTACCGACAAGGGCGGTAACTATGTGCCCGAGTCGCTTGTTCCGCAGAAGGCCACGCTGAAAATTATCGAGTGCCCCAACCAGGTGTTGAGGTATACGCCGGAGATGGACGGCAAGGTGGACGCCGCGTATCTGAACTCTGCCTACTTCAAGACCGTGTCGGTTGACAGCACCCCCGAGGCGATTGCCGAGGCTGTCAAGAGAGCGGATGAACACACCATCGTCCTGGCTACGTACGCCGGCCAAACGGGCAGCACGGCAGGACGGTTCGGCGCTGAGGCCACGATCTATTATCTGTGGGATGACAATTATATCTATGTTTGCGTCAAAGTGAAAGACGAGACCAAGTTCCCCCGCAGTGATGCATATCTCGCGCAGCCAAACCCGTGGATTAACGACGCAATCGAATTCTATTATTTCTTCGGCGGTTATGATAAGCCCATCCCGACCGGCGATACCTACCCGACCTATTCAGCCGTAACGACTGACGCAAAAGGCCGTGGCAACAAAGCGACCAACAAGGGAGCGGCTATCTCTGCCGTTACCCGGCAACAGTCTGCCTTCTATAGCGATATCGAGTGCGCTTGGAGCGAAACCACCGACGGATATATCATCGAATACGCCTTCCCGAACAAGCAGGAAGTTCTTGTTGATGAGAACGGCGTTCTCGGTGCAGACGGACAGTATCACTGCAAAGAGGCCCTGAAGGACAAGGACGGCAATGTTGTGACGGTGAAGGTCGGCGAATTCGGTTATGCTGCCCTCCAGCTCAACGACATGGTCCAGGAAGCCACCGGCACTATCCCGGGTGAGAATAAGTATGGAGACCCCCGCAAGCTCGATACCATCACTGACGCGTGGAAAGCGTATGAGGAGGAGAACGCATCCAAGGTCTTCTATGCCAGCAACCGTATGCGGACGGAGGTTGATCGTTACATGGTCTTCCAGTTCTCCGCCACCGCCGCTACTCCTGCCGAATAATTTTCGTTGCGAATCCTGTTACCTCAGAGAACCCCGGCAAAAGCCGGGGTTCTTTTCCCGGCAACCTGATTTTTGCGCCCTGTTCCCGCGGCTTGTCTTGTCTTGAAGTTTTGCTCCGGTAACTTGATTTTTGATGCCGTATATGGTATACTGAAACGGGTGGGGGCCGGGGATTGCCGACCGTCGCCCGCCCGGAAAAAGCAGAAAGGGGAGAACATATGGAAAACAAAAAAATGCCTCCGTCCTGCGAGACCTGTATCCATCATCAGTTTGATGAAGATTTTTTGGCTCATTTCTGCGACCGGATGCCGGATGAAGATGAAATGGGGCAGTATGCGTTCCGTTCCGGCACTCGTTGCCCTTTCTATCAGTTCCATGACGAATATATCAATGTAAGAAAGCAGATCTGACCGCGCACGGGTTGCCCGCGCTTTTCCGGATTTTTCCCGTACCTTTTTGGAAATACGGAAACAGCCGCGTCCTGTAAGCGTTTGCGGCGGTATTTTGGTATCTGCAAAAAAGAGAGGAGAATGATGGCCACTTGTTGCATTTGCGGGGAAACGCTCCCCGAAGGAGACGCGCCGATTCTGACCTTTGACGGACAGGGGCGCGAAAAACCGCTCTGTCCGATCTGCGCTGCCCATGCCGAGGCCCTGAGCGGGGAAGACCCCGAGGCCAAAGAGGCGGCGATACGGGCCTTTTCGTCCGCGGAAATCCGCGATCCGTCTGTTCTGCGCGCTTTGGCGGCTTTATGCCGTCCCGGGGAAATACCGGAGGAACCGCCGGGGGCCATTCCCGTGCCGAAACGCGCCCTGCCCGCCCCGAACCTTTCGCTTTGGCTCGGCCTTGGGTGCATGGCGCTGGCCCTGCTCCTATATTTGATCATACAGGTGATACGCTGATGGAAAAAACGAAAATCGAACGCATTAACGAACTGGCCCGCCGCGCCCGCGAGGGGGCGCTTACAGAAGAAGAACTGGCCGAACAGAAAGCTCTCCGGGAGGAATATCTTGCCGCCTTCCGCGCTTCGTTACGGGGAACTTTGGAACATACGGTGATTGAACGCCCGGACGGAACACGGGAAAAACTTGTTCCGAAAGAAAAGAAAGAGGAAAAGAAGCATGAAGACCTATAAAGTTTTGAACGCCGGAGACCACTTGCATGTATACGATGCCGCCTGGCTTGCGGTTCCTGCCGCAGAGGTTTCGTATGTTTGGGAAAATGATTATCCCTCCCGCTTTTGTACGAAAGCCCGCCTGGTTCACGGCGAAAGCGGCCTGACCGTCCGCCTGACGACCGACGAACGCCCGTTGGTGGCGCACCACTCTGTCCGCAATGAGATGATTTGCGAAGACAGTTGCATGGAATTTTTCTTCATTCCCAACATGACCGATGACCGTTATATCAATATTGAAGTCAATCCGCTCGGGATTACACATATCGGGTTCGGTGCGGGGCGGTATGACCGGCAGTTGCTTGACATCACGGATGGCGGCTTCCGTTTTGAAACGCTGATCACCGACGAGGAATGGAACGTGCAGATTTATATCCCTTATTCCTTCCTGACGCGCTATTACGACCACGTGGATACCGAGATGCGCGGCAATTTTTACAAGTGCGGCGACAAGACCGGACATAAGCATTTTGCGGTCTGGAACCCGATCGAGCTGCCCCGGCCGGATTATCACCAGTCCGCGTATTTCGGAAGGTTTGAATTGCGGGACGAAACGGTTTGAACCGAGAGCAGAAAGCTCCCCCGCGGCTCTGCAACCGCGGCAAAACGGTGCTTTCCTCGTTTTGAAATCGGGGATGTACTCCGTGCTTTCGGCCCGCTTTATTCCGGCCCTTTGATTTTTCCGCCGCCGGTCTTTGATACCGCCCGGGTTTTGCTTTATATTTTGATGCCAGCCCGCCCGCGCAAATGCGGGCGGCGTTTTTTGGTGTGCTATTTGTGCGATCTTCGGGCGCGATCTTCGGGCGCGGTCTTCGGGCGCGATTTTGCGCGACTTTCGCTTTTTCCGGTCGGATATCAAGGATTTTTTCTCTTTCTCTTGACAAAGGGCGGATTGTATGATATTATACTTGTATAATTGTATACAATCGAAAGGGGAACGCCATGTTAAAGAAAAATCCGCAATCCAATCTGCTGGAAATTGCTCAATACAAATATTCTCTGCAAGATGTGGCAGAGCCGAATCTCTACCGCGAACTGTACGAATACAAGACGGTCCCGAAAATCGCGTTCAACCATCGGCGCGTTCCGGAGCATATGCCGGAGGAGATTTTCATCACCGATACGACCTTCCGCGACGGGCAACAGTCGCGTGAGCCGTACACGGCGAAGCAGATCGAGGATATCTACAAGCTGGAAGCCCGTCTCGGCGGCCCGAACGGCATCATCCGTCAGAGCGAATTTTTTGTCTATACGAAGAAGGACAGAGAAGCGGTCGAGCGTTGCCTTGCCCTCGGATATCGCTTCCCGGAGATTACCACCTGGATTCGCGCCCGTGACGAGGACTTCCGCCTGGTGAAAGACATCGGGATCAAGGAGACCGGCATTCTGGTCTCCTGCTCTGATTATCACATTTTCAAAAAAATGAATATGACGCGTTCTCAGGCGCAGGATCACTATCTCGGCGTCGTTTCGCAGGCGTTTGAGCATGGGATCATTCCGCGTTGCCATCTGGAAGACATCACCCGCGCCGACTTTTACGGCTTTGTCATTCCGTTCGTCAACCGCCTCTCCGAGCTTTCCCATCAGGCGGGCATACCGGTGCGGGTGCGGATGTGCGATACGATGGGGTACGGCGTACCTTATCCCGGCGTGGCGCTGCCGCGAAGCGTTCCCGGTATCATTTACGGTCTGAACCACTATGCCGATATTGATTCGGAATATCTGGAATGGCACGGACATAATGATTTTTACCTCGGGGTGGCCAATGCCGTATCCGCATGGCTTTACGGAGCGTCGGGCGTGAACTGCTCCCTGCTCGGAATCGGAGAACGGACCGGCAATGTACCGCTTGAAGCCATGGTCCTGCAATACGCTTCTCTCCGCGGCACGACCGACGGAATGGATACCACCGTCATTACCGAGATCGCCGATTATTATAGGAACGAACTGCATTATGACATCCCCCCCATGACTCCCTTTGTCGGCGAGGCGTTCAATATGACGCGTGCCGGAGTCCATGCGGACGGGCTGATCAAGGATGCGGAAATCTACAACGTGTTTGACACCGAGACGATCCTGAACCGCCCGCCGACGGTTTCAATCAGCAACACATCGGGCCTTGCCGGCATTGCCTATTGGCTGAACCGGCATTACAAAATTCCCGAAGAGCAGATGATCAATAAATATGACCCGCTGGTGGCCGAAGCCAAAAAAGAGATCGACGCACAATACGAAGACGGCCGCACAACGATCATGTCGGACGGAGAACTGGAACAGATCTTCGCCCGGCTTGCGCCCGGACGTTTTGCGAGGTGACTTATGCAGGAAAAACGCTATTCTCTTGAAGAGACGGCCTACGCCATTCTGGAAGAGAAGATTCTCAGCGGTGCCATTCCCGCCGGCGAATGCATTACCGAACAGCACGCCTGCGATCTGACCGGAGCCTCCCGCACACCCGTTCGCGAGGCGATCCGGCATTTGGAGCGGGACGGTCTGATCCGTATCGAACCGAACCGTACCGCCGTGGTCGTCGGTATCGGCCGCACCGATCTGGCTGATATTTACGAGATCCGCCGCCGGATTGAGGGGCTGGCTTCGCGCCGCGCCGCCGGGAAGGCCGGGGAGACAGATTGTGCCCGCCTGTTTGAAATCGTGGAAATGCAGGAGTTTTTCCTTGAAAAGGGCGGAACCGAAAAACTGAAAGACCTGGACGGCGAATTTCATGACCTGGTCTACCGGATATGCGACAGCCGTATCATCAGCGAGGCGCTGGTGCGGCTCCACCGCCAGATTGCTCTCTACCGGAAACGCTCTCTTTTTGCCCCCGGCCGCGCGGCGGAATCGGTGCGGGAGCATCGCGCCATCGCCGAGGCAATCCGAAAAGGCGACGGCGATGCCGCCGAGGAACTGACCGTCCGCCATGTGGAGGCCGCATATCTGAATCTTATGAAAGTACTGGAGAAGAATTATGGGAATGACCTTGACTGAAAAAATCCTTTCCGCTCATCTCGTATCGGGAAAACTGATCCCCGGCGAAGAAATTTCCATCCGGATTGATCAGACGCTGACGCAGGACGCGACAGGAACCATGGCCTATCTGCAATTTGAAGCCATGGGGATTCCGCGCGTGAAAACCGAGCTTTCCGTTGCCTATGTAGACCACAATACTCTCCAGGCAGGGTTTGAGAATGCGGATGACCATCGCTATTTGCAGACGGTGACCAAAAAGCACGGTATTCGCTTTTCCCGCCCCGGAAACGGAATCTGCCATCAGGTGCATCTGGAGCGGTTCGGCATTCCCGGCAAAACGTTGATCGGGTCCGACAGCCATACCCCCACGGCCGGCGGTATCGGAATGCTCGGCATGGGAGCCGGAGGGCTGGATGTTGCCGTGGCCATGGGCGGCGGTGCATACTATCTGCGCGCTCCGCGGATTATCCGTGTGCTTCTGCACGGGGCGCTCCGTTCTCCGGCCGGTGCCAAAGATGTGATTCTGGAGGTTCTCCGCCGGCTGAGCGTCAAGGGCGGGGTCGGCGCTGTGATGGAATATTGCGGCGACGGGGTGACGGGGCTTTCGGTTCCGCAACGCGCCACAATCACCAATATGGGCGCGGAACTCGGGGCCACGACTTCGATCTTCCCGTCCGACGAGACGACCCGCGCGTTT
This sequence comes from uncultured Eubacteriales bacterium, assembly GCA_934434925.1. Taxonomy (GTDB): domain Bacteria; phylum Bacillota; class Clostridia; order Oscillospirales; family CAG-272; genus UBA1740. The sequence goes on along the minus strand of CAKSAC010000002.1, from coordinate 105,004 downwards.
CTTTGCGCGCAGGGCAGAGAAGAAGATTATCGCCCGCTCGCGGCCGATACCGACGCCACATATGCCGACACGGTGGAAATCGATCTGGATACGCTTGTTCCGCTGGCGGCCTGCCCGCATTCGCCCGATAAAGTCGTTCCGGTTTCCGGACTGTCGGGTATCCGGGTCAATCAGGTCTGCATCGGCTCCTGCACAAACTCTTCTCTTTCCGATATGCTGACGGTGGCCGCCATGCTTCGCGGCCGTCATATACATCCCGATGTCAGCCTTTCGATATCGCCGGGTTCGCGCCAGGTACTGATGGAACTTTCCCGTTGCGGCGCGCTGGCCGACATGCTTGCCGCCGGGGCGCGTCTTTTGGAATGCGCTTGCGGACCCTGTATCGGCATGGGCTTTTCACCGGAGAGCGCCGGCGTCAGTCTCCGTACTTTCAACCGCAACTTTGAAGGACGGAGCGGCACCAAAGACGCGCAGGTCTATCTGGTCTCCCCCGAGACGGCGGTGGCCTCCGCGCTGACGGGAACGATTACCGACCCGACCGTGTTTGCCCCGATCCCCGCTCCGGTCCTGCCGGAGAAATTTACGGTGGATGACAGCATGATTCTTCTGCCGGCGCCGGAAGGGGAAGAGGTCGAGGTCGTAAGAGGGCCGAATATCAGGCCGGTTCCGCAGGGGAAAGCTCCCGATTGCAATCTTTCCGAGAAAGTATTGCTGAAAGTCGGCGACAATATTACGACCGACCATATCATGCCGGCGGGAACCAAGATTCTTCCCTACCGTTCCAACGTGCCGTATCTTTCGCAGTTTTGCTTCCGCGTGTCGGATGAAACTTTTGCGGAACGCGCCAAGGCGGCAGGCTCCTGCGTCATTGTCGGCGGGGAAAATTACGGGCAGGGAAGTTCACGGGAGCATGCGGCGCTCGTTCCGCTTTATCTCGGTGTGCGCGCGGTCGTTGCCAAGAGCTTTGCCAGAATTCACCAGGCCAATCTCATCAATGCCGGCATTGTCCCGCTGACTTTTCTTGATCCGGCTGATTACGACGGGATCCGGGAAGGCGACAGCATGGAGATCGACGGCTTTGCGGATGCAATCCGGGAGCGCGACACCGTGACCGCAAAAATCGGCGGCCGCCCCGTTGTCCTTTGCCTCGGCTTCACGGAACGCCAGCGAGCGATCCTCGCGGCGGGCGGACTTTTGAACTATACCAAAGAAGGAAATTGAAAATGAGTAACGAAAAGATTGAACTGGCACTTGAAAAATTCCGCGCGCTGATGGAGGGGCAACTGGCCCGCGTCGAGCGCATGAAGGCCGACGGCGATTTCACCGATTATGCCGCGCTGCCCGAAATCCGGATCGGCATTTGCGGCGGAGACGGAATCGGACCGATTATCTGCGCCGAGGCAGAGCGGGTCCTTCGCCATATTCTCGCCGACCTGTGCGAAAGCGGGAAAGTACGGTTTATTCCGATTGAAGGGCTGACGCTGGAAAACCGGATCGCCCATGGCAAGGGGATCCCCGACGATGTGCTGGCCGAGTTACAATCCTGCCACATCATCCTCAAAGGGCCGACCACCACGCCCCAAAAGGGAAGCGGAATGCCCAATATCGAAAGCGCGAACGTCGCTATGCGGAAAGCGCTTGACCTTTTTGCCAATATCCGCCCTGTCCGTGTACCCGAAGAGGGGATCGACTGGGTCATTTTCCGCGAGAACACCGAGGGGGCCTATGCCATCGGAAACAGCGGCTTCAATGTGACCGATGATCTGGCCTTCGATTTTACTGTGACGACCCGTCAGGGGTCGGACCGCATTGCCCGCATTGCGTATGATTATGCCCGCAAGAACGGGTACGGGCGTGTGTCGATTGTGACAAAGGCCAACGTTATCAAAACAACGGACGGGAATTTCATAGAAGACTGCCGCCGCGTCGCGGCCGAATATCCGGAAATTCTGACAGACGAATGGTACGCCGACATTATGACGGCCAAGCTGGTAGACAAGAAACGCCGCCGTGATTTCAAGATTCTGCTCCTGCCGAATCTGTACGGCGACATTATCTCGGACGAGGCCGCAGAGATGCAGGGCGGAGTCGGAACGGCCGGATGCGCCAATATCGGCAAGCATTATGCTATGTTTGAGGCGATCCACGGTTCAGCCCCCCGCATGATAAACGAAGGGCGCGGCGCATATGCGGACCCCTGTTCCATGCTTCGCGCGGTGGTGATGCTCCTCTCTCACATCGGCTTGCAGGATCGGGCGGACAAATTGGCGCGTGCGCTGGATATCTGCACGCTGGAAGAGAAAAAACTGGTGATTACCGGCCGGCCGGACGGCGCGACTTGCGAAGCGTTCGGTCAATATGTGATGGAAACGCTTGAAAAACTCGGATGAAAAAGATTCGCGTTCCGCAGGAGATACTTTATATCGTCGGGTTGGTCCTGATGGCGTTCAGCGTTGCTCTGACCGCAAAAGCCGACCTCGGGCTGTCGATGATTGTGGCGCCTGCCTATCTTTTTTCGGCGTTTTTCGGCATCAGTTTCGGCATGGCGGAATATCTTTTGCAGGCGGTCTTGCTTCTTGCCATGTCTCTTCTTCTGCGCAGGTTTTGTCTCAGCTATCTCTTTTCCTTTGTGACGGCGTTTCTGTATGGCCTGATTCTCGACCGGTTCGTTTCGCTCCTTGGCGGTCTTCCTGCCGGAACGCTCCCGCTCCGTATCGTCTGGCTTACACTCGGGATGGTCCTGACTTCACTCGCCGTTTCGCTGATGTTCCGCTCCTACCTTTCTCCGGAGGCATACGACCTCTTTGTGAGGGAAGTATCCGCGGCGTTTTCCTGCCCGATCGACCGCTTCAAATTTTGTTATGACGCGGTCAGCGCGCTGGTTTCTCTTGTCCTGTCCTTTGCTTTTTTCGGGTTCGGCCGTTTCGTTGGAATCGGATGGGGAACCTTGGTCATGGCGCTCTGCAACGGGTTTATCATCGGATTTTTCGGCCGGGTTCTTGACCGGATGGTCGTGTTTTATCCGGCGGTTGCGCCGCTTTTTCGCCTCTTTTCGCCCGGGTCCGCGATGAAGAAATGACCCTGTCCGCCGCCGGGCAACCAGAACCGCATAGGCAACAGACAAACCGGATATCGCGAAAAGCGGTTCCGGTTTATCTTTTTTGAAAATAAAAAAATTCACAAAAAATAAAAAATATTTTCAAAAAACAATGGCGCGGGGGCTTGATTTTCCATGTGGGGTATGCTACAATAGATGATGTAGAGTTTTATTCTGACACGGGAGAAAAGAATATGGAAAAAATCAAGGAATACCGCGCCCCGATGAGCGAACGTGTGTCTCGCCTGAAGACAGACCTCTTTTCGGTCAGACCGCGCATTGAATCTGCCCGCGCCACACTTTTGACGGAATCCTATCGTTCGACCGAGGCGGAGCCGATTGTCATGCGCCGGGCCAAGGCTTTCGCGCACATTCTGGAAAATCTTCCGCTCCGGATTTTTGACGACGAACTGGTCGTCGGTTCGGCAACGGTGAACCATCGTGCCTCTCAGATTTTTCCCGAGTTCAGCGTCAACTGGATTGAAGGGGAATTTGAAACGTTGGCGACCCGTGAAGCCGACCCCTTTGAAATCGACGCGCCCACCAAAGCCGCCATTCGTGAAGCAAACGCCTATTTCCGGGGAAAGACGACAAGCGAACTGGCCCTTTCTTATATGTCGCCGGCGGCGCGTCTGGCCATGGAACATAATATTTTCACGCCGGGAAATTACCTGTATAACGGCGTCGGACACGTCACAGTCCATTATGACTGGATTTTGCGGGAGGGATTCAACGGGATTCGCCGGCGTGCGGAGGCCGAACTGGCCGCCTGCCATGAGGGGGATGCCGATTACTGCGGCAAATCCTGCCTGCTCCGCGCCATGCTCCTTTCCTGTGATGCCGTCATCGGCTTTGCCAACCGCTATGCCGAACTGGCTGAAAAGACGGCGGCTTCCTGTCATGATACCCGCCGCCGTGCCGAACTTTTGCGTATCGCCGCCAACTGCCGTCGGGTTCCGGCGGACGGTGCGCGCAGTTTTCATGAGGCCTGCCAGTCATTCTGGTTCGTTCATCTGATTTTGCAGATTGAGTCCAACGGGCATTCGGTCAGCCCCGGACGGTTTGACCAGTATATGTACCCCTATTACCGCGCCGATGCCGATGCCGGCCGGATCACCGTCGAAGAGGCGCAGGAACTGGTTGACTGCGTATGGCTCAAACTCAACGACCTCAATAAATGCCGTGACGCGGCTTCGGCCAAGGGCTTCGCCGGTTACAGCATGTTCCAGAACCTGATTGTTGGCGGGCAGGACGAAAACGGCCTGGATGTGACAAACATCCTTTCCTTCATGTGCCTGGAAGCATCCATGCATGTGCAACTTCCGCAGCCCTCGCTTTCCATCCGTGTCTGGAACGGAACTCCCGACGCCCTGCTCCTGAAAGCGGCGGAACTGACGCGGACGGGGATCGGTCTTCCTGCTTATTATAACGACGAGGTTATTATCCCTGCGCTGATGTCACGCGGCGTTACGCTTGAGGATGCCCGCCGGTACAACATCATCGGGTGCGTGGAGCCGCAATGTTCCGGAAAGACTGACGGATGGCACGACGCGGCCTTCTTCAATATGTGCCGCCCGCTTGAACTGGTCTTTACCAACGGCGTTGATCGCGGCGTGCAGGTCGGCCCCCGCACCGGGGAAATTCAGGAACTGGACACCTTTGAAAAATTCTTCGCGGCGTATCAGCGTCAGCAGTCCTATTTCATTGAGCTGATGGTCAACGCCGACAACGCCATTGACTATGCGCATGCAACCCGCTGCCCTCTGCCGTTTCTCTCCACGATGATTGAAGATTGTATCGGGAGCGGCAAGACCGTGCAGGAAGGCGGTTCCGTTTACAATTTCACAGGCCCGCAGGGGTTCGGTATTTCCAACAATGCGGACGGGCTTTATGCCATCCGCCGGCTGGTTTATGAAGAAAAATCCGTCACGCTCCGCGAATATGCCGAAGCGCTCCGCGACAATTTCGGGAAACCCTATCCGCAGGATATGCTCTATACCGTGGCGCTCCAACGTGCCGAAGACCTGCGCCGCGCCGGACGGAAGGTTTCGGAAAGCGATATTGCTTCCTTCATCAAGGCGGGTATGACCGGAACGACCGACAAAGCGCGCGCAGACCGGTATCAGAAACTTCTCGATAAGATTGCCGCATTGCCGAAATTCGGAAACGATCTGGACGAGATCGACACCCTGGCGCGCGAAGTCGCCTATACCTATACGCGCCCCCTGCAACAGTACCGCAACCCGCGCGGCGGGCGGTATCAGGCCGGCCTGTACCCGGTCTCCGCCAATGTTCCGCTCGGACAGCAGACCGGTGCCACCCCGGACGGCCGTCTGGCTTATACGCCGGTGGCCGACGGAGTTTCTCCGGTTTCCGGGCGCGATCTGAAAGGACCGACGGCGGCGGCCAACTCCGTAGCAAAACTTGACCACGGCATCGCCTCGAACGGAACGCTTTATAACATGAAGTTCCATCCGTCCGCCTTGGCCGGACAGCAGGGGCTTGTCAATTTTGCCTCGTTCATCCGCACCTATTTTGATCATAAGGGAATGCATGTGCAGTTCAACGTTGTTTCACGCGAGACGTTGCTCGACGCGCAAAAACATCCCGAAAACTATAAAGCTCTGGTAGTTCGTGTAGCGGGATACAGCGCACTTTTCACAACGCTTTCCCGTTCATTACAGGATGATATTATCAATCGTACAGAGCAGACGGGGAATTACTGATGGCAGAGACAGATCATTACGCGGTTCGCGGCCGTATTTTCGACATTCAGCGCTATTCGATCCATGACGGGCCGGGGATCCGCACCATTGTATTTCTGAAAGGATGCGTTCTCCGTTGCCGCTGGTGCTGTAATCCGGAGTCGCAGGAATACAAGATTCAGACCGTGACAATAGATGGGAAGCCGAAGGTCTATGGCCGGGATGTAACCGTTTCCGAGGTCATGGACGAGGTACTTAAGGACGTTTCCTATTATCGCCGCAGTGGCGGGGGATTGACGCTTTCCGGCGGAGAAAGTCTCTGCCAGCCCGATTTCGCGGTGGCACTTTTGACCGCCGCAAAGGATTATGGGTTGACAACGGCGATGGAAAGCACCGGATGCGCCCCCTATGAAACCGTCGAACGCTTTTTGCCCTGCCTGGACTATTTCCTGATGGATATCAAGCATATGGATTCCGAAAAACATCGGGAGTTCACCAGCCAGCCGAATGAGCTGATTCTCTCCAACGCCCGGCGGATTGCCGAGAGCGGGAAAACCGAACTTACCATCCGGGTTCCCGTTATCCCCACCTTCAACGCGACCGAGGAGGAGATTCTTGCGATTGCCCGGTTTGCCGATACGTTGCCCGGCGTTGAGCGGATTCATCTTTTGCCCTATCACCGATTGGGACGCGATAAGTACACGCGCCTCGGCCGCCCGTATCTTCTGGACGGGATTCTGCCGCCGCCCCCCGCATTGATGGAAGGGTTTCGCGCGGCGGTCGAGGCCAACACCCATCTTACCTGTCAGATCGGCGGCTGATGCCGACAACCTCTTATCTGCCGGACCGGCGGTCGGAGAACGCCCATCTTTCCTGTCAGACCGGCGGCTGATGCCGACGATCTCTTACTTGTCAGACCGGCGGTCGAGCCGAACTCCAAAGAGCAGTTCCCGGACTGCTCTTTTTGAAAAGGTGAAATATGAAAGAATTATTACCCGAGGATTACAAAGAACCGGCATGCCCATTTTGTAAAGATTTCTATACAAAAGGGGAGCCGATTACGGCTATTCCGCTTTCACGCGTCATGGAAAAGCTCGATGAACACCTGGGAAAAAACGATTACGCCGCCGCAGAACGCCATCTTTTCTATTGGCTGGCGGAGGCGGAAGCCGGACACGACGGGCGCGGCGGTCTTTCTCTCCACAATGAATTGATGGGGCATTTCCGCAAACAGGGGAAAGAAGAGGAAGCGCGCGCTCATGCCGAAAAAGCCCTGGCTTTGTTGAGCGCTCTCGCGCTGGAAGACAGCGTCACCGCAGGAACGACCTATATCAATGCCGCCACGGTCTATAAAGCGTTCGGTGACGCGCAAGCGGCCCTGCCTCTGTACCGGAAGGCGGAGAGCCTTTACAGCGCTCACCTTCCGGCGGGGGACGAACGGCTGGGCGGCCTTTACAACAACATGGGGCTGGCGCTTGTCGATCTTACGGCGTACCGGGAAGCAGAGGAGGCTTACCGGCGGGCGCTTTCAATCATGTCGGAGATTCCGGGCCGGGAACCGGAATGCGCCGTCACCCATCTGAATATGGCTACTGCCGCCGAAGAAGAACTGGGGATGGAAGATGCCGAGAGCGTGATCGAAGCGCATCTTGCAAAAGCCGAAAAACTTTTGGAAACGCCGGGGCTTCCGCGCAACGGCTACTATGCCTTTGTGGCGGAAAAATGCGCCTCTGTCTTCGGTTATTACGGTCATTTCGCGTATGCGGAGGAATTGAAAGCGCGGGCGGAGGCGATTTATGCAGGGGCTTGAACTATGTGAAAACTTCTTCCGTGAATACGGGGAACCGATGCTGCGCGAAATCGTTCCGGAACTCTGGCCGCAGATTGCGGTCGGGCTTTTCGGAAGCGGCTCCGAGTGCTATGGGTACGACGATGAAATCTCGCGCGATCATGATTTTGAACCCGGTTTTATGATCTTTCTTCCCGGGGAAGAGAGGATTGACCGCCGCACCGCTTTTCTGCTTGAACGCGCCTATGCAAAACTGCCGGGCGAATATGCCGGCGTACCGCGTTCACGCGTCGCCCCGGTCGGCGGGAATCGGCACGGGGTCCTGCGGCTTCCCGATTTTCTCCTGGAACGACTCGGAACTCCGGACGGGAATCTGACCGCGGAGGAGCTTATCCGTCTGCCGGAGAACTATCTTGCGGAATTCACAAACGGGAAACTCTTCCATGACGGAACGGGTGTGCTGACCTCGCTCCGCGCCCGCTATGCACAATATCCGGAGGATATCCGACGCAAGAAACTTGCCGGCCATCTGTTGCTTGCCGCGCAGGCGGGGCAGTATAACTATGCGCGGTGTCTTGCGCACGGAGAGGAAGAGGGGGCGCAGCTTGCGGTCTTTGCGTATTGCGATCATATGACAGAGGCCGTGTTTTTGCTGAACCGCCGATACCGCCCCTATTACAAATGGAGCTATCGCGCTTTGCGCGCCTGTTCCGTCCTTGCGGAATTCGCGGAGATTTTTTCGTTTCTTCTGACCACGCCGAACGACAGCCGCACAGCGCGTGAAAAGGGCGGAATTATAGAAGATACGGCAGGCATGCTGATTGCGGCTCTGCAAAACGAGGGGCTGACCGAGGCCGTCTGTACGGACCTGGAAAAACACGCATATTCGGTCAACGATTCGATTGAAGAGGCCGCCCTGCGGAACCGTCATATTCTTTACGCCGTCTGAACCCTTTAGTTTTTGTAAAGGAAACTTTATGTTGAGGTGGTATTATGCACTACGATGAGATACTGGTATCCCGCCCTGGCAAGAAGGTCTTGCGCGTTGGCGACAGCACGGTTAAATTGTTCGGCGCGGGGCATTCCAAATCCAATATTCTGAACGAAGCGCTGAATCAGGCGCGCGTTGAAGAGACAGGCCTTCTGATCCCGAAGATACGGGAAGTTACGCTCATTGACGGGCAGTGGGCCATTGTCATGGATTTTATAGAGGGGGAGACGCTGGAAACGCTGATGCGACGATATCCCGAAAGACGGCAGGAATACCTTGAGCTTTTTCTTTCCGTGCAAATGGAGATTCATTCCAAAAAAAGCCCGCTCCTGACCAAATTCCGGGATAAACTCATCACCAAGATCATGAGCTCGGACCTGGACGCTTCCACCCGGTACGATCTTTCCATGCGGGTATCCGATATGCCGAACCACACACATCTGTGCCACGGAGACTTCAACCCCTCCAACGTCATTCTTTCCGTCGGCAAACAGCCCTATGTGCTTGACTGGTCACACGCAAGTCAGGGGAATGCCTCCGCGGATGCCGCCAAGACCTACCTCACTTTTCGGATGCAGGGGGAAGACGAATTGGCGGAGCGTTATCTGGCCCTCTTTTCGGAACGGACAAACACGGCCATGTCCTATATCCGCCAGTGGCTTCCGCTGGTAGCGGCAGGGCAACTGATCCGTGTGAATGCCGGGCATCGGCAGATGCTGATGGAATATGTAGATCCGGTCGGCGAGGTGTAAAATGGAGAAATTCGATACAAAAGTACAACGGTTAAAATACAGCATTCTGCGGGAAGTGGCCCGCCTTGCATGGGAAGACAGTCTGCTTGAAAACGTCAGTGAAATTCCGAAAATGCTGATTCCGGGCAAAAAACCGACCATGCGGTGCTGTATACATAAAGAACGCGCTATCCTCTCCGAGCGCGTCCGGCTGGCAGTCGGCGGGAACCGGTACAACAAGAAGGTCATCCAGGTCATTGACATTGCGTGTGAAGACTGCCCGGCCGGCGGATATGAAGTCACGCCTTCTTGCCGCGGGTGTCTTTCGCATCGGTGCGTGGAGGTCTGCCGCCGAGGTGCCATCCGTATCGGGGAAGACCAAAAAGCCGTCATCGACAAAACTCTTTGCGTGGAATGCGGTGCCTGCGCCCGCATCTGCCCCTACAATGCCATTCATAATTATAAGCGCCCTTGCGAGTCTGCCTGTCGCGTCGGCGCTATCCATATGGGCGAAGAGAAAGAAGCCTGTATTGATTACGATAAGTGTATCGCCTGCGGGGCCTGCGTCTATACCTGCCCGTTCGGCGCGATTACCGACCGCTCTTATATTCTCGACGTAATCGATCTGATTCGCAACAGCGACGGCGGAAAAAATTACCCGCTCTTTGCCTTGGTAGCCCCGTCAATCGCTTCCCAGTTCACCTACGCGCGCCCCGGGCAGATTCTCAGCGCGATCCGTGCGCTGGGCTTTACCGAAATTAGAGAGGTCGCGCTCGGCGCGGATATGGTGGCCGCCGCAGAGGCGCGTGAACTGGAAGAACAGGGCTTTTTGACTTCATCCTGCTGCCCCGCCTTTGTCGCGTATGTAGAAAAGAATTTCCCGGAGCTGAAAAAGCACATTTCCCATAACCTGTCTCCGGCCGGAACCCTGGCGCGCGCAGTGCGGGAACGCTATCCGAACGCCCATGTGGTCTTTATCGGCCCTTGCACCGCCAAAAAAGCCGAGTTCCAGCGCGAAGAATACCGGGGGCTTTTTGACAGCGTCATCACCTTTGAGGAATTGCAGGCACTGATTGACAGCCGTTCGATCGCCGTGGAAGAATTGCCCGATACCAAACTGGAACAGGCCTCTTCCTACGGGCGCATCTTTGCCCGAAGCGGCGGCGTGGCTTCGGCTGTTTGCCGGGCGCTCGGCGAGGCCGGGAGCGACTTTGCCGCAAATCCGATTTCCTGTAGCGGGATAGACGAATGCCGCGCCGCGCTCATGCGTGCCGCACACGGCGTTCTGCCGCAGAATTTTATTGAAGGAATGGCCTGCGTCGGCGGGTGCGTCAACGGGGCGGGAAGTCTGACGCATGATGAACGCGCCCGGGCGGCGGCGGAACGCCATGCCGAATCCTCCCCGATCCGTTCTATTTCGGATTCGCTGGCAAACGATAGAGAAAAAAATAAATAAGTAAAGAAAACATTACATATCGGAGAAACGTATGACAGACATTGAAATTGCACAAAACGCTACGCCGGAGCCAATCCCCGTCATTGCCGCGCGCGCCCATGTGGAGGAAGAGTTCCTGGAACCCTACGGCCGCGACAAAGCGAAGATCGATCTTTCCCTTCTGCGTAAAACCGACCGGAAGGACGGAAAACTGATTCTTGTGACAGCCATTACCCCCACCCCCGCAGGGGAAGGAAAAACCACGACCACCATCGGTCTCGGCGATGGGTTGCGCCGCATCGGCAAAGAGGCGGTCGTGGCTTTGCGCGAACCTTCTCTCGGGCCGGTCTTCGGGGTGAAGGGCGGCGCCGCCGGGGGCGGATACGCACAGGTGATTCCGATGGAAGAAATCAATCTGCACTTCACCGGAGATTTTCACGCCATCGGCGCGGCCAACAACCTGCTGGCCGCCATGCTGGACAATCATATCCAGCAAGGGAACGCTCTGGGTATCGACCCGCGCCGTATTACCTGGCGACGGTGCGTGGATATGAACGATCGCCAACTCCGCAATGTGGTGGACGGGCTGGGCGGCCGCGTGAACGGCACTCCGCGCGAAGACGGGTTCGATATTACCGTGGCCTCCGAGGTCATGGCGGTTTTGTGCCTGTCCTCCTCCCTGACCGATCTGCGTGAACGCCTCTCCCGTATGATTATCGGGTATACTTATGATGAACGGCCGGTCACGGCGGGCGATCTGAAGGCCGCCGGCGCGATGACAGCCCTTTTACGTGACGCGTTGAAACCCAACCTCGTGCAGACGCTGGAAGGAACGCCGGCTTTTGTTCACGGCGGCCCGTTTGCAAATATTGCGCACGGGTGCAACTCTGTGATTGCTACCCGCATGGCTCTCAAAATGGGGGATTACGCCGTTACGGAAGCCGGCTTCGGCGCGGACCTGGGAGCCGAAAAGTTTTTGGATATCAAATGCCGCGCGATGGGGCTTGTGCCTGACGCGGTCGTGATTGTTGCTACCGTGCGCGCACTGAAAATGCACGGCGGGGTCGCCAAGACTGATCTTGCCCGTGAAGATACGGAAGCGCTTCTATGCGGAATACCGAATCTGCTCCGTCATGTTTCCAACATCCGGGATGTTTATCATTTGCCCTGCGTGGTGACGCTCAACCGTTTCCCGGCTGATACCGAGGCAGAGATTGCCTGCGTGAAGGAAGCCTGCCGCTCTCTCGGTGTGCGCGTTATCCTTTCCACCGTATGGGCAGACGGCGGCCGCGGCGCAGAAGAACTGGCGGGGGAAGTGGTACGCCTTTGTGAAGAAAAGCATGAAGGATTCCGCTTTGCCTATGATAGCGGGGCATCGGTGCGTGAAAAAATCGAGGCTATCGTCACGCGCGTGTATCGCGGCGCGGGCGTTGATATTCTTCCCGCGGCCGCCAAGCAGATCCGCGCACTGGAAGCGCTTGGTTTCGGAGAGCTTCCAATCTGTATTGCCAAAACGCAATACAGTTTTTCGGACGATCCGCAAAAGCTCGGCGCACCGGACGGCTTCACCGTGACCGTCAAGAACGTGAAAGTTTCGGCCGGCGCGGGTTTTCTGGTTGTCCTGACCGGAGATATCATGACCATGCCCGGTCTTCCGAAACGCCCCGCCGCAGAAAATATCGATGTGAATGCGGACGGGAAGATTACCGGACTCTTCTGACGGATGTGACCTTTTGCGTATGTTTGCCGGCCGATGTTTCCTGCAAAACGCCTGTCGCAAAACCGATAAGACCGACAGCGATCCAGCATAGGGCCGGAACTCTCCCGCATCCCGATAAGAAAAGAAAAATACAAGCAGAAAGGAGGAAACATGGAAATTATAGACAGAACAATCGCGTTGCTGATAGATTCCGACAATGTATCGAGCGATTATTTCTCCATCGTTTTGGACGAGCTGAGCCAATACGGGAAGGTCACATATCGCCGACTGTACGGAGATTTCACCAATCCGAAAGCGAACGGTTGGAAGTCTGCATTGCTTGAATATTCCATCGAGCAGATTCAGCAGGTGGCGTTCACGAGCGGAAAAAATGCGACCGATTCCAAAATGATTATCGATGCGATGGATATTTTATATCAGGGAAAAGTGGATTGCTTTTGCCTGGCTACCAGCGACAGCGATTTTACGAACCTTGCCATGCGGTTCAGAAACGATAATATTGTCGTGATCGGTGCCGGTGAGAACAAAACGCCTTCTTCCTTCCGTCGTGCCTGCGACATTTTCATACCGATTGACGAATTGCTGAATTCCAAGTCCAATAACAAGGTCAAGGCGGCCGCGCAGGTCGCCGACGTGAAGAGCAAAATGCAATCGGCCGGGAAACAAAAACAGGATAAAATCATGAAAACCGCCATGAAGATTATTCAGGATGGGGCGGACATTGACGGCTGGATGCATTTTTCCGCCTTTATGAACGAAATCTGGCGGAAAGAAAACGATTTTAACCCGCGTTTGTACGGTGCGCAAAGCAGTAAACCGATACCATTTTTCAGAGAACTGAAAGCCGGCGATAAAGCCGTTTTCAGCCTTAAAAAAATCGACAATATCGACAAAATCAGGATCAACAGGAGCTGATACCCGCTTCCGCTTCCCACGCGGAAAACCGCGCCGGAGCGCCCTGCGGTTGCCGCCGCCCTACAAAGCTCTGCCTCCTGCGGTTGTTGTCGCCCCACAAAGCTCTGCCCCTGCGGTTGTTGTCGCCCCACAAAGCTCTGCCCCTGCGGTTGTCGTTGCCGAAAAAAAGACCCCAAGTCGCGCTCAGGGCCTTTACAGGTAACAAAAGCACCGGTACGTGGCGGTGCAAACAGCAATACGAGGCGAAAAAAATAGTGGTGCGGGTAAACAGGAATAGATTCTCGCGCGACCTGCGCGCTCGGTCCGGAGCGGCTCTGACGCGCCACCGGCGCGTCATTCACTCCCGCTCCGCTTCGATTCCCGTTCCCCTCGCTGATAAGAGCGCGAGACAAAAAATAGTGGTGCGGGTAACAGGAATAGATTCTCGCGCGACCTGCGCGCTCGGTCCGGAGCGGCTCTGACGCGCCACCGGCGCGTCATTCACTCCCGCTCCGCTTCGATTCCCGTTCCCCTCGCTGATAAAGAGCGCGAGGCGAAAAAAATAGTGGTGCGGGTAACAGGAATCGAACCTGCACGGTTGCCCACCGGATCCTAAGTCCGGCGCGTCTGCCAGTTCCGCCATACCCGCATAAATTCAGAGAAAAGAGATGCTTGCATGAAAGTCCGCTATTATAAACTTTTTGAGTTGCTGGCCAGGAAAAAGAAACCGACGTTTCCCGTCTTTGCCAGGAGATTGGGGATTCTGCCGACCGAGATAGAAAAGATTGAAACCAATCGTCTGCCCGGCACGGAAACGCTCTACACCATTTGCGAGGAATTGGAGTGCGATTTGGATGACATAATGGATGTGTTCTTATCGGAGGAGGATGAGGACATCTATTACAACAGCCGCCTCCTCCGCAAGAACAAATTCGTTTACTGAAACAATCAATCAATAGAATGACGCCACCGGTTCTTCGGGGGCGTTTGTTATTTCTGCCTCCCGTACATACAGGACCGGCCCGCGGGTGCGGTAGAGTTTATGCTTTTCGAGAACGACCCGGGCGGTCAGGATCACCCAGTCACCGGTGGAAAAAGGAATGCTTTCTAGCGGCATCTTGCAGATGAACCCCTGATAAGCGATATCGTTGGCACAGCAGGTCATGATCTGCCGGCCGCCGACAAAAGCGTTCTTTTCCAGCCGTTCATCCCGCGCAATCAGCGCGCGGTAGCGCAGGACCTTTCCGTCATATTTTTCAATATCTTCGGTCATATCACGATATAAGAGCGCAAAATCGCGATCGGCCACGTCCACAATCGGGGCATTGATATCGAAAGGCAACGGGTCCTCAATATCGTCGTATTCAATGCGCCCGTCGGTATATTCATAAGAGATATTGACTGCCCGGCTGATACCGCGCACGATTTTGTGCAGTTGCATTTTATCTGTGGAATCGGTCATGCGGTTGAAAATAATCAGCTCACATCCCTGCAACTTATCCACGACGAGCGAACGCATATTGGCATTGTAAGCAGGGAAGGTCCCGGCATCCGCCACCATAATCTCCTGATAAACAGGGAAATCCCGCGTCAGTTTCCGGTAAAGATCGCCTATCATCCACATCCCGTTATACTCTATCAGAATACGGCGGAATTTCAGTTCGCGTCTCCAGGCTTCCAGAACGGCCGGGGTCAGTTCCTCCGGCGATGTGATCGTCCGGAAGGAAACATTCTCCGCCCCGTGCGCAAAAGCGGAAGGGTCAAGTTCTTCTTCCCCTTCTTCGGTCAGCAGTATCAGCGTGCTTTCTCCGGCGTTGAATTCAGGGTCCTGCATGGTCTCCTGAATCAGGCTTGTTTTTCCGGCTTCCAGGAAACCGGTGAAAAGATAAATCGGTGTTTCCATACTTTCCTCACTGTCCGAAGAGCGCGGAGATCGCCTCTTCCCGTAACCCCGACCCGATGACGCAGAAGCGGCCGGTGATATCCGCACAACCGCGCCGGATATCCGGTTCGCCGGGAACATAATCGAAGTGAATCCATTCGCCTTCTGCGGCGCGGACGATGCCTTTTGCGCGGAGAATGATACCGTATTTTCCGCTGTCGAGTTCTGCAAGAATTGTTTCCAGCTCCGAGGGGGTGAAGGCACGTGCGGTCTCCATGCCGAAACTGGTGAAAACTTCGTCAGCGTGGTGATGGTGGTGTGTATGATGGCATTCGTCGTCGTGATGGTGATGGCATTCATGCTCTTCGCCGTCGTGATGGTGGCAACATTCATGCTCTTCGTCGTCGTGATGGTGGCAACATTCATGTTCTTCGTCGTCGTGATGGTGGCAACATTCATGCTCTTCGTCGTCGTGATGGTGGCAACATTCATGTTCTTCGCCGTCGTGATGGTGATGGCATTCATGCTTTTCGCCGTCATGATGGTGGCAACATTCATGCTCTTCGTCGTCGTGATGGTGGCAGCATTCATGTTCTTCGTCGTCGTGGTGGTGGCAACATTCATGCTCTTCGTCGTCCTCGCATGCGGCTTCAGCCTCGTTCCGCAAGCGTTCCATGAGTGCCGAGAGAGTATTTTTGCGCGCAATCGCCGAAAGAAGGGTTTCCCCGCTCAGTTCTTCCCACGGGGTAGTCACCATAACGGCATCCGCATTGTGTTCGCGGAGAAGTGCAACGCATTCGGCAATTTTGGCATCGCTCATGCCCCCGGTGCGACTGAGAACGATGGCCCCTGCATGTTCGACCTGGTCGTTGAAAAATTCGCCGAAGTTTTTCATATACATCCGGCATTTTTTGGCATCTACCACTACCGTATAGCCGGAAAGTTCCGCGTTTTCGAGTCCGGCGCTTTCCACTGCCCGGATTACGTCGCTCAGCTTCCCGACTCCGGAAGGTTCGATCAGAATGCGGTCGGGATGGTATTCTTCCTGTACCCGGCGCAAAGCCAGCCCGAAATCTCCGACCAGACTGCAACAGATACAGCCCGAATTCATCTCCGTGACCTGAATACCCGCCTCTTTCAGGAAACCGCCGTCAATCCCGATCTCGCCGAATTCGTTTTCAATCAGGATCAGTTTTTCTCCGCGGTATCCGTCGGCAATCAGTTTTTTGATCAGGGTGGTTTTTCCGGCGCCGAGGAATCCGGAAAAAATGTCAATTTTTGTCATGATAACACTTCCTTAGGTTTTTGATTTTCCATAAACCCCCTTGGGGGGAGAGACTTTCGGGAATTACGGTGACGATGACGATGACGGTATTTTATTATTCAACAATCCATCGATAAATTGTTGCAAAGTCAAGCCTTTCCAGATATCCGCCCCGAAAATACTGTCTAGTTTTTTAGTTGTGCCGTCGTCAAATTTCAGAATGCCGGCATCCATGAATTTTCCGATGGGCAGATCTTTCATTTCATCGGCACGTGTATCGAGTTCGTTCACTTTGGTGTCCGGCCCGATCAGTTTCATAAAGCCATCGACGGCATTCCCTTTCGCGTCTTGCCAATTCCCCTCCGAGACTTCTTTATAGCCCATGACTTCGGCAAGGGTCAAATCGGCCATACGGGTGTTCAGTTCGTCGATTTTGGTGTCCATGATTGCCGCCAGCGTTCCGGTTACAGCCTTCTCTTTTTTGTCCTTCCATTTCCCCTCCGAAACTTTTTCGTACCCCATGGCATCACCGACGAGCATTGAGTCGATCTTGTCCGTGATCTTCTTTTCGTCACTGAGATCGGCAACGGTCAGATCGGCAAAGGCTTTGATAGGGCCGGAAGGCTCTTTTCCGTCTTTGTTCTTCCATTTCCCCGCCGAATCTTTTTCGTACCCCATGATTTCGGCTACATAAATTCTGTTCACATCATCGGAAAGCGTGTTCATGCTGCTTTCCATCAGCAGGCCGAGGATGACGGCCGGTTCTTTCCCGTTTTTCTTCCATTTCCCATCCTGGTCTTTTTCATAGCCCATGGCATCACCGACGGTCATTTGGTCGATCTTATCCACGATCTTGTTTTCGTCACTGAGATCGGCAACGGTCAGATCCGCAAGGGCTTTGGCAGGGCCGGAAGGAGCAGAATACGTATCGTCTGCATTTTTTTTGCGGAACCCGAGCTTTCCTTCCGCTTTCAGTTGTTGCTTGATTTCTGCCAGCGTTTGCGTTTCGGTGGCGGTCAGCACCCGGTTCGGGTCGGAGGTGTCGTAAGCGCTGTAATCCATGATTTCGGCTACATAAATTCCGTTCACATCATCGGAAAGCGTGGTGGAAGTGCTGTCCATCAGCAGAGTGAGAATACCCGACGCGGGTGAACCGTCCTTTTCCCATTTTCCGGTGGAGGCATTGTATTCATAATCCAGCAACGTTGCAACGCTCAGCTCCTTCACCTTATCGTTGAGGGCGTTGATCTTGCTGTCGGCCAATGCGGCAAAAATCCCGGTCACGGCCCGGTCGTTCTTGTCGTACCATGCGGGGTCGGTCTCGGTTCCTCTGTTGGTGTACCCGAGAGCGTCGCCCAGGGTGGTTCCGTTGATTTTCTCCGTCATGATGTTGTCATTTTTCAAGTCGCGCACCTGCAGGGAAGAGAAACGCTTCATCATGCCGGTCAACTCTTCGGAACCGTTGCGGAAGACGGGGTCTGTGCCGGTGGGGAGCGGGTTCCCGTCCTCGTCGATCAGGTTTCCGTTTTCGTCTTGCAGGAGCGTATATCCGATCAGTTCCCCGATGTATACGTCGCCGATTTTGTCCATCAGATCAAAATCGCCGGAAAGATCATTAAACCTGAGGGGCGCGAGAGCCGCGTCGATACCGACGGCCTTTTTCCCGTCTTTTTTGAATTCTTTGGTCGATTCGTCATAGGTGTAACCGAGGATTTCCCCGATTGTGATCTCGTCGAGCAGAGCGGAGGCGGTGAAAGCAAACTTATCATCTTTTTTCGTGATGAAGTCCGCCAGTGTGAAACTTTTGCGTTTTGCCACTTCCAAAAGGAATCCGTCATCGGGAGAAAGAACGGCCGTCAGGGGGATCATCCCGAGCAGAACCTTTGTTTCGTCATAGACGGAGCTGGTACCGTTCAGCACCTTGCCGAGCGCGGAAAGCTCATAAGGCGCCAGGTATTCTTCCAGCGTCGGGGCGGTGGGGTCGGTATAAATCACTTCCGGGGCCGTTCCTTCGCGCCGGACAAGTTTGACCCCTGTCAGATCCCCGAGATAGATGCCCGCCAGCGCCGTTTCAAACTTCCTCTCGACCAAAAGAGAAACCGAACGGGCAGAGAGAAGATTCCAAGCGTCGTCGCTGACAGCCGTCCGCAAACCGGCCAGCTGCAACGGCGAGGAAATCCTGGTGGCATCTAAAAACGCATTCGCCGGTCCCCGCGTTTCCAGATCGGCAATACGGATGTTTTTGTATTCTTCGGGGATCCTTTCCATGACCGGATCCGGCACTTTCAGCCCGTACACGGTGAGAAAATCGTGGAGAGTGGCGGTCTCCTTATTCTTTTCCGCCAACAGCAATTCAAGCGTCGAAAACTCCTTGAAGAGCCGCATGACGGAATATTCCCTCAAAGGACTTTCCGGGGTCAGTACGGCATCTGCCCCGATATCGATATTTTTTTCGGAGAGTTTTTTCACAGTGACATAATTGAGAGCGTAATAAACTGTTCCCGCAACGGCGCCGAGAAAAATGACGACCCCGAGGAACATGGCCAGAATAAAAATCCCCACCCGCCGGAAAGCAGAGCCGGAGTTCGCGTTCTGTGGCATAGAAACCTCCTCAACAAAATGACATATGTATAAAGATATGTACTATGCTACAGTATAGCACTTCAGGCGGAAAAAAGCAAGCCCTTTTTCCGGTCTCACATCAATTGTAACACTACATTTTTCCGGTCTCACATCATGGATAAATGCAGATTTTTGGTCTTACATCATTGACAAATGTGCATTTTCCCGGACGAACGGGAAAAAGAAACGGCCGACAGGTTTTATAGCGGGAAGACGGGAGCGCGTCGTGCGTCGGCCCGGCGGGCGTACATGCGCTTTCAGCAGTCTTAAATGCAATGTTTTATTTACAAATTTCAAAAAACAAACGGAACGGCAGATAAAAAAGAGACCGGCTGTTCACCGATCTCTTGTTGAAACAAAATAGCGAAGTCTGTGTACGCGGCCGGGCCGGGAAATCGTGCCGGAGCGCAGCAAAGACTTCCGGGCCGGGAAATCGTGCCGGAGCGCAGCAAAGACTTCCGGGCGGTTTTTCGGCGTTCAGCAGACGCGATCGCGGGTCTGCTGTTGCACTTTTTCGATAAATGCCGAAAGCGACATGGTCTCGGTGTCGGTAGTGTCGCGGTTCCGGATGGAGACAGTACCCTCTTCTGCTTCCTTCTGTCCGATGACGACCATATAAGGAACGCGTTCAACGACCTGCGCTTCCCGGATCATATAGCCGATTTTTTCATTCCGGTCGTCCAGCGCACAGCGGATTCCGGCGGCACGGAGCGCTTCATACACCTTCTTCCCGTAGTCGGCACATTTTTCGGAAACCAGCAGAACCTTGGCCTGCACGGGAGCCAGCCAGGCCGGGAATTTTCCGGCGTAATGCTCGGTCAGGATTCCGATGAAGCGTTCAATCGAGCCGAAACAAACGCGGTGTACCATGATAGGACGCTGTTTTTCATTGTTTTCATCGGTATATTCAAGGCCGAAATTGAGCGGCATCTGGAAATCGAGCTGAACCGTGCCGCATTGCCAGGTCCTTCCGAGCGAATCTTCCAGATGGAAGTCGATCTTCGGACCGTAGAAGGCTCCGTCCCCTTCGTTGATGGTGTAGGGCAGGCCGAGTTTTTCCAGCGCGGCGCGCAGGCCGCTGGTCGCGGCTTCCCAGTCTTCATCGCTCCCCATGCTGTTTTCGGGGCGGGTGGACAGCTCAACGGAATACTTGAAACCGAACTTGGTGTACACTTCGTTGATCAGATGCACAACGCCGATAATCTCATCGGTGATCTGATCACGGCGCATGAAGATGTGCGCATCATCCTGCGTGAAACACCGGACGCGGAAAAGCCCGTGCAGAGCGCCGCGTAATTCATGTCGGTGGACCAGGCCGAGTTCTCCGACGCGCATCGGCAGGTCGCGGTAACTGTGCAGATCGTTGCGGTAGATCATCACACCGCCGGGACAGTTCATCGGTTTGACGCAAAAAACTTCATCGTCGATCGTCGTGGAATACATATTGTCTTTGTAATGATCCCAGTGTCCGCTCGTTTCCCAGAGGTGGCGGTTCATGATCATCGGGGTCGAAACTTCGACGTAATTCTCCCGGGTGTGGATTTCGCGCCAGTATTCAATCAGCGCATTTTTGAGCGCCATACCGTTCGGAAGAAAGAAAGGGAATCCCGGGGCTTCGTCCGCCAGCATGAAGAGCTTCATCTCCCGCCCGATACGGCGGTGGTCGCGGCGTTCGGCTTCTTCCAGCAACTTCATATAGTCGTCCAGCTCTTCCTGAGAGCGGAAGGCGGTTCCCTTGACGCGGGTCAGCATCTTGTTGTTTTTATCATTTTTCCAATAGGCGCCGGACTGGCCGAGAATGCGGAAGGCTTTGAGGGCTTTGGTATAGCACAGATGCGGGCCGACGCACATATCGACATATTCGCCCTGCTTGAAGAAACTGATCTCTGCGTCTTCGGGCAGATCGGCGATATGTTCGACTTTGTATTTTTCTCCGCGGCTTTCCATGTAGGCGATTGCCTCAGCGCGGGGAAGCACCTCGGGGCGGATCGGCAGATTTTCCTTCACGATCTTTTTCATTTCGGTTTCAATGGCGGCAAGGTCCTCTTCGGAAAGCTTGCGGTCGCCGAGGTCAACATCGTAATAGAACCCCTTTTCATTGGCCGGACCGTAAGCGAAAAGCGCATCCGGGAAGAGACGCCGGATTGCCTGCGCCATGATATGGGCGGCGGTGTGGCGGATGATGTGAAGTTCTTCTTCCGGCGCGCACTCGCCGACCGTTCCGTTCGCGTAAATGACTTTCATGCTGAAAATCTCCTTATATAAATAAATAAAATATCACCGATCAGAATGCCGGAAAACCCGGACAAAAGCGCGGAATTGCGGGGCCGGGCACTGCAAAACAAGGCGCGGAATTGCAGGACCGGGCACTGCAAAACAAGGCGCGGAATTGCGGGGCCGGCGCGAAGAAAACAAAAACACCCCGAAAACGGAAAAACCGTTTCAAGGGTGCCAACGGGCGGCACGGTTCCACCTTGATTTTCACTCCGGGCGCAAGCCCTTATTCCGTCACGTGGAAAAACGGCACCGCTTACCGTTCTGCGGGAAGTTCGGCGGTGCGGCTCGGGAGGGGTCTTCATTGCGTCACCCGCAAGAAACTCACAGCAAAATGTTTCTCTCTCTGCGCGGGATGTGCGCAATTACTCTTTCCGTCATGGCCTTTTCTGCATTATAGCACGCTCTTTTCGGCTTGTCAAGAGCCGGAGAAAGCCTTGCGGGAAAAATCGGTGTAAAAAAAGAAAGAAAGCGGCCAAAAAAGCGGCTCAGGAATCAAGAAAGCGACAGAATCGCGTCCGGGCGGAGCGTTTCGGCACTTTGCGCATGACTGATGAGCAGGCAGAGGCGTTTTCCGGACTCGGAGCGGATTTTTGCGTGCAGACGTTCGACCAAAGAACCGTCCAGCCCCTGTTCGGGTTCGTCGAGCAGCAGGACGGGGGCGGGGAATGCCAGCGCCCTCGCCAGATTAACGCGTTCCTGCATCCCGCCCGAAAGCGCGCCGGGGCGCTTGCCGAAATCCTCGCGCGCATATCCGAGGGAAAGGAGAGCCTCTTCCGCCGCCGCCCGCGCTTCCCGGGGGGAGAAAGGAGCCGCCCGGAGCGCCAGCGTGACATTGGAAAGCGCGTCCAGGTGCGAAAAAAGGCGCGGCTCTTGAAACGCGTAGGAAACGGCTCCGGCTCCTCCGCCGATGATCGTGCCTGCGTAATCGGTATCAAGCCCCGCAATCATGCGGAACAGGGTGGTTTTTCCCGATCCGCTCGGGCCGCGGAGAAGAACCAGACCCGCCGGGGGCATGGTGAAAGAAAGATGGGAAAAAAGCGTGCGGCTTCCGAATTTTTTAGTCAGGTCAATCAACCGAAGCTCTTCCACGGGCCGGGCCTCCTTGCAGAAAATGAAAAGTTTTATTTACAATAAATTCAAACAGCAGGCTGAGCAGAATGACGGCCGCCGTCAGCGCGAAGACCTCTTCGGTTTCCAGATATACTTTGGCGTAATAGATCATTCTCCCGACGGACGGAGACGAGGTGGAAAGAATCTCGGCGGCGATGCCGGCCTTCCAGGCAAATCCGGCCGAACTGCGGAGCGCGCTGAGCAGAGAAGGAACGGCCGCCGGCACACGGCAATGAAAAAAGCGGTCGCGGGGAGAGAGGCCGAAGACCTGCGCGACTTCCAGCAGGGGGGGCGGTGCGTTCCGAAGCCCGGTGATCAGATTTTCGGAAACGATCGGCAGTACCATCAGCGCCGCAATGACGAGCGGAAGGATTCCCGAACCGGTGAAGCACCAAATCAACAGAACAAAGGAAGCCACCGGCGTTGCGCGCACGACCGTCAGAAAGGGCCGGACAATCCACTCGGTGCGGGGAAGGAAAAAGACGAGCAGAGAAAGCAGAACGCCGCCGAGAATTCCGATCCCCAGCCCCCCGAGCACCCGAAGGAAAGAGAACGCGACCGCTTCCCGGAATCCCCCGTCCGAAAACAGGGAGAAAAAGCGCAGGAACACAGCGCCCGGCGCGGGGAGCAGAAGGGGCGAACCGAGGAGCGCGGCGGCCCCCCACCAGATCCCCGCAAAGAAGACGACCGGAACGAGGATCCGGAGAGCGGCGATGCCGACTTTACGGCAGATAGAAGAAGTCATTTCCGGGAATACTGCCGCCGACCGATTTGGGGTCGAAACCGGCGAGAATGGCATAAAACGCGGCAAGAGAAGCCTTCATTTCCTGCCCGTCCAGATAGGCAATGCTGCATTTCGGCAGAGCGGCTTTGGCAATAGGCGCTTTCGGAATAATCCCGAATTCAACCAGCAAGCCGGCGGCCGCGTCCAGATTTTCGGGGGCGGTCATATAATCAATCGAACGCTTGTAGGAAGTCAGAAATTCGTTGACGGCACCGGGGTGTTCTTCCGCAAATTCTTTCCGCGCGACCAGACACCCCTGCGGGATGGGGGCGCTCTCGACCTTGTTCCATTCCGCGGTCAGATCGACGGCATCGGCGCAAAGAAGACCTTTTTGCCCGGCCTGCATGATGGTGACCGTGACCTTCGGCTCGGGAAGGACGGCAATCTGCACGGAGGCGTATTCTCCTTCATCGGTCAGCAAAGCGGCGGCCAGCGCGTCTGCGTCGGAAATGTCGGTCCTGACGGTCACGGAATCTTCGAGTCCGTTCATTTTCAGAATATGGCGGAAAATATACTCGGGGTTCTGCCCTGCCATCGGAACATAAACCGTCTTTCCGGAGAGGTCTGCAAGGCTCCGGATAGTGCCTGTCCGGTCTACGATGTGCAGAACGCCGAGGGTGTTGAGCGCGAGCATACGGATTTTTCCGCCGGTTTTGTTGTAGAGTTTCGCGGCCGCATTGGTCGGCAGGGTGGCCAGATCAACTTTCCCGGCGGCAAGGTCGGAAAGCAATGCGTCCGGGGCGGTGTAAGGAACGAATGAATAACGCGGATCGGCTTCTTTTCGCATTTTGGCAATTCCCATGCCGGTCGTTCCGGAGAGAAGCCCTACCCGAAGAACGGTTTCATCCCGGCCGGCTGTTGTTCCGGTGTCATTCCCGGTATCGCCGGGGGTTTTCACGCAGGAAAAAAGCAGGGGGAGAAGCAGGCAAAGGATCAGGATTGTGCAAAGTATTCTTTTCATTTTTTATACCTCTTTCGGTTAATGTATCAGGTTTTTGAGATTTTCGGCATCCAGAATCTCAATCCGGCTCCGGGTGACGCGGATCAGACCGCGATCTTCCATACCGCCGAGTGCCCGGTAGAGCGAAGCGCGGCCGAGACCGAGAACCGATGCGAGTGCCTGGCGGCTCACCGGCAGAGAAGCGCCGGTCTTTTCGGTACGGAGCAGGAAGGCGGCCACTTTTTCCTCGGTCGTCCGCCCCGCGAAAGAATCAATACGCCGGTTGAGAAAGCGGATTCTGTCGGAGAGAAATCCGATATAAGCGCGCGCCGCCCCGGGGATTTCGGACAGCAGGCGTTCCACATTTTCCTCCCGGAGCAGAAGAACATCGGAGATTCCGCAGGCCGTGACGGTGGTCGGGAATCCTTCCTCTTTGCCGAAAAGCGCGGCGACTCCGAAATAATCCCCCGGACAGAGCAGATTGAGGATAACGGGGCGGCTTTCGCCCGCCCGGCTGACGCGCGCGCTCCCGGACAATAAAAGTCCGAGATAGGGGAACCCGGTGCCGGCTTCCGCGATTTTTTCCCCTTCGCCGTAGCGGTACAGGAACGGATCGGCCAGACGTTCGGCTTTTTCGTATTCCTCTTCCGAAAGCCCGGAAAAAAGGAAACCCGCGCGCATTTTTTTCAGTGCATCCCGGTTGGCCGGTGCGCCGGCCGGCAAGGGCATTGTTTCCATCTTTTTTCTCCATAGTGTCTCATTTGAGACAATTATACGGCATCGCCGGCCTTTTGTCAAGGTTTTTCCGCAAAAAAAGCCGGCGTTTTCTTCGCGGACTATTGCAATTCGGCTGTCGATATGCTAATATATATGTATTATTTAAGATACGGGATGGTTGATTATGGTGACAGGAAAGCTTTCGGCACCGGTCTTTTCGGCAGTATCCGGCCAGGGGCGTTTTGCCGATTTTTTCGCGTTCCTCGGCCGGCAGATCGCTTCGATGAGTGCCATTGATGTGATGCGGAATATATTGGACATCCTTGTTCTGACCTTTTTCCTGTATGTTTCCGTGCGTTTTCTCTGGGACAGGCGGGCCGGCAAACTTCTCACGGGGCTTGCAATCTGGTTGGTGATTCTTCTCGTTTCGCGTCTTCTCAGTCTGTCCGCGGTCGGCACCCTGCTCGGGGCGCTGGCAGATGTCGGGGTGCTGATGCTTGCAATTATTTTTCAGCCGGAACTCCGGGATGCCCTGGAAACGATGGGCGGATTTCCGCTGAAAAACATCAAAAATCTTTCTTCCGACACGAAAAATGAACAGACGGTCGAGGGGATCAACGCGATCTGCGAAGCCGCGACCGATATGGCACGGACAAAGACCGGGGCGCTGATTGTCATTGAGCGTTCGACAAAGCTCGGCGACATCATCCGCTCGGGCGTCAATGTGGACGCCAGCCTTTCTCCCTATATTCTGCGCAGTATCTTCTTTCCGAATTCGCCGTTGCATGACGGCGCGGTGCTGATCCGCAATATGCGCGTTTGTGCGGCGGGGTGCCTTTTGCCCCTGACCCGCCGGCAGGACATTGACCCGAACCTCGGCACCCGTCACCGCGCTGCCATCGGGATGAGCGAGACCTGTGACGCGGTGATCGTCGTCGTCTCGGAAGAAACCGGAACGATCTCGGTGGCATACAACCGTACCCTGACCCGGGAATATACTTCCCAGTCTCTGAAACTCCGCCTTTCCGAAATTCTGCTCAGTTCCGCTGAAGCAAATCCTCTTTTCAAGGAGGCAGACAAACCGTGAAAAAGAAAGAACGTGACGGACGCCGCCCGGCCGCTGTCCGGTTCAATATCTGGCTGATGCTCGTATGCTTTTTGCTGGCCGTCTGCATCTGGGCGGCGATTTTGTATATCGGCGCCCCCTCCGGGGAAAAAGAGTCGCTTTCTCTGCCGGGAACGGACGTTTGCGCGGTGGAGGCGGCATGGCACTTCTGACGCTGTTGGTCGGGGGGATCAGCCGTCCTCCCGAAACGACCGAAGCCGCATTTTGCTCCGCGGCGCGGCGGCGTCTTTCCGAAGCGGTGATTCTGCCGGAGGATGCCGTCTTTTCCGTGTATCGCCGGAGCGTGGACGCCCGCCGGCGCGAAGATGTCCGGCTGGTTGTTACGGTGGCGGTGCGCGCTTCTTTCACCGAACGTGAAGTCGAACGCGCAACAGCGGCCGGCTTTTCTCTTTTACGGGAAGAAATTCCCGCGCCCGTTCCCGGTCATCAGCCGCTCGGCGCGCCCCCCGTCGTGGTGGGAACAGGGCCGGCGGGGCTTTTTGCCTCCCTGCTCCTTGCCGAGGCAGGCTATGCGCCGGTGGTGCTGGAGCGCGGAGGTAACGTGGCGGAACGCCGGGAGGCGCATGCGCGTTTTCTGCGCAGGCGGGAGCTTGACCCCGATACCAATATTCAGTTCGGAGCCGGCGGGGCCGGAACCTTCTCGGACGGAAAACTGGTCTGCCGGGTCAACGACCCGATGGGGGCCTATATCCTTTCGCGCTTTTGCGAATTCGGCGCTCCCGCATCGATTCTGACAGAGGCCCGCCCGCATATCGGAACCGATCATCTGTGCCGCATTGTGAGCGCGATACTGCAAAGGATTGAAGAGCTGGGCGGCCGGGTGCTTTATCATACCCGATTTCTGTATCCCTCATGCGCTTGCGGAAAAGTCCGCGCGGCTGTGACAGACCGGGGCGAGATCCCCTGCGGGGCTTTGATCCTCGCGGTCGGACACAGCGCCCGCGACACCTATGCCGCTCTTTTGGAACGCGGCTACACGATAGAGCCGAAACCCTTTTCGGTCGGGGTGCGGATCGAGCATCTCAGCGCGGATATTGACCGGGCGTTGTACGGTCGTTTTGCCGGGCATCCGGCGCTCGGCCGCGCCACCTATAATTTTTCAGCCGATACAGACACCCGCGGGGTCTACACCTTTTGCATGTGCCCCGGCGGAACGGTGGTGGCCGCCGCTTCCGAAGAAGGGGGCGTTGTTGTCAACGGGATGAGCGAATATGCCCGTGACGGGCGCAACTCCAACGCGGCGCTGGCGGTTTCGGTTTTCCGGGAGGATTACGGCAACACGCCGGCGGGAGCCGTGGCCTTCCAGCGGCGGCTGGAACGTGCCGCCTTTGAAGCCGGCGGCGGGGATTATTCCGCCCCGCTTATGACGGTCGGAGACTTTCTTTCGGGTTCCCGGGGGAGTGAGCCTTCCCGCGTGTTGCCCACTTACATGGACGGCCTCGGCACACGCCCGGCGGATCTCTTGACCGTTCTGCCGCCTTTTGTCACCGGGGGGCTTGCCCGGGGCATCCGTGCATTTGATCGCCGCCTGCCCGGCTTTGCCGCGCCCGATGCGCTCCTGACGGGCGTGGAGACGCGCACCTCCGCTCCGATACGCATTCTTCGTTCGGAAGACCGCACGGCGCCGGACGCTGCGAACCTTTACCCTTGCGGCGAGGGGGCGGGATATGCCGGGGGGATCATGAGCGCGGCGCTTGACGGTCTGCGCACCGCCCTGGCGCTGATTGCGCGGTTTGCCCCGATTACGCAGTAATTTTGAGGAAGGCGGCTCTGCCGCATGGTACGATATTTTGAACAAATCAGAAAAAAACGAAACAAAAAAATGGATTATACGGGAAGATAAAAGCGAAGAAGCCAAGGCCGCCGTCGCTGAAATCGCCTCCGGGCTGGGGATTGAGCCGGTAATCGCCTCTCTCTTGTATAACCGCGGGTACCGGACGCCCGGAGAGGCCAACGCTTTTTTGCGGATGGAAAGAGAACTGCTTTGCGACCCGTTTCTTCTTGACGGAACGAAGGAAGCCGTGGCCCGCATCCGTCGCGCGGTGGAATCCGGTGAACGGATCACGGTCTACGGAGACTACGATGTGGACGGCGTGACGGCCGTTTGCACACTTTGCCTCTACCTTGCTTCTCAAGGGGCCAAGGTCGATTATTATATTCCCGACCGTTCCGGGGAAGGCTACGGGGTATCCCGCTCTGCCGTGCAGGCGCTGGCCGAACGCGGAACCACGCTGATTATTACGGTAGACACCGGTGTGACGGCTGTTTGCGAAATCGCTTACGCCGCCGAGCTTTCAATCGATGTCGTGGTGACCGACCACCATGAGTGCCTGCCGGAACTTCCGCCGGCGGTGGCGGTCCTCGATCCGCATCGCGCAGACGGACATTATCCCTTTTGCGACCTGGCCGGAGTGGGCGTGGTCTTCAAACTGATCTGCGCGTATGAAGAGACGGTCAGCGGCGACAGCCGGTACGATTGCGTTTCCCGCATATGCGACCGATATGCCGACCTTGTCGCCATCGGAACGATTGCCGATGTCATGCCGATCCGTTCCGAAAACCGGCTGATTGTCAGTTACGGACTCAGTCTGCTTGACTCTCGCCCGCGTCTCGGCTTTGCGGCGCTCTGCGAGGCGGTGGCCTCCACCCGTTCCGAGCCGGCCGGGAAAAAGAAAAAGACCAAAATCAATTCCGGATTTATCGTGTATACCATCGCGCCGCGCGTGAATGCGGCAGGGCGGGTCCGCAATGCCTCTTTGGCGGTCGAACTCTTCCTGACCGACGACCCGGAAAGAGCCGCCGGGCTGGCCGCCGAACTTTGCGAAGCGAACCGTGAACGGCAGGCAGAGGAGAACAGAATCATGGAGGAAGCCTACGCCAGGATCGAGAGAGAACATGACTTCGCCGCGGATCCGGTCATCGTGCTGGCGGCGGACGAATGGCATCACGGCGTCATTGGGATTGTTTCCTCCCGGATTACGGACCGGTATGGTCTTCCGTCGGTTCTCGTGTCCTTTGAGGGGTGCGACCCCGTGGCGCACAGTCCGGCCGATATCGGAAAGGGTTCCGGTCGCAGTATCAAAGGGCTGAATCTGGTGGATGCCCTTCTCTATGCGCAGGATACGCTTGTGAAATTCGGCGGGCATGAACTGGCGGCCGGTTTTTCCGTCACACGCGGGAATCTCCCGGCCTTCCGTCAGAAAATCAACGAATACGCCCGCGCCCGACTTTCCGATGAAGCGCGCATTCCGACGCTGGAAGCCGATTGTGAACTGTCGCTCCCCGCGATCACCATGTCGCTGGCAGAGGAACTGAACCTGTTGGAGCCGTATGGGGTCGAAAATCCCGTTCCCGCATTTGTTCTGCGGGACGCGCGGGTGCTGGAGATCGTACCGGTCGGCGGCGGAAAGCATACCCGCCTGCTTCTCGGAGATGAACGCTATGCGCTGACCGCCATGTATTTTTCGGTCTCCACGGCCGAACTGAACATTTTCCCCGGCGATTGCGTGGATGTCCTCTTCAATCTCGATATCAACGAATGGGCCGGGCGGCGCAGCCTGCAACTGATCGTGCGGGACCTTCGCCTTTCGGAAAAAGTGACCAGGCAGGCCGGAGAGGAGCGCGCGCTGTATGAAAGCATCCGGGGCGGTGCCGCTTTCACCGCCGAAGACGATCTGCTCCCCTGCCGCGAGGATTTTGCGGCGGTCTATACCTTTATCCGTCGCTCGGTCCGGAGCGGAAACGATCTGCTCACCCACAGAGCGATTCTTTCGGGCGTTTCGGATGATTCCGGCAGGATCGGATATGTGAAACTCAAATTTATCATCCGCATTTTTCAGGAACTGAATCTCCTCGGGATCGAGGAACCCGAAGAAGAAGTCTACCGCTTCCGTTTGCAATTCTCCGGTGTCCGTACCGACCTTGAAAAATCCAACATATTGCGCCGGCTTCGTTCCCAGATGAAGCAGGCCTGAGGCAAAAAAATGTACGAAGAAATTTCCGGCCTGTTGTCTACCCTTGAAAAGACACACAAGCCTTACGACATCGACAAGATTAAGGCCGCGTATGATTACGCCGGCGAACTTCACGCGGGGCAGCGGCGGCAAAGCGGGGAGCCGTATATCTCGCACCCGATTGCCGTGGCGGAGATTCTTGCGGAGATGGAACTGGATACCGACTCGATCTGCGCCGCGCTTTTGCACGATACGCTGGAAGACTGCAAGGACAAGACAAATCGCGATGAGATACGCCGCCGGTTCGGAGACGATGTGGCGTTGATTGTGGAAGGCGTTACCAAAAACGTCACCATGCGCCTGGAAGACAAGGAAGAGGCGCACATTGAGAATATCCGCAAAATGTTGCTGGCGATGACCAAAGACATCCGCGTGATTTTTGTTAAACTCTGCGACCGTCTGCACAATATGCGGACATTGGACGCCAAATCCGATGAACGTCAGCGCGCCATTTCGCTTGAGACCATGTATATCTACGCGCCGCTCGCCCATCGGCTCGGTATGCAGCGTATCAAGCAGGAACTGGAAGATATCGGCCTGCGGCACCTTGACCCGATCGGATACGGGGAGATTTCGGCGCAGATCGAGAGCAAGTACGGAAAAACACAGAATTTTATCGCCGCCGCCCGCAAGATTATCGAAGAAAAACTGGACGGAACGGGGATATCGTACACGGTCGAAGGACGGGTCAAGAGCGTTTACAGCCTGTACCGGAAGATTTATTCCCAGAACCGGGCCTTTGACGAGATATACGATTTTTATGCGCTCCGCATCATCGTGAATACCGAACTGGAATGCTATACCGTCCTCGGCCTGATCCATGAGCTTTTCCGCTCGGTACCCGGGCGGTTCAAAGACTATATCTCCACCCCGAAAGCCAATCATTACCGTTCGATCCATACAACGGTCGTCGGACATGACGGCATTCCCTTTGAAGTCCAGATACGCACCGTGGAGATGCACCAGGTGGCCGAATACGGTATCGCCGCGCACTGGAAATACAAATCCGGAGAGAAGAGCGGCGAGGATATTGACGAAAAATTGCGCTGGATCGCCCAACTGGTGGAATCCGACGAATCGACCCGTGACCCGGATGATTTCATGCATTCGTTCAAAACCGATATCTTTCATGACGAGACCTTTGTTTTTACCCCGCGCGGCGATGTGATCTCTCTTCCGCTCGGCGCGACGGTCATCGACTTCGCCTATGCCATCCATACGGCGGTCGGCAACCGGATGATAGGGGCCAAAATCAACGGTTCGATCGTTCCGATAGACAAGGTTCCGGAAAACGGAGACATCGTGGAGATTCTCACGACGTCCGCCGAGCGCGGCCCGAGCCGGGACTGGTTGAAAATCGTCAAAACAAGCAGTGCCAAGGGGAAAATCCGGCAATGGTTCAAAAAAGAAAAGCGCGGCGAGAATATCGTCATGGGGCGGCAGGAAGTCGAACGGGAACTGCGCCGGTACAACCGCCCGTATAACGACGGAGACCGCGATGCCGTTGCGCTGGCCGTTGCGGAGCGTATCGGCATTTCGGATGTAGAGGATTTTTATAACACCATCGGTTACGGCGGCCTTTCTGTCAATCATATCGCGGCCAAACTCCGCGAAGAATTTGACCGCCGCATCCCGCAGAAGGAAGACGCGCTTCCCGCCGCGCCCATCCGCACGCCCGTCCGGCCGAAAAACCTGAAAAACGACAGCGGTATTGTGGTGGACGGTGCAAGAGACTGCCTTGTGAAGTTTGCCAAATGCTGTAATCCTTTGCCGGGCGACGAGGTGATCGGTTTTGTCACGCGCGGTTTCGGCGTATCGGTGCATAAGGCGGACTGCCCGAATGCAGTGCGGGGCCGCAAAGACCCCGAGATGGCGGGGCGCTGGGTCGAAGCCCACTGGGAGGATGAGTTTGTCAGCCGGGAAAACGAAAATCTTTTCGAGGCGTTTTTGAAGGTCTATGCCGACGACCGTCTCGGACTGATTGCGGACGTGACGACCGCCCTGGCGGAAATGCGCGTTATCATCATTGGCCTCAGCACCGGCATCGGAGCCAAAAACGGAGACGGGGCTTCCATCAACCTGACAATCGGCTGTAAGAATGTCAGTCACTTCCGCGCGATCATTTCCAGACTGAAAAAAATCGAAAGCGTACGCGATGTCGTGCGCGGCTTCGGAGGATAGTATGATAGCAGTATTACAAAGAGTTCTTCGCGCCGCGGTCACCGCGGACGGAGCGCCGTCGGGGCGGTGCGGGCAGGGGTATATGATCCTGCTCGGGGTACTGAACGGCGACGGGGAGAAGGACGCGCTCCTGCTGGCCGAAAAGATTGCAAAGCTGCGCGTGTTTACCGACCCCGCGGGGAAGATGAACCTTTCCGTCACCGATATCGGCGGCAGTGCGCTCATCATTTCCAATTTTACTCTTGCGGCCGATTATTCCCACGGGAACCGGCCGAGCTTTCTGGCCGCGGCCGCACCGGGAACGGCGCAACCGCTGTATGAGACTTTCACGGAAGCGCTTCGCCGGCATATTCCCGTTGAAACCGGTGTTTTCGGGGCGGATATGCAGATAGACATGACGGCGGACGGCCCCGTGACAATCATGCTGGATTCTCATGTCCTGGCCGGGGGACGCGCCGTATGATACTGAAAATTGACGGAGAAGTAAACCGGTATTATGTGCAGACTCTCTGCATGGTCTTTTTCCCGGGGGCCACATTCCCGGAAAACGAAGAGCCGAGGCCGGATATTCCGGCGGTAGAGGTGCGTCTGGAAAAGGAAGGCCCCCGGCGGCGGGCGTATGCCGTCATCCGGGTCGGAGAAAAACAAGCCGCCGGAGAGGGGCTTGCCGAGGTCACGGAACATCTGGCGGCCGTGAAAGCCGAAAAGATTGCCGTCGGCCGCGCGATTTTTGCGGCGGGGAAGATTTTTTTCTCTTACTCGCCCCCCTGGGGGATTCTGACAGGCGTGCGCCCTTCCAAAGTGGCCACCATGCTGGTCGCGGCCGGAAACGGAATCCGCAATTCCCGTGCGATTTTGCGGGACGAGTACTTTCTCAATCCCCGTAAGGCCGCGCTGGCCGTTTCGGTCGCCGCAAACGAAATGAAACTGACCAAAAATCTGCCGCACGATCTGTGCAGCGTTTATATTTCGATTCCGTTCTGCCCTTCACGGTGCGCGTATTGCTCTTTTGTTTCCTACACCTCGGACAGGCTTCTTTCGCTGATTGACGAATATCTGCAGGAACTGTATCTGGATATCGACGATATTTTCACGACCATCCGGGAACTGGGGATGAAGGTGGCCACGGTGTATATCGGCGGCGGGACCCCGACCGTGCTGAACGCCGGGCAGATGGTCGAATTGCTCGGCAGAATCAACCGCCACGTTGACCCGACCACATTGATGGAGTTCACCGTGGAAGCGGGTCGCCCCGATACCATCACAGCGGAAAAACTTGCTGCTATCCGCGACGGGGGAGCCGGCCGCGTCAGCGTCAATCCGCAAACGCTCTCCGACGATGTTTTGCGCTCGATCGGCCGCCATCATACCGTCGAAGAATTCTATCGCGCCTATGCGCTGGCGCGGGATTCGGGGATCGGGATTATCAATGTCGATCTGATCGCGGGTCTGCCGGAAGACACGTTCCGTGTTTTTTCGGATTCCATGGATCGGGTGCTGGAACTTGCGCCGGAAAACATCACGGTACATACTTTCTGCGTTAAACGCTCGGCGGCGATGCGTCAGCGGGACGGAATTTTTGCGCTGAATGCGGCCGATGCCGCCAAGAGCGTTGAATATTCCCAACTCCGCACAAAACTTTCGGGGTATCGCCCGTATTATATGTACCGGCAGAAAAACATGGTCGGAAATCTGGAAAACGTCGGATATGCGCTCCCCGGAACGGAAGGACTGTACAATGTTTTCATGATGGAAGAATTGCATACAATCTTCGCCGCAGGCGCCGGCGCCGTTACCAAGCTGATGCATTATCGCGCCCCGGCGGAGGGCGGCAGTGTGATCGAACGTATATTTATGCCCAAGTATCCATATGAATATCTGCGGGATGCCAAAAAATTGCGTGAGGGAGATTCCGAACGCGGCACGCCTTCCAGGCGGGAAAAAATGCTTTCTTTTTTTGACATCGGAAAGGAGCATTCATGATTCGCGCGCAAACTGATTTTTCGTCTCCGGAAGAGATACCTGCCTGCATTTTACGGGCAGAGGCCGGATATCGCTCGGCTCTTTCGGCGGCCGCCGACCAAATCCTCGCACAAAAGAACTGCCGGATCATCATGCTTTCCGGCCCGACCTGCGCCGGAAAGACAACCACCGGGAAGATTCTGACCGCCGCTTTACAACAGGCCGGCCGGCGCGTCACGATGATCTCCCTGGATGATTTTTATCTTGACCGCGCCGTTTTATTACAGCGCGCCAAGGAACGCGGCGGAATGATCGATTTTGATTCCCCCGATACGCTGGATTATGACTGCCTCGCCGGAACCATGGCCGAAATTCTTTCCGGTCGGCCGATACATCTGCCGTGTTTTGATTTCAGGACCGGTACCCGCGCGGGAGAGCGCCTGATTACCCCCGCCGAAGAAGATATTTATATAATAGAAGGAATTCAGGCGGTTTACCCTTCCGTGATCGATTGCGTCGGGAACGATGGCGCGCGCATCAGCGTTTTTGCCACGGTGATGCAAAGGATCGAAGCGGACGGCGTGGAATTTTCCCCCGAAGAAATCCGGTTTTTCCGTCGGCTCGTCCGCGATTCGCTGTTTCGGGGCGCAGAGGCCGCTTTCACGGCTCATCTGTGGGTGAGCGTGCGGGAAAACGAGGAAAAAAATCTTCTTCCGTATGGCGAAGAGTGCGATGTGCGGATCGATACCGCTTTTTCCTATGAACTTTCCGCACTCCGGCACTTTCTTTGCCCCCTGATCGCTACTTTGCCGGACGATACGCCGCAGGCGCGTCTTGCCAAGGAGAAACTGCCGGTTTTGGAGAGAATTGCGGGGTTTGACCGCGCTTTTCTGCCGTCGGATTCGCTTTATCGTGAATTTTTGGGGTGACTTATGCGTATATTGTTTCAGGATGTTCTCCTTCCGGGCAGGAGCGGCCGCTTCTTTGTGGCCACAGAGGAGAAAAAAATCGCCTATGTCGGAAAAGAACGCCCGGCGGGAATTTTCAACCGCGTCATAAAAGCGAACGGGGCGCTGCTTTGCCCGGCATTCTGTAACGCCCACACGCACGCCGCCATGACGATCTTTCGCGGCTATGGGGAAGATCTGCCGCTTTCCCGCTGGTTGGAAGAGCGGATTTTCCCGGCGGAAGACCGTTTGACCGGCGAAGCGGTTCTGCTTGCTTCCCGCATGGCAGCGGCAGAGATGATTGCCGGAGGAACCGTTTCCTTTTCGGATATGTATTTCTTTTGCGATGAAACGGCGCGCGCCGTTGCGGAGAGCGGCATGAAAGCCAATCTCAGCCGGAGTTTAGTCAGTTTTTCCGACGATATCCGGCCGGAGCAAGACCCCCGCTTCCGGGAAGCGCTGGCGCTTTTTTCCGAATGGAATCAAGCCTGTGACGGCCGGATTCGGGTGGATTTTTCATTGCATGCGGAGTATACCAATCGCGGGAGTGCCGTGCGCTGGGTGGCAGAACAGGCCGCGCGCCTCGGCGCAAGAGTGCAGATCCATCTTTCCGAGACCGAAAAAGAACATCGGGAATCTATCGCCCGCCACGGCGTTACTCCGACGGGTTTTTTCCTGCAAAACGGGCTTTTTGACGTTCCCGTTTGTTGCGCGCACGGTGTGTGGCTTACCGACGAAGACCGCGCGATCCTCGCCGCTCACGGGGCGGGCGTTGTCCATAACCCGGTCAGCAACCTGAAACTCGGGAGCGGGATCATGCCGTTGCGGAAAACGATGGACGCGGGCGTTCTGGTGGCGCTCGGAACCGATGGAGCGGCCTCGAATAACCGGCTGGATGTCCTGCGGGAAATGCAAACGGCGCTTCTTTTGCAAAAAGGCGTTTCGCGTGATCCGTCGTCTGTCACGGCGGCCGAGGGGATTGCCTTGCTTTCGGAAAACGGGTTCAGGTTACAGGGAAGAGAAGAAAGCGGCCGCATAGAGCCGGGCTTTTGCGCAGACCTTTGCCTGGTCCGCGCCGATACGTTGCACGCTCTGCCGGACGATTGCCCCGAGACCCTGCTCGCATACAGCGCGTCGGCCGCCGATGTCGCTTTGACGATGGCCGACGGCAGAATTTTATATGAAAACGGTGTATTTACCACACTGGATGAGGAAAAACTGAAATATGAGTTCCGTAAAATGAGGGAACATTATTTCGATTGATCTTTCGTCCGGGGGTGTAATATGGGAAAAAAGAACCGGGTCGGTCACGGCCTTGTCGGCGGAGTGCTGATTCTGACGGTCGCCAATCTCCTTGTCAAGGTTTTCGGCTTTTTGTATAAGGTGCCGCTCAACCGTATGCTCGGGGATGAAATGGCAAACGTGAACGCCGCTTATTCCGTATATACGCTCCTTTATATGATCTCCACGGCGGGGATTCCCGTCGCGGTTTCGGTGATGGTATCCCGGGAAAGGGCCGCCGGGCGGGCAGACGCTGTGCAGAAGATTTTTTCTGTCTCGATGACCGCGCTCGGACTGATCGGGGCGGCCGGCACGGCTCTTCTTCTGGCGTTGGCGCGGCCTGTCTCGATGCTTAACTCAGGCGGAGATTCCTTTCTTTGCCTGCTGGCGATTGCGCCCGCCCTCTTTTTTATCTGCCTGTGCAGTGTATATCGCGGATATTATCAAGGGTTCGGCCTGATGACTCCGACGGCTGTTTCCGAGGTGATTGAAGCCTTCGGGAAAATGGCTCTCGGCCTTTTATTCGTCCTTCTTGTCGTTCATCGTTTCTCCGGCGGAACGCATTTGGCGGCAGCCTGTTCGGTTCTCGGCATTACCGTCGGGATCGGATTCGGGGCTTTGTACCTTATGAGCGTGCGCCGCCGCTATATCGCCGCAGGATTGCTGGCAGTTCCGTCTTCCGGGGAGAAAACGGCGGAGAAGGAGACCTTCAAAGAGGCCGGCGTTCCGCAGAGGGAATCGTCGCGAGGCGTTTTCCGCCGCCTGCTGGCCATCGCCGTGCCGATTGCATTGACTTCGGGGGTCATGAGCCTTGCCTCGCTGATTGATTCGCAACTGATGCGACCGCTTCTGACGGCTTACTACGGAGATGCCGCACGTGCCAAAGCGGTGTTTTCCGACTATTCGACCGGGGCCGTGACGCTTTTCAATATGCCGGCGGTGCTTGTGTACCCCATCTGCTGTGCCATTGTGCCGTATATCACGGCGGCGCGTGCCGGAGGGCGTAGCGGAGAGGCCGAGCGGATTATCACGACCGCAATCCGCGTGGCGGCCATTATTGCACTGCCCGCTTCCTTCGGCATGAGCCTTCTTGCCCGCCCGATCCTTTCGGTCGTTTTCCTCGGAGACGCGGACATGGCGTTGAGCGCGGGCGGACCGCTCTCGATTCTTGCGCTGTCGGTCTTCCCGCTGGCTATGCTGGCCGTGACAAACGCCTCGCTTCAGGCCTGCGGCAGACAGGGGGATCCCATTGTCTCTATGAGTGCCGCCGTGGCGGTCAAACTCGCCTCCCTCTTCTTCTTCACCCCGCGCGTCGGGGCGCTCGGCGCACCACTCAGCACACTTTTCTTTTATGTGACGGCGATTCTTTTGAACTTTTTCTTTCTGTTTCGTTGTGTTGCGTTGAGGCCCGACGTTCAACACGGGTTTTTGCTTCCTCTTTTAGGCGCTTTAAGCGCCGCTGCGGGAGCCTATGGAGTCTATGGCTTTGCCGAAACGCGCCTGCCGGAGGCCGTTGCCCTGCTTCTCGCGCTCATCTTTGCCGTGTTGTTGTACGGCTTTGTCATTTTCCCCGGCGGATGTATCACCCGGGAAGACCTTTCCTTTCTGCCCCTTGGCGGGCGGATCGGGAAACGATTGCAAAAAGCCCGTTCACCGGGAAAGGAGTAATATCATGACGGACATGAACGCCGTTTCTTTCACCGCCGCGGCAGAAGGAAAACAAAGACGCGAAAAACCGGCAACAGAGGAGGATTTCTTTACAGATTGTAAAGAAAACTATACGTTTGAGGACTTGTGCGCCGTTGTGGAACGCCTGCGGGCGGAAGACGGATGCCCTTGGGATCACGCGCAGACGCATGACTCTCTTCGCCGCTACCTGATGGAAGAGACTTATGAAGTGCTGGAAGCCATCGACCAAAACGATCCGGAAGGCATGAAAGAAGAACTGGGGGATCTTCTCCTGCAAATACTTTTTCACGCGTCTATCGAAGAGGAGAAGGGGCATTTTACGCTCCGGGATGTCGTGCGGGAGGAGACCGACAAAATGATCCGCCGCCATCCGCATGTCTTCGGGCAGGCTGACGCGCAGAAGACGCTTGCCGCGTGGGAAGATGCCAAGAGCCTGGAAAAAAAGAGAAAGACGCTTTCGGAGCGGCTGGGATCAATCCCCCGGAATCTGCCGGCGCTTTTACGCGCACAAAAGTATACGGAAAAACTGCACAATGAAAAGAACCTCCCAAAGGACCTTTGCCCCTTTGCGGCTCCGCTCTCGATTCCTCCGCCAGAGGCCCCCGTCAACGAGGAAACAGCGGGGAAATTCCTGCTTTTTGCCGTGTCTTTTTTCGCCGGAGCGGGCATTGATTGCGAGGCCGCGCTCAGCCGCGCCTGTGACGCTCTTTCCGACCGGGCGAAAAAAAGCGAAAGTCTGAAAAAGCCCCGTATTACGCCGGATAAATAAATATTGCATAAATTTTTCGCTTTGATTTTGTCTCATACGGGAACACGATTGTGCAAAATGACGAAAAATGATGAATTCCGCAAAAACTATTGAAAACAATATCCAAATACGGTATAATATAGCCAGCAAAGCATATCCTACATATGCTGGAAACTATTAAAAAGGATGGTATGGATTTATGAACAAAACCCAACTTATCGATGTCGTTGCAAGAGAAACCGCTATGAAAAAGAAGGATGCGGAAGCCGCGGTTGACGCTGTGTTTGCCGCTATCGCCAACGCTCTTTCCGACGGAGACAAGGTTCAGCTGATCGGCTTCGGCACTTTTGAAGCCAAAGAGTGCGCCGAAAGAGAAGGCCGCAATCCTGCAACGGGCGAAAAAATTCAGATTGCCGCTTGCCGCCGTCCCTCTTTCTCCCCCAGCCAGGCTCTGAAGGACGCCGTTAACGGTTAATGCGCCTTGATAAGTATCTCAAAGTCGCGCGTATCATCAAACGGCGCACGGTCGCCAATGACGCGTGTGACGGGTCCCATGTCCGTGTGAACGGACGGCTCGCCAAGGCTTCGTATGAAGTGAAGGCGGGGGATATCATTGAAGTGAGTTTCGGCTCACGGACCCTCAGCATCCGGGTGACCGATGTGCGGGAAACGACCCGTAAGGCCGACGCTCCCGAAATGTACGAGGTGCTTTCCGAATAACACATATATGCAGCTTCGGCTGCATATATTTTTTTTAGCGGGACCGGGAGACGGACCTGCAAAAACCTGCGGAGGAAAGAGATGAACACAGTAAAAACGCCTCTGAGCGGCGCATCGCCGCTGCCGGACCGGGAGAAAAAACATGAACTGGAACTGCAAGACCGCCGGGTCCTGACGCTGAACGGCGTAACCGATGTCGGTCGCTTTGACGAGGGATATGTGACCTTGCAGACGGTGGAGGGGCCGCTCGCGGTGGAAGGAAAAGATCTGCATGTCAAACGCCTGTCGCTTGAAAGCGGGGAAGTGCGGATTGAAGGAGAGATTACAGCGCTCTGCTATACCGACCGGCCGGAATCGCGCGGCGGCTTTTTCCGGAGGCTGTTTGGCTGATGGAGGTTTCCATGCGGGCGCTTGCCATGCTGACGGGATATGCTTTCCTGTTCGGCGTGGCGCTCGGCGCGTTGTATGCGTTGTTCGCTTGCCTGGCGTCGCTTTTTCTCCCCGGAGAGACGGACCGCCCCATCCCCTGGGATAAACTGCCCCGGCGCGCCGCACGGTTTCGTCCGCGCCGTATTCACCCCCTCGGGAACCGCCTGCTTTGCGTTTTGCGGTTTTTCGGCGATGCCGGCTTTTTTCTGATGGCGGGCGTTTTGTTCTCGGTTTTTCTTTACTGCTTTAACGACGGGATTCCGCGTTTTGTTGTCTTGCTTTCCGCTTTTGCGGGATTTCTTCTTTTTCTGCGTTATCCGGGCGCTCTTGCCCGCCGGATTTTTTCCTTTCTTCTGCTTTGGCTCCGCTTTTTTCTGC
Source organism: uncultured Eubacteriales bacterium (assembly GCA_934434925.1). Lineage (GTDB taxonomy): Bacteria > Bacillota > Clostridia > Oscillospirales > CAG-272 > UBA1740. Next base: position 64,572 of record CAKSAC010000002.1, on the reverse strand, counting down.
TTTTCGCGCTTGCGGTGACTGTTCTGCCGGTGCTTGATCTTCTTTTGGGGGCAGGACGTAAAATTCTTTCGTTTTTTGGTATCTTTTCCTTGCTTATCAAAAAGCGTTGTGCTATAATTATAATGAAGAGCAAAAGAGAAAGGTATATGCGCCGCGAGGTCGCATTTCTGCGCCCGTCGGCAATTTATGAAAAAATTCCCCACTGACTTTCTGCATGGTTCTGACAGCGGGGTTTATACTACGGATAAGGAAGGAAGGTGCCGTATGAAACCGACAAATGACATGGCTCCCTATTATTTTCACCAGGGAACCAGCGACAGCGCATACCGGTATCTCGGGGCGCACGTTTTTTGCGCGGACGATACTTTTACCTACACCTTCCGCACTTTTGCCCCACGCGCCGAAGCCGTGTATCTTGTTTCGGATTTTTGCGGCTGGGGGAGCGGGCGTGAACTCACCCGCGTGACGGAACGCGGCATCTATGAACTGACCTTCACCGCCAAGGAGGACTATCGGGGGCAGAAGTATAAATTCCGCGTGGTTTCCGACGGAATCAGCCGGTATAAAGGGGATCCTTACGCCTTTTCCTCGGTTGGGGGAAGCGACGGAGCCTCGGTCCTTATCGGGGATTCCGGCTATTGTTTTCATGATGATGACTGGATGGCCTATCGCCGCCAAACGATTGCCGCGCGTAACGGCAGTTATATCGCCGCCCCTCTGAATATTTACGAGGTTCATCTCGGCTCGTTCGCCCGGCATGAGGATGGGAGTGTGCTTTCCTATGCCGAACTGGCCGATTCGCTCCTTACCTATGTCAAATATATGGGCTATACGCATGTAGAGCTTCTTCCGGTCACCGAGTATCCTTTTGACGGGTCCTGGGGCTATCAGGTCGGGGCTTATTACGCGCCGACGGCCCGATACGGTACGCCCGATGATTTCCGCGCGTTCGTGGACAAACTGCACGCCGGAGGAGTCGGGGTGATTATGGATTGGGTTCCCGCTCATTTCCCGAAGGACGAGTGGGGATTGTATGAATTTGACGGCCATCCGCTGTATGAATATCAGGGGCGGGATCGGATGGAATCGCGTTCATGGGGTACGCGTTTCTTTGATGTCGGACGGGAAGAAGTGCAGAGCTTCCTTGTTTCCAACGCGCTTTTTTGGCTCCGCGAATATCACATTGACGGCCTGCGTGTAGACGCGGTAGCCGCCATGCTCTATCTGGATTATGACCGCGCCCCCGGCGAATGGGTTCCGAACGCCTACGGCAACAACCGGAATCTGGAGGCGGAGGCTTTTTTCCGAAAACTGAATACGGCGGTCTTTTCGGCTTTCCCGGACGCTTTGATGATCGCGGAGGAATCCACGGCGTATCCGCGCATCACAAAACCCGTTTCGGAAGGCGGGCTCGGGTTCAATCTGAAATGGAATATGGGCTTTGCCAACGATCTGTACGCGTATCTTGAAACCGATCCGGCTTCCCGGAAAGGGTGCCATTCCGCGCTGAATTTCCCGGTGACTTATGCCTTCTCGGAGAATTACGTTCTGCCGATCTCGCATGATGAAGTGGTTCACGGAAAACGCTCTTTTCTCAACAAAATGTACGGCAGTTATGAGGACAAGTTTGCGCAGTTCCGCGCGGCCATGCTCTTCATCATGACCTTCCCGGGGAAGAAACTGCTCTTTATGGGAACCGAATACGGCCAGTTTTCCGAATGGAACTACAAGGAAAGCCTGGAGTGGTTCATGCTGAAATATGAAAAACACGCGGCACTGCGGGAATATGTGGCGGCGCTGAACCGGTTTTATCTGGAATCTCCCGCGCTGTATGAGATTGATTTCATGCCCGGTGGTTTTTCCTGGCTCCTGCCCGATGAAGCCGAAAAAAACCTGGTGGTTTTTTGCCGCCATGCGTTGTCCGGCGACAGTCTGACGGTGGCCGTCAGCTTTTCGGGAGCGGAGCAGACTGTACGGATTCCCCTCTCTTTGGGAGAAAGACCCGTGCGTGTTTTTTCCACCGCGGCAGGAGACGGCGGCGTGCGCAGCGTTCTGCATGACAAAGAAGACGAGCCGTTTCTGGAATTGACGCTCGGCGCATTCTCGGGCGCTGTTTTCCGCCCCGCATCGCCGACGGCTGCGGTTTAAGGCAATCGGAATTTCGCAAAGGACCCGGCGCGGCCCTTTGCCGGATCATACTATTCTGTATCGGAGGATTCTCGTATGTATTTCAAAAAGGAATGTATCGCAATGCTCCTGGCAGGTGGGCAGGGAAGCCGCCTGTATGACCTTACCAAGCATACGGCGAAACCGGCAGTCAGCTTCGGCGGGAAATATCGGATCATCGACTTTCCGCTTTCCAACTGCATCAACTCCGGAATTGACACCGTCGGGGTTCTGACCCAGTACCAGCCTCTCGCACTCAACGAGTATATCGGTAACGGCGCGCCGTGGGACCTCGACCGTTCGCGCGGCGGGCTTTCGGTGTTGCCGCCGTACCAGGGAAACCAGCATTCCGACTGGTATAAAGGCACAGCCAACGCCATTTACCAGAACCTGAACTTTATCCGTCAGTACCACCCCGATTATGTGCTGATTCTCTCGGGCGACCATATTTATAAGATGGATTATGCGGCGATGCTTGCCGCTCACAAAAAGAACAACGCGCACTGCACGGTGGCCACCATCACGGTTCCGATGCAGGAGGCGAGCCGGTTCGGTATCTGCAATACAAATCCCGACGGCAGCATCTACGAATTCGAGGAAAAACCGAAAAAACCGAAGAACAATCAGGCTTCTATGGGAATCTACATATTCAACACGGAAACGCTGGTTGAATATCTGGAGAAAGATGAAGCCGACCCCGCATCGCAGAACGATTTCGGCAAAAACATCATCCCGAATCTCCTTGCATCCGGCGAACGACTCTTCTCGTATCCCTTTTCGGGGTATTGGAAGGATGTCGGCACGATCAGCAGTCTTTGGGAAGCCAACATGGATCTGCTCGGTGAACACTCTATCCTCCGGCAGGGCGATCGGGATTTTCGCATTTATTCCCGGAACACGGCGCGGCCTCCGCAATTCGTCGGAAACGGCGCAATTATCCGGAACTCCATGATTTCTGAGGGAACATCGGTGGACGGGATTGTTTCCGATTCTATCCTGTCGGGCGGTGTTTCGGTGATGGCCGGAGCCGAGGTGCATCATTCTGTCATCATGTCCGATGTGCGGATCGGGGAGGGAGCCAAAATCTATTACGCTATTATCGACAGTGACGCAGTCATCGAACCCGGCGCGGTAGTCGGTTCCCCCGACGCTGACCGCGATCATATTACCGTCATTGCGCACGGAACGCACGTGTTTTGCGAAAAGGAGGAGGTCAGAAAATGAGCACCGCCGGTATTATTTTTTCCAATCTGAACGACAGCACCCTGTCGCTTCTCACCGCCGACCGTACCGTGGCGGCGATTCCCTTTGCCTGCCGGTACCGGTTGGTTGACTTCGCGCTTTCCAATATGATTTACGCCAATATCTCCGAAATCAGCGTTGTCACCAACTACAACTACCGTTCTCTCGTGGACCATATCGGCAGCGGGAAAGACTGGGATCTGGCGCGGCGTAAAGGCGGGATCAGTCTTGTTTCGCCTTTTCAGTCCGCAACGCCGACCCAGCGCCCCGAAATCTACAAGACCCATCTGGAAGCGTTACGCGCCATGAAGGAGAATATCGCCCGCATGTCGGCGGAGGAGATCGTCATGTCGGATTGCGAGTATATCTGCAATATCGATTTGCGCGCGATGATCGAGCGGCATCGCGTCTCAGGCGCGGATATGACCATCCTGACGATCCCCTGCCATGCCGACTGGACATCGGACGGGGCCCGTCTGCTTCTTTCCCGCGATCAGGAAGGGTATGTGACCGGCGGGGGCGTCTGCCGCGAAGCGGTCGAATGTTTCCCCTATCTGTCGATCGATATTTTCATCCTCGGGCGTGAGTTTTTGCTCCGGATGCTGTCGGATGCGGAGGCGGCCGGTTACACCAGCCTTTCACGCGACATCATCTGCCGCCATTTCTCGCGGTATAACTTCCGCATGGAGGTTTATGACGGATATGTGGCTTCGGTCAGCAACTTCAACGATTATTTTTCGGAAAGCATCCGGTTGACAGAAAACAACAGCGTACGTTCCGCACTGCTCGGGAACGATGCCCGCCCGGTCCTGACGAACGTCCACAACTCCGCGCCGGTCTCCTATCGGGAGGGGTGTTGCGTCCGTTCCGCCATGATCGCCGATGATTGCGTGATTGAAGGAACCGTGGAGAATTCGATTCTTTTCCGCGGGGTGAAGATCGGCCGCGGCAGCGTCGTGAAAAACTGCATACTTTTCGGAAATACATATGTAGGGGAAAACAGCACGCTGAACTGCGTCGTTGCAGACAAATCGGTCTGTATCGGGGACGGCCGCATCCTCTCCGGGCATATCACGATGCCGATGTATATTCCGAAAGAAAGGAAGGTATAGGATGAAGATTCTTTATGTCGCCAGCGAAGTGACCCCGTATGCCGCCAGCGGCGGTCTCGGAGACGTGATGGGGGCGCTCCCCCGCACGGTCAAGCGCCAACTGGGCAAAGACTCCGAAGTCAGCGTCATTCTCCCGCTTTATGCCGGCATTCCGGCTGTGTATCGCTCGGCCATGAAAAAAGTGACTGAGGGGATTTGTCCGCTTGCATGGCGGCGCGCTTATTACGGCGTGTACCGTCTCTCGTCCGCCGGGGTGAATTACTATTTCATCGACAATGAACAGTATTTCAAGCGGGGGCGGATGTACGGAGAGTTTGACGACGGGGAGCGGTTCGCGTTTTTCTGCCGCGCCGTGATTGCCTTCATGCAGGATACCGGCTGGTATCCCGATGTGCTTCACGCCAATGACTGGCAGGCGGCTATGGCGATCATCTACCTCAAGACCCGTTTTGCGTTCCATCCCGAACTTTCGCGCATCCGTACACTTTTTACAATTCATAACATTGAGTATCAGGGCAAGTACGATATGGCGATTCTCGGCGATGTTTTTGACATTCCGGGCGAGTACGCTTCGGCGGTCGAGTACGACGGTTGCATCAACCTGATGAAGGGGGCTATGCAACTTTCCGACCGCGTCAACACCGTCAGCCCGCATTACGCCGAAGAGCTGCGCGACCCGTACTTTTCTTTCGGGCTGGACCCGATGGTCCGCGAAGTGTCCGATAAATTCAGCGGGATCGTCAACGGGCTTGACACGGTCTTCTTTGACCCGTCCAACGGTGACGAAATCGCCTATCCGTACAAACGTTCCACCCTGGCCGCCGGAAAGGCGGAAAACAAAAAGTTTTTGCAGGAAGAGCTGGGGCTTCCGGTTGTGCCGGATGTGCCGCTTGTCGCCATGGTCACCCGTCTGACCCCCGCCAAGGGCGTCGATCTCGTGATTCGGATTTTGGATGAACTGCTGTTTGAAAATCTGCAATTTGTCCTGCTGGGAACAGGCAACGGCGACTATGAATACATTCTGCGGGAGATAGCCGGCCGCCATCCGGACTCTGCGCGTGTGCTTTGCACCTTTGACCGCACGCTCTCCAAACGGATTTACGCCGCCGCCGATATCTTTCTGATGCCGTCCCGCAGCGAACCTTGCGGATTGGCGCAGATGACCGCTTGCGCGTATGGCACGGTTCCCGTGGTGCGCGGCGTCGGCGGGTTGTACGATACCATCATTCCTTACGGACGTGAAAACTCCAACGGCTTTGTTTTTTACAATTATAACGCGCACGATCTGCTCTTCCGCGTGAAGGATGCGATCTCGCTTTATCACGCCGGGGACGGCGAATGGGAAAAACTCCGTCGCCGGGCGATGAGATCCGATTTCAGCTGGAAGCATTCTGCCGGAGCCTATATTGAACTCTACAACAGTCTTTGTTGATATTCTGAAATACTATCGCGTAAAATACAGGAGAACACATGAGCATCAAAACATCCAAACAACGGGAAAAGGAACCCACTCTTGAAAAACGAATCCAGGGAAAACTCTTCGCCCGCGGCGTGACCGATCCGTTGGCCGCCACCGCAGAACAGTTGTATACGGCCACCGTTTACGCCATCAAGGACATCATCAGCAAAAATCGACAGAATTTCAAGCGGCGCGTTGCCGCGGCGGAAGGGAAGAAGGTTTGTTATCTGTGCATGGAATTCCTGCTCGGGCGTTCTCTGTATAACAATGTCATGAACCTCGGACTTTACGATGAAGTTTGCCGGGTTCTGGAAAAATACGGACATACCTTTGATGAGATTTTTGCAAAAGAGGTCGATCCTGGCCTCGGCAACGGCGGTCTCGGCCGTCTGGCCGCCTGTTTCATGGACTCTCTCACCGCTTTGGACTATCCGGCCAACGGATATTCCCTGTGTTATGAAAACGGTCTTTTCAAACAGCGGCTCGTGGACGGAGAACAGGTTGAACTGCCGGACAACTGGATGCCGAACGGCGGCGCATGGCTCTATCCGCGCCCTGAAAAAAGCGTTACCGTTCGCTTCGGCGGGCAGATTGAAGAAAAGTGGGAGAACGGGGAGTTGCGCATCCTTCACACGGAATTCGACGAGGTGCGCGCCGTTCCCTACGATGTCATGGTTGTCGGCCCCGGAACCGATGCCACCAATACCATCCGTCTCTGGCGTTCCCGCGGAGCGCACACCCCGACCGATGTATACGGAACCAGTCAATCGGAATATGTCAAGGCACTGGAGGATTCCGGAAAGGCCGAAGAGATTACGAGACAACTTTATCCGCCGGATAACCACGACGAAGGGAAACTCCTTCGCCTGACGCAACAGTATTTTTTAGTCTCCGCTTCACTCCAGAGCATTATCAGCGATTACTTTGCCGCAAACGGTTCTTTACGCGGGCTGGCAGACAAGATAGCCATTCATATCAATGACACCCATCCGGCGCTCTGCATTCCCGAACTCATGCGGATTCTGATGGATACCTATTCGTATTCATGGGAAAATGCATGGGAAGTCGTGACCCGGACCGTCACCTATACCAACCATACGGTTCTTCCCGAGGCGCTGGAATGCTGGCGGATCGACCTTTTCCGCATGAAACTTCCTCGGATCTATGCCATCGTCACTGAAATCAACCGCCGTTTCTGCGCTGATCTGTGGAATCTCTATCCCGGCGACTGGGATCGCATTTCCCGCATGGCGATTGTCGGATATGGGCAGGTGCGCATGGCCAATCTCTGCGTGGTTGCTTCGCACACCGTCAACGGCGTTTCGGAACTGCACAGCGAAATTTTGAAAAAAACCGTATTTCACGATTTTTACAAAATGACCCCCTGGAAATTTACCAACGTGACAAACGGAGTGGTCCATCGGCGCTGGCTGACCTATTCCAACCCCGGGCTTTCCCGCTTGCTGGATAACACCATCGGTTCGTCGTACCGCAAGTCGCCTTCCGATTTGCGCGAATTTGAAAATTTCGCGGACGACAACAGCGTTCTTACCAAACTGGCCGAAATCAAGCGGACGAATAAACAGCGTTTTTCCGATTTTATTACCGGCCGGAGCAATGTCGCGCCGCTTGACCCCGATTCGGTCTTTGATGTACAGATCAAGCGGATGCATGAATATAAGCGGCAATTACTGAATGTTTTGAAAATTCTCTCTCTGTACAATGAACTCTGTTCCGATCCGCATGCCGACATCCGCCCGCAGACCTTTATTTTCGGTGCCAAAGCGGCCCCCGGATATTATATGGCCAAGCAGCTTATCAATCTTATCTGGCATCTCGGGAGAGAACTGGAGAGCAATCCCGTCTCCCGCGATCGTCTGCGCGTTGTTTTTGCCGAGGATTACAATGTCACGGTCGCGGAAGCGCTGATCCCGTCCGCCGATATCAGTGAGCAGATTTCGCTTGCCGGGAAGGAGGCCAGCGGAACCGGTTGCATGAAATTGATGATGAACGGTGCCCTGACGCTCGGCACGTTGGACGGAGCCAATGTGGAAATTCTCGACGCTGTCGGCGAGCGGAACATGTATGTCTTCGGTCTCAACACCTATGAAGTGGAGGAAGTCTGGCGTAACGGGTACGATTCCCGCGAGTATTACCGGAATTCCGACCGCCTGCGCGCCGCTGTTGACCGCCTGAACGGAAATCTCGGCGGCCAGAGCTTTTCGCATATTGCCGAGTATCTCATTAACAGCGGCGGCTCTGTCTCCGACCCGTATCTCTGTCTTGCTGACTTTGATTCCTATCGGTATAAATACGATTGCGCGCTGGAAGACTACGGCGATTCCCGGGAGTGGGCGCGCCGTTCGCTTGTCAATATAGCCCGCAGCGGCCGTTTCGCCGCAGACAACAGCATCCGCACCTATGCGGATAATATCTGGCATATCAAGCCTATCGGGAGGTAATCTTGTTTTCCGAACTTGCAATAGGGCGGGAGGCTTTGCTGGCCCGCCCGGGAAAAATCGAACTTTTTCGCCGGGGGCGTCCACTTTTTGAGAATGCTGCCCCCGCCGGGGAACGTATCAGAATAGAAACGTTTCTGCCGCGCCGCATGGGAACCGGGGCGGCTTTCCTTACCTATGCGGCCGACGGTCGCCGCCCCCGGCGGTTGCCCCTGCGTTTTGAACGCATAGACGGGGAGTATGATGTTTTTTCGCTTTCTTTACGGGAGGATACCCCGGGGCTTTATTTCTTCGGCGTGACGGTTGACACCCCGAGCGGGCGTTTTTACAGCGACCGGGATGCATGCGGGCGCGGCATGCGTCTGATTCCCGGCGAAGGCGGCCGGGCATATCAGTTCACGGTATACGCCCCGGCACATAAAACGCCCGGCTGGTTGCTCGGCGGAACGATTTATCATATTTTCGTGGATCGGTTTGCCCGCGGCCGCCATCCGGTTCCCGTGCGGGAAGATGCCGTTCTGAATCCGGATTGGGAGAACGGTACGCCCGAATACCCGGCGTACCCCGGGGCCTTTCTGCAAAACAACGAATTTTTCGGCGGTACGCTTTACGGGATATGCGAAAAATTGCCCTACCTGCGTACTCTCGGCGTGCGCTGTCTGTATCTTTCTCCGGTCTTCACGGCTTACTCCAACCACAAATACGACACCGGTGATTACTTGCATATTGATCCGATGTTCGGCGGGGAAGAGGCCTTTACCCGGCTCCTTCGCGAGGCTGCCCGGCACGGTATCCGCGTGATACTGGACGGCGTATTCAATCATACGGGAGCAGACAGTCTGTACTTCAACAAAAACGGCCGCTACCCATCGATCGGCGCGTATCAGTCCGAAGACTCTCCTTATTATGATTGGTACCGGTTCAGACATTTTCCCGATCAATATGCCTGCTGGTGGAATATTCCCATTTTGCCGCGCATCCACCCGGATGAAAGCCCTTCCTGCCGCCGGTATTTTGTCGGAGAAGACGGGGTGATCGCACATTGGGCGGAAGCCGGGATTGCCGGCATGCGGCTGGATGTGGCGGACGAACTCTCGGACGGTTTTATTGCCGATATCAAAACCCGCCTGTGCGAAAAACAGAACGACAGTGTTTTGTACGGCGAAGTATGGGAAGACGCTTCCAATAAGACCGCTTACGGTCAGAGAAAACACTATTATCTCGGCCGGGAATTGGACGGTGTGATGAATTATCCGCTCCGCACGGGGATTCTTTCCTATCTGCGGAACGGGGACACCTCCGCGCTTTCTTACGCGCTGAACGAAGTGCTGCCCAATATGCCGAAACCGGCGGCCGATCTTGCCATGAACCTTTTGGGAACGCACGACACATCACGCGCCTTGACGGCGCTTGCCGGCCCCCTCCCGGAAGGAAAGAGCAATGACGAACTGGCCTCTCTCCGCCTGAGCCGCGAAGAACGCGCGCATGGCCTCCGACTTCTTTGCATGGCCTGGACGGCGCTTGCCACTCTTCCGGGCGTACCTGCAATCTATTACGGGGACGAAGCGGGGATGGAGGGATACAGCGACCCGTTCAACCGCCGCCCCTACCCATGGCATCGCCAGGACAAAACCCTGCTGGCGCATTATCGCCGGGTGGCTTTTCTGCGGCAGGACCCGCTTTATCGTGATGCGAAGTTTCGCCTTCTGCACCTTGACAAAGAGGCGTTGATTTTTTCCCGCTATGACAGTCGGCGCGTTCTTTTGACGGTGCTGAACCGTTCTGCCTCTGCCAAAGAGATCGTCTTTTCGCGGCCGGGACGCGCGCTTCTTGCCGCCCAAGCTCAGTCGTCCGGGAAAAAACCGGCGCAGAAACCCTCCGGAAAACAGTCCGCGGCCGTTTCTTTCACACTCCCGGCCGAGAGCGCAGAGGTTTTTTCCCTGCGCCGCGGAACACGGATTTTTCTCTGCTGAGAATGTCGTTTTTTCTGCATGCGAAAAGCGGCAACCGATGGTTTTGAAAGGCAGAAAGTCTCCCGCCCGGGAGACTTTTTTATCCGGAAAAAGATTCCGGTGATTCGGCGGGTGCGTTTTTGGCGGCTCCGGGGGCGCGTCTTCGGTGGTTCGGCGGGTGCGTCTCCGGTGATTCAGCGGACGCGGTTTTGGCGGCTCCGGGGGTGTTTTTTCAGCACTTAAAACACACAGATAGGCGAAAATTTCACGAAATGTAAAGTTATATTTACAAAAACTCCGCACGTTTTGACGTGCGGAGCGCGAGGGAATAAAAAGCGGTATAATCTCTGAGAGCCGGCGAGGTCGGCGCAGTCAGCCATGTCAGTGCAGTCGGCAAAGTCAGTGCAGTCGGCAAAGTCAGTGCAGTCGGCAAAGTCAGTGCAGTCGATAAGGCCAATGCAGTCGGTCAACGTCCGCGGAGAATGCGCGAGAGCGTTTCGGCGAAGCGCCCGACTTCGCGGTGTGTGTTGAAAATGCCGAGGCTTGCGCGGACGGTTCCTTGCTCTTCGGTTCCGATGGCACGGTGGGCAAGCGGCGCACAATGAAATCCGCAACGCACGCAGATATTTTCTTCGGCAAGTGACGCGCCGATTGTTTCCGGGGGAACGCGTTCATGCGTGAAAGAAAGCACGCCGCCCGGATTTTCGGGTTCGCGGAGTCGGATGCCGGGGATCAGGGAGAGCGCTTCGGCCAGCGCGGTTTTGAGTTCGGTCTCTCTTTCTTCAATGGCCGCGGGTCCGTAGCGTTTTACCTCCCGGATTCCGGCGGCAAGCGAGGCGATGGCCGGTACGGCCACCGTGCCGGCTTCATAGCGTTCCGGGAGACGCGCCGGCATTTCCGGAGAGAGAGATTCCACCCCGCTGCCGCCTTCGGCATAGGTCGAAAGCCCGGTGCCGTCGCGGAAGATACAGAACCCGGAACCCGGGATTCCGAAAAGCCCCTTGTGACCCGGCGCGCAAAACGCGTCGCACGCGATCTCTCCGAGGTCAACAGGCATATGCCCGGCGCTCTGAGCGGCGTCGATAATAAAATAGATTCCCATTTTGCCGCAAAGCGCTCCTATCTCTTTGACAGGGAGGGTTTTGCCTGTGACATTGGAGACCTGCGCGCAGACGAGCATGCGGGTCTCTTTCCGGAGAGCGGCTCGGATTCCGTTCAGAATATCCCCGTCCGTCCGGAAGAAAGAATAGGTGCAGATCCCTTCCGAAGCCAACCGGTAGAGCGGCCGGAAAACGGCATTATGCTCCCGGTCGCTGAGAAGAACGTGCATACCCGGCCGGACGCGGGTCTTGATGGCGAGATTCAAAGCGGCGGTCGCGTTCTGACAGAATACGACATTTTCGGGCGCGTCGGTTCCGAAAAGCCCGGCGACTTCCTCCCGGCAGGCATATACTTCTTCTGCCGCGGCGGCGGCAAGCGGATGCGCCCCCCGGCCGGGATTTCCGCCGCAACGGCGGATGGCATGCTCCACGGCCGGCAGGACCGTTCCGGGCTTCGGATAAGAGGTGGCGGCGTTGTCAAAATAGATCATCGGTGATCCTTTCCGAAGGTGACGGGAATCCCGGCGGCGCGAAGAAGATCCAACGCCGCAGCCAGGCGATCTCCCGGAATCTGAACGCCGAAGACGCACCCCTTATCCCCCCGTGCCGATTCGACCTTCACCACCCGAGACGGAATTCCGTTCGCGGCGAGAGTTTTCCGCGCTTTTTGCGCATAGGTGTCGGAGCCTATGCGTATTGTTTCGTTTATCACGCGTTTCAGCTCCTTTCTGCGTTCTCGCCATATGCCGGCCGGCCGCCGCGAGAGCGGTTTCGGTGACAGAGCCCGGATATACGGCGGGAGTACGCATTTTCAGTATATGCCCCGCCCGCCGGCCGGGAACCCTTTTCCGGGATTCGTTCCGGAACGGGAGAAACGGGGCAGGGCAGGGGCGCGCCGCTTCCGTACCGTTTGTTGCCGCGGCTCTCGTTCTTTTGCGTAAAAACCGCCCGTATTTCTCTGCTTTCTCTTGACAAGAACCGGGGAAAGTGTTATGATGTTATGGAATCATATTATTAATGCGGTGCGCCCTGTTCGGGGCGACCGGGGCGTATCTGCGCCCGGGACGGAGGCATGCATGGATATACGGGAACTGTTTGCGCGGAAAGAAGAATTTCTCGGGAAAGAAGTGACCCTGCACGGGTGGATCCGCAATCACAGAAATCAAAAGAAAATGGGCTTTCTGGATTTCTATGACGGCACGGCCTTTGACCTGCTGCAACTTACCTATACGACCGACAAGATTTCCGCAGAAATGGCAGCGGCGCTGAGTGCTTTGAAGATCGGCTCCTGTGTGGAGATTACCGGCACGGTCGTTCCCAATGAGCGCAACAATACGATTGAGATTGAACTGTCTGCCTTGCGGGTGACTGGTGAATGCGCGGAAGATTACCCCCTGCAACCGAAACGCCATTCCCTGGAATTCTTGCGGGAAAATGCCTATCTCCGCCCTCGCACCCGGCTTTTTCAGGCTGTCTTCCGCGTCCGGAGCGTGGCGGCGATGGCAATCCATGAGTATTTTCAGTCGCGTGGGTATGTGTATGTGCATACGCCGCTTTTTACCGCCAATGATGCCGAGGGGGCGGGCAACACCTTCACCGTGACGACTTTTGACCCGAGCAAGGGTGAAAAGGTCGATTATGCCGATGATTTCTTCGGCCGCCATACTTCGCTGGCCGTGACCGGACAATTGGAGGGCGAGACCTTTGCCATGGCGTTCAGTAAAATCTATACCTTCGGGCCGACCTTCCGCGCGGAAAACTCCAACACCCGCACCCATGCGTCGGAATTCTGGATGATCGAGCCGGAAGTGGCCTTTATCGACCTTTTCGGTCTGATGGACCTGGAAGAGGATTTTTTGAAAACGATTCTCGGCACGATTCTTGCCCGGTGTGACAGCGAGCTGGCTTTCTTGGAGCAGTACAACAATCTTCCGCTTCGTGAGCGCATGCAAAAACTGATTTCCTCCGAGATTGCGCGCGTTTCTTTCCATGATGCCGTCACCATTCTCAAAGAAGCCGACAAGACCGAGCATTTCACATTCAAGCCCGACTACGACAGCGATCTGGCGAAAGAACATGAAAAATATTTGACCGATAAGAAATTCGGCGCGCCGGTTTTTGTCTATAACTGGCCGAAGGATTTCAAGGCTTTTTATATGTATCAGAACGATGACAAAGAAACCGTGGCCGCCGTTGACCTGCTGGTTCCCGATGCCGGCGAATTGATGGGCGGCTCCCAACGCGAGACCCGTTATGATCTGCTCCTTTCCAGGATGAAGGAGCTCGGCATTTCCCCGGAGAGCCTGTATTGGTACTGCAATCTGCGGAAATACGGCGGTTGTACACACTCCGGTTTCGGTATGGGTTTTGAGCGGCTGATTATCTATGTGACCGGAATGGATAATATCCGGGATGTGATCCCTTATTATCGCACCCCCGGCAACTGCGACTTCTGAAGGAAATGCCCCAAGGGGCATTTTTCCGTTACGTATAGGAGAAAAAATACCGGATGCAAACAAAACTATACATCCGGAGCGAAAGGAAACATATGAACACCTGCACGATTCCGGCCGGTTATCGGCCGCGCCTTGACGCTTATCAGACGCAACTGGCCATTTCTCTCATTAAAAAGACTTTTCAGCGTGAGTTTTCGCAGGCACTGAACCTCAAGCGGGTCTCCGCGCCGCTTTTTGTCACGCGCGATTCGGGGCTAAACGATAATCTGAACGGGTACGAACGTCCGGTCTCTTTTGATATTCCTGCCGTCGGGAGAGAAGCCGAGGTCGTTCATTCGCTGGCCAAATGGAAACGCCTTGCCCTGAAAAACTACGGTTTTACGGTCGGGGAGGGGCTTTATACTGATATGAACGCCATCCGGCGGGATGAATCGCTCGATAATGCGCATTCGGTTTATGTCGATCAATGGGATTGGGAAAAAATCATCACCCGGGAGACCCGCACGGTCGAATATCTCAAATCCGCCGTTGTCTCGATTGTGAACGCAATCTGTGACACCAATGAGCGTGTGCGCGCCGCATTTCCGCAGCTCGGTTTCACGCCGTGCGATAAGGTTTCCTTTATCACCACGCAGGAGCTTGAAGATCTTTACCCCTCCCTTGCGCCGTCCGCGCGGGAAGAACGCTATCTTTCGGAGCATGGCACGGCATTCATCATGCAGATCGGCGGCGCGCTCCGTTCGGGAAAGCCGCATGACGGGCGCGCTCCGGATTACGACGACTGGTCCTTGAACGGCGACATTTTCTTTTGGGATGAAACGCTCGGCCGTGCGCTGGAGATTTCCTCGATGGGTATCCGCGTGGACGAAGCGGCGCTCGACCGCCAGTTGCGCGTTTCGGGGCATGACGAACGCCGGGCGTACCCGTTCCATCGTATGCTTTTGGCCGGAGAACTTCCGCTGACTATCGGTGGCGGTATCGGGCAGTCCCGTCTTTGCATGCTGATGATGCAGTGCGCTCACATCGGAGAAGTACAGGCCAGCGTATGGGACGATGAAACTGTGCGCACCTGCGCCGCGGCGGGCGTCCGTCTGCTCTGATGGCAGAAAGACCCGAGATATTTACGCCCGGCACCTGCGGTTCGCCGTTGCCCTTTTCCCTTGAACTGACAAGTCCTTCGGTTATCCGGAGACTGATGGAAGAAGCCGGCATTGCTTTTCGGAAAGAGTACGGGCAGAACTTTCTTGTGAATCCGGCGGCCGTTGCCCGCATTGCCGATTCCGCTGCGGATCGCGAAGAGGCCTGCGTATTGGAGATCGGCCCCGGGGCCGGCACGTTGACGCGTGAACTGGCAGACCGTTACCGCCGCGTATTGGCGGTGGAGATCGACGCAGGGCTGATCCCCGTCCTCTCCCGGACGCTTTCGGACAAGCCGAATGTCACGATCGCCCTCGCCGATGTCATGCAACTCGATCTTTCCGCATTTCTTTCGGAATATGCAGGCGGACTGTCGATCTATGTTTGCGCCAATCTCCCTTATTACATCACAACGCCGATTCTGATGCGTCTGCTTTCCTGCGGCGTTTCCTTTCGCAGTATCACCGTAATGATTCAGGACGAGGTCGCCGATCGCCTGATTGCGCCCCCCGGCAGTGCGGCTTACGGTGCGATTACCGCCGTACTGGGATATTACGGAACGATAGAGCGCCTCTTTCGGGTTCCGGCCGGGTGTTTTCTGCCCGCGCCGAAAGTCGATTCCGCTGTTGTCCGGCTTTCTTTATACGAAGAGAAACGTTTCTCCCCGCTTTCGGAAGACTTTTTCTTCCGGGCGGTGAAGGCCGCATTCGGACAGCGCAGGAAAACATTGGTAAACGCACTGTCTGCCGGCTTTCCTTCTTTGCCGAGAGCCATATTGACCGAACTGGTGACCGGCCTCGGATATTCCCCCACGGTCCGGGGAGAATGCCTGTCCACGGCGGAATTTATCACACTTTCCGATACCCTCTTTCGCGCGAGCGCCGGTCAATAGGGAAGACAGGGCCCGAAACCGAACCCGGGGATTTCAAACCAGAACCCCGGGGATTTCAAACCAGAACCCCGGGGATTTCAAACCAGAACCCCGGGGATTTCACACCGGCCATAAAGAAAAAACGGCACAAAGGCCGTTTTCTTTATTTGATCTCAACGTTCACGCGTTTTCCGCAGGTATTGGCGGCGGCTTTCATGACACAACGGATCGCTTTGGCGATTTTGCCGTGATGACCAATGACCATACCGGTGTCATCCTCCGCAACCGAAAGCACAAGCGTGATTTCGTCTCCCTCCACCGTTTCGGTGACGGAGACCTCATCGGGCGAATCGACAATGGCCCGTGCGATATCAGTCAGGATGCGTGTAAAATCCATATGCCGGACCTCGATTACTGGGCGGAGATCTTTTTGAGCAGAGACTTGACCGTGTCGGTCGGCTGTGCGCCGTTGGCGATCCACTTCGCGGCGCGTTCCGTGTCGATGCGGATCTCGGCCGGGGTGGTCATCGGGTTGTAGTAACCGATCTCTTCAATGAAACGGCCGTCGCGGGGGGAACGTTCATCCGCCACTACTACGCGATAGAAGGGAGCCTTTTTCGCACCCATTCTTCTCAGTCTGATTTTAACCATTTTTCTTTCCTCCGAAAATTGAAATGTTTGTTTTATAAAAATCCGATCAGTACGGAATTTTCATTTTCCCACCGAAGAGCCCTCTCATTTTGCCGGGAGAAGAGAACTGCTTCATCATTTTTTTCATTTGTTCAAACTGTTTCATAAGCCGGTTGACATCCTCGACAGAGGTGCCGCTTCCTGCCGCAATCCGGCGGCGGCGGGAGCCGTTAAGCGTTTCGCTCGGATAGATTCGTTCGGTCGGTGTCATGGACAGGACAATGGCCTCGATCCGGGCAAGCTGCTTTTCGTCCACATTCAGATTTTCCGCCGCACCGGGCTTGACGCCGGGGAGCATCCCGATCAGTTGGTTGAGATTGCCCATTTTGCGGAGCTGCCGGAGCTGGACGAGAAAATCATCCAGTGTGAAAGCGGCTTCGCGCATTTTCCGTTCCATCTCCGCCGCAGTCTTTTCGTCAAAGGCGGCTTCGGCCTTTTCAATCAGCGTCAGCACGTCTCCCATCCCGAGGATACGGGAGGCCATGCGGTCGGGGTGGAATGGCTCCAGGGCGTCCATCCCTTCGCCGATACCGATGAATTTGATGGGTTTTCCGGTGATATATTTGACGGAAAGCGCCGCGCCACCGCGCGTATCGCCGTCCATCTTGGTCATCAATACGCCAGTAATGTCGAGTCGTTCATGGAAGGTTTCGGCTACGTTGACGGCGTTCTGCCCGGTCATGGAATCCACAACGAGCAAAATTTCGTGCGGGGCCACCGCTTTTTTGATTTCTTCAAGTTCCCGCATCATGTCGTCATCGATCTGCAGGCGGCCGGCCGTATCGATAAAGACCATGTCATACCCGTGTTTTTTGGCATATTCCACGCCGCTTTTTGCAATCTTGACGGGGTTTGCGTCGGTCCCGAGCGAAAAGACGGGAACTCCGACCTGCTCCCCTACAATTTTCAGCTGGTCGATGGCGGCGGGGCGGTACACATCACAGGCGACGAGCAGGGGGGTTTTCCCCTTCTTTTTGTAATAGAAAGCCAATTTCCCGCAGTGGGTAGTCTTGCCGGCTCCTTGCAGGCCGCACATCATTAAAATCGTCGGAGGGGCAGATGCAATTTCGATCTTCGGCGATTCGGAACCCATCAGGCGGATCAACTCTTCGTTGACGATTTTGATGATCTGCTGGGCGGGGAGCAGGCTTTCCAGGACCGTCTCCCCCACGGCGCGGTCGGTCACGGATGTTACAAATTCGCGCACGACTTTGAAGTTCACATCCGCTTCAAGAAGCGCCAACTTGACTTCGCGCATCCCCTCTTTGACATCAGCGGCAGTCAGTTTTCCCTTGTTGCGGAACTTTTTCAGCGCGGCGGATAATTTTTCGGTAAGACCCTGGAACAAAATGCTCACTCCTTACGGTTTATTTCCCGAGCAGGGCGGAAAGCGCCGTTGCTTCCTCTGCCAGCGCGCGCACCCGCCCGTCCTCATCGGCAAGAAACGGCGCGGCCAGAGACGAAAGCCGTTCGGCCGCTTCGGCCGTTTCGCGGTAACGCCGGGCAAGCCCCAGGCGTTCCTCCATAAAAAACAACTGCTCTTCCCCTTTTTTCAGAATGTGCCGTACTCCCTGCCGGGAAATGCCGACCTCGGCCGCAATCTCGGAAAGCGAAAAATCCTCTCCGTAATAAGCGGCAAGAATTTTGCGGGGCCGTTCTTCCAGCACATCGCCGTAAAAGTCGAGCAGAATTTCGATCGTCAGATTTTTTTCAAACAAAGCGATTCACTCCTGTAAACCGTTTTACTTTACAAGTATAGCACGTTTTCTTCTGCTTGTCAAGAAAAAATAAAAATTTTTCACAAATCGTGTTTTTTTTAATTAGGTGTGGACCTTTCCGTTTCGTCGTGCTATAATCTTTCATGAAGTGATTGAGCCTTTCTGGAAGATTTGTTTGGTGTTTAAGCGATTCTATCAGAACTCAGCCACTTTTTCTATGCTTTCTCCGCTTTTAGTCTCACATCAATTGTAACACTACAAAATAAAAATAAAAAATTTTCACAAAACCCTTGATATTTGAGAAAGAACATGGTAAAATATATAAACGTGTGTAGGTGAATGCTTTTTCATACCCTCTCAGGTGATAATGCAGTCAGCGAGCAAAAAATAATTTGGAGGATAGTTTCGTGCCGAATATCAAATCTGCCAAAAAGCGCGTGAAGGTCATACAGGCGAAGACCCTTCGCAATCAGATCTTCAAAACGCAGATGCGCACCATCATCAAGAAGTATGATGCCGCCCTGGCAAGCGGTGACCAGGAACTGGCCGCTGCAGCATACAAGGCCGCCGTCAAAAAGATTGACCAGGCAGTTGCTCATGGGATTCTTCATCGGAACAACGCGGCGCACAAGAAGAGCAGTTTCACCCTGAAACTCAACAAAATGGCTTGATTTTCAAAACGCACAGTTGACCCGCTGTGCGTTTTTTCTTGCCGCGGCGTTTGCACGCTCTCACAGTTTTTTATCGAAAGGAAACGACCATGAAAAGAAGTTCCGGTGTCCTTTGCCCGGTTTTTTCGCTCCCGGGAGCGTATTCAATCGGTTCGTTCGGTGCTCCCGCTTTTCGGTTTATCGACCGGCTCGCCGAGGGGGGATTTTCCTGGTGGCAGGTTCTGCCGCTTGGCGTTTGCGACGAGTGGAATTCTCCCTATAAATCGCCCTCGGCTTTCAGCCTGAATCCATGGTTCATCGATTTGCCCACGCTTTTTTCCGATGGGCTGATCACGGAGGAAGAGTTGATCGCTGCGCAGGAGAAATACCCGTATCTCTGCGAATATGACCGCTTGCGCGCAGAGCGCATGCCTCTTCTTTTTCGCGCGGCCGCCAGGCTCGGGGACCCCGCTCCTGTTCATGCGTTCCTTGCCGCACATCCGCAGACGGCGGAGTTTTGCCGGTTCATGGCGCTCAAAGAACAGAACGCCGGAAAAGACTGGCAGGAATTTTGCAACCCGGACCCGGATGAAGAGATCGTTTTCGGGTGGGCCTTTACGCAATATGAAGCCTATCGCCAGTGGCAGGCCGTGCGGGCTTATGCCCGGGAGCGCGGCATCGGAATCATCGGCGACATTCCGATTTACGTGGCGGAGCAGAGTAGCGACGTTTGCTTTCACCGGGAAGAGTTCCTTCTGGGGGCGGACGGTCGCGCCCGCTTTATCGCCGGGGTTCCGCCTGATTATTTTTCAGCGGAAGGGCAGGTGTGGGGGAACCCGCTGTATAACTGGCCCCACGCCCGCCGGAACGGTTATGCATTCTTCCGCGCCCGCCTTTCTTGGGCGCTTGAACTGTTTGACGGCATGCGGCTCGACCATTTTCGCGGTTTTGAGTCCTACTTCCGGATTGCCGCGTCGGCAGCCACCGCTCGGGAAGGAAAGTGGGTACGCGGTCCCGGGAACAGTTTTCTGCGTGCAATTTCCGATTTGACATCCCGTGCGCTCGTCATTGCCGAAGACCTCGGGGAAATCACCCCGGCCGTGGAGGAACTGGTCAGGAAAAGCGGTTTTCCCGCTATGCGGGTTTTGCAATTCGGGTTTCTGGGAGACGCGCACAGTCCGCATCTTCCGCATAATTATCCCGAGAACTGTGTGGCCTATACCGGAACGCATGACAACAATACTTTACTTGGTTATCTTTTTGAAATGCCCGCCGGAGAGCGGCGCTGGCTTATGCGCTATTGCGGTGCGTCGGAAGAGAACTGGGTGGAATCTTCTCCGGCCGTTTTGCGTACTTTGCTCGCTTCCCACGCCGGACTGGCCATATTGCCGATACAGGATATTTTCGGCTTCGGCGCAGATACCCGGATCAACACACCCGGCGTTGCAGAGGG
The DNA here is from genome assembly GCA_934434925.1 of uncultured Eubacteriales bacterium. GTDB lineage: Bacteria > Bacillota > Clostridia > Oscillospirales > CAG-272 > UBA1740. The sequence goes on along the minus strand of CAKSAC010000002.1, from coordinate 44,107 downwards.
GAACTGGGCGTATCGCATGACCGACGGCCAACTGGACATGGCGGATTTCGGCCGGTTTCTGACCCTCAATCACTTGTACGGCCGCGCCTGACCTTGCCCTTTCGCCGCCTGCCTTTCTTTTCCACCCGCCGGCCGCCGCCCCCTCGCCCGGAAGATTCTGTTCCAAACGGCCGGAAGATTCTGTTCCGAACGGCGGACGGCCTTATAAAATAAAACAGAGGCAACACATGGTTTACCTCTGTTTTTATTATTCACCGGGAACTGTGAAAATGCTGTTGACGCAGTTCCCCGAATCCCGTTCAGTCGGAAACGTAGGGGAGAAGCGAAGCCTGACGCGCACGCTTGATAGCGGTGGTCAGTTCACGCTGATGCTTCGCGCAGGTGCCGGACATGCGGCGGGGCAGGATTTTGGCGCGCTCCGAAATATACTTGCGGAGTCTGGCAACATCCTTATAATCGATCACTTCCACTTTTTCGGTGCAGAAGGCGCAAACCTTCTTCTTCCGACGCATATTGGGGCGGAAGGGATGCGGTGCATCGTTCGTTCTTTCCATAGAAAAGCTCCAAACCTTTCTGGCTCGATTTCAGCAGGCTGTATTTTGAGCCGTTGTACAGCCGTTTCGGAAAATACAATCAGAAGGGAAGGCTGTCGTCAGCGGGAAGTTCCTCAAAGTTCGCGGCAGTGTCCGCATTGCTGTAAGCCGGGGCACCGTACGCGTCGGGCGTATACTGGGTATTGTTCCCGCCCGCAGTTCCTGCGCCGGCCGCGTCGCTTTTGGATTCCACAAAAGAAACCTCGTCTGCTACCACTTCGGTAGAATAATGTTTGGTTCCCTGCTGATCGGTCCAGGTCCGAGACTGGAGCTGTCCGCAAACCAGAATCGGGCGACCCTTCTTAAAATACCGGGCAATGAAATCCGCACTCTGCCGCCAGGCAACGACCGTGATGAAATCAGCAGTCTGCTGGGCAGTGCCGCTTTGCCCTTCCGCGTTTGCAGAACGCGAATAACGACGGTTGACCGCCAGAGTGAAACGGCAAACGGAAATACCGGAAGGTGTCTGCCGGAGTTCAGGGTCGGCGGTGAAGTTACCGATCAGAATGACTTTGTTAAAACTCGCCATGCAATAGCCTCCTTACAGTTATTCAGCCGTCGGTTCCGCCACAGCGGTTTCTTCAGGCTGATTCTCTTCTTTTGCAGTCGCTTTTTTCGGCACGGCAACAGTGGTCATCGAGCGCAGGATACCATCGGTAATTCTCAGCACACGTTCCACTTCCGCGGGAAAATCAGACGCACTGCGATAGGACATCAAAACGAAATAACCTTCGGTCAGATCGTTAATGGGGTACGCAAGACGGCGCTTGCCCCATTCGTCCACGGACTCCATCGTTGCGTTCGCGTTTACAAGAGACGTGAACTTATCAACAAGCGCTTTGATTTCCTCTTCGGGGAGCGCGGCGTTGACAACAAAAAGAGTTTCGTACGAACCAATTCTTTTCTCCATCAGAATACACCTCCTTATGGTCTTTATCGGTCACCGGAGTGACAAGGAGAAGATTGCGCATTGCAATCCAAACCAAGTTAAATTATATCGGATACCAGAGAACTTGTCAAGTGTTTTCCCGAAAAAACTTATATATTCTTTTGCCTGATACAAAACGTGGGGCGGCAGAAAAAAGAAGCGTCCGACTTGCTTTTTTTCACGGCGTATGATAAAATCAAGACAGAATTCGGACAGAACGGGGAAAGAGCTATGCGTGTGAGAGAATCGGCCAATGCCAAAATCAATTTGTATTTAGACGTAACCGGCCGTTTGCCGGAAGGATATCACCGGATTTTGTCGGTCATGCAGTGCGTCAGCCTTTGCGATCGATTGCAAATCTCCGTGCGCCCGGCGGCGGATTTTTCGGTCACACTCACGTGTCGGGGGCGTTTTCGCGTTCCGGAAGGTAGGGAAAACCTTGCCTGTCGTGCGGCGGAACTCTTTTGTCGCGAAACCGGCATTCCGATGCACATCCGGATCGTTTTGAAAAAAAGAATCCCCGTTGCTGCCGGGCTGGCGGGCGGAAGCAGTGATGCCGCCGCTGTCCTGCGAGGACTGAACCGTGCGGCCGGGATGCCCCTCTCGGCAGAACGCCTTCTCACTCTCGGCGCATTGCTCGGCTCCGATGTTCCTTTTTGCCTCGTCGGCGGAACCGCGCTTTGTACAGGGCGCGGGGAAATCGTGCGACCTTTGCCGTCGCCGCCGCGGTTTTTTGCCGTTTTATATACACCGCGCGTTTCTGTCAGCACGGCCGCCGCATATAACGCGCTGGATCAGGCGTATGCCGGGTTCCCGGGAGGGGAAGAGCATGCGTCATCCGAAGAGTTTCTTGCGGCATTGGAGAACGGAGAGCTGTCTGCCATGGCCGCCAAATCTTTCAATCTGTTTGAAAAAACGGTTCTGCCTGCCTGTCGTTCCGCCGCCGTTGCATTGGAACTTTTACAGGCTTACGGTGCGCTGACCGCCCGCCTGAGCGGGAGTGGCCCTACGGTTTTTGCCCTTTTTTCCGGCCGCGTAGCCGCCTGCCGGGCCGCCCGCGCTCTCGGCCGCGAAGCCTGTGTGGTGACCCCTGTCTGAACCGGTAATTTGACATATAATCTGCGGAGCCGTTGATACGGTTCCTTTTTTTGATGTTTTATCTTTCTTTCCTGTCGTCGTCTTTGCCGGACCTCCGAATCACCATGCACCGCCGGAGGATTACGGCCGTCAAATCCCTGCGCCCGTGAAAACAGAGCGGAAAACCCTCAAAATTATATCAAAATCAAGTTTTTTAACAAAAAACGGGAAATCAATTGACAGGAAAGACGGAGAATGGTACAATAATATGATAACAGCAACCCATAGAGGCGGCTGGCAGAACCGGACGGAGGAGGACGCCGCAATGGAACGCGACGATTTTTGGGATATCGGGAAATTGGTTCCGAAGGCGGAAGGCCGCCTCGGTCGTTTTTCCGCCGGCCCGCGAATGACCGAAGTCAGCGCTCCGCCCGCCCCTTCCGAACATTCCGCCGAGGGAGCGGCCGCCTTTTCTCCGGCAAGCGAAACAGCCGCGGCACAAGAGAACGCGCGGCGATTCAGTTCCCGCCCGACAATGGCAGGGGAGAGCGAAGCGGTGCGTGTTTATACCCCTGCCGACAATCCGCTGATCCTCTCGGTACGGGTCCGCCGGATTTTGGGCGGTTTCAGCTTTTACGAACAGTTCCGGCGGGATGCAATCCGGCTGTTTGACGTTCCCGCCCCACCGGCATCATACACGCCGTTTTTCTCCTTTACGCCGCAATACGCGCAACTTTCGCCGGAGCAGGCCGGGTATTACTTTCACTTCCGGGCGGCTGTCCGTCGCGGCGAGTACCCGAAGACGGATAAAGGATATTTTTTCCTGCTTGTTTACGAGATCATCAACCTGCCGGAACGCATTCCTCCGAAAGAGGGAGTCGGACTCTTGTGCCGCCTGTGGGATGCCTACCGCACCACTCTTCAGGGAATCGACCGATATATGGTCGCGTGGCTGGCCGATTACTGCCTGCTTCATGAATTGCCCTGCCCGCGCGACCTTTCCGCCGGTTGCCTTTCCGCGGTAGCCGACAGCAGCGGGTTCCGGGAATTCTATTTCGGTTCTGCTGTTGAACGTACGCCGGAGGGGGTCAGCCGCCTGCTGGCGCTCTCTTCGGAATATCATTACGAAAACAGCCGTGCCATCACACCAAAGAATCGCGTGGCGTTTGCCCGACATATTACCGGCGCCATGGATCGTGCTTTTTCCGCGTTATCGGGAGCGGGGGTTCTCTCGCTGGGCGACAGGCCGGAATCTCTCACCAAAAAGGCATTTTCGGGTTCGCTCTGTTCGCATAATGTCCGTGCCGAACTGACCGTGGAATATATCTCCCAACGTCATTCTCCCGCGTACCGCCGCCAGGTGACTTTGGCAGTTAAATATGCGGAAAACCGTCTGCGCGCCGCTTATGGGGTACGCGCCCGTCTGTCGAGCGAAGGGCTTTTGCCCGAGGTGCGCGCTGCCGTGGACGAATACTTTGAGGGAATCCCTCTTCCGGGCAGGAAAAAAGAAGAAACTCCGGCATATCTGCATTTGTACGACGCGCCGGAAGCCGGATTTTCCGGAGAACGCGCCGCAGAGATCGAGGCCGGTTCCTGGGAAACGACGCGCCTGCTTGTAAAGGAAGAAGATCGCGAGGACAGCGTTTCGCTCTTTTGGCCGACGGCGGATATCAACAGCCCGGCCACCCCGGCCACCCCGACCGCAACCGTCGCCCCGGCCACCCCGGCCACCCCGACCGCAACCGTCGCCCCGGCCATCCCGACCGCCACGACCATCCCGGCCGCCACGACCGCAACCGTCGCCATCCCTCCCGCCGGATCGGCCCTTGCCGGCGGAGAATTTCCCCTCGGCGTTTTGGAGGCCTTCCTCGACGAAAGTGCGGACGCCCCGGAGGAATCGGCAAAAAAAGCAAACATTACTTTACATCGGGCCGTAGAAATACTCAACGAATCATTCCTGACGCTTACCGGGGATATTCTGCTTGAACCAAAAGGGAACACCTATACGGTGATTTCCGATTACCGAGAGGAGGCAATCGAATGGCTGAGATCCATGAAAATGAAGTGAAGATTCCGAAAAGGATTCTGCGCAATCTCATCACCTCGCTGACGGCCGGGGTCGTGCCGCGATCCGGCGCGCCCTATATCGCCATCGGCCGTCGCGCTGAGATCGCCGCGTTGCTGGAGAGTCTGGATGCCGCGGCGGACGGATCGGCTTCGATCCGCTTTCTGATTGGTCGATACGGGAGCGGAAAAAGTTTCCTTTTACAGTTGATCCGGGGATATGCACTGGATCGCGATTTTCTTTGCATGGATGCCGACCTTTCTCCCGAAAGACGACTTTCCGGTGGGAACGGATGCGGCCTCGCCACCTACCGTGAGCTTCTCAGAAATATGGCTTCCAAGGCCTCGCCGGACGGAGGCGCTTTGCCGGTCGTGCTTTCGCGCTATTATACGATGCTGGCCACCGCGCTTGCCAAGGAGGAAATCTTTCCCGAGGACGCGCGCTTTTCGTCCGAGATCAAGAAACGTATCTACACGTTGCTCTCCGAACTCGAAGGCGGTGTCGGCGGGTTCGACTTTGCCCGTGTGCTGGGAGCGTGTCTGCTGGCCGAAGCGAACGGGGATGAGGAACTTCGCGGCGCATGTCTTCGCTGGTTGCGAGGCGAGTTTTCCACCAAAAGTGAAGCGCGCGCCGCGCTCGGTTTTCCGGTCGGTGGGATCATCGATGACGGAAACTGGTATAACTACATCAAGCTTTGGGCGGTTTTTTCCCAAAAAGTCGGGTATCACGGCCTGCTGGTGCTTATCGATGAATGCGTGGATCTTTATAAAATTTCCAATCGTATCGCCCGCGAATCGAACTATGAAAAATTGCTGGCCATCTTCAATGACGCGCTTGAAGGCCGCGCCCCCGGTCTGTGCTTTTTCTTCGGGGGAACGCCGCAGTTTCTTGAAGATACACGCAGAGGGCTTTTCAGTTACGAGGCGCTGCGGAGCCGCCTTGTGGATAGCCGGTTTGCCGAAGGGGGCTACACGACTTATTCGTCTCCCGTAATCCGTCTTCGCCGCTTGTCGGACAATGAGTTTCTGGCATTGATTACCCGCCTTTGTCGCCTGCATGCAGAACTTTACGGTGGCGATCCGCGCCTGACGCCCGAAGAGTGCGAGCAATTTCTCACGCTCATGTTTTCGCGCACCGGTGCGCAGGAACAGGTTACGCCGCGCGAAACCATCCGCGATTTTCTTTCTTTGCTTGATATTTTGCGTGAGAATCCCGGGGCAAAACCCGAAGAGCTTTTTCGCACTCTGCGCCCAACGGCACCGCCGTCGGAAGCACCGGAATCCTTTTTCCCGGCCGGCCCGGGAGAAAAATCCGGCGGAAACGATTTGTTTTTTGACTTGAAAATGTAAACAAAACCATGCAAAGAGAGAACAATATGACAGAAGCGGACAAAGTTTTTGCCCGGTATCCCGAGTTTATCCGGGAATACATCTGGCGCTCCGGTTGGGAGGGCCTGCGGGATGTGCAATTACAGGCCGCGCGGGTTCTTTTCGATACCGAAGACAATCTTCTCCTTTCATCTTCCACCGCCAGCGGGAAGACCGAGGCGGCGTTTTTTCCGATCCTTTCCGATCTTTGCAATCATCCGCCGCACAGTGCGGGGGTCTCGGTGCTGTATATCGCCCCGCTGAAAAGCCTCATCAATGATCAGTTCGGGCGGATGGAAGAACTGCTGGCGGGGTGCGGGATACCGGTCTTTCACTGGCACGGGGATGTCGGCAGTACGCAAAAGGCGAAGTTTATGCGGGATCCGCAAGGAATTTTGCAGATTACTCCCGAGTCGCTTGAAAGCATGTTGATGAACCGCAAAAACGACCTGCCGCGCTTTTTTGCCCCGCTCCGCTATGTGATACTGGATGAAATCCATACGTTAATCGGTTCGGATCGCGGAAATCAGGTGCTTTGCCAACTTGCACGCCTCGGCCGTCTGCTCGGTCGCCACCCGAGAAGGATCGGGCTTTCCGCCACGGTGGGGGATCTTTCCGTCGCGGCAGAATGGCTCGGTGCCGGGAGTGGCAGGCATACGCTTGCGCCTTTGCCGGAAAAGGCGCCGATCTTGTGGCGGATCGCCATGGAACAGTTTTACATCCAGAACGAAAATGAAAACCAGTCTCCCGCCGTCAGCCGGGGGAAAGCGCCGTCTGACGCAAACGCGCATCTTTCTGCCCCCGGCCCGACCGCCGCATTTGCGCCCGTTGCGCCGGATTCCCGGTCACCTGCCGATGAGATGACGGCACAAGAGCCGGGTGGGCGCGCCCGACTGGACCCGGGATACGAATTTTTGTATGACGCGGTCAGCACGCGCCGTTCCCTCGTCTTTTCCAACTCCCGCGAGGAGACGGAATACGTTACCGCCACCCTTCGCCAGATCGCCAAAGCGCGCGGGGAAGAGGACATCTTTTTCATCCATCACGGCAATCTTTCCGCCGCGCTCCGCGAAGATGCCGAACGCCGCCTGAAAGACGAGATGGCGCGTGCGGTGGTCTGCGCTACCGTCACCATGGAACTGGGGATTGATGTCGGCCGCCTGGAACGGGTCGCGCAGATCGATGCGCCTCCTTCGGTCTCGGCCTTTCTGCAACGGCTCGGCCGTTCGGGGCGGCGCGGCGCCCCTCCTGAAATGTTCTTTTTGTTCCGGGAAGAAACCCCGCTCCCCAACGCGCCCCTTCCCGAGCTGATTCCATGGGGGCTTTTGCGCGGTATTGCCGTTGTGGAGCTTTACAGGACAGAAAGATTCATTGAGCCGCCTTCTGTGCGCCGGATGCCGCTCAGCCTGCTGTTCCAGCAAACGCTCAGTATCCTTTCCTCTTCCGGAGAACTCCGGCCGGAGGCGCTGGCCGCGGCCGTCCTTTCGCTTCCGCCGTTTTCCGGGGTGAAGCGTGAAGAGTACCGCGCATTGCTGGTCTCCATGCTTCAAAACGAGCATATCCAATTGACCGAAGAAGGCGGTTGCATTGTCGGGCTGGCAGGGGAGCGACTGACAAACAGCTATAAATTTTACGCTGTTTTTGAGGATAGTGAGGATTTCACGGTCCGTTCCGGTTCTGAAGAAATCGGAACGATTACCTCGCCGCCTCCTGTCGGCGACCGGTTTGCATTGGCCGGACGCGTGTGGGAAGTTGAGGACTGCGATCTGCCGCACCGATTGGTGTTTGTCCGCGCCGTGGAAGGGAAAATGGAGATATCCTGGCCGGGAGGAACCGGCGAAATCCATACCCGCGTCATGGAAAAAATGCGGGATATTCTGTTCGGAACGGAGCAATACCCGTACCTGCTTCCGAATGCCGCCGCAAGGCTTGAAAATGCGCGTCGTACCGCCGCCGCGGTCGGGATGCGGCAAAGACCGGTGGTTTCGCTGGGGGGGAGCAGTTTTGTCTTCTTCCCGTGGCTCGGTACCCGACCGTTCCGCACGATGCGCCGTTTGCTCACGCATTTTGCACAGAGTCTCGGCATTTCCGAAATCCGCGGCGAGGGGTGTTGTTACCTGACTTTCCGCGCGGAACCCGAACGAGGAAAGATGCTTATCCCGGCTTTGCGCTCTCTGCTCTCTGCCTGCCCGGTTGAACCGGCATCGCTGGTCGGGGAGAGCGAATGTCCGATGTTTGAAAAATACGACCGGTTCATCCCCGCGGAACTTTTGCGAAGCGCCTATGTCAGTGACCGGTTGGATCTGCCCGGGTGCCTCTTGCGGTTGGACTCTTTCCGCACCCGGGATGAAAAACCGCTTTTCTGAAAAGCCGGAATTCTGGGGGCATATCCGGCAGGTCGCCGCGCTTTTTCGCACGAAGACCGATTGCCGATAGCAAACATCGGTAGCCAATCGCCGACAGCCGATTGTCAAGAGCCAGCACCGAAAGCCAATCGCCGGCGATCGATTTCCGCCTGCCCCATAGAAAAAACACCTGTCGTTTTACGTCGGACAGGTGTTTTTTGCTTGTTCCGGAGAACGGCCGTGGCTTTACGGTATTTCGCCTTCCAGCCATGATGTCGGATCAAAAGAGGGATACCTATAAAAGGAGGTTCCGGTGTACCACTGCTTATACCACATGGATTTTGCACGTCCGGTCAGGCATTCGACCGCCTCATACTCTCCCGCGGCATTCTTTCGCACCAGGGTCCTGTATATCGGATAAATATATGTTCCGACCGGGTAGTTCATGTTATTTTGGCTACCGAGATTCACAGAAGTGGTGAAGAGATAGTATTCATCCGCCGGTCCGTTCGGGAAATAGAGAAGGAAGGTCATGTCGGCGGTTTCATCCGACAGAAAAGGTGCAAATTCATCTGCCGAATAGTAATCCATACTGCCGATCGTGTCCTTGTTACCGAGGGCAAGCGAATTATACCGTTTTTTGATTTGCTGGTTGATGTACGAATTCGGGGTGTTCAATCCGATCCCGGGGTGTTGTTCCGTTCCGTTCAGCAGTTTATCCACCAGGAGGCCCTGCAATTCTCCGTCCGGCGTCTGCGGGAAGGGGCTGAATTGCCATCCGTTGGTAATGGCCGTATGAACAGAGCCGATCCCGTCAACGCTGGTTCCGGTTGCGTACTGATACGCAGCGCGCGCTCCCTGAATGGTAAAAAGCGAAGCGACAGCAAGCAGAACGACACAGGAACGCATCCATCGGCGTAACATTACCTTTCCTTTTCCTTTCTCCTTATGGCCCGCCATCTTTCATGGTCAACGGCCGCCTCGGGGTGTTCCCCGATGAACTCCATACGTTGCAGAATTTCATCTTCCAGCTTTTTTTCAAGCCAGGGGATAATGGTGATGGTGAAGACAATCAGAGCGATGCACAGATACCCCGCGGGAGAATGCAGAAAACTGACGAGGCTCCCGATAAACGGAACGCGCGTTCCGCGGTATATACCGCGCATCTGGGAATAGCGCACCGGAAATTTGTCAGGATATTCGTTTGCGTCTCCCTGCAAGAGGAAGAGACGGTCGGATGTGCCGTCATTCGCTTCTTCGATCTTCACAATCCGGTGAATGACGGGGATATCCTCGCGCACATATAATACAATATCGTACTGTTTCAATTCGCTCTCGGGCGGCAGAGGTTCGATCATGATCAGGTCAAAGACCTGCAACCGGTCATGCAGCCCATTGGCGGACAAATATTTGTTTTTTTCATGGGCAGAGGCCATAGAACCGGTATTGACCACCCGGACAGAGGGGAAGAGGTTCCCCCCTGCCTGCCTTTTTTCGTCTATGCGCACAAACAGCGCCGAGAAGAAAATGGCGACAATCACAAGACAGAAGAACAGGGAAAAAACTTTTCCGGCTGTAATCCCATGCTCGTTTTTTGGGCGTTTTGAAAGGTGCTTCTCTTGGTATTCGCTGATTTCCACGTCAGCCAACCCGCCACGTATCACCCGCAGACGCAATCTGACAATATGTGCAATAAGAGCCGAAAACAGAATCGTCAGCGCGGAAAAAACGAAAAAGCACAGGATAGAAATATAAATTTCAAAGGCGGACATGAGAATACCTCGGAGTCAGTGCGTCAGGGAGCGACGTCTTCGCTGATTGTGATTGTGATCGTTGTGGCGTCAAGCGCTGCTTTGTAGGCATCATAATCTGCCACGGTAGGCAGAGAGATCTCGGTCACGGTGATGTGGTTTTGCATGGGAACGGTGATTTCACCAAGCACTGGGTTCGCGCCGTTCAGCTTGACTTCACCGGCCGGGATGCCGAAAATCGCCTTGCCGTCATATTGATTGCCGGTCGCTGTAATGGTCATCTTGAGCGGAATACCGTTGTCACGCACGGTAGCGTCGGCTCCCGTCGAGGGCGTGAACTTCACTTTGAACTCGCCTTCATAAACGGCGGCGGTCTTAAGCGTTTTGGTTGTGTCGTCGATGGTAATTTTGAAAGTCGAGTTGACGATGATTTCGCCCTTCGGAGTGTCTACCACTTTTTGGGCGATTTCTTTCGACAACGCCGATCCGGCATTTTGGACCGTACCCTGCGCATAGTTGAAGGTCGCGTAAACGCCTCCTACCGTCAGGAAAAGCGCCAAGAAGAGAAGGGGTGCGATTCTTTTCAGTTTCATTGTTTTTTCTCCTTTTTTTCTTTTTTCTGGTGTTTATAATTCCAATCCGGAATTATCCGTATAACATTATAATTCTAATTTGGAATTTTGTCAAGGGGTTTTCGTAATATAATTTCATAACACCGCTAATAATGAACAAAAGAGGTGCAAAAACATGAAAATCAGAAGGAAAGAGTACGGGACTGCCAATGTGGTCGGAAAGACCATAGAGACGCTGCGGAAAGAACGCGGTATCACGCAAAAAGATTTTATTGCGAGGATACAGGCGACGGGATGCGACATGAATCCGACCAGTTATTCCAAACTGGAAGGGCAACTGCGCAGTGCTACCGACAGGGAGATTTATGTCATTGCAAAACTCCTGGATGTAAAAATGGAAGACCTGTTTTCCGATATGAATGACGTATTTTATAATAAGGAAATCTGATGCCCCTTCCATACGTAAAACGAAGCTCTTTTTTTGCCGTTTGTCGGTCTTTCTGATGAAAAAACTCCTGTGGAGAACGGAAAATCCTCACAGGAGTTTTGTTTTTGGAAGGAACGTGACCTTCCATATTATTCATATAGAAAGAGCCGGCGCACGGGAAGAGCGGGGCAGAAAAGGCGCACTCGGCAAAGGCGCATGAGAAGAGCGAACGGGAAAGGGCGCATTCTCGCGGAGCCGACGTTCCGCGAGATGTCTGTCAACGGGAGATTTTGCCGCATGTTTCCAGTTCGCTGATCATGGCGATCCGGGTGGCGTGCCGTCCGCCTTCAAACCCGGTTGTCAGAAAGAGGTCGGCAATATCGCGGGCGAGTCCTAAGCCGATGACCCGCGCTCCGAGGCAGAGAATATTCGCGTCGTTGTGTAACCGGGTCATCCGGGCGCTGAAAGTATCTCCGCATACGGCGGCGCGGATTCCGCGCACTTTACCGGCGGCCATGCTCATGCCGATACCGGTTCCGCAGATCAGGATCCCGAGCGAGTCGGGGTCGGCGGCAACGGCTTTGGCCACGGCCTCCGCAAAAAGCGGATAGTGGCAGGAGGCTGAGCTGTCTGTGCCGAAATCGGTGATTTCGTAACCCTGCCGGCCGAGATACTCTTTGAGCATTTCCTTCATTTCAAATCCGGCGCTGTCCGCACCGATACAGATTTTTTTCATGATTCCTCTCCCGGCCGGATTCCGGCCTTTTTTCTTGTGTTTCGGTTTTATGAACGATCCGCACTTTGCCGGTTCAGGCGTTCTTTGCGTTCGCGTTCTGCCTGCGGCTCCCGCAGATAGACAGGGGAAAGAGCGGCGTCGGTCACGGTATTTCCGGCGGCCGCCATCCGCGCGGCGCAACGGCCGACCGCGGCGGCACTCTGTACCGCCAGCCCGTCCGGGGGCAGGACAGGGCACAGCCCCGCCTCCCGGAGACCGGCGGCCGCTACCGCGCAACCGTCTCCCGTCAGCCGGATGGTTTTTCCGGGATATGCGGTACGCAATTCTTCGGCAAGTTCCCGCACCCCGACAGCACGGTCGGGAGACAGGCGCAGGAGTTTCCCGTCTTCAAAGCAGAAGGCGGCTTGATAGACCTGCTCCCGCCGTGCGTCCATGACCGGGCAGAGGATCCCCGGCAGGGGAGCCAGATTTTCTGCCAGTGCTTCGAGGGAAGAGACGGCGGCGCAGGGAATGCCCCGGCCGAAAGCCAACCCTTTGATGGTGGCAACGCCGATCCGCACTCCGGTGAAGGAACCCGGCCCTGCCGCACAGGCAAAGAGGTCAATATCTTCGGGGCGCAGTCGGGTCATCCGGAAAAGCCCCTCGATCATCGGCAGGAGCGTCTCGCTGTGGGAACGCCCGCACCGGACGGTGGTTTCCGCCAAAAGATCCCCGTCTGAGAGAAGCGCGGCCGAGGCGACTTTGGCTGTGCTGTCAATCGATAAGATTTTCATGGCTCTCTCCTTCCACGGTGATGATCCGCCCGTCTTTGTCTCCCGCCCGGGAAAGGGTGATGAACAAAGCGTCCGCCGGAATTTCTCCCCGGATTTTTTCGCTCCATTCACACAAAATGATTCCATCCCGCGCCAGATAATCGGTGAACCCGACGGAATAAAGATCATCCGCGTCGGCAATGCGGTACATGTCAAAATGAAAGACCGGCACGGGTTTGCCGGGGTATTCATTGACGACGGTGTAGGTGGGGCTGCGCACCGCCGCGCCGGGAGCCACCGCTTCGCATACCCCGCGGCAGAAGGCTGTTTTGCCGACCCCCATCTCGCCGAAGAGTGCCAGAAAGGCCCGGCGCACGCCGGACGCGCGCAAGGATTCTCCGATCTTTTTCCCGATATTTTCGGTTTCTTCCGTGCTGTTACTTCTGTATTGTTTCATATCATAAGAGGGCGGACAGGTATCCGTCTGCCTCCTCTCCGAAGAGGAATGCCAGCGCGGCCCGGTAGTCGGCCGCGGCTTTTTCGGCTCTCGATTCATGCCCGGCCGCACGGTCGCGGACGGCACGGAGAAGCGTGTTTTTGGGGGTGTCGTCCGGGTCGGTCAGTTCCGTGACGGTTACCCGATACCCGTTTTCGGCGAGGTGCAGGGCGCGCAGGCCGTCGGTCAGCGCCTCGGAAAGTTTTTGGCGGAGTTGCGGCTGCCCGGCCGCAAAAGCGAGGGGCGGACAGGCAAGATGGCGCGAGAGCGTCCGATGGCAGCAAGGGGTAGACAGGATCACTTCCGCCCCGAATCGGATTCCGGCTTCCAGCACAAGATCGGTGGCGGTATCGCAGGCGTGAAGCGAAATCAGCAGTCCGGGATGCCCGGCAGGGGTGGCACGAACATCCTCGGCCAGAAAGCGCATACCGGTGAATCCGAGTTGCCCGGCGGCCTCGCGGCAAAAATCCATGACATCGGTCTTGCGGTCAAGGCAGAGCATATCAACCCGCCGCCCCCGCAGGACGGAAAAGTAATGATAAACGGCAAAACTGAGATAACTTTTCCCGCAACAGAGATCATAAATCAGAAGTGGGTCTTCCCGGGGGAGAAATTCTTCCACATCCCGCAAATATTCCAAAAAGCGGTTAATTTGCCGGAATTTCGGCTGTTTTTTATCATGAACGCGCCCGTTTTTGTCGGCAATTTCCAGACTGCGTAAAAAAGGCTCCGCTCCGGTCAGAATATGTTCTTTTTTCCGATCAAGCGTTTCGGCGGGCAGGCAGACTCCGGCCTCCGAAAGTGCCGGGATCATACCGTTCGGCACACGGAGAATATCCCGGCCCCCGGCGCTCCGTTTGTATTCCGCGTTCCCGCATTCGCTGAGCAGATCTGCCTGCCGGAACTCCGAGAGGAGAGCGGAGAAGTCCTCGGCCGAAAGCGGCAGAGGATAGCGGGCATGAAGCACTTTTCCGTCTGCAAACGCAGTCTCGGTAGCCAGTACGGCCGCGTCACGGAACAGGCAGACACGTCCGTCAATCCGCTTGGGTGCGCCGACCGGCCCGCGCGAAAAAACAACGCGCCGGAGCTTGCCGGCCGTTGCCGCACGGTTCAGAAGCGACAGGAATTTTTCCCGGTTCTCGCTCATTTTTCTTCCTCCCCGTCATGGTGCCGGTGAAAAGAAAATTTGTTTTCTTTATGATTCCAGAGGCGTACCAGGTTCTGCCGGTGACAGAATACGATGACAACGGTAAAACAGATTGCCAGCAACACCAGCGCGCCGTCGTATTTTTCCTGCCCCAGGAAGGTCTGCATATATCCTTGCATGGCAATCGGAAACAACCCGGCAACGACCACAGAGCCGAGCGATATATACCGCGTCAGCCATACAATCAGAAGAAAAGAAAGGAACAGAACGGCAAAGACCACCGGAGCGAGAATCAGTACCACGACCGCGGTGCAGAGAACGCCTTTCCCGCCGCGAAAATGGTAAAAGACGGGTTTGATATGCCCGATAACGCAGGCAAAACCCGTGATATATCCCATGTAGCCGAAGGCGAGGCTCTGCGCGTAATAAAAACCGAAGAAAAACCCGCCGAGAAAAACGGCCAGCGCGGCCTTGAAAATATCGCCGAGCAGCGTGAAGGCCGCGGCGCGCTTGCCATAGACGCGGAACATATTGGTCAGCCCGGCATTCCCGCTTCCGTGGGCGCGCACATCGTCATGATAGAGACAGCGCGATACGATCACGGCACTGTTGAGACTGCCGAGCAGATAGCCGCAAAGGAGCAGCGGTAAAAGAAGAATGATCGGCATTTCGGTCGCCCCCGGCGAGATGACGGTGGCGTATAAGCCTTCTTGCAGAATGGTAACGAACATCGTGCCCCTCATTTTTTACGGTTGAAGAGGGCGTGCAGACGGGAAAGATTTTCAGCGGCCTTTTTCTGTCCGGCTTCCCGGTCCCGCGTAAAGGAGACAACGTTGTCTCCGTCCAACGTGAGAACAAGCAGGTCATTCACTTCCGCCTCTCCCAGCGAACGGGGAATATCGTAGGTTCTTTCGCCGTCTTCCGCCACGGCGACGTAGTATTCGCCCTCGATGCGGTCAACGGTCACGGAAACGGTATGATGCATATTTCTTACTCCTGAATCGTATTTTCATTATATACTATATACCATCCGGGTGGCGGAAGTCAAGCAGTGACCCGGATTTTTGAAAACTTCTTGCATTTTTCACAAAGGTCTGCTATACTTTCCCCGAGGTGAAAAGAATGAAAGCAGAAATTCTCGGTTCCCTGATGCGGGAAGAAAAAATAGAGCTTTTTTCGGTTTTGCCGATTGCAGAGACTCCGGTGCGCCGCCCCGAACTTTTCAGCCGGGCCGGGAACTTTTGCGCCAAAAGCGTGTTGATTTACGCCGTTCCTTATTATACCGGCCCTGCGGAAAATCTGTCTTTGTATGCGGTTTCGCGCGATTATCATATCTATATGCGGCAGCTTTCAAAACGGCTGATCGCGGGGCTTTCCGCCGAGGACCCGGGCGAACGGTTTTTGGCTTTTGCCGATCATTCGCCGATTGATGAGCGCGCCGCCGCCGTGCGCGCAGGGCTTGGCGTTTTCGGAAAGAACGGCCTTTTGATTACAAAAAAGTACGGAACGCTCGTCTTCCTCGGCGAACTTTTTTCGGATGCAGACCCGCCGGACGGATTTCCGCTTTATCCGCCGAGGGGGTGCGAAGGGTGCGACGCCTGTCTTTTTGCCTGTCCGACCGGCGCCTTGGCGGGGAAAGGAGAATGCCTGTCCGCCCTGACGCAGAAAAAGGGAGAACTGACGGCGGAAACGGCGGCTCTTTTGCGGACCTGCCACACGGTGTGGGGATGTGATCTATGCCAGCTTGCCTGTCCGCATACCCGCCGGGCGATTGCCTCCGGTGTGCAAACGCCGATTGCTTTTTTTCACGAGGAGAGGATTTCTCGTCTCACGCTTCCCCTTCTGGACGCGATGGACAAGGAGACTTTTTCGCGTCGGGCCTTCGCATGGCGCGGCAGACAAACGATCCGCCGCAATCTTCTGGCCTGTTCGCCGGAAAAAACCGCTCCGGTTGACGACAAAGACGATCCTTCAAAATAAAATTTCAAAAAAATCGGAAAAGAAGGTTGCGTTTTCCGGAAAACTGTGCTACAATAGACAAGTCAGCAAAATCTACCCGTAGCCCAGCTGGATAGAGCGCAAGACTCCGACTCTTGAGGCCGCAGGTTCGAATCCTGTCGGGTAGGCCAAAAAGCGTCCTTTTGGACGCTTTTTTCAATCGGGAATTACCGGGGAGCGCGCTTTGTCTGCGCCCATATTTTTCTCCGCGCACATTTTTCCCCGCCCATATTTTTCTCCGCACACATTTTTCCCCGCCCATATTTCCCCCTGCCTATATTTTTCTCCGTGCGCGTTTCATAAACTGATAATAAGGAAAAGAAAAAACGCGGGAAACCGAGGTGCATAACATCCGGCTATTCCGTGTTTTTTCTGTGCGTTTTACGTATTCCGAAAAAGGAGCGGGGGTCAGTTGTCGTCAAAGGCGACCGGCATGCCGAGACGGTCACTCTCAAATGCGGCTTCCATCACGCGCATGACGCGCGCCACCTGCTGATGGGTGACGATCGGCGTTTCTTCACCGTCGATACAACGGCAGACATTGCGATAGAAATCATGGACGTCCGACACAGGACGCTCCACATCCCAGGATTTGACCGTGGCTTCGGTGCGGGGAGCCATGGTCTTGGTAAGGCCGGCGGCCGTTTCGACCGGCGTTGCCCCGACAGAAGAGGGAACTTCCAGCAGATCGCGTACCACATGCATTTTTTCGCACCAGTCCGTGATGATGGCCGTACCGTTTTTCCCTTGCACATAAAAACGGGGGAGAGAAATGTAATTGCAGGTGCCGACCTCGACCGTACCGACGGTGCCGTCTTCAAAGGTGATTGTCAGGTAAAATCCGTCGTCAACCTCCCGGAACCGGATATGTGTGCATTGGCAATAGATTTTGACAATTTTCCCGGGGAGAATCCCGAGCATCTGGTCGATCAGATGCACACCCCAGTCAAGCATCATGCCGCCGCCGTGCTCCTTTTCCTTGCGCCAGTCTCCCGGAATGCCGTTGGCACCGTGGATCCGGGATTCGACCCGCAGGACCTGCCCGATCTCCCCGCTCTCCCTCAGCGCCTTCACGGCAAGGTAGTCCACATCCCAGCGGCGGTTCTGATGTACGGTGAAGAGCTTTCCGGTGCGGTTGGCCGCGTCGATCATGTCCGCAAGGTCGCAGGAGTTTGTGGTGACGGGTTTTTCACAGATCACGTTTTTCCCCGCTTCCAGCAGGCGGATGACCATATCGCGGTGCGCGTCATTCGGGATGGCGACTGTTACCAGGTCGATCTTCGGATCAGTCAGCAGTTCTTCCAGGGTTTCGTAGGCGCAGATGCCGGCGGCGCGCGCCGCGGCACGCCGGTCTTCCTTAATATCATAAATGCCGACAAGATTCACGCAGTCGCTTTGTTGCGCGTGTTTCACATGCCAGGAACCCATGCCGCCGTATCCGACAACGGCCAGATTTTTCTTATTCATTATAAGTATCCCCTTCCGGTTGATTCATATCCAGTATACCCCCCTTTTTCCGATCTGTCAATCCATAAATCACTCCTTTGCAAAAAAGAGCCTTTTTTCCGGAAAAAATAAAAAGAACGGCACGGTCTTCGCCATGCGCCTCGGCGGCTGTCAGCGTTTTTCTTCGGTTTTTTCCCCGGAATTTCGTCTGTTTTCCCGCATACCTGCACCAGCCGTCGGCCGCGAAAAAAATTTTTCAACTTTTTTTCAAAAACCCCTTGACAAGTTCGCTTTAGCGTGCTAAACTATAACCAATTCAGCAAACTAAAGTTCAGCAAACTAAAGTTTATGAAAAAACAAAACAAAAAGGGGTATAAAAAAATGAAAAAAGCACTTGCACTTGTTCTGGCTGTTCTGCTGGCTGTCGGCGCGGTATTCACGCTTGCTTCCTGCGGAGAAAAACTGAATTTCGGAAAAGAGTTTAAGGCGTTGAGCTCCCAGAAGGATCTGCTCTTCCAGTTGAACGCTCAATCGGTGGATGTCGGCGTGATGGACAGCGTGATGGCCGGGTATTATATGTCTCAGGACAGCACCTATTCCGGCTCTTTGATGATTGTGGAAGGTCTTACCCTCGCCACCGAACAGTACGGCGTTGCCGTCCGTAAAGGCAGCGGTCTGATGAAGAAGATCAACGCGGCGCTCGTCGAGCTTACCAAGGATGGAACCGTCGGAACAATCGCGGAAAAATACGGACTTGCTTCCGAAGTCTGCATCGATACAAATGCCACATTCACGGAAATGACCGAGGCGGAAAAAGCCGACTGGGATTATGTGGTCAATCAGGGGAAGATGATCGTCGGTTATACCGATTTTGCGCCGATCTCGTGGGAAAAAGACGGTGAACTGGTCGGCTTTGACGTAGAACTGGCCAAGGCCGTCGGAGCGAAGATCGGTCTTGCGGTGGAATTCAAACTGATCGACTGGAACGCCAAAGAGGCGCTGATCAAATCCAAAACAATCGACTGCATCTGGAATGGGATGACCATCACGGAAGAACGGCTGAATGCCTGGGAAATCTCGATCCCGTATATGAACAACAAGCAGGTGGCTGTCATCCGCAAAGCGGACGCTGAAAAATACAAGACCACTGCCGATATGAAGGATGCGATTGTCGCTGCTGAAAGCGGTTCCGCCGGAGAATCGTGCATCGTGAAAAAGGAAAAATAAGAGACGATTATCAATTAAGGATTATCAAAAATCATGAGTTTTTGGGCAATAACGGGCGAACTCCTTCAGGGGTTCGCCTATACTGCGGTTATATTCTTTGCAACGCTTGCGGCCTCCTTGCCGCTCGGCCTTCTCATCAGCTTCGGTTCGATGTCGCGCTTTCTCCCGCTCCGTGCCGCTGTCCGCAGTCTGGTATGGATTGTCCGGGGAACGCCGCTGATGCTCCAGATCATCGTGTGCGCTCTCGGCCCCGGGCTTTGGCTCGGCTTGCCGATCCGCACCACAGCACAGCAATTGCTGATGGTTTGTATCGCCTTTTCCATCAACTACGCCTGCTATTTTTCGGAGATATACCGCGGCGGGATTCAGAGCGTTCCCTATGGGCAGTCGGAGGCGGGGCAGGTTCTCGGCATGACAAGGTCCGAGATATTCTTCAAGGTGACGCTCCTGCAATTTGTCAAACGCATCATTGCGCCGATGTCGAATGAAATCATTACGCTTGTCAAGGATACGGCGCTGGCCAGCGTGGTCGTCAGCGTTGATCTCTTTACCGTTGCCAAGCAGATTGTGAACAAGCAGGTGGTTCTCTGGCCGATCTTTTATGCCGGGCTTTTCTATCTCATTTTCAACGGTGTCGTGACGATTCTCCTTGGCCGGGCGGAAAAGAAATTATCGTATTTCAAGGTGTAAAATATGCCATTTTTGGAAATTGAAAATCTGACAAAAAAATTCGGGGATACCGCAGTCCTGTGCGGCATCGATTTCTCTATGGAAAAAGGAGAAGTGACGGCAGTCATCGGGTCTTCCGGCGGCGGGAAAAGCACCTTTCTCCGTTGCCTGAATTTTCTGGAAAAACCCGAGAAAGGAAAAATCCGTATCGGCGGACGGGAACTCTACGACGCTTCAAAAGAATATACCGATGCCGAAATTCGCAAAATGCGACTGGGGTTCGGGCTGGTTTTTCAGTCCTTCAATCTTTTTCCGCAGTATACAGCGGCAGACAATATCAGCATGCCTCTCTTTTTGCGGGAGCGTGAGCGCCTGCGCAAAGCGGGAACTTTCAAGTCCCTGAAAAAGGAAACGGCGGCCCGGTGCCGCGCCCGCGCACTGGAACTGCTGGAAAGCGTCGGTCTTTCCGATAAAGCCGGGAATTACCCCTGTGAACTCTCGGGCGGGCAGTGTCAGCGTGTGGCCATCGCCCGCGCGCTTGCACTATCGCCGGATATCCTTTGCTTTGACGAACCGACCTCGGCTCTTGACCCGGAACTCACCGGCGAAGTCCTGAAGGTCATCAAATCACTGAAAAACGCCGATCGCACCATGCTGATCGTCACGCATGAAATGGCCTTTGCCCGCGACGTGGCAGACAAGGTCGTTTTTATGGCCAACGGGGTGATTGAAGAGCAGGGAACCCCTGCCGAGGTCTTTGAACATCCGAAGTCACCGTTGCTTTGCGCTTTTCTCCAAAAGTCCGACAATGACCGGCACGGCAACTGAGCCGCAAGGCAATAATCGGCATGAAAAATCAAGGCGCGGAGCCGGAAAATCCATCAATAAGGAAAACCGGGGAACCCCCGGTTTTATCCTGTAAGGAAGAATATGAGAGTCAGAAAGAAAAAACACGGAGCGGAGCGTCTTGCCGCCTGCGCGGGAATCCTGTGCGAACGTCCGCAAGCCCCCCTGCCGGCCGGAGAACGCCCCCTGTGGTTGGAGATCGGGTGCGGGAAGGGCGGATTTGCCTGCGGGATGGCGGCGGCACACCCGGAGGTCTCCTTTTACGCGATGGAAAAGATTTCGGACGTTTTGGTGATCGCGGCCGAACGTGCCATGGCAATGGGGCGGGCATGCCCGGACAATCTGCGGTTTTTGCGTGCCGATGCCCGCGACCTGGCCGAATGGTTTGCCCCCGGCTCTTTGGCGGGAATCTTCCTGAATTTCAGCGATCCGTGGCCGAAAGCCGGTCATGCCAAACGCCGCCTGACTTATCGGGGATTTCTTGCTTCCTATTTTACTCTGCTGGCGGACAACGGTTTTCTGGCCTTCAAAACCGATAATGAAGGGCTTTTCACCTTCACGCTGGAAGAATTGGCCGCTATCGGCCGCACCCCGCTCTGGCAGACCGACGATCTGCATGCTTCTCCTTACGCAGAAGGGAACATCATGACCGAGTACGAGAAGAATTTCACGGCGCTTGGGATGCCGATTCATGCGTTGCGGGTTCTCAAATAAAGCCGCAGAACATCGAAGGCAGAGGGCTTTTGCCCGCAGAGCCGACATCAGACAAGCCGCGCCGCCCGGAGCGAGTCATAAGCGCGCGGCAGGAGCAGAAAAGTATTTTGCCCCTGAAACCCCTGCAAAAGCAGAAAAGACAAAAAGAGCAATAAAAAGAGAGAGAGAACAAAGTACGGGAAATTTCCCTGCGACCGCATAAATCCTCCGCCGCCGTGCGGATTTGCCTGTGTATAAGTTCCCGGACGTGCGGCACAATAAAGAGAGGCAGAACCGGCGGCAAAATTATTTTCTCCGTATATGGGAAAATTATTCTTGACGGCAGAGCCGGTTTGTGGTAAGATAGAAGTGAAGAATACTGCCGGAAGGAGAGTTCTGTATATGTTGAAAAAAGAATTTGAAGCTGTGGAAAACGTGAAGGAGTTCATGACCCGCAACCGCCCGATGTTTGTGGAAAAACATGATATTTCCGCAAACCTGTTCCGGAATCGAGAGACGGGGGAACCCTGTCTGTCTTTTTCCTCGCGCGGCGAGCATCATTTAGACCTCTACCGGATTGCCACCGGGTTGATTCTGATTTGCGTCTGGCTGCTTTCCGTAAAAGTATATTTCAAGATGCGCAAAGCGCGGAGAAACCGTAAAAAAGAACTGAAACGCCTGGCTCGTGAAAAAAAACGCGCCGCAAAATGATCCCCCGACCGGGCATGGTCCGTCCTCGTTTTTTCGGGGCGATTGCAACATGAAAATACACCTGCCCGCGGCAGGTGTATTTTGTATTGGGGATATTTGTGTGAAGGGTGCGGCCCGTAAAAGTCAGGCCAGATAGCCGAAAAGATGGAGAAACCGGCGCAAAAGCCCGGTCCATTGCGCCACATGCGCGTCTTTCGGAGCAAGGCCGAGGCCGTGCGGACCATACGGGAAAATATGCATTTCGCAGGGGATCGACAGCTCGCGCAGGCGGGTCGCCATCCGGTAACTGTTGATGACGTTGACGCCTTCGTCGGCGGCGGTGTGCCAGATAAAGGCCGGCGGGGTCTGCTGATCCGCAAGCAGGTCGGGCGAGTAGGCATTACGTTCGGCATAGCGGTCGTCTCCGAGCAGGCGGCGATAGGAATAGCTGGGCCCAATCGTTTCATCGGAAGAAATAACGGGATAGCAGAGGATCTGCAGATTGGGGCGGTAATCTTCCGCATCTGTATCGTCTGCGCCTTCTCCGGGGAGGTCTTTGCGATAGGTGCAGAGCAGGGCGGCCAGGTGTCCGCCGGCCGAGGAACCCATGACGGCAATTTTGTCTTTGTCAATGCGGAATTTTTCCGCATTCGCCCGAACAAAACGGACGGCGCGCCGCGCGTCGAGCAATTCATCCGGGAAGGTCGCCGGCGAAACGCGATAGTTGACCACAAAGGCCGAAAGACCGAATGTGTTGATCAATTGAGCATATCCCACCCCCTCATGGCTTGCCCGGCTTGTGTAACCTCCGCCCGGGAAAATCAAGACGGCCGCCCGGCTTTCCTGCAAAGAAGCGCGGGGAAGAGAAACGGCGGGATAGTAGGTGATGGAAGGCTCTTCGGTCTGCGCGCCCGGATATGAGCCGTTCCAGAGGCTGTATGTTTCCATGGTGAAGCTCCTTTATGTCCTGTATTCGGAAAGATTATGCCGTCAGTATAGCATTCACCGGAGAAAAAGTCAAGGGCCGGAACTTTTCAGCCGGCGGCCGCAAACACGCAATGATGCAGAGCGCACATACCGCGCCAAAGGAGTAACATGCAGGAAAACAATCCGAATTGGAACCGGATTTATCGGTATACCGTCATGGCGAACCCCGCCGGAACCGTCTTTTCGTTCGACCGGGAACTCGGAGAAATGAAATACCATTTTCATGAATTCGACGAGATTCTTCTGGTACGTTCCGGCCATATCACCATCCTTACGCCGAATGTTTTTGTCACGCATCGGGGAACCTGCCTGATTTTTTACAAGAACCATGTTCCGCATACGCAGATCAACCGCCCCGATGTCGATTACGACCGCTATTGTATTCAGGCGCAACATCGGGAGTTGTTCCCGCTGATACAGGGGGCGCTCCCGCTTTCTTCGATTTTTCACCGGGAGGCGGCGCTGATTCCGCTGGAGGGTGCAGTTACCGAACGGTTGTGGCGGTGTATGGAAATGCTCTCGGATATTCCCTATAACGGGATTGAAAATGCGGATCGGCGCGTCCGGCTGTTACTGGAATATTTCTTTACGGAAATCAATGAGGCAGCGCACAAGACGGAACCGCTGACCAACGTGTTGCCCGATCCGTATCTCGGCAAGGTTCTCGGATATATTTCCGAGCATATCACGGAGAGGATCCCGCTTTCGCGGCTGACCGAGCATTTCGGCGTCGGAAAGACCAAACTTTGCCGGGATTTTTTGCGCTATCTTTCGGTTCCGGTGGAAACCTACATCATGGACGAAAAGCTGACGGCGGTGCAGACCGCCCTGAAAGAAGGAAGTACCGTGGAGGAGGCGGCGTTGCGGTTCGGATTTACGGACAGCTCTCACCTCGTCCGCACCTTTCGCCGGTATCGCGGCACCACACCGGCGCGCTATAAACACCGCTTTCTGGCAGGGGATGAAACTCTCTGAAAGCGTTTGTCCGATTCCGCGCCACGCGCAATACCCCCGCGCCTTCGTGCAACACTCCCGCGCCGTCGTGTGCAACGCTTCCGCGCCCGCGCAACACTCCCGCGCCATGCGCAATACCCCCGCGCCTTCGCACAACAAAAATAAAAGATCCGCGGAATTTCCCCCGGTTGCAATCGGATGTGGGGAGAAACCGCGGATCGTTTTTATGATCCGGTCATTTTCGGGTTTGCGCCATCCTGGCGCGGCAGGATACCGACCGGTTTTCAGTCGATTGAGCGGACGATATAAGGTGCCATTTCGGCTCTTGCTTCTTCCTCTTCCCGGCGGGCGGCATCGCGTTCGGCGGCGCGTTCTGCCCGTTCGGCTTCCCGTTCGGCCTGCTCGGCGGCGCGTTGCGCTTCATCCAGAAGAGCGCGGATCGAAAGGCTCAGGCGGCGGCGGTCATTGTCGATTTCCACAATCTTCACCGTGACTTCCTGGCCCATGGTCAGCACATCCTGCGGGCGGGCGATCTTCTCCTGTGCGATACGGGAAATATGAACGAGGCCGTCCACACCGTCCATCACTTCGACAAAAGCGCCGAAAGGCATCATGCTGACAACCTTACCGGTCACCACATCACCGACCTTGTAGGTATCGGTGAACTTGCGCCACGGGTCGTTTTCTTCTGCCTTATAGCCGAGAGAAATACGCTTTTTCTCGGGGTCGAGTTCTTTGATATAGACTTCCAGTTCCTGTCCGATGGCGACAACTTCTTTCGGGCTTTTGATATGCTTCCAGGACAGCTCGGTGTTATGTACCATCCCGTCGATACCGCCGATATCCACAAAAGCACCGTAGGAAGTCAGATTTTTGACTACGCCCGTATAACGCTGGCCGACTTCCAGTTTCGACCAGATTTCTTCTTCACGGGCCTTGTCTTCTTCGACCTTCACACTGCGGATGGAGCCGATCGCCCGCTTTTTGGTTTCGTCCACATCGATGATACGGGCGCGCTGGACAGTGCCGACCAGCGAGGAAAAATCTTCGTCCTTGCCGAGACCGGTGCGGGAAGCGGGGATGAAAATGCGGGTACCTTTATAGTCAAGCACAACGCCGCCCTTATTGGCTTCGGTAATCTTACCTTCGACAATGCCGCCTTCTTCCTTCAGAGCAACGACTTCGTACCAGGTCTTGTCGCGATCCACTCTTTTCTTGGAGAGGGTAACGATTCCGTCGGTGTCGCTGACGCGAATGACGAAAAGACGCAATTCGTCCCCGATCTTAAAGAGATCGGAAAGGTTAACATCGGGGTCATCGGTAATCTGGTCGCGGGCAACGATACCCGTGGCCTTGACACCGACATCTACATATACGGCATCTTTGGCGATACCCGATACGATACCGGTGACTGTTTCTCCTGTATTTAAAGTTTTGAGTGTTCCTTCCAGCATTTCGGCAAAATCTTCGGTTCTGATTTCGTCCATTTTTTTGTATACCTCCATTATTAAACCGCGCGGGGTGGAAGCCCCTGCGGTAATTGCGATTTTTGCATTGGCGGGGAAGTCTGCCGTCAGCTCGTCGGCGCTTTCCAGAAAACGCACGTCGCGGCAATGCTCTTTTGCCAGCTCATAGAGTTCACGCGTGTTGGAACTCTTCTTCCCGCCGACGACAAGAACGGCATCGGCCCATGCGGCCAGATTGGCAGTCTCTTCCTGCCGATTTTGCGTGACACTACATATTGTATCAAAAAAAATCACGTTTGTATATAGGTTTTCAAGAATTTTTTTAATTTTTTTCCAGTTTTCCCGGCTCTCGGTCGTCTGAGAGAGTGCCACGACGGGCAAATCCCGTTCTTTTTCGTCGAACAATGCGGATACTTCTTCCGGTGAGCCGACGATCCGGCATTCTCCGCGTCCGCGGTCGGCGGAACCGATCACCTCGGGATGGCCGGTTTTTCCGAATAAAAACAGAAGACCGTCCTGCCGGGTATTTTCCCGGATGAGCGTGTGAATCTTTTTGACGAAGGGGCAGGTGAGGTCCCGCAGTTCAAAATTCGGATGTACGGCCGTGAGGGCGCGCATTCTTTCCTCGGTCGCGGCGCTGACACCGTGCGTGCGGAAAAGCAGAACGGTCTTCCCGGCAACGTCGCTCTCTGCGGCCAGCCGGGCGGCTTCTTCTTCCTCCACGGCGCGTACTCCGCGCGCTTCAAGAGAGGCGAGATAGACGGGATTGTGGATGAGTTCGCCGAGGGTGAGAATATGCGCGTACTGTCCGCCGGCCAGCAGTTTCTCCAACGCGTCTGCGGCGCGCGTCACCCCGAAACAAAACCCGGCGGAACTGGCAATCTTTACGGTCAAGGTGCGTTTCCTCCGTCACTTCCGGCCGGATGGTTTTCGGCCTCTTTTGCGAGTTGTTTCGCGTCCGGCAACGCCGCCCCGGCCGTAAAACCGCCGAGGGCGCAAACGCGCGCATAAACAATCTCGGCGGCCGCGCGGTAATCCCGGCCGTCTTTTGTCAGACCGGCGTCTTCCGGCGAAAGGGGAGGGCCGATCAGCACATAGGTGCGGCGGAAAGGGGCATAGCGTTGATTTTTCATGGCAATACAGACCGGTAAAAGCGGTACGCCGGCGCGCGCGGCAATCAGAGCCGCGCCGTGTTTGATGGGAGTATCGGCAGGATTTTTTCCTTTTTGCCGCGTTCCTTGCGGGAAAACCGTAACCATTTCGCCTTCTGCGGCCAGTTCGACCGCGCGGTGAATTGCTCCGACATCACTGCCGCCGCGGTCAAGCGGAATCGCGCCGAGCGCCCGGATGAGCCGCCGTAAGACCGGGATGCGGAAAAGTTCGGCTTTGGCCATATATTTCGGCATTTTATCCCGCGGAAAGGCGGCGGAAAGCACAAGAACATCCTGTAACGCCACGTGGTTGGAGCAGACAACGCACCCCCCCTCTTTCGGGATGTTTTCCAGCCCTATGACGCGGATGCGGAAAAGAAACCGGAAAAGAGGAGAAAGGGGAAGGTACAGCAAGCGTTCCAGCCGGTGCGATTTTCTCTTTTTTTCTTTTTTCTCCGGCAACCGGTTCACAGCGCGGCCTTCTTCCGGATAATGGCCAGCGCGGCCTCTACCGTTTGCGCAAAATCCATATCGGAATTATCCAGCAAAACGGCATCTTCCGCAGGAACTGCCGGGGCAATGGCGCGGGTGGCGTCGTTTCTGTCCCGGGCCGTCATATCGGACAGAACGTCCTCATAGCGCGCATCGATTCCTTTTTCCTTCAATTCGGCGGTGCGGCGGCATGCCCTGGCCTCCGGGGAAGCAGTCAGGAAGATTTTGACTTCCGCGCCGGGCAGGATTACGGTGCCGATATCGCGTCCGTCCATGATGACGGAGGTTTTTCCGGCGATCGAACGCTGCGTGTCCAGTAAAAAGGCGCGGACTGCCGGCAGAGCCGATACGGCCGAGGCGTAAAGCGAGATCTCGGGCGTGCGGATGCTGTCACCGATGTCGCGCCCGCAAAGGAAGAGACGCTGTTCCCCGTTCTCAAAGCAGAGCGAAAGATCAACGGCCGGGAGCGCCGCTCCGACAGCCGCTTCATCATGGGGGTCGATCCCTTGTTCTTTCATGTAAAGGCCGATGCCGCGATAAAGCGCCCCGGTGTCTACATAGATGAAGGAAAGGCGGCGCGCAAGGGCTTTGGCAAGGCTGCTTTTTCCGGCTCCGCTCGGCCCGTCAATGGCAATATTCATAGGTATATATCCTTTCGGCATGGATTTTTACGGTTGGTTTTCATTTGATGGCGTGTGCATGCGGGGGAACGCAATCGGTATTCTGCTTTTGGCGTTCGGCTTTTTGGATGGCGCGTGCCGCCGCCTGCGCGGTCGAAAAGGCGATCTGGAGATTGTAGCCGCCCGTGTAGGCGTCCACGTCCAGGATTTCACCGGCAAAATACAGGCCGGAAACCAGGCGGGACATCATGCTCCCGGGATCGACTTCACGGACATCGATCCCACCCGAGGTCACGACGGCTTCTTCAATCGGGCGGAATCCGGAAAGCGGGAAGGAGAGATCCTTCAAAAATCGGAGAAGGCGATGTCGTTCTTCGCGCGTCAGATCATGCCCGCGCCGGTCGGGCGGAATCTCGGTTTTTTGCAGGCAGACGGGAATCATGAGCGCCGGCAGTAATCCGCCGAGAATATGAGAGAGAGTACGGTTTGCCCCCGCCTCTATATCGGAAAGCAGCCGGCGATCGAGCGTTTTTTCATCCAGCGCCGGTTTCAGGTCGATATGCGCGGTGCATTTGCCCCGGCAGGCGCGCAGATGCGCCGAAGCGCTGAGTATCATCGGCCCGCTGACGCCGAAATGTGTGAAGAGCATTTCTCCGAAGTCCTCATACAGGACCCGGCCGTTTTCTCCGGTGATGCGGAGAGAAACATTTTTCAGCGAAAGCCCCTGCATGGCGGCGCAAAGGGGATCGCAGCTTTCGATCGGTACGAGAGAAGCGACAAGCGGCGTGACGGTATGCCCGAGCGCGGCGGCGATGGCATAACCGTTACCGTCCGAACCCGTGCGCGGGTAAGAACACCCGCCGGTGGCCAGGATCACGGCCGACGCGGGATAGCGGGCGACGGTGGTCGCAACCCCCGTCACGCGCCCGCCATCACAGGTGACGGACAATACCCGCTCCCGAAGGAGCCGCGCGCCCCGGCAGTAGCGCAAGAGGGCATCGACAATATCGCGCGCCCGGTCGCTCACCGGGAAGACGCGCCGGCCCCGTTCTGTTTTCAGCGGAACGCCGAGAGACTCAAAAAGAGCCATGGTGTCCGCCGGGGAGAAACCGTTGATTGCCGAGTACAGAAAGCGGGGGTTCTTGGTGACATTTTGCAGGAATTCCGCCGGGGAACAGTCGTTTGTCAGATTACAACGCCCTTTGCCCGTGATGGCGAGCTTACAGCCGGGCCGGCTGTTCTGTTCAAACAGTGTGACCGACGCTCCGGCCGCCGCCAATGCTCCCGCCGCCATCATACCGGCAGCCCCGCCGCCGATGACGGCAACCGTATCAGGATTTTGCATAGACGTTATATTCATCCCAAAGCGTCTCCAATTTGTCAAAGCGTTCCCGGATCATCGGGGCGGCGCGGCGGGAAATCTCCGCAATCATGGCATTGAGGATGGAAAGCGGGGCCACCAGCGAGTCGGCAAAAGAGGCCATATCGCTCTCGGCCGTCAGGATGCAGGATGCGTCCTTGGCAATCGGGGAAGAGGGCGAGTCGGTGAGGGAAAGGACAAACGCCCCTTGCGCCCGCGCGTATTCGACAGCGCGGGAAAGTTTGGTGGAATACCGGGGGAAACTGATGGCTACCAGGACATCCTGCGGGCCGATTTGCAGAATCTGCTCAAAGACTTCGCTGATACTGGTCGGTTGCAGAAGGCGTACGCCGTCAAAAATCAGCGAGAGGTTCAACTGTAAAAAAGATGCCAGCGTAGAAGCGGAACGCGCCCCGATAATATAAATATTTTTTGCGGAGAGGATAGCGTCCGCGGCGGCGGAAAACGCATTGCGGTCGAGCCGCTCCATAGTATCTTTGATGCGCTGGATATCCTGCGTCATGACCTCTCGGACGAGGTCGCCCTCTCCGACGCGCAGATTGGTGGCTTCAATCCGCTGGTTCGGGGTCAGCCGGGTGCGGAGCATTTCCTGCATGGCCCGCTGAAACTGCGGATATCCGGAATAGCCGAGTTCGGCGGCGAAACGCACAACGGTCGGCTCGGATACCCCGGCCATTTCCCCGAGGCGGGCGGCGGTCAGATGCGCGGTTTTTTCGCAGTTGCTTTCAATCAGCTCCGCGATACGGCGCTGGCTTTTGGACATGGAGGGCAGATAAGCCCGGATTCTTTCGGCAACATCCTGCATAGGGCTGTCTCCTTTTTTGTAATCGGAAGGCGCTTTGTTTTCCGTACGGAAGAAAAGGGGACGGTCCCGGTCCCCTTAAAATCAGGTATTGAGCAGAGCGAGTGCTTTTTCAAGACGGGCAAGACTTTCCTCTTTCCCGAGGACTTCCATGATTTCCGTAGCGCCGCCGGGGGTCACGGTCTGCCCGGAGAGGGCAATCCGCGCACACCAGAAGATTGCGCCGGACTTGACCCCCGCTTCCTCCGCCGCCTCGGAAAGCGCGGCAAAAAGCGTGTCGTTGGTGAAATCATCCGCCGCTACTGCGCGGACGGTCTTTTCGGCCAAGGCGAGAAGCGCCGCGGCATTTTCGGATGTGACCTTGTTTTTCTTGTTCGGGAAAAGCTCCGGCCCGTATGCGGGAAGAGAAAGGAAAAATCCGATCTTTTCACCGGCCTCGCTCAGCTTTGAAAGACGGGTGGAAAGAAGCCGCAACAATTTCTCCCGATCGATACCGGCCGGCAGGGCGGGCAGGTAGGGAGCGACCTTCTTTTCAAAATCGGGGAAGGAAAGACGGCGGATATATTCACCGTTGAACCAAAGCAGTTTTTCATAGTCAAAAACGGCGGGCGATTTGTTGACGGCCTCGATGGTGAAGAGTTCTTCCAGTTCTTTCAGCGTAAAGAATTCGCTTTCGCTTTCTTTCGGGCACCAGCCGAGCAGGGCGATATAGTTGATGATGGCTTCGGGCAGATAGCCGTCCGCCAAAAGGTCCTGAAAACTGACGGCGCCGTGGCGTTTGGAGAGTTTGGAGACCGTGCCGTCTTCCGAGCGCCCCATCATAAGAGGAAGATGCACATAATGCGGGCGCTCCCAGCCGAAAGCATCATAGAGCAACACGTATTTGGGCGTGGAGACAAGATATTCGCTTCCGCGTACCACGTGCGTGACCCCCA
This sequence comes from uncultured Eubacteriales bacterium, assembly GCA_934434925.1. Taxonomy (GTDB): domain Bacteria; phylum Bacillota; class Clostridia; order Oscillospirales; family CAG-272; genus UBA1740. Next base: position 13,494 of record CAKSAC010000002.1, on the reverse strand, counting down.
TCAGATGGTCGTCCACCACATGGCAGAAGTTATAGGTCGGGTAGCCGTCTGCCTTCATCAGAATCTGATCCTGCAACTCCGCATTTTCGACCGAAATATCGCCAAACACTTCGTCATGGTAGCCGGTCGTGCCGGTGAGGGGCATCCGCTGGCGGATTACATACGGGACCCCCGCCGCCAGATTGCGTTCCACTTCTTCCGGGGAAAGATCGCGGCAGTGCCGGTCATATCCGCCGGTCGCGTCTTCTTCATGAAGCTGCCCGAGCCGTTCCTTGGTGCAGAAGCAGTAGTAGGCCGCGCCGCGCCGGATCAGCTCTTCGGCATATTGTTTATAAAGGCCGAGCCGTTCGCTCTGTACGTAAGGGCCGTGTTCCCCCCCGATGTCGGGACCTTCATCGTAATGAAGGCCGGTATCGGCCAGCGTTTTGATGATAATATCGGTAGCACCGGGGATCAGGCGTTCGCGGTCGGTATCTTCTATGCGGAGGATGAAGCGGCCGCCGCCGTGCCGGGCGATCAGATAGGAATAGAGTGCGGTGCGCAGATTGCCGATGTGCATATACCCCGTAGGGCTTGGGGCAAAACGGGTGACGGGGGGAGTCATGTCTTTCACGGTATCGTTTCCTTTCGCAAAGCCCGGAAAAAATCCCGGGCGGAATTGACATTACAGATATAATCATGTATAATATAGCATATAGTAGACAGAAATGCAAGGCGGTGGCCGAAAAATGTTCAAAAGCATATTTTCCAAATTGCTGGTGACGGTGTTTGCGGTTCTGACGCTCAGTTTTCTCGTGCTCGCGCTCATTCTTTCCAGTTTTGCGGGGAATTACGAGATGGAGCGGAAGGAAGAGGAATTGCTCTACACGGCATCCGAGGCAAAGGTCATGACGGAAGGAACGCTGCGCGCCGACAGGCTTTCCTCGGTCGATGCGCTTTTTGCACCGGGAGGCGGCGATCAGACCGAAGTTTATCGCGCGCTCCTTTCCAATATGGACGATATGTACCTGATTGTTACCGACGCGGAAGGAAAGATTCTTTTCATGGGGAACAGGAGCGACACGTCGCTCCTTTCGCCGGTCGAAAAAATTCCGGCCGCCATTACGGATGAGGTTACAGAAAAGGGCCAGTCGAGCGGACAGGCAGAGCTGTTCCCGGGGAAAATCTATACCTATGCCGCGCAACGCATCCTGCTGCCGTCCGGGGTGAACGGCGGAATCGCAATCTGCTTTTCGGCCGCGGGGGAATGGCCGCCTTTTGCCCGGCTCCTGACCCGCACGGTTCTTTTGGCCAGTTTGTGGATTGTGCTGGGTGCGTTGCTCATCCTCTATATTTTCTGCGAAAGACTTTCCGGTCCGTTGAAAGAAATGAGAAACGTCAGCCTCCAATTTGCCAAAGGCAATTTCAAGTGCCGCGTGGCCGTCACGGGGAACGACGAAATCGCCGCCCTCGGTACCGCTTTCAACCAGATGGCGGATTCGCTGGAACAACTTGAAAATATGCGCAACTCCTTTGTCGCCAATGTTTCGCACGATCTGCGTACGCCGATGACGACCATTCTCGGCTTTGTCGAAGGGATTACAAGCGGAGCCATCCCGCCGGAAAAACAGGATTACTATCTCCGCGTTGTGACCGAGGAAGTACGCCGACTGTCGCGCCTTGTGACGGAATTGCTCGACCTTTCCCGCCTGCAATCCGGTTCCCGTAAACTAAACTTTACACATTTTGATATTTGCGAAATGGCCAGACTGATCCTGATCTCCTGCGAACAGCGGATCGATGAAAAAGGTTTGCAGGTCGATTTTTTCGCCGAGGCGGACAATATTCTGGTGCGCGCGGATCAGGATGCCGTTCATCAGGTGCTTTACAATCTGTGCGATAACGCCATCAAATTTGCGCGTTCCGGCGGCCGCCTTTCCATCCGGATAGAATACCGGAAGAAGAAAGTGCTTGTGACGGTCTACAACGAAGGAGACGGCATTCCGGCCGAGGACATACCCTATGTCTTTGACAGGTTTTATAAGGCTGATAAGAGTCGCGGATACGATAAAAGCGGTGCAGGGCTCGGACTCTGTATTGCCAAAACAATCATGGACGCGCATGCCGAAGAGCTGACGGTGGACAGCCGGGCGGGCGAGTTCTGCGCATTCAGTTTCACCCTGCAGCGTTCCGAGGAGTAATCCGAAACGCCGGAGCGACCGTGGTTCTTGCGCCCGCACGAATTATGCCGTTTTGCGAATGCCGGCAAGCAATGCCGTGTGACCGCGATGCCCGTCGGGGGAGCGCCGGCTAAAAGGGGGGAGAGAAGATGGACAGGACCATTTTGCATTGTGACTGCAACAGTTTTTTTGCGTCGGTCGAGTGCGTTCTCAATCCCGCTCTTTGGTCGGTTCCGATGGCGGTTTGCGGGAGTGAAGAGGACCGGCATGGTATCGTTCTGGCAAAAAATGAGCTTGCCAAGCGGTATGACATCAAAACGGCAGAAACGGTCAACAGTGCCCGTCGGAAATGCCCCGGTCTTGTCACCGTGCCTCCGCATTATGCCGAATACGTCCGTGTTTCGCGAAAGATCAACCGGATTTACGAACGGTTCACCGATCTGTACGAGCCGTTCAGTATCGATGAATCCTGGCTTGATGTGACCGGGAGCCGGAAACTTTTCGGAGGCGGTGAAGAAATTGCCGAACAGATACGCACCGCCGTCCGGCAGGAGATCGGAATCACCGTTTCGATCGGCGTTTCCTTCAATAAAACCTTCGCCAAGCTCGGCAGTGATTATAAAAAACCCGATGCCGTGACGGTGATTACCCGGGAGAATTACCGGGAGATTCTCTACCCGCTTCCGGTAGAAGATATGCTTTTTGTCGGTACGCGGACGGCGGAGATTTTACGCCGTTCCGGCATTACCACCATCGGTCAGCTTGCAGAGAGCAGTCCGGCGTTCCTGGTTTCGCGTTTCGGGAAAGCCGGGGAACAACTTTATCGGGCGGCAAACGGTCTGGACGACAGCCCGGTCATTCCGCCTGCAGAGCGAGAGAAAGCCAAAAGCATCAGTAACGGAATGACTTTTCGCCGGGATATCCGCACCCGGGAAGAAGTCCGGCTTGGTCTTGGCGTGCTTTCCGAGGAAATCGGAGAACGCTTGCGCGGGTCAGGGGTCGAGGCACGGGTAATCGCCGTCACGATCAAGGACCCCTTTCTGCGTACCGTCACAAGGCAAAAGCATATATCTCCCCCGACCGGGCTTTCCCGGGAGATTGCCGCGGCGGCGCTTTCGCTTGTGGACGCGGAATGGCGTGAGGGAAAAGCCATCCGGATGCTGACCGTTTCGGTTTCCGAACTGTGCCGGGGCGACGGCGGCGAACAGATCAGTTTTTTTGACGGGGAGCGCGACCGGGTGCGCGAGAAAAACGAAAAACTTGAAACCGCGGTCGATAAGATTCGTCATCGATTCGGCAAGGCGGCGATTTATAGCGGAGCCGTCATCGGGAACGACCTCGGCATCCGTCCCGGAAACCCGGAGCAGGAGACCGAAAACAAGCGCAAAGAAGAGCCGGAACACCGGACCAAAAAGCATACGGAAAAAGAAACAGAATAAAAAAGGAGAAAGAACATGGAAAGTACGATTCGCGATCTTTGCGAAAGAAGGAGCATCCGCTCCTACCTCCCAAGGCCCATAGAGGAGGAAAAACTTGAAAAAATCCTTCGCGCAGGAACCTACGCAGCCTCCGGCATGGGAAGACAGTCGGCCCGTATCGTGCTTGTACGCGATCCGGCGACGATTGCGGAATTGGAACGCCTCAACGCCGCGCCCCTCGGCGATTCTGCCCGGCATACCTTTTACGGCGCGCCCTGCGTGGCCGTTGTATTGGCCGATCCCGAGATCGGAACATGGCACAGCGACGGAGACCTTGTCATGGGAAATCTGATGAATGCCGCCCATGCGCTCGGGGTCGGTTCCTGCTACATCTATCGTGCCCGCGAGGTCTTTGATTCCCCGGAAGGAAAGGCGCTTTTGCGCAAATGGGGAATTGACGAGCGCTATGTCGGAGTAGGGCATTGTCTGCTCGGCTATGCCGCCGGACCGCTCCCCGAACCGAAACCGCGCAAAGACGATTACATCACGTATATCGGCTGAGCGGCCTGTCTCACTTCGGCGCGGAGCCTGTCCGGTTCCGCCATCGCCCCCGCAACCCGGCGCGGCCGGTTTTGGCCGATATAGCTGACTCCCCCCGGCGCTGTCGATTTTGCTTCAACGTGGGCTTCCTGTCCGGCGACTTTCCTGCTCGTTCAACGGTGGGAAACCGACAAGACAAAAAAGCGAGAGGAAAGCAAGTCAATGCCCGGGGGTTTTGGTATTTTGTCCGTGATGTGAGACCAAAAAAGCAACAAACGCGGAGCAGAAGAAGTTCGGAATATTTGAGGCAATGCCCGGGAGTTTTTTTTCTTGACAAGCCCTGACCGATGTGTTATGATATACCTGTTCCGTGGGGGAGTAGCAAGCGTATATCGCAGCAAATCAACATGCTGGCCACCGGCCTGGTTTGCTTTAATTTGCAAGACTCATGTACAGAGGTTTTCTTTGTACCGTGAGTCTTTTTTGCTACCGCAACCGGATCGGCTCCGCTTGCCCCGGCTACCTGCCAGGGGGGCGAAAGGAGAAAAAGTGACGATTGATTTTTTGTTTTTACTGAACAGTGCGGTTCTCGGCCTTGGGTTGGCCATGGACGCTTTTACGGTTTCGGTGGCGGACGGACTCGCCGACCCCGGAATGTCTCGCCGCCGGCGCTGTCTCATTGCAGGCGTTTTTGCGGGTTTCCAAGCGCTGATGCCGATGCTCGGCTGGGTATCTGCCCATACGTTGCTGACGGTCTTTTCTTCGCTTGCGCGCTTTTTCCCCTGGATTGCGCTGGCCCTTCTGTGCTTTGTCGGCGGAAAAATGATTGCGGAAGGCGTGCGCGCCTGCCGGGAAAAAGAAAATGCGCGGGAAGGCCCTTACGCGACGCTCGGTTTTTTGGGGCTTGTCGTGCAGGGGATCGCCACGTCGGTCGATGCTTTATCTGTCGGGTTTACTTTCGCCTCTTATCCGCCCGGCGGGGCGCTGATTTCTTCGCTTATCATCGCGGTTGTGACCTTCGCGATCTGTTGGCTCGGCATGCTGTCCGGCCGCCGGTTCGGAACGATTTTTTCGCACCGTGCCGGAATCGCGGGCGGGGTTATTCTCATTCTTATCGGCGCGGAAATCTTTCTGACCGGTATTCTGTGACCCCGCGCCATACGTTCGTCGGTCGCATTCCGCGCCCGCGCCGCTCCATTCAAATCGCACCTCTCCGCATTGCGGGAAACTGAAAAAATACCCGGAGGAAAACCATGGAATTCACCGTCCGCCCGATCGCACATATCCGCACGGATTTTTCGGACAAATTCGGCGTTCCCCGCCAAAGCGGCCGGGTGCCGTCTTTGCGCGCGAAAATCATTTTTTTGCCCGCATACCGCGACCCCGATTCCCTGCGCGGGATCGAGGGTTTTTCGCATCTCTGGCTTCTTTTTGATTTTTCGCTTGCCCACCGCGAGGGCTGGTCGCCTACCGTGCGTCCGCCCCGTCTCGGCGGGAACCGCCGGGTCGGCGTGTTTGCCAGCCGTTCGCCTTTCCGCCCGAATCCCATCGGGCTTTCTTCGGTTGCGTTTCTCGGGATCGAACACCATGAGACGGAGGGCGATTGCCTGTTGGTCGGCGGAGCAGACCTCGTGGACGGAACGCCGATACTCGACATCAAACCTTACCTGCCTTCCTCGGACGCGCACCCACACGCAAGCGCCGGGTATGCCGGGCAGGAGGACGGACATCGGCTCAGAGTCGTTTGTTCCGAAGAAAAACTGATCGTTCTGCCGGCAGAATTACGGGAGGCGGCGCTCGGTTGTCTTGCGGAGGATCCGCGTCCTTCATACCAGAATGACGAGACGCGGGTTTACAGCATGCGTTTTTCGGATTATGACATCCATTTCACCGTCTCGGAAAACACGGCATATGTCGCCGGAATCGACAAAGTTTGTAAATAAAATCATACAAATTGAAAAGAAAAAAACGGGAATCCGCTTCCCGTTTTCTCTTTGGCTCCGAATCAATGTGGTTCCGGGCGACCCGGTCAGGATTCCAGTAATCGGAGAATGTCGGCCTTCGGTCGATAACCGACGGCAGAGGCGGTCTGTATGCCGTTTTTGAAGACGAGCAATGTCGGGATGGAAAAGACCGAGAAACGGTCGGCCAGTTCCGGCGCTTCGTCCACGTTCACTTTACACACGCGCAAAGTGCCGTTTTTCTCTTCGGCAATTTCGGCAAGAAGCGGCGCCACCATACGGCATGGCCCGCACCAATCCGCGTAAAAGTCAAGCAAAACGGGAACCGGAGAGGACAGCACTTCTTTTTCAAAATTTTCGGTTGTGATTTTTACTTCCGGCATGGCGGATCTCCTTTATTTGGATTTGTAATAGAGCATACAGTGGCAAAAGCCTTCAAAATCGGGGTCGTTGATTTTTTCTTTGAAGTCTTGGCAGATACAGCGGAAGTTTTCTGTTTTTTCACGTTGGCAGGGGCAGTATCCGCCGGTGCGGGCAAGTCCTTCCTGGATGGTTTTGACGATGTCGGCATCGGGGTTGAAAGTGATTTTCATGCAAGATACCTCCTGTTTATATTGTAATACGAAATCAGGCTTTTATTGCAGAAAAACAAAATTCGGTCGCCATACGAAAACGCGGTCGCAGGTGCGACATTACACCGGGGCGGAAATCTTTGACGGCTTTGTAATCTGTTTGGCTTTTTTCCAGATACGGGCAAAATACAGAATCTCGAAAACCGCCGTGATTGCCCAGGAAAAAACATAGAGCAGATAAAGCGACGGAACCGTGCGGAAGGCGGCAAAGACGGTATAAATCCAGATGAGGCGGAACGCGCAGGAACCGAGCAGCATGTACAAAGTCGGGATCAGGCTTTTGCCAAGTCCGCGGGAAGCGGCCAGCGTACAGTCCATAAAAGCCGATACCGCATAGGAAAGGCCGAGAACCGTCAGCCGCATCATGCCGGCTTCCACCACGTCGGCTTCGGGGGTGAAGAGCGAGAGAAACTGCCGTCCGAAAAGGACCAGCCCGCCGCCGAGCAACGCGCCGGCGCCGAAGGAATAGGTCAGCGAAATAAAATAACTCTTCCGGACGCGCGGAATATCCCCCGCGCCGTAGTTTTGCCCCATGAAACTGGTGCAGGCCGTATAGAAAGCCGCCATCACGTCATACACGAGCGCGTCGGCACTCTGCGCGGCGGAATTTCCCTTTACAATCAGGGTGGGGAAGGTGTTGACCCCTGCCATGACGAAAAGATTGGCAAATTGGCAGATGGCATTCTGCATCCCGGCCGAAAGGCCAAGCGCCAGCGTGACGCGGGCCTCTCCGCCGCTCAAACGGAGCCGGGAAAGGCGGAGCCTGTAATCCTGCCGGCTCAGACAGATGGCAAAAACGGTCAGGACCGCCGAAAGATACTGGGAAAGAATACTGGCCAGCGCGACCCCGAAGACCCCCATCCCGAGACTGGTGACAAAAAGGATATTGAGGCTGACGTTGATGATACCGGCCAGCGTCAAAAAATACAGCGGCCGCCGCGTATCCCCGGCCGCGCTGAGGACGGCCTGCCCCCAGTTATAGAGTGCCAGCGCCGGCATGCCGCAGGAATAGACGCGCATATACAGCAGAGCGTCGTCAAGCAATTCCGGCTTTGTTCCGAGCAGAAGGAGCAAAGGACGTGCGCCGAAAAAACTGAGCAGAAAAACAGAAAGACCGATCAGCAGAGCCAAAAGGAATCCGGTATGTACGCACCGGCCGACCCCTTCCCGATCCCGGGCACCGATGGCTTTGGCCGTGATGGCATTGATCCCGCTGCCGAACCCGATGAGGATACCGGTCAAAAGGGCGACCATGGTAGCGGTCGAACCGACCGAGCCGAGCGCGGCGGAACCGCAAAACTGCCCGACCACCACAATATCGGCCATATTGAAAAGGACCTGCAGCAGGTTGGAAACGATCAGCGGGAGGCTGAAAAGAAGAATGCCGACCCAAAGATTTCCGCGGGTCATGTCACGGGTTGTTTTCATGATGCCTCCTGCTGTGTTTTCAAACGTCTTGTCGTGATGTTTTCTGCTCTTATTATACAAGATTCTTTCAGGCATTTCAAGGGGGAAACTTGACAGGAAAGGCTTTTTTTGATAAAATATACGGCAGAGAAAAGATATGCCCCGCTATTTTCCCGTCAAAGGAGAAAAACGCCATGATTCCCGCTTCGCTTTCCGCAGAATTTGACACCTTGATTGTATTGGATACCGAAACGACCGGAGTAGACCCTAAAAGTCATCGGATCATCGAACTTGCCGCAGCCAGGATCGGGAAAGGCGCACGCCCGGACGCGCCGGAAGAAACGATGGATCTTTTTATCCGTTTGCCGGACGGCGAAAAGATCCCGCCGGAGATTGTTTCGCTGACGGGAATCACGGATGAGAGACTTTTGTGCGAAGGAGTCGCGGAAGAAGAAGCCGCCCGGCAATTTGCCAAACTCTTTACCGGCGGAAAAACGCTGGTCGTCGCCTACAACGCGCAGTTCGATTTGTGTTTTCTTTATTATTTTCTTTTGCGGCACGGGATGACCGACCTTTTGCGGAATCTGCGCTTTCTGGACGCGCTGACCGTTTACCGCGACCGCCGTTCCTATCCGCACAAGTTGGCAAACGCCGTGGAGGAATATCGGCTATGCACGCAGAACACCCATCGCGCGATTGATGATACGCTGGCCGCGGCTGAACTTCTCGCGAAAATGGCAGAGGAAAAAGACGATCTTCTCCGGTATGTCAATCTTTTCGGATACAGCAAAAAATACGGAATATCCGGTCAGCGCATCTCTTCGATTACATACAGGCCGCAGGGGTACGATCCTCTGCGCCCGCTATACGAAAACTGAAAAAACGGCAGTCACGGACTGATATGCACCTTCAAAAGCGTTTAACTTTTGGGGTCACTTCAGACAAGACTGCCGATTTTATTTTATACATTGGGGAAGACCCCGAGCAGGGCGGCAATTCCCGCGAGGATGATCAGGTGGAGAGGGTAAAAGATATAAAAGAAATATTTCCATCGGTATCTTCCCGGTTTTTCGTTATAGAACGAAAGAGGGATCAGCGCGCCAAAAGAGAAAATCTGGACGGGGATCCCGAAGGCAAGATAGGACTCTATGCATAAAACCAGCAGACAGGCAGCGAGTGAAATCAGTTTTTTTCGTTTTTCCGCAAAGAGCGCCAGCACGGACGGGGTGATGATTCCGACAAAGCCGTATTCAACATATACGGAACTGCATAAAGCAAAGCAACCGAACAGAAAAAGAACGAGGAGCAGGAAAAACGCTCCGGTCTTTTTTGCGTCCTGCGTTCCGGCCGCTTCCCGTAACAGATCGCATAGGCGCATAAGAAGCAAAGAAAGGGAAAAGGTCACAAAAACCGAAAACATAAGCGGAAATCCGGAAATAAGATTCCCGACCTGAAAAAGCAAGGCGCAGCCGAAGATCCGGAGAAAATAGGCGCGAAAGGAACGAGTATAGCGGTATCCCTCCGCAATGAAGTAGGCAAAAATCGGAAAACTGATCCGCCCGACGCAACGGAGCCAGAGTGCGTCCGGGAAAAGAAAGGCCCCCGTATGGTCGAGCAGCATGCAGAACGCGGCCAGCATTTTCAGCCAGAAACCTGTCATAATACCTCCGAAAAAACGTGCGCCCGGCCGGGCGCACGTTGCGTCAGCGGGGACCGCAGGGAACCCGCATTAAAGATCTCGTTTCGCCCCGCGGAAGTTGCGGTGCAGACCGTTGATGACGTTTTCAAAATCGGTATCGGAAAGCGTAGCAGTCGGTTCTTTCGGCGCGGGAGAAGGTTCCTGCGCCGGCTCTTCCCGTCCGGCAAAAACGCCGTAACCGCCAGAAGCGGCACTCTCGGCAGGACGCGCGGCAGGTCGCGCCGTCACGCGGCGGGAGCCGTCAAAGCCCGTTGCGATAATGGTAATCCGGAGTTCATCTTCCAAGCAGGGGTCAAAGGTCGCGCCCCAGATAATGTTGGCATCCGGATGGCTCTCGTCCCGGATGAGGTTGGAGGCCAGCTCGATATCGTCAAGCGGTACATCGGGCGCGCCGGTAATGCTGACAAGTATGCCGGTCGCACCGGCGATCGACGTTTCCAGAAGAGGAGAGCAGATTGCCTGTTTGGCGGCCAGCTCGGCCTTATCAGGCCCCTTCCCGCATCCGACTCCCATATGCGCAAACCCGGCATCCCGCATAATGGTGCTGACATCCGCGAAGTCAAGGTTGATGAATCCCGGGATGTTGATGAGATCGGAAACGCTCCGCACCCCCTGCAAAAGGATATTATCGGCCGTGGCAAAGGCGTTTGCCAGCGTAATCTTCTGATCGGTCACCTGGCGCAGGCGGTCGTTCGGAATGACAATGAGAGAATCGACCTCTTCGCGGAGGCGTTCAATACCCGCTTCGGCTTGCAGACCGCGCTTTTTCCCTTCAAAAGAGAAGGGGGTCGTCACAATGCCGACGGTCAGAATTCCGGCCTCGTGCGCCTCGTGCGCGATAACGGGAGCCGCGCCGGTTCCGGTACCGCCACCCATACCGGCCGTCACGAATACCATGTCGGCACCGGCAATTTTTTCGCGGATTTCTTCAATATTTTCTTCGGCCGCCGCACGACCGGCTTCGGGGTCCGATCCCGCGCCGCGCCCTCGGGTCGTTTCCTGCCCGATCTCGATCTTCTGCGAGGCGTGAGAAGCGCGCAAAGCCTGTCCGTCTGTATTGACGGCAATAAAATCCACGCCGTGGATATTGGTGGCAATCATCCGGTCAACGGCATTGTTACCGCCGCCGCCTACCCCGAACACCTTGATGACGATGCCGGAGTTACTTTCTCTTTCAGTGTATATATCTTCCATATGTACCTCCCGGGCCATTTATCAAAATATCAAAACATGAAAACAGGAAAACGTTACAGAAAAACGTTGCAGGAAACGTTATAAACCGTTCTTTTTTACAGAAGTCGCGGAAAACGACAGGAAGGGAGAAAGCAAAGGACGAAGGGGAGCTTGTATTCAAACCCAAACAAAAATGTTTGCTCGCAAGGACATTTTTGCGCAGGGTTTCAAGAAAGTGTGCGACTTTTGACAAAAAGTCGTGGAAAACGACAGTTTTCGCTTCGCAACGCGAAGCACACACTTGTATTATACCATTTTTACGAAGGATTGCAACCCCCGCCGGGCGATTTTTTTGTCGGGAGGTGCTTTTCCGAATAGAGAGGGATTCCCGCCGCACGGAGAAGTTGCGCCGTGACGCCCATGCCGGAACGCAATTTTTTTGAAAAACTGCCGTCGTAGATCCCGTCGGTTCCGCAGGAAGGGCTTTTGTCTTTCAGAATGACCCCGTCCGCCCGGAACAAGCGGGCAAGACGTAAAACCTCTTCGGCTCCGCGCCGGTAAGCCGCGCCTAAATCTTTGCCGTCTGCCGTGCGGACGCTGCCGTCTGCTTGCCGTTCGGCCGGGGGGCGCGGAGTCGGGAGGCCGCCGAGTATTTCCGGACAAACGGGAATCAGCGTGTCTTCCCGTAAGAGATCGCGGATTCCGGCAGAAGGACCTTTGGATTGCCCGTCATAGCGGCAGGGGGTCCCGAGCAGACAGGCACTGATAAGATAGATCATGTTTTTCTCCTTGGATTGACAGGCGGTAAAAAATGTGTTATACTGAACGCACAACAGAAGGAGATGCGTATGGAACAGTTACTTCGCGCTCTTGGTCGCTACCGTCGGGCGGCACTATACATGACCTGGATCTCTTTCCTGGGAATTCTGAACTTTTTCCTGAGCGTCAGCGGCCGGCGTTTCTATTTCTTTATCGGCGCGTTTATGCCGAAAGCGATCTTCCTTTACGGAAAAGCGATTGCCGGCATATCCGGGCAGATCTTTCTGACGGGCGGGGCGTTTCTTGCCATCTGCCTGTGCGCGCTTTATGTTTATCTGCGTTACCGGGCGGCAAAAAGCGGCCGCGTTCTGACAGTGGCGGCGGTGCTTTACGGGTTGGATACGGCCGCGCTTTTCCTCTTCTCTCTGGCGGGGTACGGATTGCCGGGGCTTGCCGACACGGTGCTTCATGTCTATGTGCTTACGATTCTTGTCCGCGGCGCACGCGCCGGCTGGTATCTTGACCGCGTCATGCAGTCGGACACGGTGCGGATGCAGTTGGCATCCTTTTTGACAAGAGGAACGGATATGCCTGTCGATGCGGAGGGAAACACACTTCCCGCGAACGGGTATGATACGATCCCCCTTCGCCCGGAGGAACCGAAAAACGCCTATCTTTTCCATCGCCGATACGGAGAAATGGAGATTCGCGTGGCTTTTTCTCCCGAATTGACCGAACTTTCCGTCAACGGGATGGTCTATGCCGAATGCCGGGGAAGGTGGGAACCGGCGCATGCCCTGTCCGCTGTTGTGAGCGGGCACTGTATCTGCGTCGGGCTTTGCCGCGGCACTTCCTGCCCGGATATGGTATTGGAAGTTGACGGCCGGGAAATTGACCGTTTCCGCCGTTGATTTGTCTTTGCGCGTTCCGAACTCCGTCTTTTGCCCGAAAGAGCCTGACAGCCGTCAGGCTTTTTTATTTTTTTCGTCTTCGACTTCAAGCCGGTCAAGGAGTGCTGCCGGGGTGTCTTCGCACAGGCAGAGCGCCAGTGCTTCTTCACGCACAAACCCTTCCCGCACGGCGTGTGAAAGCATGACGCGAAGCGGAGCAAAGTAGTCGTTAATATCGAAAATCGCCAGCGGCTTCCGGATGCGCCCGAGCTGACGGAGCGTGTAGATTTCAAAGAATTCTTCCAGCGTTCCGATCCCGCCGGGCGACATAATAAAAGCGTCGGCATGGTCTTCCATCGTCTGCTTTCTTTCGCGCATGGTCTCGGTAAAAATAAATTCGGTGCAATCTTCAAACAAAACGCCGTCCGGACGAAAGAAACGGGGAGCCACGCCGATGAGCTGACCGCCGCCCCGCCGCACGCCGCGCGCTGCCGCCCCCATCAGACCTCCGTTCCCGCCGCCGAAAACGAGCCGATGACCGCGGCGCGCCATTTCTTCGCCAAGTTCTTCGGTTTTTTGTATATAGAGCGGAGCGATTGTGTTGGACGCGGCCCCATAAAGACAGATATTCATTGTAACCTCCTGCGCGTTCTTTCGCTCTTTATTGTAGCATAACAATGCGCGTTTATCAAGAGAGAAAGGAAATTTCCGGCCCCGCCCCGGCACACGCGCAAAACAAAAGCGCGCCGCCCACGGCGCAAAGCCCGCACAGCATAAAGCCCGCCCCGGCACACGCGCAAAACAAAAGCGCGCCGCCCACGGCGCAAAGCCCGCACAGCATAAAGCCCGCCCCGGC
>CAKSAC010000001.1 GCA_934434925.1 uncultured Eubacteriales bacterium | reverse complement strand
TTCGCAGTTCGTCTTTGAGTACGTTGCTTCTTTTCTCCCTTTGTTCGGTTTTCAATGTCCGTTTGTCTTTCTTTTTTTATTTTTTGCCCGCCGCCCGGGCTTTTTTCATTTTTCTGCCCCTTTTGCCCGCCACCCGGGCTTTTTCCTTCATGCGACCTTGCCGCCGGATTATGAGAACTTTCCCCGGCGCATCCGCGCCAAAAACAAAAAAGAGCGACGCGGGTGACAGGGAATGAGACCGGGAATAGGCGCAGGGATTTTCGGAGCGGGTATCAGCGCATGCATCTTTCATCCGGCTGACCGAATTGCCGGAAAAGTATTGACATTCCGATGAAAAAAGGGTAGAATGGAAAAGGATTATTATGGGCTTTGCGGCCCATTGTGAGGATAATATGAATAAGAAAATCAAAAAAATCGGAGTGCTAACCTCGGGTGGCGACGCGCCCGGCATGAATGCGGCCATCCGCGGTGTGACGCTTGCCGCCTCCCGCGAAGGAGTTGTCACCATCGGGATACAAAAGGGGTACGAAGGGTTGTTGCACGAGCGCTTTTGCCCGCTCTCCGAAGAAGATGTCGCAACGATACTCGATCATGGAGGAACCTTTCTCCGCACAGCACGTTCTCCCGAATTCGCAACGCCGGAAGGCGTTCGGAAGGCGGCCGCCAATGCCGCAAAAGCCGGACTTGACGCAATCGTCATCATTGGCGGAGACGGCTCGTTCCGCGGTGCGCGGGATTTGTCTGCCGCCGGAATCCCCGTTATCGGGATCCCCGGCACAATTGATAACGATATCGGTTGCACTGACTATACCATCGGGTTTGATACCGCCATGAATACTGCCATGGATGCCATTGATCGCATTCATGATACGGCATATTCCCATGAGCGTTGCAGCATTGCGGAAGTCATGGGTCGTCACGCCGGCTATATTGCTTATTATACGGCCGTTGCCTGCGGGGCCGATATAATGCTCCTGCCGGAAGATACGGTTGATTTTGACCGGGATGTTATTGCGCCGCTCTGTGCCGCACGCGAAGCCGGAAAACGCGAATTTCTGATTGTGGCGGCAGAAGGTGTCGAAGGGCTGAGCCTTTTACCCGGGAAAATCGAAAAGGAATTTGGCATCAAGCCGACCTATTCGGTTCTCGGATATATACAGCGGGGCGGTTCTCCTACGCTTTGGGATCGCGCCACGGCCTCTTTGATGGGAGAACGCGCGGTTTCCTGCCTGCTGAACGGAGAAGAAGACCGTATTATCGCGGTACGAAACGGGGAAATCTGCGCTCTGCCGCTCGGAGAAGCGCTTACCATGAAGAAAACATTGCCGGCATCGGCTATCCGAGCCGGAAAAAATCTTTCGCGGCAGTGATGCCGCACATCAAAAAAGTTGAATAATAAGGAAAGAATCATGAACGCGGATGTAATCATTGTTGGTGCCGGCCCTGCCGGAATTTTTACGGCGCTGGAAATGCTCCGGCGCGGAACGAAAAAGAAGATTTTAATGCTGGATAAAGGAAAACCGGTCGAAAAACGCCGCTGCCCCAAAAGTGTGACCGGAACCTGCCAGAACTGCAAACCCTATTGCGATATTACGACCGGCTTTTCGGGTGCCGGCGCTTT
This sequence comes from uncultured Eubacteriales bacterium, assembly GCA_934434925.1. Taxonomy (GTDB): domain Bacteria; phylum Bacillota; class Clostridia; order Oscillospirales; family CAG-272; genus UBA1740. The sequence continues at coordinate 210,870 of CAKSAC010000001.1, read as the reverse complement.
TTCGGACGGTAAACTTTCTCTCAGTCCGGAAGTGGGGGGAGATTTGCCGCAACTGATCGGATATGAGAAAGCCGAAGAAGCGATTGCTTATACCGATAAGATTTATCTTGAATTTGGCGCTGATACTCATGTGGAAGGGGTCTCCGACCCGGAAAAAATCAAGGATATCCGCAAGCGTGCCATCAAAGCCGGGCTGAAACTGGTCGATTGCCCGATCCGGCATATCGGAACCGAGCGTGCGCACCGTCTGTATCAGGACATTGAAGAATACCTGATTGCAAACGGGGTAGAGATGCTTTTCGGTTATGAGTGCGTCGATCTTCTCTTGCAGGACGGAGCCTGTTATGGGGTCGTCGCCCGAGCCAAGAGCGGAGAGGTGGAGATCAGAGCCGAACGCACCGTGGTAGCGACCGGCCGCCGCGGCGCAGACTGGTTGGAACGGCTCTGCACAGAGCATAACATCGAGCATCTCCCCGGCACGGTTGACATCGGGGTACGCGTCGAAGTGAGAAATGAAATCATGGAGAATGTCAACAAGGTTCTCTATGAATCCAAACTCATCGGATATCCGAAGCCCTTCAAAAACAAAGTGCGCACCTTCTGTCAAAATCCCGGCGGATTTGTCAGCCAGGAGAATTACGATAATGACCTGGCGGTGGTGAACGGCCACTCGTTCAAAGAAAAGAAATCTGACAATACCAATCTGGCCATTCTTTGTTCGCACAACTTTTCCGTGCCGTTCAATCAGCCGATTGCTTACGCGCAAAAGGTCGGCGAGTTGACCAATATGCTGGGAGCCGGGCATATTCTTGTCCAGCGTTTCGGCGACATTCTGGACGGAAAACGCACGTGGGAGAAGGAGCTGGCGTTTGCCAACGTCCGTCCGACTCTGCCGGATGCCGTAGCGGGCGATATTACAGCCGCCATGCCGTACCGTGCCATGACCAACATCATTCACTTCATTCAGGCGGTCGATGAGGTAGTTCCCGGGTTTGCTTCCAATGAAACGCTCCTCTATTCTCCCGAACTGAAGTTTTACAGCAACCGCGTCAAAATGGATGAACGGTTCACCACCAATGTACGCGGACTTCATTGCCTCGGCGATTCCAGCGGATGGACGCGTGGGCTGATGATGGCTTCCGTGATGGGAGTTTTAATGGGGCGCATTATTTCCGAAGAAGAAAACGAACGGTGATCTGAAATTTTTAATTATATATTTTTAAGGAGTATGTCATGAAAAAACTGTGCGAATTCATTAAAAACCTGCCGGATACGGGAAAGGCTGCAGAGTTCGGCGTTTATCCTGAATCTGTCAATGAGCTGAACGGCGATCATGTTTTCATGGTCAGAGGGGATGACGATGATTTCATTGTAGCGACCGGAAAAGCCGCAGAGCTTTTCGATGGCGAACGCGTTTCATGTGGTGCCGGTGCTTATGTCATCGCTCCGAAGACTCACCAAAACGGCGATGCCTTGCGTCGCGCGTTCCCCTTTACCGCACCGGTACAGGTTCTGAAAAAAACGCGCACGTTCGGCGTCGGCGACCGGCTTGGTATTGCCGCCCCCGGGCACATCCGTGTGTTCAAAGAATATGATGCCTATCCGATTCTGGCACAGCAGTCTATCCGCGAACTGAATCTGACCGAACGCACTTATGAGGATGTGCTGGACGCGGCCAGTTTCTATGTCTTCCGCGATGGATTCAAGCGCGGATTCGGTGCGGACGGAGACCATCTCAAAAAGCCGGAAGAGATCGAATATGCTCTCCGTCTCGGTTTCTCCATGATCACCCTGGACTGCAGTGAACATATCCGCGGCGGTGTGGAGAATATGACCCATGAAGAGCTTGCCGAAATCAAGCTGCCCGCCGGCATGGCAGAGCGTTATCTCGGAAAAGTGTTCACGGTGGAAGGGGAAGACCTCTCGTTTGACGAAGACGAACTCCGCCGCTGCTATCTGATTTACGGCGAGGCCATCACTTTTGCCGTCGGGATTTACGACACATATTTCAGAAAGGGTGGCGCAAAGGCAGATTTTGAAATCTCGATTGACGAGACCGCCACGCCGACTTCGCCTCTCCAGCACTACTTTGTTGCCAATGAGCTGACCCGCGAGGGAGTGGATATTGCCACAATGGCTCCTCGTTTCTGCGGTGAATTCCAAAAGGGCGTTGATTACATCGGCGACCTTGCTCAGTTTGAACGCGAATTGAAGACCCATGCGGCAATCGCCCGCCATTTCGGCTACAAACTCAGTATTCACTCCGGTTCCGACAAATTTTCGACTTTCAAACTGATCGGGAAATACACCAAAGGGAACTTCCATGTCAAAACGGCCGGAACCAACTGGCTGGAAGCCATGCGGGCTGTTGCCACGGCCAGCCCTGCGCTCTATCGCGAAATTCACGCTTATGCGCTGTCCATGTTCGCCGAGGCGAAAAAATTCTATCACGTTACGACCGATCTTACAAAGATTCCAGCACTGGACACGCTGAGCGATGCGGAACTTCCGTCTCTCTTTACGCAAAATGACGCACGCCAGCTGATCCATATCACCTACGGCTTTATTTTGACCGTCAAGGATGAAAAGGGAAATTACCGCTTCAAAGATCGCCTCTATAAATTCTGGAGAGAAGAAGAGAGCGTTTATTCCGATATGCTGTATGCGCACATCGGCAAGCATCTTGCACTTCTTTACGAGGGATTCGGGAAATAAGTCCATGACACAACAGGAAGTCTTCGGAAAGGCGGCTTCATGGGTGACACCCGGCGACGGACTTTCTTATCCGTATATACGCCGCGCGTTTCGGCTTCCGCCGTTGAAGTCTGCCGTGATAACGATCACGGGGCTCGGCAACTTTATCCTCAGCCTGAACGGACGACGGGTCGGTGAAGATCTCTTTTTGCCGCTTTACACGGATTACGAACCTTGTACGCGCATGACCGATCTGCCTTTTTCCCCGGTACATGTTGACCGGATCGAAAAAGAGGAACTCGGCCATCGGATTTTGTGTATACGGGAAGATGTGACCGAATATCTCCGTGCCGGCGAAAACTGCATCGGGATTCGTCTGGCACCGATGTGGTATGTGAATTACAGCGATCTTGTCAAGTGCTGTTTTTGTCTTGCGTATACCGCGTCGGACGGCAGTACCGGGGAGATCGTTTCAGACGGGCAACTGAAGACCGCGCCGAGCCATATCGTTTCCGGCGACCTCTGGCATGGTGAAAATGTCGATTTTCGTCTTTTTTCCGAAGGCTGGGACGAGCCGGGGTTTGACGACAGCCGATGGAAGCCCGTCCTTCCCGTCCAAACGCCGAAGACCTCGTTTTTCTTGCAGACCTCTCCCTCCGACCGGGTCATGCGCCGGATCACCCCGCGGCTTTTGAAACGCGAAAAAGACTATGCGATTTACGACGCGGGGGAAAACATTACGGGGACCCCTGTGTTTACCGGGGTCCTTCCGGCCGGAGAGCAGGTCACCGTGACTATGACGGAAGAAATCAATGAGGCAAACGAATTGCAGCGCGTCCTGCGCCACGGCGCTCATATCAAACCGCAGTGCAATACCTATATCGGCGACGGGAAAAACCATTTCTTTCGCACGGAATTCACCTGGCAGGGGTTCCGGTATTTTGATTGCCCGGCGCAATTACAGCCGGTTACGGTAGAGGTCATACATGCCAATGTACATCCGCGCGCCGGATTTTCCTCCGGGGAGCCGATTCTCAATTGGCTTTTTGACGCTTTTTCCCGCACGATGCTGACAAACCTGCACGGCGGTATCCCTTCGGATTGCCCGCATTATGAACGGCGCGGCTATACCGGCGACGGACAGGTAACGGCCGAGGCCGCGATGATTCTTTTTGACGCGGAAGCCTTCTACCGGAAATGGATCGACGACATTTCGGATTGTCAGGACAGAAAGACCGGACATGTACAGTATACCGCTCCGTACAACGATGCGGGCGGCGGCCCCGGCGGCTGGGGCTGCGCCATTGTGGAAGTTCCGTATATATTCTACCGTCAATACGGGGATGCGGAACCCATGGAACGCCTTTTCGGGCAGATGTTGCGCTACTTTGATTTTCTGGACGCACACAGTGAAGGCGGTCTTGTGACCTCGGATGTGGAGGGGAACTGGTGTCTCGGTGACTGGGCTATCCCCGAACAATACCGCGCAGACATGATCCGGCTTCCTCCTCCGCTCGTCAACACCTGTTTCTATATCCGGTCCATGCAACGCGTGCAAACAATCGCCGGAGTTCTCGGACGCGGGGAAGAGGTTGCCTTCCTGGAAGAAAAAATCCAAGCCGTCAAACAGGCAATCGTCGGCAAATATTTCGACCCCTTGACCGGAGATTTTGCCGAGGATAAGCACTGCGCCAATGTATTTGCGCTCACGGTAGGCTTGGGAGACGAACGGACAAAGGAAAATCTCGTTCGCCATGTGACCGAGGCCGGTCGCTACGATTGCGGGATTTTCGGCATAGAATGGCTCACCGGGTATTTGCTTTCTTCCGGAGAAGAGGACCTGGCGTTTTCGCTCCTCACTTCCCGTCATCCGCTGTCCTTTCGCAATATGATGGAAAACGGTGCCACGACACTTTGGGAACATTTTGACGGAACGCGTTCGCATAATCATCCGATGTTCGGCGCGCTTGTGCGCCACTTCTATCTCCGGATTCTCGGGATCGATCAGCCTGCCGGGCAAGGCGGCTATCGTTCTCTCCTTTTGCATCCCGTTTTCCCTTCCGGACTTTCTCACGCCGAGGGGTATATCGATACGGCTTTCGGTCGTGTGAACGTCGCTTGGAAACGCAAAAACGGGAAGATTGCTTATTCTGTCACGTTGCCGTCCGGCATTTTTGCCATTATCATGACGGATAAGGGTGAAAAACCGCTGGCCGGCGGACAGACCCACAGCGTTTATTTCTGATCTTCCGATGGTGAAAAGTCCAGGTTCAATGTTAAAAAATCCATGGCGTTTTCAAGATTCTGCTGATATAATAACTTTACAACGGCTTACAAAAATAAATTTTGCATTGCATTCGCAATATGTTCTTTGCAAAACGCAAAGAACAGCCATTCGTTGAAATATGGCGAGAAAAAGTCCTTGCAAGCAAACTTTTTCCCTTATATTCGATAGCAACGAAAGCGGATGCTCCGACCGACGCTTTGCCGGTGGGATACGAATCGATCCGCGGAAAGGCAGATATACGATGAATCAAAAGAAACTGATGGCCTCATGTCTTCTCCATATCGGCAGCAACATGTGGAGAGACAAGTATGCTCCGATTGCGGTGGATGATAAATGGAATTCGCCGAACAGCCATATCGGTTGGTCTGACAGTTTGCGGTTTGACCGCGAGGTTTTTCATCATTTGACCGAAGAATTGCCGAAACTCGGAATTGATACGGTCCTGCTCGACATCGGAGACGGCGTGAGATATGATAGCCATCCAGAGATTGGCGTTTGCGATGCTCTGACCCCCGATGAACTTCGCGCCGAGGTGCGTCGCCTGCGCAAACTGGGTCTGAATCCGGTACCGAAACTCAATTTTTCCGCTGCCCATGACGCGTGGCTCGGCGATTATGAGCGGATGCTCGCCACCGATATTTACCGCGCAGTCATCGGCGATCTGATCCATGAAATCTGCGATATTTTTGAAAAGCCGGACTATCTGCACCTCGGAATGGATGAAGAAACGCCCTCCCATCAGGCAGCCTACGGATTTTCCGCTGTGCGGGGGGAGGAGCTTTGGTGGAAAGACTTTTATCACATGGTGGCCGTTTGCGAACGCGAAAATACCCGCCCGTGGATATGGTCGGATTATTACTGGCATCATAAGGAATCTTTTCTTTCCAAAATGCCGAAAACCGTTCTTCAATCCAACTGGCATTATTACCAGCTCCGCGGTGAGCGGGGCGACGAAGGCCAGAACGGAGTGGGCTGGACGACTTTCTTTGACCTGGCCGAACGTGGGTATGACCAGGTTCCCACGACGACGACCTGGGATTTCTCCACGAATACCGAGCAGGTGATCCGGGGGCTGGCACAGGCCGCTTTGCCGCATATGAAGGGTTTTATGTCCGCATCATGGATGACGACCCAGCCGCAGAATTATTACGGAATTCTGGAAGATGCGGATCGCCTTTGCCGTGCGTTGAAAGAATACGGAGCCGCTTTCCCGCACGAATAATATGCAAAATGCCGGAGTTTTGTCTCCGGCGTTTCTATTTACGGGCTGATGATTGTTTCAAAGAAAGAGAAGGGTAATTCCGGCCGATGCCGCTCCGATTACGGCTCCCGCCAACACATCGATCGGGGAATGCACCCGGGCAAATACGCGGAAAAGAGAAATAGCCACGGCGGCAAGAAACAAAGGGATTGAGCAAAGCGGATAAAATCCGAGAAAGAGAACGGCGATGAAAAAGGATGAATAGGCATGGCGGCTGGGGAAGGAAGCGCCTTTGCCGCTGTGAAGAGCGTCGGGGTCACCCGCCTCGGGGCGCGGCAGATTCAAAATGCGTCGCAGGAGAGAGACGAGAAGAAAGGGGATCGCGGAAAAAAGGGCGATTTGCGCGGCATAGAACAGATTCTCCCGCGCTTTTATAATGAGAAGAGCCAAAAAAGACAGACCGACCGCTCCGGCCAAAAAGATACTGATTAAGTAAAATTTTTTCTTCATTTTTGTTCCTTTTTTTCTTTATTGTACCGCGGGAGCGATTTTTTGTCAATAAGCGAGCAACCGGCCTTTTTGGGCTTTTGACTTGCTTTTTTTGCACACATGGGGTAAAATAGTAATAAGAAAGCGTTTTTTCCTAAAAAAACGCCGTTATTTCCACTGTAATCGGTTATTATGTATATTTTATACTATATACAGTATCGGTCAACGTACAGAAAAGGAGAATTATTTATGGCTACTTTGCGCGATAAACTTTGGCTTTGGGGTCAGTCTCCCGACGCACATTATGAACATAACAATACCTACCATCTTCCCGGCCATTCCCGTATGACGGCGGTGGAAGGCGCTATGTATTTCGACATCCCCAATATGTGCCGCGTCCGCATGATGGGGCATCCGATGCCTCCTTATGATCAGGAATCAATTGCCATGCGTCCCTGTGACCGTGTGGTCTGGTCTTTGCTCGGCGCGGGCGGAGAACCCATTACCGAATGGGGCGATGTTGAAGAAGTAATCCGGCAGGCAAAAATCTTCCCGAATATTGTGGGGGGCGTATTTGACGATTTCTTCCTTCCTGCCCGGATTGAGCATTACACGCCCGATCGTCTTTTGCAGATTAAACGCAAAATGTCGGAGGAAGTCGGCCGCAAGATGGAAATGTGGGTTGTCTGTTATGAAGACAAATTTGCCATCCCCGGTATTGCAGACTATCTGAACGCCTTTGATACCATTACTTTCTGGACATGGAAGGGGAGCCAACTGGAACGTGCGGCGCAGAATCTTGACCATGTCCGCGAGCTTGCTCCCGATAAGAAGATCATGGCGGGATGCTATATGTGGAACTATGGTGAGCGTTGCCCGCTGACGATTGAGCAGATGAAGTTCCAGACCGATCTGTACCTTTCGTATCTGAAGGCCGGAAAAATTGACGGCATTATCCTCTGTTCCAACTGCGTCGCCGACCTCGATATTCCCGAAGTCGAATGGATGCGCAACTGGATCCGCGAGAATCGCGACGTGGTGATCGGTGACTGAGATGAGCGGAAAAAACGAATGGTATATTGTTGACGGGTACCGGCCGTCTCCCCAGCCCGACCCTACCGCTGTGTATGAAGGGCATGAAAGCATCATGATCCTCAATCCGAACGCCGAAGACGCCCATGTTCGCATCAGCGTATATTTTGAAGATCGTGACCCGGTAGAAAACATCCCGTACCTGGTTCCCGCTAAGCGCATCCGTTGTTTCAAATCGCATGAAAAAGAGGTTCTCGGCGGGTTGGAGATCGGCGTCGGCGTACAGTACTCCATGCGTATCGAAAGCGATGTCGGCGTGGTGGTGCAGTACGGCCGGCTGGATGTACAGCAATCCAATATGGCTTATATGGCCCTCATGGCGCAGGGCTGACTGCGTTATAAAAAGGAGAATGGATATGAAACTCAATAGTGTATGCGGGGAGCTCTCCCGCGAACAACTGGGAACGGTCACCACGCATGAACACGTCATGCTTGACCTGACAGCTTTCTATCAGGAACTTCCCGTTCCGGGCATTGAAGATCCCGCAACGCAGAAGGTCGAAATGTGGAATCTCGGCATTCTGAGCCGCGACTGCTACGCGCTCAAAGACAATCTGCGGCTGGATGATGAAGAGGTCCAGGCCGAGGAACTTGCCAGATTCCGCGAAGCCGGCGGCGATACGGTCGTCGATGCCTCGCTTCCGGGCATCGGCAGAGATCCCGAAGCGCTCCGCCGCATTTCCGAGCAGACCGGGCTTAATATCATCATGGGAACCGGGTTCTATGTGGGTGAGACGCACCCGAAAGCGCTCGATTCCATGACCGACCGGCAGATCGCCGACCTGATGGTGCGTGAATTGACCGAAGGGGTGGACGGAACCGACATCAAGGCCGGGTATATCGGAGAAATCGGTATCAGTGAAATTTTTGACGATAAAGAACGCCGCGTCCTGCGCGCCGCCGCCATTGCGCAGAAAGATACCGGGGTGGCGATTAACGTTCATATCAATCCGTGGACAATCAATGGGCTGGAGGCCGCAGATATTCTGCTGAAAGCCGGAACCCCCGCTGACCGTATCTGTATCAGCCATATCGACGTGGAAGACCGTGAAGACTATGTTCTTGCGCTTCTCGAAAAAGGCGTATACGTGGAGTTTGATAACTTCGGCAAGGAGTATTATATCCGCCGGGAAGTCAGAAATTCCGGGTACGGTTGTTTTGTGCATGATACAGAACGGGTGACGTTCCTTAAGAAACTGATTGATAAAGGATACCTTTCGCAGATTCTGCTCTCCTGTGACCTCTGTCTCAAAAACCTTATGCACAAATACGGCGGCTGGGGTTACGATCATGTCCTGACCAACATCGTTCCGATGATGGAAGATGAAGGCATCACCCACGAACAGATTCACACGCTCCTTGTTGAAAATCCGGCCAACTGGCTGTTAGGAAAGGATAAATAATATGTTGAATATTCCGTCGATTCCGCTCTGCGAATATGCAGAACGTGTAAACAAAGTGCAGGCCGCCATGAAGGCGGAAGGCTACGACCTTTTGCTTTCATATGGCAATGAGGCCGAGCCGCAATATGTCCGTTATTTTTCCAACTATTGGCCGTCCTTTGAGACCGCAGGCGTGCTGATTCCCGCAGAAGGGAAGCCCATGCTTCTGATCGGGCCTGAGAGCTACACCTATGCGGCAGACCGCACGAAAATTCCGGATATCCGTCAGTTGAAGGCTTTCCGCGAATCTTCGGAACCGGAGTACCCGGGTAAAAAACTCGACACTTTCAACAGCGTTTTCTCCGAGATGCTCGGGGATAAGCCTGTCCGCCGTTTCGGTGTGGCGGGACTTCCGCTCATGACGATTGGTGTGTATGAAGCGCTGTCTGAATCCTTGAAAGCATATGGCGATGTAAAAATCGAAAAAGCCGATGAGATCGTCAACAAAATTCGTATGATTAAGACCGAGAACGAGCTGGCCTGTATGCGCGCGGCCGCCCGTATCACGCATGAGACTTTTGACTATGTCCTTCAAAATATTCGCGTCGGCATGACCGAACAGCAGGTCGTCGGACTGGCGCTCGGCAAGATGCATGAACTGGGTGCCGAGCGGGAATCCTATCCGCTTTGGGTCCTGACCGGGAAAGGCTCCAACCAGGCCATCAGCCGTCCCCGTAACAAAGCCATTCAGAAGGGCGATATGACCTTTATCCAGATCGGCGCCCGCGTTGACGGATATGCTTCTTCTATCGGCCGCCCGGTCGTTTTCGGAAAGGCCACGCCCGAGCAACGCGAACTGATTGAAGTCGGATATCGCGCACAGGCAGATGTAATTGCCCGTCTGGCGGCCGGCGTTCCCGCTGCGGATATCGCCAAATTCCATATCGAAAACGTCACCAAAATGGGATACGGCGACTGGCTCCTCTACGGCCCGTGCCACGGGAACGGCACCATGGAGGGCGAAGCTCCGTGGATTGAAACCACCTCGGACTATAACCTGGAAGAAAACATGACCTTCTGCGTGGATATTTTCCTGGGTTCCGCCAAGACCGAAACGGGTCTGCGCATGGAAGATGTCGTCTGTGTGAAGAAGGGCGGAGCGGAAAACCTGACCGATTATCCCCGCCGCCTGTTTGAAATCGATTGCTGAGGCCGTGAACAAGCCGGACAGGCACGATGAAAACGGCGTGCCGATATTTACAGCGGAGAACACATTCCGGCCGGGTGAAAGTGTGTATATCCATCTGTCCACCGATTTTCCGGAGTTTGTCGGTATTCTTCATAAGCATGAATTTATCGAGATTGTATATGTAATTTCCGGGTCGGCCGTCCATGAGACGGAGGCCGGGTCTTACACCGTCTCGCGCGGGGATATCGTGGTAGTGAATACCGACTCCCCGCATGCTTTTCATGCGCAATTGGGGGAAGAGACCTTCACGGCATACGATTTGATGTTCACGCCGGATTTTCTGGATACGGCACTGATCCGCGCAAACGGCTTTGATGAAATGTGCTCCTCTTTTCTCTTCTATTCCATTTTCCCCGGACAGCAGACCATTGGACCCGATCTTCACCTGGCCGGGTCGAGTTACGGGATATTCGGAGAGCTTTTCAATAAGATTTATATGGAGTTCACCGGTCGCCAACGCGGATATGAAGAGCTGGTGCGCGCCTATCTCATTGAGTTGATTATCAAAATGTTCCGTAAAATGGAATCATCGGCTGCCGGGAAGCTCACCAAACGGCAAAAAGATGCCGTGGATGCCGCCATGAATTATCTGCGGGAAAGTTTCCATACGCATGTAACGCTGGAAGAGCTGGCGACGCACATTTTTCTCAGTAAAGACTATCTCAACCGCATCTTTCGCGAGGCGACGGGGCTCCCTGTCAACGCCTTTTTGCAAAAGATACGGATAGAGGAAGCCTGCCGCCTGCTCAGCACTACGGACAGGACGGTGATTGATATTGCCGCCGCCTGCGGATTTTCGGACAGCAAATCCTTTTATGCAACATTCCGGCGCATTATGTCCATAACACCCGGAGAATACCGGGAATTGAACCACAGTTGACCCGGCATCCGGCTTTTTCGGGTTTTACGTAAGGAATAAGGGGAGGGGTTTGCCTTCCCCTTTTTTACGGTTTATCGTTCAACGCCACGGACATCCGGCACAGTTTTTCCCGCATCCCGCGCATTTTTGATAATCACGCGGCTCACTCTTGTCGGCAAGGCCAAGCAAAATTCCCCCGGCCAGGAAAAGGATTGCCCCAAGTAATGAAAGATCGATTATCATAACAGCGCGCTAAAAATGCCGTGGGTCATGGCGGCAAGGAGATAGGCAAGCACACACTGAAAGAGGCAGATTGCGGGAACCGTCAGCCGGGAACCGCCTTTTTCTTTCATGGCGGCCAGCGCAGAAAGACAAGGGGTGTACAAAAGCACAAAAACAAGGTAAGCAAGAGCCGCCGGGGCGGTAAAGAGCGCAGGCAGGATCGTCACCAGCCCGTCTCCGCCGGTACCGGTAAGTACGGCAAGTGTTGACAGAATGTTTTCCTTTGCGCCGATACCCGCAAAAAGCGCGGCAATACAACGCCAGTCTTGGATACCGAGGGGGGCAAACAGCGGTAAAAGGCGAACCGAGAAAAGCGAAAGCACAGCCTCTTCCGGCCTATCGGTATAGGTGAAAGACGGGGTAAGAGACGAAAGCAACCATACGGCCATTCCGGAAAGGAAAATGATTGTAAAGGTGCGTTTGAAAAAATCCCGCGTCTTTTCCCGCATGAGAGTGAGGGTATTGCGCAACGTAGGGAAGTGGTAGGGCGGCAGTTCCGTAAATTGGGATTCTTCCGCCCCCTTTTCTTTCTTCATCAACCATGCCGAAAAAAACGCAAGCAAGATTCCGAGTAAATAAAGTCCTGTCAGCAAAAACGCCGTCTTTCCGGCAAAAAAAGCCGCTGAAAAAAGCAAATAAACCGGCAACTTGGCCGAACAACTGAAAAAGGGGAGCAAATGCATGGTCTTTTTTCGTTCGTTCTCCGACCGGAGAGTGCGGGTCGCCATCGCGGCGGGAACGCTGCAGCCGAACCCGAGAAGCAGAGGAACCGCTACCCGTCCGGACAGCCCCAGCTTCCGCATCGGAGCGTCCAAAAGGCAGGATATACGCGCCATATAGCCGCTGTCTTCCAGAAGCGAGAGCAGAAAAAAGAACAGAAGAATCAAGGGTAAAAACGAAAGCACGCTGGCTATTCCCGCAAAAATTCCTTCCGTCAGAAAATCGCAAAGCGGAGCAGACACCCCTCTGCTTTCAAGAAAAGTGTGAAGCATTCGCATGATCCGGTCGGCGGCGGTCAGGGGAATTTTACAGAGTGCCTGCCCCACCCGGCCGAAAATCATCAGAAAGAAAGAGAGAAGAACCAGACACAGAAAAGGGAAAGCGGTCTTTCCCGATAAGAGGAAGCGGTCGGCCCGCTCCGTCCGGGAGCCGCTTTTTCGCTCTTTGACAGAAGGGAATGCCTTGGCGGCAAGTTCTTCCGCCACCCGGTATCGCCAAAGAATCAATTTTTCCGCGTCGTCTTCCCGTACCGGCGGGATTGCGCGCAGAAAGGTCCGGGTCGCTTGGGTGCCGGAAAGCGGAAATCCGACATAGTGTTTTTCGGCACGCATAACGGCGTCCGCGCCGGGCATCGTATGTAAAAGGAGAGAGGCGTAAGATGGCGGAGGAGGCGGAACGCCGCGCGGAAAACGGAACGGGATTCTTGCTTTTCTCCACAGTGACGACAGGTTTTCGATTCCGGTTCCGCGTTCTGCAGAGAGGATGGCGACCGGAACCCCCAGCGCTTCCGAAAGGGCCTTTTTGGAAAAAGAACCGCCGTTTCGTTCCATCAGATCGTATTTTGTAATCAGCACAATCATCGGAATGCCGAGCGGAAGAAGTTGAAGCGTCAGATACAGATTTCTTGTCAGATTGCTTCCGTCAACCACATTCAGGATCGCGTCCGGCTTTCCGGCACAAAGAAGCTGCCCCGTAATCTCTTCCTCCGGGGTATAGGGAGTCAGAGAATAGATTCCCGGCAGATCAAACACCGTGTGGTGCGTTCCGAGGATCATGCCTTCCTTTTTTTCAACGGTCACTCCCGGAAAATTTCCGACGTGTTGCGTACTGCCGCAAAGGGCATTGAACAAGGTTGTTTTTCCGCTGTTCTGATTTCCGACAAGAGCAAAGCGCATGGCCGTTTTCTCCTTCCGGGTATTTTGTCTCGTTTCAGTATATGCGGCAAGATTATTTTGTTTCCTGTGTATATTTTGCGTCCGGCCTGTACACAATGCCCGGGAAAGGGGTATTGCCATGAAAAAAACGGTTTTGTACATGATAGGTCTGCTTTTTGTCGGTTTGTTGCTTGCGGTCATTCCTGTTGGCGGAGAAGAAGCGCTGTATGAGGAAGTTATCCGGTTGCATGTTTTGGCAGAATCTGATTCTCCGGAAGACCAAAGCCTGAAACTGGCGGTTCGTGATGCCGTGCTGGCTGAATACGGGGCCGAACTCGGAGAGGCCGTTTCGGTTGATGAGGCCGGCGCGCGGATTTGCCTGATGAAGGATGAGATTGAAAAAACGGCGCAGGCAGTAGTCGAAAAAGCAGGAAAGGCATATACTGTCAGCGTAGAGTACGGAAAAGAACATTATCCCGAGAGGGAGTATGAAAATTACCGTTTCCCGGCCGGGGAATATCTGTCGTTGCGAATCCGGCTCGGAAGCGGAAAGGGGAAAAACTGGTGGTGTGTTCTCTTTCCGCCGCTTTGCCTCGATATGGCGACCGGAAGCCCGGAAGACGATGCGCTTGCCGTGGGATTGACCCCGGAAGAATATCGGCTGATACGCGGCGATTCTGCCGGCGGTTATCGGGTGAAGTTCAAAATTCTTGAAATACTGGATGAGGCCTTCACGGGCAGAAAGTGAGATATCGTGAGTGAATTACGGGAAATCAAGCCGTTCTGTTTTGAAATTTCGCCGTTTGCGGCCATCGCCGAGGATAAGCTTCTTCTGACGGCCGAAAACAAGGCCGGGGAAAATAACCCGATGACGGTTTCCTGGGGAGGATTTTGCGTCCTTTTCGGGGAACCGGTCGTCCTCTTTGCCGTCCGGCCGGAACGTTACACGTATTCGTTTTGTGAGGAAGGAAGCAAGATTACGCTTTCTTTTCTGAAACCGGGGTATGAGAAGATTTTGGCATATTGCGGTTCGCACAGCGGACGGGAAGGGGAAAAAATCGAAAAGGCGGGGCTGCATCGGTTTGCGCTTCCGTGCGGCGGCCTCGGTTACGAAGAGGCGCGATTGATTATAGGCGGTGAAAAATGCTGTCGGGTCCCGTTGCAAAGAGAGTGTTTTCCGACAGAAGAAATTCCGGGAAAATGGTATGCAAAAGACGGATACCATATCTTGTATTTCGCACGGGTCAAGGGAATTTTCGAGGTTCTATGACCGAAAACCCGGTCATATGCAGAGAGAGGCCTTCGGCCTCTTTTCTTTGACGCTTAAAAAGAAAACAAACAGAAAAATCTGTTATCGATGTTGCGGGGTCAATCTATCGGAATTATTTACCTCTATCCTCTTGAAAAAACAACGAAAACGTGTTATAATACACCGTAAACTGCAGAAAGGAGCGTAAGGATGGCAGAAAAAAAAGGCCGGGAAATCGCCTACAATCGAAAAGCACGGCATGATTATTTTGTTGAAGACACGTATGAAGCCGGAATTGCGCTTTTCGGCACGGAGGTCAAATCGCTCCGCGCCGGCACGGTGAATCTCAAAGATTCCTATTGCACGGTCAAGGACGGCGAAATGTTTGCCTGCAATGTCCATATTTCCCCGTATGAAAAAGGGAATATCTTTAACCGTGACCCCCTGCGGGAGAAGAAACTGCTCCTGCATAAGAAGGAGATATTGAAACTTTTCGGGCTGGTGAGCCGTGACGGATATTCCCTGATTCCGCTTTCTCTCTATTTTTCCGGCGATCGTGTAAAAATGGAAATCGGATTGTGTAAAGGGAAACATAATTATGATAAGCGTAACGATTTGGCGCGCCGGGATGCTGACCGGGTAATTGAGCGCGCCATGAAAGAAAGGCGGAGAGAAGAATGAAAATCACGGAGGTCCGTTTGGCAGAAGAATATCCCTTTCTTGCAAAGAACGGAGCAGACCCGCGTCTTGTATGTCTGCTGCAGGACCACGATCGGATAAAGGACAGTACGGCTTCACCCGTGACGCGCCCCGCCATCCTGGTCGTTCCCGGCGGCGGCTATACGCATTACGGGCCGATGGAAGGGGATCCCGTGGCATTAGAATTTCTGAATCGTGGGTTTCAGGCATTTATCCTTTACTATTCCGTCGAGCCGCATCATTTTCCGCAGCAAATGCTTGAAATGGCTTCTGCCATGGATTATCTTCATAAAAATGCGGATATTTTGCACATTGATAAGCAAAAAATTGCCCAGATCGGGTTCTCGGCAGGCGGACATATGCTGGCATCGTATGCGACTTTACAGGATGCACCCGAGGTCAGAGAGCATATGTGCGCTGTTCCGGCCAACGCGGCCATTCTCTGCTACCCGGTCGTGGACGCAGGTGACGGTGCGCAACGGCGTTGCCTTGAAAAGTTTGTCGGCCATCCTTTGAGCGACGAGGAAAATGAACGATTTTCCCCCTCCCTGCATGTAGGGAAGAATACGCCGCCGACCTTCCTTTGGCACACGGCAACCGACGCGGTCGTTTCCTGCAAGAACAGCATCCGGTACGCTTCGGCGTTGATCGACGCCGGAATCAGGACCGAACTGCACATTTACCCGGAAGGCCCCCATGCACTCTCCACGGCAACGAGACAGACCGTAAAAGACCCGCACGGAGACATTGCGGCGGCGGTTTCTTCCTGGGTCGATCTTGCCATGCGTTTCCTCTCTCAACTTTTTGCTCTTTAATTCTCTCAACTTTTATCTTCCTGCGGATCGCCTTCTTCGGCGATTGCTTTCCCATGTTGTTTCAAGCGGGCTTATTTATGGCCCGTTTCATGGGCCCGTAATGGTTTCGACGGGGATTTTGAGGCACGATAAGCGCGGCGGGCTGAGCAATCCCGTTAAACGGCTCACCCTTAAACAATAAACGACAACAACAAAGTTGCTCTGGCTGCTTAATCGCAGTGCCGCGGTCTGAGACCGCCCGTTCTCCCGGGGAGGACCACGAACCCGCCTGAACGTCAACACAGTGGTAAACGTGCATCGGTCTTTCGCCCTTGAGCCGGTCACGCATAAAAGGGCTACCTGCGATAAAGCCTGTCATTTGGCGTTATCGCAGCGGAAATCAAACAAATGACTGTCCGCGAAGAAAGTTGTGTCAAGGGATTTTCGGACAGGGGTTCGATTCCCCTCGGGTCCACCATCAAGACACACGCAAAAGGAGCGTATAAAACTCCGCCGCGTGTGTCTTTTTCTATGCAAAACAGGGGTAAATTGTCGTTTTTATGGCAGTTTGTCCTTTTTGTTGTTTCTTCGCGTATCGCCGTAGAATTTTGCTCTTCTCCCGCTTTGGAAAACCGCAGGCCGTTAGTGTTTGTACAAAAAAGTTTTTTGCACGATAAGGAGCGTATGATTCAAACAGACGTAATCAACGAAAAAATGACCGACTGCACTCTTACGAACGCAGCCGGTCGTTGGCTTACAAGATTTCTCGTATGAGCGATGATGGATTGTTCATATATCGCCCAACAAAAAACGATGTTTATATAAGCGCTGCATTGGCTGATTGTGGTTTTGCCAATGCCCATTGTCCTACCGATTATATATTGGCTTCATCTCATTTTGTAATAGTTCGTGTAAATTCCGCTACGTGAGGAGTCTGCGCTTTCAATAAACAGTTTGAATTTGTATCCATCGGAATCGGTATCGAATTCATAACGAATTTCAAAAATCCAGACCGAGCCTTTTGCAAAATAGCCGTTTTCCAAAGTGTTATTTCTTACGTAATAGAACTTATACAATTTGCTCGGATTATCATCGAAATAGTCGGACAAATTCCCCTTTTGTTCAAGGATATACCAATTTTCGTTTGTATCCATGCCGAATTTTTCGCCTCTTGGTTTGCCGAACGCACCGTCATAATGCGTTTTCAAATACGAAAAATATATTTCTGCGTTCGCTTTGAACGTCTCTTCGTCCGGACAAACCTGCGAAAACGAGTATCCGTCGTTATACCATGCATCGCTTGATTTCATCTCTCCGGATAATCCTGTCGGCGCAGTCAATCCGGCAAGTCCTTTTGCTGACAGTTCTTCTTCGGTAAACCATTTCGTGCTGTCGCGGAGCGGTTTTTGAGTTTCTCCGTCGGCATTGTCATTTCCGCACGCAACGAAACCGACGCAGGTTATCGCTAAAAGCACCGCGCAAATAAACATAGATAATCTCTTATTAAACATAGTATTATATGACCTCCAAAAATGTCATCTTAACATTATTCTTGTTGCCCGTCACTATTTATCGAGCAATTCGTTTATAATCCGCCCACCATAGAACACATGGAAAATAATGACTTCTTGAGTTTGTCCGGTAGGATAGTAAAAACCATGTAATTATCCACTATCAATTTCCTTAACCCGCGACTATGCCAAGGCTCATTTTTTACCAGTAAAAACCTGCTTGGTTTTTCGTTTAATTGTTCTATTCGATTGAGTATTCTTCCTAACTGCTTTTACCGTATCCGGTACAAGCAATATGTTTGCGATATACACATAAACACTTCTGAACTCTTGTTTAACTCCGGAGTTGAAATTATTTGCCATTCATCCATAACCCTATTTCATTTGAAATCTCCTTATTAAACTCCGAAATAGCTGTGCATAATCCATCCGCATACGATTTTGCAGCCCGATCCATAAGCATATTGAATTCTTCGTCCGTATGCGAACCACAAGAAATCGGCTTACTGACATCGGGAAGTTTCATTTCAGATGGAATTTTCCTTTGCAATGCAATTTGACGAAGATAAATTTCCATAGCCGTTGCCATAGATATTCCCAATTGATCCAATACAGTTTCGGCTTGCGCTTTAATGGAGGGATCAACTCGTGTAAATACGTTTGCCGTTCTTGTCATCTGAAATACCTGCGTTCAAGTATTCTTTTGATAGTTATATTATAAATCAGCGGGATTTTTTCAAATAGGCGATTTCGCTTTCCTCTAAATAGCGCCATTTTCCGACCGGAAGATTGTTGAGACGTATCTTCCCGATTGAAACGCGATTGAGACGCTTGACGGTCAGCCCGGCCGCGGCGCACATTTTCCGGATCTGGCGATTCCGGCCTTCGTAGAGCGTCATTTTCAGCACGGTTCCGCTCTCGTTGGCATCGATAACCTCGATTTCAACCGGGCGGATCCGGTAGCCGTCAATCTCCAGCGGGGAGCGGAGAAGGGCAAGCTGTTCAGCGGAAACATTGCCGGCGACCTTGACGCGGTATACCTTGGGAATTTCATGTCCCGGATGGGTCAGCCGATTGGTAAGCTCGCCGTCATTGGTGAAGAGAAGCGCCCCTTCCGATATCATATCCAACCGCCCGACCGGATAGACCCGTCCGCATTCCGGAGGCAGAAGGTCGAGTACGCACTTTCGGCCTTGCGGATCATGTACGGTGGTAACGTATCCGCGCGGTTTATTGAGAAGGATATATATATGCTTCCGTTCTTCCGGTGTGCGTACAGGCACCCCTTTATAGAGGATTGTATCCACCTCGGGATCGGCTTTGTCACCCAGGGTGGCGACTTGCCCGTTGACGGTAACTTCTCCGGCCAGAATGGCCGCTTCGGCCGCGCGGCGGGAAAGGATGCCGCAGTCTGTAAAGATTTTTTGCAATCGGATGGAATTGTCAATACTCATGTTTTTTATCGGAAAAGTCCGAACCGTCCTTTTTTCGTTTTCGGTAATACGAGGTCTTCTGTGAAAATCAGCGGAGAAGATACCGTCTCTTCTCCTTGGCCGAAGAGAACCTCTCCGGCCAACTGTCCCGCTTTTTGAGGCAGGGTCGGATGCGGCAGAATATCATAAACCGGAGCGGGCGCATTCTGACCGCGGCGTAAAGTCATGCGTATTTCGTCGCGGTTGGTTACAAAGCATTCGCCGGAAGCGTTGAAGAGGGGTAGCGGGAGCGTCAGTTCTCCCGGTGCGGCCAGTAAGCGGCTTTCGTATTCCGAAAAACCGTAATCCAGCATTTTTTTGTGATCGTCCCAGTCTGACGGAGCATTGAGCGTGACAGAAACCAATAAAAGCCCGTCGCGCCGCGCCGCACTGACAAGACAACGTCCGCTTTTTTTCGTAAATCCGGTTTTTACTCCAATGGCCCCATCATATATAAGAAGCATTTTGTTGTGATTGACAAGGGCGCGCGGGAGTGTGCGTTCCACGGTTGTGAAAAGATACCGCCTTGTGGAAACAATGCGGGCAAAATCCGGGTTTTCCAAAGCGGCGGCGGCGATTTTGGCGAGGTCGGCCGCCGTAGTATAATGTTCCGGATCATCCAGTCCGTGCGGGGTGACGAAATGGGTGTCGGTAAGACCCAGTTCCGCCGCGCGGCAATTCATTTTATCCGCGAAGGCAGGCAGAGAACCCGAAACGGCATAGGCGAGAGCCGCCGCCGCGTCATTGGCGCTTTGTAACAGAAGAGCATACAGGAGCGCCTCTACCGTGTAGGTATCGCCGGCCCGGAGATAGACAGAAGAACCTTCTACTCCGACCGCTTCCTTCGGAATGCGGATAACGGCCGTCAACGGGAGAGATTCCAATGTGACAAGCGCCGTCATGACCTTGGTCGTGCTTGCCATCGGAAGCCGCCGCGTTTCATTTTTTCCGTGCAGGATACGTCCGGATGCCGCGTCACACAATGCCGCCGCTTCCGCCGATAGCGCCGGCCACGTTTCAAAAGAGGCGCGCCCCCGGTCGGCGGCGGGGATTCCGCGCGCGGCATGTACGGCTTCGGACAAAATATGCGTCTGTTTTTCGGCATATGCCTTTGCCGGAAAAGCTGTATAGAGAAAAAGGCCGATAAAGAGAAGAAAAAGCGAAAAAAAGCGTTTCAAAGACCAAACCTCCGATCATTCATCTGGTTTTACTATTTACCGGAGGAAAGAAGAGATACCAAAAAAAATCAGGCTTTTTTGTCATCGTTTTCCGGAACCGGATCGGTTTCGGTCATCGGTTTTTTCTTCTTGAAAACATCGCGCAAACGGGCAAGAATCTCCGGCGAACGCTCGATCAACCCGGTGATCTTATCCACCGAACTGTTGTCGTCATAGCCGGTGATCGGCAACACTTCGGCCGTTCCCGTCTCCGAGAGAACCAGAAAGGCAATCGGGGTAATATTAACGCCGGTTCCGCCTCCGCCGCCGAAATTGTTCGGTTTTACGGCCGGGGATTCTTTTGCCTTTTTCCCGGCGTAATCAATCCCGCCCGAAGCAAACCCCATGGTGATACGGGAAACGGGGAGAACAGTCATGCCCGCCACAGTTACGGGTTCTCCGATGACAGTCTCGGAATTGGCAAATTCCTTGATTTTCTGAAGGGAAGAATTGATGATGTCGCTGAATTTACTATCTGCCATCTGGCATCTCCTTTGTATTTTTTGTCTTATTATCGGTTACGGGGAATTCTCCGGCGCGCTTTCTTTTTTTTCAGAATTCTTTTGGCTTTCCCGAAGAGAAACGCGGGAAACGGCCGGAGAGTCTTTGGCTTTTTTTCCGGTGGGGCGCTTTTTGAAACGCGTGTACGTGCGAAATCCGTCAAAAAGTATCGAAACCGCCGCCGAAACGGCAAAGAAAAGCGGAAAAATGACTTCTATGCGCGTATCAAAAAAAGCGGAATCCGAGAGGAAGTCGATATCCAGCCGGATATCCTTTTTCTTTTTTAAGACCCCAGCCTCTTCGGGAACAGCGAGCAGGTATGCAAGCGCCTGTGCGGCAATCCCGTATTCTATGGCCGCCTTTGCCGCGTCCTCGCCGCCACCGAGCGTAATATGCAACCGTCTGATACGAATGCGCATATGTTTGCGGAGTTTTTGCACTGTCCGGGAGAGGAAACCCCTGACCAGACGCAACAGAAGCCGGATATCAAAGAAACGAAGCGGTTTTTTCTTCTTTTTTACAGGTTTTTCCGCTCTCTGGGCATCTTTGCCGGCCTTTTTCCGGTCTTTTTTCTTTTCCTTTTTCTTTTTTACCGGTTCCTTTTTTGCGTTCTTTTTCTTTTTGCGGGGAACAAGGGAAAAATGCAGGAAAAGATAATGCAACGTCAATTTTATGCGTCCGTCATAGCAAAAAACCAGCCGGATTGGGGAAAACAGGAGAAACAGAAGAACGAAAAGGACGGAAAACAGTATCCACAATGCGGGGCTCATGCCGTCTCTCCTTTCGTTTTTCGGCGATCAGATACTGATTTGTTCCGCCGTTTCTTCTGTCGGGGTCGTTTCTTCCGGTGCGGCCGCTTTTTCCACCGCTTCTTTTTTCAGTTCGTCATCCAGAGAAAGCTGACCGGAATCATCGGTTTCCATCATATATTGCTGTCCGATACTTTGAAGGACTTCGGCAGCGTTCTCTGCGTGAATATCCGGTAAATCTGCCAATGAGGTAAGGCCGAAACAGCGTAAAAAGTCCGGCGTTGTACCGAGAAGCGTCGGCCGTCCCGGCGCGTCCAGCCGTCCTTTGCTCTCGATCAGACCGCGTTCCAAGAGGTTGTTAACGGCGTAGGCACTGTCAACTTTTCGCACTTGGTCGATATACGACCGTGTAACGGGTTGATTGTATGCAATGACGGCCAGCGTTTCGATGGAAGAATTGGAAAGATTCCCGCTTTTACGGATACCGAGAGCGGCGCGGATATACGGCAAAAAATCCGGCTTTGTGCATAATTGGCAGGATTCATCATACGTGAGGAGCATCACGCCGCGCGAGAGGCGGGAATGATTGTATTTATTGGCATATTCCAAGACCAAAGCCTTCATTTCAAGGGGAGAAAGTTCAAAAAGAGAGGCCAGCTGCCCGTAGGTAACGGCATGTCCCGCCGCGAAGAGGATGGCTTCCAGCGCCTCTTCAATATTCAGATCTTCCGCCGGTTCTTGCAGTTCTGCTTTTTCCTCGGCATCCGGAAGGTCAAGTTGCAGGTTCTGTGTCTTTTTCATGGTCAAACTCACTTTCGGTTCTTTCCTCGGGTGTATAGTCGGCGTTGAAAACGAAACGCAGGGAAAGGCAATCTTCCTGACCGTTCAGCGTTTCGGAAATCAAATCCGATTCCGGCGTTTCTTTGATAAGAATGCGGTGGATTTTGACAAGTTCCAGCACCGCGAGGAACGAGGCGATCAGTTCGGTCTTGTCCTCGGAGTCGGAAAGAAGAGCAAAAAGGGAGGCTTCCTTTTCGCGTTCCAGCATTTCCACAATATGTTCAATGCGTTTTTCAACCGAAACCGTGCGCCGTGCAACCAGCGGAGCGATCAGTTTCTTTTCGGATCGTTCCTCCGATACCCGCAAGCGGGTCAGAATCGCTTGCATGGCGCGGGTGAGAAGAGCAGGGTCAAGTCCGAGCGGAACCCCTTTTTCGGGCGGGATTTCATCGGTTTCTTTTGCAAAGCGAGCCGAATAGTCGGCATAAAGTTTTTGCATGTCCACGGCGGCGGCCTTTGCTTGTTGATAAATCTGTAAAGCGTTTTCCAGTTCCGCTTTCTTAACGGCGACTTCTTCGGTCGAACGCGGCAAAAGAATAATGCTTTTTATCAGGAGAAGTTCGCTGGCCATCACGATAAATTCACTGGTCAGATTGAGGTCCATTTTTTCCGCCGCGTCCATATAGGACAGATATTGATCACAGATCTCGGCAATCGGAATATCGGTGATTTTATAACGATTTTTCTTGATGATCTCCAACAGAAGATCCATAGGCCCTTCAAATTGATCCAGGCGGAAGATTATTTCATCCATAGTATCCTCATTCAAAGCAAGGTATCAAACGGAAAATCGAGAAGATCAACTCAGACAGGCGGCCGGAAACAGTACTGAGAAATCCCGTGAACGCGCCGAAAAACAGAAGCGCCATCAAAGCCAGAGAAATATATCGTTCATACTTCATCACGCCGAAATAAAGGCGGGGCGGAAGAAAAACAAGCAGAAACCGCGATCCGTCCAGAGGGGGAATCGGAATGCAGTTGAAAAGTCCGAGCGTCAGGTTCAGATAGTGAAAGAGGAAAAGAAACTGGAGCGTGTATGCAAAAACCGAAACCAGTGTTCCGGAAGGAGAGTCGGTTCCGCGCAAAACCGCGGAAAAAGTGGCATTGGCGCAACAATAGAAGAACGCGCCGAAAAACGCCATCGTGAAGTTGGCAAGAGGGCCGGCGAACGCCGTAATGGCAATATCGCGCCGCGGATGCTTAAAATAGCGGGTATTGATCGGAACGGGCTTGGCCCATCCGAAATGGAATAAAATCATGCAAACGATTCCGACGGGGTCGAGATGCCGGAACGGATTCAGGGTCAGCCGACCGAGACTGCGCGCGGTCGGATCGCCGAGTTTCCATGCGGCAAATCCGTGTGCGTATTCATGCACCGACAGGGCAATCAGTACGGCGGGAACAGACAGCAAATATCCTATCAGAAGTTGTACATTCAAGGTTCGCAGGCCTCCTCAGCATCGGAAAAAGCGGCTTTTAGGATTTTTTTCCGGAGAATATCCCGGCCCTCTCCGTTCAGTGCGGAGAAGGCAAGGACCGATATACCGGGAAATCCGTCCTTCAGCCGGTTGATTGCCGCACGTGCGGCGGTGGGAGAAATCTTGTCCGCTTTGGATGCCACCACCAGGTAAGGCAGGTTGCTTTCCCGGAGAAAGTTCAGCATCAGGCGGTCGTCTTCGGTCGGGTCGTGCCGTATATCCACCAGTTGGACAACAAGCCGAAGCATGTCCGTATCGGGATTGTTGACAAAAAATCCGTCCGTCAATGCGGACCATTTCTTTTTCTCACTGTCCGGGCGTTTGGCAAAACCGTATCCGGGGAGATCGACAAAATACAGCTTCCCGTCGATGTCATAAAAATTTACGGTAATCGTCTTTCCCGGGGCAGAACTGACGCGCGCCAGGTCCTTGCGCCCGAGCAGAGCGTTGATGAGCGAACTCTTGCCTGCATTGGAGCGACCGGAGAAAGCAATCCTCGGTCGCGCGTCACGAGGGAACTGGGCGGGAAAACCTGCGGATATTTTCAGAGCGACGTTCTGAAAATTGATCTTGGCACTCATAAATTGCCGGTAACACTGATACCGGTATTGCCCGTGGTATAGGTAACGGGAATGTCCGGATATTTCAGTTTTCCCTCCTGTTGATTTTCGTTTTTGGCAGTTACGGGAGCGGTGTATGGGATCGGTTGGCTCCGTAATACATTTTTCAGCACATCGTCCACCGTATCACAGAGGATGAAGTGCAAATGCGCCGCGGCTTCTTTATCAATCTCATCCAGGTCGCGTTCATTATCGCGGGGAATAAGAACCGTTTTGATTCCGGCACGATAAGCGGCCATCGTTTTTTCTGTCAGACCGCCGATCGGCAGAACGCGCCCGTGCAAAGTCACTTCTCCCGTCATGGCCACGTCACACCGGGCGGGAATCCCCGTCAGGGCGCTGACAAGCGCCGACACCATGGTTACGCCGGCGGAAGGGCCGTCTTTCGGAACCGCTCCCTCCGGGAAGTGGATATGAATATCTTCTTTCGCAAAAGAGGAGGGGTCAAGGCCGAACGAAGCGGCGCGGGCGCGGACGCAACTGTACGCTATATGTGCCGATTCCTTCATCACCTCGCCGAGCGAACCGGTCAGCTCAATCTTTCCGGTGCCGGGCATCGGAAGAGCTTCCACACGCAAAATGTCTCCGCCGGCGCTGGTGTAAGCCAGCCCGTTTATCACGCCGACTTCATCCCGGCAGAGTTCCTGTTCCGGCCGGAATTTGCGCTTGCCGAGATAGTCCCGGAGATTTTCGGCATCCACCCGGACCCGGGTCGCTTCGCCTCCGGCAATTTTTTTCGCGGCGCGACGGAAAAGAGCCGCCAGTTCGCGTTCCAGATTCCGCACGCCGGCTTCCCGGGTATAGTGATCGATGATCTCATATACGGCATCGTCTCGCAACAGGAGAGTTCTTTTTGTCAGTCCGTGGCGCTTCATCTGCTTCGGAATCAGATGGTGCAGGGCAATCGCGAATTTTTCCGTGCGGGTATAGGGTTTGACTTCAATAATTTCCATGCGGTCGATCAGCGCCTCGGGTATATTGTCGTAATAATTGGCCGTGGCGATGAAGAGGCAATCGGAAAGATCAAGCGGCATTTCAAGAAAATGATCGCGGAAATATTTATTCTGTTCGGGGTCCAGGACTTCCAAAAGGGCAGAGGACGGGTCGCCGTGCAGGTCGCGGGAGAGTTTATCCACCTCGTCCAGCACAATGACGGGATTCATCGATTTCGCGTTGGTAAGTGATGTGACGATACGCCCCGGCATGGCCCCGACATAGGTCTTCCGATGGCCGCGGATATCCGCTTCATCCCGGATGCCGCCGAGCGAAATGCGGGAATATTTGCGCCCGAGGGCACGAGCGACCGATGCGGCGACCGAGGTCTTTCCGACCCCGGGAGGGCCGACAAGACAGAGAATCTGATTCTTGATGTCGGGCGCAAGTTTCCGGACGGCCACATACTCAAGAATGCGTTCTTTGACCTTGTCAAGTCCGTCGTGATCGGCGTTCAACACGCGTTCAACCGCCGCCATATCGAGTTTGTCTTTGGTTTTTTTGCTCCACGGAAGTTCCAGGCACGTATCGAGGTAATTACGCAGAACGACGCTTTCCGCCGCGCCATAAGGCGTTTTTGCCAATTTTCCGAGTTCTTTGCGCAGTTTTTCGCGCGCTTCGTCCGGCATGGGCGTTTTGTCGATTTTTGCGGAATATTCCTCGATTTCGTCAGAGTCTTCGCCGAGTTCCTGCTGAATGGCCCGCAGTTCTTCGCGCAAAAAGAATTCTTTCTGATGCTCATCCACCTTTTCACGCACGGCGCTGTGGATTTTTGCTTCGCAGGAAAGCAGTTCTTTTTCTTCCTGCAAAAGGACAAGCAAATGCTCTAAACGCATGAGCGGGTTGAAATCTTCCAGCACGGCCTGCTTGTTGCGGGTATTGAGAAGGACGGCGGAAGCCGTAAAATCAGCCGAAAGACCGGGGTCGCGGATGGCGACGGCGGCCATGCGGACTTCGTCCGTCAATGTAGGATGAATCGGCTGGATTTCTTCCAATGTGCGTGAAAGTTCGTCAAGCAGGGCGTCGGCCCGCAGACCGGCCGCCGTGCCGAGCGTCATTTTTTTACATACAACGTCCGCGCGGAAAAAACCGTCCGTAAACGCGACGGACTGAATTCTGGCGCGGCGGACCCCCTCAAACATTACGGTAAGCGTGCCGTCCGGCGTTTTCGTGACCTGCTTGATGACGCAAACGGTACCGACTTTGTAAAAATCTTTTTCTTCCGGCTCGTCAATAGACGGATCCTTCTGCGCGACAAGAATCGCGCCGGCATCATGCGAAGCAGCCTGGCCGAACGCTTTCAGCGAAATACCGCGTGTGATGGAAAGATTCATCTGAACGGAAGGAAAAGCCACCGTACCGCGAAGCGGAATCAAGGGAAGGGAAAGCGCTTCGGCTTTCTCAATAAAATTGCTCATATAATAATCCTGAATTTGAATTTGCATCTATTGTAACGCCATCGGCGTATAATTCATGCAGTATACTACATTATAGCACATCGTGCGTGGGAATTCCATATGTTTTGTTAATTTTATCGGAATTTTTCCGAATACGGGCGCGTTAACGGGAAAATGTACCTCAGTCGGCGCGTGAAAGTAAGGAAAAACCGCGTGGCCGCCGCCCGGCAAAAGCGATAAGACCCGCCGGCACCGACCCGCTGAGTATTCATTTCTCGTGAAATTTATGCAAAAACAGAAAAAAGTGAAAAAAGAACAAAAAATCTCTTGACAAGTCAATACGGCCATGCTATACTGTATGGCAGTGTGAAAATCACACTTGAAGAAGCAGAATTTCCGTTCTCACCTTGCCACGAGCGTGCGTCAGGGTTAATATCGTCACAGGGCTTTTCCTGTGTCTTTATGCGTGCGGAGATTCGTACGCATTTTTTTTACGGATTACGGAGGTAACTACCATTAGCACGAAGGATTTACTGGTAAACGAAAGCATCGTTTTCAAGGAAGTGAGGCTTGTAGGACCGGAGGGCGAGCAACTCGGCATCATGTCTTCCCACTCGGCGCTGGAATACGCGTACGGTCGCGGGATGGATCTCGTTCTCATGGCACCCGACGCACAGCCGCCTGTCTGCCGCGTAATGGATTACGGAAAATACCGTTTTGAGCGCGACAAAAAAGAGAAAGAAGCCAAGCGTAACCAACAAATCGTCAAAATCAAAGAGATTCAGCTTTCCTGCCGGATCGATACCCATGATTTTGAGACGCGTGTCAACCAGGCCCGCAAGTTTTTGCAGGGCGGAGACAAGGTAAAGACCGTGATTCGCTTCAAAGGACGCGAGATGGCCCACCAGGATATGGGGCGGGCGGTTATCGACCGTTTTCTTAATGCTTGCGCCGATGTCGGGACCTGCGATAAGCCCCCGGCAGTTGACGGGCGACTGCTGTCTGTGGTCGTTTGCCCGATCAAGAACGCACGCTGAAGACCCTGTTATCAACTCGGTTTCACCGATAGTATTTTAGAAGGAGAAATATCATGGGAAAGATGAAAACACACAAAGCCTCCGCGAAAAGATTTTCGCTGACGGCAGGCGGAAAAGTCAAAATCTATCACTCCCAGCATCGCCACAATCTGGGCATCAAAACCGCGAAGAGAAAGAGAACTCTCCGCAAAGGATTTATCCTGAGCAAGTCTATGACGCCCACGATTAAATCCATGATCCAGCACTGAGCGACTGCCGAGAATATTAGGAGGATTGTAAGATGGCAAGAGTTAAAGGCGCAATGATGACGCGCAAAAGAAGAAAAAGTGTATTGAAGTCCGCAAAGGGCTATTGGGGTTCCAAAAGCAAGCATTTTAAGATGGCCAAGCAGGCCGTCCTCAAAAGCGGGAACTATGCCTTCGTCGGTCGCAAACTGAAGAAGAGAGATTTCCGTTCGCTCTGGATCGCCCGTATTTCCGCCGAAGCGAGAGCCAACGGTATCAACTATTCCCAGTTGATGCATGGCCTTAAGGCCGCCTCGATCGACCTCAACCGTAAAATGCTCTCCGAAATCGCTCTGAACGATAAGGTGGCATTCCGTTCTCTGGTCGAACAGGCCAAAGCGGCTCTTTAATATCATCGACCCGACAGGAAACTGGCGGGTCATTGTTTTTGACGGAGGTTTTATGCAGATACCGGTACAAAAAATAACAAGCCGCACCAATCCTCTCGTTCTGACGGCGGCTTCGCTTTCCGAGAGAAAATACAGGGAAAAACACGGCCTTTTTCTTGCGGAAGGGAAAAAACTGGCCAAAGAGGCGTTGGCCTTTGGCGCACCGGTCCGGTATGTTTTTTTGGCCGAAAGCCGGGCGGAAGAACATTTCCCGCTTTTTACAGGCGAAGACGGGCATGCTTTGCCGCCCGAAGCGGAAGTCTTCCTTCTTTCGGACAGTTGTTTTGAAAAAATATCGACCGAAAAATCGCCGGAGGGCGTAATTCTTGCCATAAAACATCTTGACTTTTCCGAAAAATATTATAAAATAAATAATGTAGCTTTTTACAGAGAAAAAAGCAACGCTTTTTTATTGCTTTCCGCCATTCGGGACCCCGGCAATCTCGGAACGATTCTGCGGAGCGCCGGCGCGTTCGGGATATCCTGTGTTCTGCTCAGCGAGGATTGCGCCGATGTTTACCATCCGCGCGCCGTCCGTGCGGCGATGGGGGCCGTCTTTCACGTCGCCACCCGGAGAATTGATGACCCGATCCTCGAAGTCGGCCTTTTGCGGCAGGCGGGGAGACGTGTTTTTGCGGCGGAATTGCGCCCGGGGGCCAAACCTATCGGGGCGGTTCGCCCGTGCATGTCCGATGTTTTTATCATCGGGAACGAGGGGCACGGTATTCCGGCGGAGCTTTCTGCCGCTTGCGATGCCGGCGTCTATATTCCGATTGCCGAAAACGCGGAGTCTCTGAATGCGGCGGCCGCGGCCGCGGTCCTGCTATGGGAGCAGTCAAGGAGGGATGAACCCTGAAAAACGCTCTGTTTTGGATATGGCTCAGTCTGCGCGTTACGCCGGGGTCCGCAACCTTTTCTTCCATCATCAAGGCATTCCCGGACGTTTATGATGTCTTTTCTGCAGACCGGGAAGCGTTGGCGGACGTATTGCCGAAAAATTGTCGGGATGCAGAGGCTCTGGCGGATAAAAGTCTTGAAGACGCCAAGCGGGTCCTGACCTATTGTAACCACGCCGGTATCGTGCCGTTGCCGTATGACGACGCGCGTTTTCCGGCCGTGCTCCGGAAAATCAAAAATCCGCCCGTTATGTTGTATTGCCGCGGACAGATTCCCGCATGGAACGAAAAACTCTGCATTTCGATTGTCGGAACGCGCAAAATGAACGATTACGGTATGCAGATGACTTTTGAAGTCGCACGAGACCTGGCGATAGCCGGCGTTATCGTTATCAGTGGTATGGCGCGCGGAATTGACGCGGTTGCCAATGCGGCCGCAATCAATGGCGGCGGGCAGACAGTGGCCGTACTCGGGAGTGGCCTGGATATCATCTATCCGCCGGAGCATACGAAACTGGCCGCCTTGATTGTAAGACACGGTTGTCTCGTCAGCGAATTTCCGCCCGGCACCCGCCCGAACGGAGCAAATTTCCCGATACGGAACCGTATCATCAGCGGAATGGCTACGGCGGTCGCGGTTATGCAGGGAGAACTGGAAAGCGGTTCTCTCATTACGGCACGCCACGCCACCGTGCAGGAAAAAACGCTTTTCGCTTTGCCCGGTCCCGTAAACGATCCTGTCAGCGGCGCTCCCTGTCTTCTTTTGCGGGAAGGGGCGCATGCGCTGACCTGTGCCGACGATATTCTGATGCACTATGCGGAAGAGTATTACGGGAAAATCAATATTCAGCGTCTTCTGGAAACGGCTCCTGTGAATTGCGAAAAGGTTCTCGCGGATCTGCGCATCCGGATGCCGGGAAAAGACGCTTCACGCGCGGAGGGGAAAATCTCCCGCAAAACCAACACAAACATGGATACAGGTCCTGCCGGCACCCCGGTTTCTCCGGGATCAAAACCGCGCAGCGGATCGGACGCACGGGAGACAGAAAACATCGATCCCGGCACACGCCCCGAACCGAAAGAGCAACTGGCCGGGCTTTCACGCGAGGCCATAGACCTGTATAACCGCCTTCCGGAAGGACAGGATAAAACCGCCGACGAACTCGCCGGAGACGACATGAGCGTTTCCGATGTGATGGCAGTGGCGACAATTCTGGAAATACGCGGTCTGATACGCACACAGCCGGGCGGACATTTAAGAAAATGCTGACCTCGGAATGATAAGCAACACCCAAGAAAGGATTCGGTATGTCAAATTTAGTCATTGTGGAGTCTCCCGCAAAAGCAAGCACCATCAAAGGATACCTTGGTTCCAACTATAAAGTTGTCGCTTCCAAAGGACACATCCGGGATTTACCCAAAAGCGGTCTCGGTGTCGATATTGAGAACAATTTTGCCCCGCACTATATCAATATCCGCGGGAAAGGCGACGTCATCGCTCAACTCAAGCAGGATGCCAAAGGGGCAACGCGCGTTTTTCTGGCAACCGACCCGGACCGGGAAGGGGAGGCTATCTCGTGGCACCTGGCCGCCGCGCTCGGGATTCCGCTTGACAGAGCCTGCCGTGTTACTTTCAACGAAATCACCAAAGGCGCTGTCAAAGATGCCATCAAGCATCCGGAAACAATCAATCTCGACCTTGTCAATTCCCAGCAGACGCGGCGTATTCTTGACCGTATCGTTGGGTATCAGCTCAGCCCCTTTCTTTGGAAAAATGTCCGGAGCGGGCTATCGGCCGGACGTGTGCAAAGCGTGGCCGCCCGCATTATTTCAGAGCGGGAAGACGAGATCCGCAGTTTTGTTCCGCAGGAATACTGGACCGTGCGCGCCGATGTCCGGACAGACGACGGGGAAATCATTCCTACGCGGTTTTTCGGCACCGAAGGAACGGAAATGAGGCTTTCTTCTGAGGCAGAAGCCGAAAAAGTGACTGACGCACTGAAGACACAGCCCTTTGTTCTGAACAACATCCGCAAATCTCAAAAGAGCCGGATGCCCGCGCCGCCTTTCACCACTTCGACCCTGCAACAGGAAGCGTCGAAAAAGCTCGGATTTCAGTCACAAAGGATCATGCGGACGGCGCAGGAACTCTACGAGGGAATCAATCTCGGCAATGAGTTCGGCGGGTTTCTCGGTCTTATCACCTATATGCGTACCGATTCGCTCCGCGTCTCTTCGGTAGCCGCAGAAGCCGCCGCCGCGCTGATCGACGAGCAGTACGGAGCCGAATACCGTCCTTCTGCGCCGCGCCAGTACAAGACCAAACCGGGCGCACAGGATGCACACGAAGCCATTCGGCCTTCCGATGTGAATATCAGCCCCGACAAGATTAAAAAGTTCCTCACGCAGGATCAGTATAAACTGTATAAACTGATTTGGGAACGTTTTGTGGCAAGCCAGATGAGTTCTGCCGTCTTCACACAGGTCACCCTGGAATTTTCCTGCGGGAAGTATCAGTTCCGCGCCGGTGGCAGTACTCTGAAATTCCGCGGCTATCTGGCTGTTTACGATAACAGTGCCGACCTTGCGGAAGAGGGAGCGGAAAACGGGATTCCGCCGCTTTCACACCTGCGGGAAAACGCCGCACTCCCGATTGCGGCGGAAGAAGCGACCCAGCATTTCACCGAGCCGCCTCAGCGCTATACCGAAGCCTCGCTGATCAAATTCCTGGAAGAGAACGGGATCGGCCGGCCAAGCACCTATACCGCCATCATCACCACGATCATCGAACGTAATTACGTGCGCCGCGACGGAAAGCAACTGGTTCCCACTCCGCTCGGAGAAGTTACAACCAAACTGATGAAAGAGAACTTTGCCGAAATTGTTGATTATCAATTCACGGCTGAGATGGAAGATAAATTTGACGCCATTGCCCGCGGGGAAGACACGCTTTTGTCGGTTCTGACCGAGTTTTACAGCGGATTTTCCAAAATGCTGGAAGCCGCGAAAGAGAATGTCAAAGAAGGCTCAATCGAAATTCCCGCCGAGGAATCCGATGTTGTTTGCGAAAAGTGCGGCCGGAAGATGGTTTACAAATCCGGCCGGTACGGTCGGTTCCTGGCCTGCCCGAATTATCCCGAATGCAAGAATACCAAGGCTGTCGGAAAGGACGGCCGCCCTATTGAAAAGAAAGAGGAAACGCCCGAGATTGCTGATTTCAAATGCGAACTTTGCGGCGGAGATATGGTGGTGCGGAACGGCCGGTACGGCAGTTTCTATGCTTGCGCCAACTACCCGACCTGCCGCTTCACAAAGCCGAAAACCACGGAAATCGGCGTGCCTTGCCCGAAGTGCGGAGCCAAAATCATCACAAAATACGGGAAAGGGAAAGTCTTTTACAGTTGTGAACGTTATCCGGATTGCGATTTTTCCACCTGGGATATGCCTCTGCCGGAAAAATGCCCCGAATGCGGAGATATGTTGTTGTACAGGAAAAGCAAGAAAACCGTTTTCTGCCGGAATCGCTCCTGCTCGTACAAAGAGGAAAACGTGGAAAAATGAGTGAAAACAACGCCGTTACCGTTATCGGGGCCGGGCTTGCCGGCTCCGAGGCGGCGTGGCAGATTGCCAAACGGGGTGTGCCGGTCACGCTGATCGAAATGAAACCGGGAAAATACACCCCCGCCCATAAAAGCGAAGGGTTTGCGGAACTTGTCTGTTCCAATTCCCTGCGTTCTGCCTCGCTTTCCAACGCCGTCGGGCTTTTGAAGGAAGAACTGCGGGTGGCCGGCTCCCTGATTATGGAAGCGGCCGATGCCACTTCGGTTCCGGCCGGGAGCGCTCTTGCGGTGGACCGTGTGCTTTTTTCCGCCTATGTGACGGAGAAACTGCGCGCTCATCCGCTTATTGAGATTCGTTCGGAAGAGGTCCGCCGGTTGCCGAAAAACGGAATTACCGTCTGTGCGACCGGACCGCTGACCGCGGATGAACTGGCGGCGGATATCCGTCGTATGACGGGGGAGGAATCCCTGCATTTCTATGATGCGGCCGCCCCGATTGTTTCCGGGGAAAGCATTGATTACGGCAAAGCGTTTTTTGCGTCCAGATACGGCAAAGGGGACCCCGCCGATTATCTTAACTGCCCGATGAATGAAACCGAATACCATGCGTTTTATACAGCGCTCGTCGCCGCGGAAACAGCAGAGTTGCATGATTTTGAATCAGGCGAGCAGGCGCTCACGGTCTTTGAAGGATGTATGCCTGTGGAAGTCATGGCCGCGCGGGGCATCGACACGTTGCGTTTCGGCCCCATGAAACCGGTCGGCCTGCCCCTTCCTTCGACGGGACGGGACGCATATGCGACCGTACAGCTCCGCCGGGAAAACCGAAGCGGCGATATGTATAACCTTGTCGGGTTTCAGACGCATCTGACATTTTCCGAGCAACGGCGCGTCTTTCGGATGATCCCGGGGCTGGAAAACGCAGAGTTTTATCGCTATGGTGTCATGCACCGGAATACATATCTGAATTCCCCGGCGCTTCTTGCGGCGGATTATTCCATGCGGACACGTCCGGAACTCTATTTTGCCGGACAGATGACCGGCGTGGAAGGATATGTGGAATCGACCGGTTCCGGCCTTGTGTCGGGGATTTTTGCCGCACACCGGGCGAAGGGGGAAGAAGCCCCCGGATTCCCGGCATTTACGATGCTGGGGGCCATGGCCGCCTATATCAGCAATCCTGCCTGCACCGATTTTCAGCCGATGAATGCCAACTTCGGCATTATAGAGCCGCTCCCCAACCGGGTCCGCGGCGGAAAAAAACTCCGGAATGAAGCCTACGCCGAACGGGCGCTTTCCTATATGAAAGAAAGGTTCGGACAATAACGCTACCGAGGAGACGGATATGCGCATATTGATCGATGTAATGAGCGGTGACAATGCCCCCGGGGAAATCCTGCACGGGGCCGTCCTTTCTGCCGAAGAGTACCCGGCATTGGAGATTGCCGTTGTCGGAAACGAAGAGATAATCCGTGAGACGGCGGAAAGCGCAGGGCTTTCTCTTGACGGCATTACCGTCATTCCTTCTAAGAGCGTGGTGGAAATGGAAGACAAAGCGCTTTGCGTGGTGCGCGACAAAAAAGATTCTTCTATGAGCATTGGCCTGCACGAACTGGCCACCGGAAACGGCGACGCTTTCGTGAGCGCGGGGAATACCGGAGCGCTTCTGGCCGGAGCAACCTTGCTTGTCAGACGTATTCAGGGGATCAGCCGCGCCGGTATTGCCACCATTCTCCCGTTTCCGAATCCGGTCCTTTTGATGGATGCCGGCGCCAATCTTGAAGTCACGCCGGAAAATCTTGAACAGTTTGCCGCTATGGGAACCCTGTACATGGGCAAAATCTACGGTATCCGCGAACCGCGGGTCGGACAGATCAATAACGGTACCGAATATAATAAAGGACTGCCGCTTCAGGTAGAGGGATATGCGCGGCTTTCGCGTTCCGGGCTCAATTTTGTCGGGAATGTAGAAGCGAAAATGCTTCCGTTTGATGCCTGCGATATTGCCGTGACAGACGGATTTACGGGAAATATCGTTCTGAAACTGATGGAAGGGATGGGAAAATTTTTCTCCGCTTCTCTCAAAGAACTTTTTTATACCAACGCCGCCACAAAACTTTCGGCCGTGATGATAAAAGGAAAATTGCGCGACTTCAAAAAACGTTTCGACGCGTCGGAGCATGGCGGCGCGCCGTTACTCGGCATCTCCAAGCCGGTCATCAAAGCGCACGGTTCTTCCGATGCGGTGGCGATTAAAAACGCCGTGCATCAGGCCATGACCTTTGTCAATACCGGTATCAATTACGAAATTGCGGCATGGGCGGCGGAATTCGACAAAAAACTCCGGGAAGAGAAAGCGGCCGCAAAGGTTGCCGTTGAGCCGAAAAATACCGATGAAAAAAGAGAAGAGCCGTCACCCGGAACCGAAAACGCGCCGGCATCTGCAGGGAATGACGGCGTCAACCGACCGGCAGAAGAGCAGACTGCGCCGGTCCAGTGAGGGAATATGACAAATTTCAAGAATTTTTCCTGCCTTGAGGAAGAGATCGGTTATCATTTTACCGATAAAGGGCTTTTGGAGACCGCCATGACGCACTCTTCCTATTCCAATGAAAAGGGAACGCCGTCCTATGAGCGATTGGAGTTCCTCGGCGACGCAGTTTTGCAGATACTGATCAGCAAGTGTCTGTATTTCCGCTTTTCCGACCTTCCGGAAGGGATGCTGACGCGATTTAGGCAGGATCTCGTTTGCGAAAAGACGCTGGCGGATCTGGCCCGTTCGCTTTCGCTCGGGGATTATCTGCTGCTCGGAAAGGGCGAGGAAGCCGGGAACGGTCGGAACCGTCCGTCGATTTTGGCCGATACGGTCGAATCCCTGCTGGCGGCTGTCTATCTGGACGGCGGAATTGAAAAAGCCGAGACGATCCTTCTCGGCTGGATGAAGGAAAAACTTGAGCATTGCGAAGATAACAAGCTCGGCGATTGCAAGACGCGACTGCAACAACTGATTGAGCAGGACGGGAACGAAACGCTCTCTTATCGGGTCGTCAGTCGTGAAGGCCCCGATCACAAACCTGTCTATGTCATGGAGGCCGTTATCAGCGGGAATCCGGTAGGAACCGGGCGCGGTTCCTCCAAACACGAGGCCGAGCAGGCCGCCGCCCGCGAAGCTCTCCGTTATTTTGGTATTCTGTAAAGAAAGGGAATCCGATGTATCTGAAATCACTGGAACTGCATGGCTTCAAATCTTTTCCAAACCGGACGGTTCTGACTTTTGAACGCGGCACGACGGTTATCGTCGGGCCGAACGGGAGCGGAAAATCCAATATCTCCGATGCCATGCGATGGGTGCTGGGGGAGCTTTCCAGCCGCAATATCCGCGGCACGAAAATGGAAGACGTTATCTTCGGCGGAACCGATGAACGGCACCCCATGGGATTTGCCGAAGTATCTGTTACCTTTGACAACACCGATATGAATCATCGCGTCGATTCTCCTTATGACGAGATCAAGGTCACGCGGCGCTATTATCGTTCAGGTGACAGCGAATATCTGATTAACGGCCAACAGCGGCGGCTCCGGGATATTACCGAACTTTTTATGAATACCGGTATCGGCCGGGAAGGATATTCCATTGTCGGACAGGGCCGCGTTGCCGAATTGCTTTCCAAAAAAAGTGAAGACCGGCGGAACGTATTCGAGGAAGCGGCCGGAATTGCCAAGTTCCGTCACCGGAAAGAGGAAACCGAACGCAAGCGCGCCTCTACCCGCGACAACATGGAGCGTATCATCGACATCTTTGACGAACTGGAAAAGCGCCTCGGCCCTCTGACAAAAGATGCTGAAAAAGCGAGAAAATATCGGGACCTTCTGGAAAAGAAAAAGGTGGCCGACGTGTCGCTGTGGCTTTATGATACGCAAAAGATCCGCACCGATCTTGAAAAAGCGCGCGATACCTACCAGCTCTCGGTACGGGAATTGGAAAGCATCGAAGAATCGCTGAACTCTCTCCGCGCGCAGGATCAGAAACTTTTTGATGAAATGGATACGAACCGGCTGGCGTCCGAGCAATATCTTTTGAAAATGAATGCGTGCCGCGAAAGAATACACACACTGGAAAATGAGATTTCGGTCATGGATACCGAAGTCCGGCACAAAACCGAACTGATTGCCGCCTGCGAGCGCAGAATCTCCGAAGTTGAAGCGGCCAAAGCACAGCTTTCCGGAGAACGCGGAAGCGAATCCGCCAAAATTTCGAGCCTCAAAGAAGAACTGAAAAAACTGATGGACGAGCGCCTCGGCATCCTTGCGGATATTCAAAAACTTTCAGCTTCGGTCGCCCGCCTTGAAAAAGAATTATCCGATTCGCTTGTCACGCTCAATAAATCCGAAAATGCGGCTATGGATCTCAAGGTAAACGTGGATATTCTCAAACGCTCCTTTGCGGACGGGGATGAACGCGGGAAGAGCATTCGCGACGCAATAGCGGAAGGGGAAGCGAAGGATACCGAGCTGCTGGCGGAAGTCGATCGCTGTGAAAAGGCTGCTTCTGGTTTCACGGAGAGAATTTCCGAACTGGAAAAAACCTCCGCCGATTGCGATACCGACATCGAAAAACGCCGCGCGGAACGGGAAGATTTGGCCGAAAGGTCCTCCGCGCTCCGGGCCGATAAGGCCGCGTTGGAAGAAGCGGCGGCCGCACTCCGGAAAATGGAGGAGCATTTTGAAGGGTACGGACGAGCCGTCCGCACGGTGATGGAAGCCTATCAGGGCGGGAAGCTCCGCGGAGGCGGGGTCATTTACGGGCCGCTTTCTCAGCTGATCTCGGTGCGAAGCGAACATACCACCGCGATTGAAGCCACGCTCGGAGCCGATTTACAGCACATCGTGGTGGAGGATGAAGAAACCGCAAAAGCGGCGATCGCCTATCTGCGCGATACCCAAAGCGGCCGAACAACCTTTTATCCTTTGACCACAATCAAACCCGGCAATGAACCCGAAGAGATCCGCGCCTGCGCTTCGCTTGCCGGATATGTTGATCGTGCGGATCGTCTGGTCGCCTGTGAAGAAGCATTTGACGATATTATCGTCTGGCTCCTTTCGCGCACGGTGGTTTTTGATACCATCGACAACGCCATTGCCGCCGCACGGAAGATCCGCTACCGGGCGAAACTTGTCACGTTGGACGGTCAGATCATCAATGCCGGCGGTTCTTTTACCGGCGGTTCTTCACGCGCCGGGGGCGGGAGCGGTATGCTTTCCCGCGGGGCGGATATTGAAGCGAAAATGGCAGAAGCCGCTGACCTTGCCGACAAGATACTCGACCTGACCGGGGAAATGAAGAAAAAAGAAAAGGCTATTCACGATCTCGAACAGGGAAAACGCGACGCCGAACAGCAAATAGAGCTGTTACGTACCATGGCGCGCGCGCAGCTTTCCGCACTCGACGGAGCAAAACTCCGCTTACAGGCGAATCGTGAGCAGACAGAAAGCCTCCGGGAAGAATACGCAGTTCTTGCCGGAAAAGGAAAACAGTATGAAAGCGAATTGCTTTCCCTGACAAAATCCCTGGAACAGCAAAATGCAAAAACGGCCGCGCTCCGGGCCGAAAGGGAAGAGCGGGACGGGGAAAGAAACCGTCTGCTTGACGAGCGCACGGCCACGCAGGAAGAGTTAAACGGACTTGCCATCCGTATCACCGAACTGCAAAAAGAAATTGAAATGAACGAACTGCTACGGGAAGGGGTCGATTCCCGTCTTTCCGATCTGGAACACGAACGCGAAGGGCAGAAAAATCTGATGGCGGAATATCGCACCGCCATCGAAGAGGTGACAAAAAAGCAAAAAGAGAGCCGCGCTTCGGCCCAGGCGGAAGAGGAAAGTCTGCAAGAACTGAATCAAAAACGCGAAGAAACAGAAAGCAACGCGTCTTCTTACAATGCCCGCCTCGGCGAAATCCGGGAACAGGTACGCATCCGTCAGGAACAGAAAGATAAGTGCGTCAATTCCAATTTTCATGCAGAAAACCGCCTTCGTCGGTTGGAAGAAGATCAGGAACGTCTCGGTTCAAAACTCTGGGATGAATACGAGATTTCCTACGAAGATGCCGTGGCGCTCGATTACCCACCCGTAACCGCCGAGAACCGGGCGGAAATCGGCGCGTTGCAGGCTTCCTGCCGGAATAGTATGCGTGCGCTGGAGCCTGTCAACCTCGGAGCAATTGAAGAATATACCGAGGTCAAGACGCGCTATGATGAAATGGAAGCGCAGGTCAACGATCTCCGTGTTTCCTACGATAAAATGACCGAAATCATCGAAGAAATGGAAACCAACATGAAAACGCAGTTTGTTTCCGCTTTTGCGGAAATCAACCGTAATTTCGGAATTGTTTTCACCGATCTTTTCGGCGGCGGGCAGGCGGAGCTTTTACTGACCGACCCTGAGGATGTGCTGAATTGCGGCATTGAGATCAAAGCCGCCCCTCCCGGGAAAATCATCAAATCGCTTTCGCTTCTCTCGGGCGGTGAGCAGGCTTTTGTCGCCATTGCCCTGTTTTTCGCCATTCTGCAAGTCAACCCGACTCCGTTTTGTATTTTCGATGAAATAGAAGCCGCGCTGGATGCGGTTAACGTCTTCCGGTTCGGGGAATATGTGAAAAAAATGAGCAGCGACACACAGTTCATTCTGATTACGCACCGCCCGGGAACCATGGAAATTGCCGAACAATTGTATGGCGTTACGATGCAGGAGCGCGGGGTGTCCCGTGTACTGCCGATGAACCCGGAGCAAATGGAACAGATGAAGGAGGAACTCAAGAAAGATGGCGTTCTTTGAGAAGTTGCGCGCCGGTCTGCGTCGCACGAAAGAAGCTCTCTTCGGCAGAATCGATGCGCTCTTCCGCGCTTTTGTTAAAATCGATGAAGATTTTTTCGATGAACTGGAAGAGACCTTGATAACCGCCGATGTCGGAGTGGAAACGACCGAATATATTCTTGATACATTGCGTCAGACGCTCAAAGAGAAGCGGATAACCGACCCGGCCGCCGTCCGGGAAGAACTGTATGCGCTTCTTTCCGGAATGATGGGAGAAGACGAAGGACTCCGGCTCGATACCGTTCCCTCTGTTATCCTTGTTATCGGCGTAAACGGGGTGGGAAAAACCACCTCGATCGGAAAGATGGCCGCCTCTCTTAAAGGAGAAGGAAAACGCGTGATTGTCGCGGCGGCCGACACTTTCCGCGCAGCGGCGGCGGAACAACTGAAAATCTGGTGTGACCGCGCCGGGGTCGATATGATCCGGCAGGGGGCGGGAGCGGATCCGGCGGCAGTGGTATATGACGCAATCGGCGCGGCCGGCGCCCGTCGGGCGGACGTACTGATCGTCGATACGGCGGGAAGACTGCACAACAAGAAAAACCTGATGGATGAACTCGCAAAAATCAACCGGGTCATCGACCGGCTGTTGCCGGGGGCCTCGCGGGAGACGTTACTGGTACTGGATGCGACGACCGGA
This sequence comes from uncultured Eubacteriales bacterium, assembly GCA_934434925.1. GTDB lineage: Bacteria > Bacillota > Clostridia > Oscillospirales > CAG-272 > UBA1740. The sequence continues at coordinate 170,262 of CAKSAC010000001.1, read as the reverse complement.
CAAAATGCCGTTGCACAAGCAAAGGAATTCCGCGACGCGGCGGCGATTACCGGAATTGTTCTGACGAAACTCGACGGCACGGCCAAGGGCGGCATTATCTTCTCTATTCGCCGCGAACTCGGCATTCCGGTGAAATTTGTCGGAATCGGCGAACAAATCGATGATATGAAGCCGTTTTCCGGGAAAGAATTCACAGCGGCTCTTTTCGGGGAGGAAGTATGAAAGCGGTTGTTGCATCGCATAACAAGAAGAAAATTGACGAGATCCGCCGGATTCTTTCTGCCCGTTTTCCGGATATCACACTGCTTTCTCTTTCCGATATCGGCGTGACGGAGGAAATAGAAGAAACCGGAGAAACGTTTGAAGAAAACGCGCGGATAAAAGCCTTTGCAGGAGCCGGTCCAGACCGTTTTTCCGTGGCGGATGACTCCGGTCTTGAAGTTGACGCACTCGGGGGGCGCCCCGGCGTTTATTCCGCCAGATATGCCGGCGAGCCTTGCGACGATCTGAAAAACAACGAACTTTTGTTAAAGGAGCTTTCCGGTGTTCCCGATAAAGAACGCACCGGCCGATATGTTTCCGTCATTGCCTGCGTTGACCCGGAAGGAAAATTTTTCACGGTTCGCGGCACCTGTGACGGCCGGATTCTGACTGCTCCGCGCGGCACGGCCGGCTTCGGATATGATCCGCTCTTTTACGTGCCGGAACTGGAAAAAACTTTTGCCGAAGCAACGGCAGACGAAAAAGATTCCGTCAGTCACCGCGGCCGGGCGCTTCGTGCTTTTGCGGAAGCGCTTGCCTGCTACCGGGAGGAAGAAAAACATGCTGACAAGTAAACAACGCGCCTATCTGCGCGCGCTTGCCAACTCGCTTACCCCGATTTTTCAGATCGGAAAAGGCGGCGTGACCGAAGAAACCTGCTTTCAGCTTTCCAACGCGCTGGAAGCGCGGGAACTGATTAAGGTCAGCGTGCTGGAAACGGCTCCGTATCCCGCACGGGTAGCGGCGGACGCTTTGGCAGACGCGCTGGACTGCGACGTGGTGGCCGTGCTCGGAAACCGGATGGTCCTTTACCGCCCGTCCGACAAAAAAAAGACGATTGAATTGCCGCGATGAAGACCGAACGGCTTGGGATTTACGGCGGGAGTTTTTCCCCGCCGCATCGCGGACACACAGAAGCGGCGGCAGCTTTTTTCCGCGCGGCCGAACTGGATAAACTCCTCATCATCCCCGCATTGATTCCCCCGCACAAAGCGTTGGACGGGGAAGCGTCGCCCGAAGAAAGACTTGCCATGTGCCGCCTTGCTTTTTCCGGTCTGCCGCGGACAAAGATCAGCGACTGCGAACTGCGCCGGGGCGGAAAAAGTTACAGTGTATTGACGCTCAGGGAACTTGCATCTCCCGGGCGTGAACTTTTCATGCTGGTGGGAACAGATATGTTTTTGACGCTCGACGAATGGCATTTGCCCGAAGAAATCTTTTCGCTTGCGTCTATCGTACTGATCCGCCGGGAATGCGACCCGGAAAATACAAAAAAAATCCGGGAAAAAACCGCAGAATTCCAAGAAAGATACGGGGCAAAACTCCTGTTCCCGAATACCCGGGTCGTGCAGATCAGTTCCGAAGAGGTACGCGCTGCCCTTCGGGAAGGGGAAGATGTGAGTCCGTGGCTTGCCCCGGAGGTAGAAGGGTATATCAGACAATGCCATTTGTATCGGGTATGAATGAAGAAAAATTCCTGAAACTCCGGATTCAGTTATCAACGAGGATCGGGAGCCGACGCTTTTCGCATACGCTCGGGGTAGAGGAAGAAATCGTTTGCCTCGGAGAAAAATATTTGCCGGACGATATTCAGCGTCTGCGGATTGCCGCGCTTTTTCACGATCTCACCAAAGAATGGACTCCGGCAGAGCAGATTGCCTATTGCCGCAGGAACGACCTTCCTCTTTCCGAAGAAGAACTTGCGTCTCCCCGGGTTCTGCACGCCAGAACCGGCGCGGCCGTCGCCGCACGGGAATTCCCGTCTTTTGTGGATGATACGATCCTGCGCGCAATCACTCTCCACACGACCGGCGGGGTCGGCATGACGGTTTTTGATGAACTGCTTTATCTTGCCGATTACATCGAACCGACCCGCGTCTATCCAGAATGCGTCGCCTTACGGCATTATTTCTGGAACGGATATGACAGCGCCGCGGACAAATTGCTTCATCTGCACCGTACCATTTGTCGCGCATTGACCGACACGGTAGAAGAATTGCGCCGAAAAAACATCGTGATTTTTCCGGCAACGCTGGAGGCGCTTTCCTATTTTAACAAAATCACGGCGGAACCGGAAAAAAAATAAAAGAGTAAAAGCCTGTTTACGCTCCACACTAACGGCGAGGTGTTGGTATGCGTAAAAAAGTTTTCATAACGGTAATTTGTATTTTCTCCGCTTTAGTGCTTTCAGGGGTCGGAGCGGTATGTCTCGGCCGTCGTTTTCTGAGCCGGGAAAATGCGTCGGCTATTGCGGAAAACGGCGGACGCATCACGATTCTGGCGGCCGGATTTGATCGCGCGGCCGCCAATACCGATGTGCTGATGCTTCTTTCGGTTGACGTTGATGAAAAACAACTTCATATTATGCAGATTCCGCGCGACACATATCTGTCTGCCGGAACTGCGCAAAACAAAGTCAACCAGATATTCCCGAAAGCAAGAAACGCCGGATATTCCGAAGGGGGAGCCATGCAACTCCTGGCTCGTGAACTTTCCGCTGCACTCGGTGTGCGGATAGACCGCTGGGCGGCGGTCGATCTGGACGCGTTTTCAGGTTTGGTGGACGCGCTCGGAGGCGTGACGGTTGAATTGCCGTGCAATATGAGATACCGAGACCCGGCCGCCAACGGCGAATACGTCGAATTATCCCGGGGGGAACAAACGCTCAACGGAGCCGCGGCGGCCCATTTTATCCGATACCGTGCCGGATATACCGACGGAGACCTCGGGCGCGTGGATGCACAAAAGATTCTCTTGGCCGCCCTGTTCGGAAAGCTCCGTTCGGTCGGGGGAGCGCAAATGATTACCGGAATCCTTCCGGCAGTTTATCCCTATATCCAAAGTGACATACCTTTGACCGAGGCTTTGTCGCTGGCGCGGGTCTTTTATCGGGAGCGTTCCGCTTTTTCGCTTCGGCTGATGACTCTGCCGGGTGAAGCGACCCGGGGCGGAGAGAGCGGCGGGCTTTGGTATTATGTCGTCAACCGCCCGTCAGCTGAAGAAATGTTGCGCGTTTATTTTGCGTCGGAAGAGGCGTTTGACCCCGAACGCAGGCTTACCGATGGCACGCGGATCAATTTTGAAAACATTTATTCCGATAAAAATATCGTCTCCCCGGTCTATACAGAACAAACGGTAGGCGAATTGAAAGTCAGACTGAAAAAATAAAACGGCCGGACGGCCGAATCAATTTGAAAGAGGAAAAACCAATGGAAACGAAGGAAATCGATTATAAAGGGCTTTCCCCGCGCGAGCTGGCCGATGCAATCGTTGCGGTATTGCACGAAAAAGGTGCCGGAGACATCCGCCTCTTCCATGTGGAAGAGGCGACCAATATCACGGATTTTTATGTAATTGCCACCGGGCGCTCCGCAACGCATATCAAAGCGCTGGCGGACGAGGTCGTTTATCAGATGGAAAACGGCAACCTCAACGCCGAACATGTAGAGGGCAGGGAAGCGGGGAGCTGGATTCTCCTTGACTATTCCTCGGTGATTGTACATATTTTTTCCCGCGAAGAGCGCGAATATTACAAACTGGAACGCCTGTTGCCCGAAGGTACCCAGATTGACCTGACGGAATTTTTACACACGCTGGAGAAAAAAGCAACGGAAATTTAAGATTTTTTATCCAAAGCCTTGACAAAGAACATGCCCCGTTATATAATGATATGACGCTTATTGTCAGGCCATCAAGCGCGTGCGTCTTTTGCCGCCGCCTGCCGTAGCGATTTTTGAAGAAAGCGAGGTGCTTTTCCGTGTTTGCAGTGATTGAAACGGGTGGAAAGCAGTACAAAGTCAGCGAGGGCGACGTTATCTACGTCGAGAAGCTTGAAGTGGCAGACGGCGAATCTGTTACGTTTGACAAAGTGCTTGCTCTTTCCGACGGTGAAAATTTCAAGGTCGGCACTCCTTATGTGGAGGGCGCTGCCGTTGCGGCCAAGGCTATCCTGACCGGCAAAGGTAAAAAGATTTATGTCATCCGTTACAAACCCAAAAAGAACGAAAAGAAAAAGATCGGTCATCGTCAGTATTTCACCAAAATCCAGATCGATAAAATCGTGGGTTAAGTATGACAAAGGTTATTTTCTATAAGACCGACGGCGTTTTTTACGGTTTTGAGGAACAGGGCCACACCGGATACGGCGCAGCAGGCGACGATGTGCTTTGCGCGGCGCTCTCTTCCATGACCATGTTGATTATCAATGCTATCGAGGTTGCCTATGCTTCCGAGGTCGAATATACAATTGATGAAAAAACGACGGATGTCCGGCTGATCGCAAAAGGCGCGCTCTCTGCATATGAAGAGAACGAAAACAAGCGTTTTGCCGTTTCGGGTCTTATCATGGCTTACTATTATCAGCTCAACGAATTGACGGAAGAATATTATGATTATCTCTCCGTGGATGTCGTTGAGCGGCCGATGTAAGTCGCCAATCTGAAAAACGGAGGTTACAGGGATGCTGAAACTTAGTTTGCAATTTTTCGCCCACAAGAAGGGCGTTGGTTCCACCAAGAACGGTCGTGACAGCGAATCGAAGCGTCTGGGCGTAAAGCGCGCGGACGGGCAGTTTGTCACTGCCGGCAATATCATCGTCCGTCAGCGCGGTACAAAAATCGCGGCGGGTGAAAATGTCGGTGTCGGTACCGATGATACGCTTTTTGCCCTGGTTGACGGAACTGTCAAGTTTGAACATGTCAATCGGACAAAAAAACGCGTCAGTGTTTACGGGGAATAATGTTATGTAAAAAAGAGCAGTCATGCTCTTTTTTGCTACATCTGGGAGGTATTTATGGCTATTTTAGTAACCGGAGGAACCGGTTTTATCGGTTCGCATACCGTTGTCGAATTGCTGGGGAAGGGCGAAGAAGTAATCATCGTTGACAACCTCTGCAACAGCAAACTTTGTGTGCTGGACAGAATTGAAAAGATTACCGGCAGGCGGCCGATTTTCTATCAGGTGGATTTGCTGGACCGGCCGGCGCTTTCCGCGGTGTTTGACAAGCATGCAGAGATTGATTCCGTTATCCATTTTGCCGGATTGAAAGCGGTGGGCGAATCTGTCAGCCAACCGCTTCGCTACTATCACAATAATCTCACCGGCACATTCAATTTGTGTGAAGAAATGATTACTCATTCGGTAACACGGATTGTTTTCAGTTCTTCCGCCACGGTATACGGACTTCCGAAGAGTGTACCGATCTCTGAGGATTTTCCGCTTTCAACGACCAATCCGTACGGAGAAACGAAGTTGATGATCGAGCGTATTCTGCGCGATCTTACCGTACCGCATCCGGAGTTTTCAATCGCGATTCTTCGGTATTTCAATCCGATCGGCGCGCACAAAAGCGGTTTAATCGGTGAAGATCCCCGCGGGATTCCCAACAATCTGCTTCCGTATGTTGCCAAGGTCGCATACGGAAAACTGCCTTGCCTGAAAGTTTTCGGTAATGATTACGATACGCCGGACGGCACCGGTGTGCGTGATTACATCCATGTGGTTGACCTGGCCCGCGCGCATCTTTGTGCGCTCGACTTCACAAAGGCACATGCCGGAATTGATTATTTCAATATCGGAACCGGAAACGGATATTCGGTATTGCAGGTTGTCAAAGCCTTTGAAAAGGCTTCGGGCAAACCGGTGAAATACGAAATCGCGCCCCGCCGGAGCGGTGATATCGGCGCCTGTTACGCCAATCCCGAAAAAGCTGCGAAAATGCTGGGATGGCATGCCGAATACGGCATTGAGGAAATGTGTGAAGATGCCGCCCGCTGGCAAAGCATGAACCCGGACGGATACCCGAACGACTGATATTTGCCCCCATTGAAAAAGCCCCCGTGACTGCCGGTTTTGAATCGATCGGTGTTACGGGGGTTTTATTCAGGTCCGCTGACAAAAAAGACAACGGACCAAAGACATGCGTCCGGAAATTCAGTTCAGGATCAAAGAGGTTTTTTGCGAGAAATCCGTCATGGCAATGTAGGTTTTTCCGCGGTTGATTTTCAGTTCTCGTCCCCCTTCGGCGTAAAACCGCAAAGCAGACGTAGATGTATCGCGTTCCCATTCGATCGGAACGGCGTATCCGTTGGAAATATAATATCCGGTCCCTCCGGCATCGGTGTCCATGGAAAGCGTCACCCCGGTTTTCGTAGTCGTGATCCCTGTATTGAAAAAGAGAACGAAAACGTTGGTGAAAGTGAAAGCCGGCCGGTCATTGGCTCCTGCGCGGAGCGTATAGACATGACTGAGGGAATCATACGTGAAAGCCGTACTGCTCCCGCCGAAAAAAGGAATGCGGATATAGGAAGAGTAGGTTCCGCCCGGCTCGGTCATTTCCCCGGGGGCGACAAACGAATAGGGGAGAGCAATCCCGCCGGTAATTTTTTTGGGGAACCCTGTATTTTTCAGCGCGACCGAAAGCGAAACATCGGCAATCTCCGGGCGGGAAAAATCCAGCGTATCATAGAGAAAAGCCGAGGATTCCCTGCCGTCATCGGATGTTCCGCGGTACGCCGATATGGCATAAAAATCATGCGCAAGCGCCGCAAAATACGGACGTGTAGACAGAATCTCATCCCGCCGGAGTTCCGATGGGTCATCGCATGTCAGGTAAAGATAGCGCGTTTTCCCGCTTTCCACAGGTCCTTCCAGGAGAAAATGCGGGGCGGAGAGAGCAAAAAGACCGCTTCCGTCCAACGAGAGCGCGATCGGCCGTTTTTCCGCCACGGCTTTGCCGACAGGTAAAGCAGACAAAGGGTGATAAAAGACCTGCGCTTTTGGTGCCTCGGTTACGGGAGGAGTCTCTGCCTTTGTCGTCACGGTCGCTTGGGGGGAATCTTCATCGTTTGTCTGCGGACCGGAAACCGGCGGCTCGTCCAGCGGTTGAAAAACCGTATTGGCGGGCGGGGTGGTCCGCGGAATGCCGATGGCGATGGAACCGAATTCGCAAGACGTCAGCCCCGCTGTGAACAGCAGGAATAACATCAATGCGGCAGGGAAGAATAAAATGCGGTGTTTCATTTTCAAAATTGCTACCTCCTCGGTCGTTTGACCGGCAATCTGAAAAGGAAAACGGTTAGTTTTTGTTTGCTCTTTCGAGCCAGGCAGTTCCTAAGTCAAAAGCCTCGCAAAGACCTTTTGCAACTGTTTGCTTGAGTGGCTTATGGCTCTCGGTAGAAAGAACCTGGACCATGACTTTGTCAGGAATCTCAAGACCAAGGGCGGCATCCTCTTTCGCAGACATAATCATAAGGAATAAGTAGTATTTTTCGGCCATGTCTCCGTAATAAATTTCGTTCCCCTGGCGGACAAGGGGCTTTCCTTTGTATTCAAGAAACTTGCCTTTGATACCGATGGCTTCCATGTAAACTCCTTTCAGATACTGAAAATAACTGCCCGTCCTTTTCACCAATCATCCTATCACGACTTCCAATATTTGTCAATCCATTCGACAAAAGTAGTGCGGAGAGAACAATCGGCAAAATGCGCTATTTTTTTCGGAACGGCCCCCGGCGAAGCGCGTAATCTCCCGGGAAAGGCGAAGGGAGCGCAAGCGCAAAGACCGAATCGGCTTTTGCGGCAAGGGCGGCCTGTTCTTTTGCGGGAGGATCGAGAGCGATGGCATCAGCCGGCTTTGTCAACAGGCTGATATGGGTACGCCCACGCAGTTCGGCGAGTTTTTTTTGCCCGCGGCCGTTCATGCCGAGAATTTGCGTATATCGTATACAGCACATATTGTCGGGCGAGGCAATCCCGAAATAGCGGTACCACATAGCGCGGCGCAAATAGGCGTTCGTATAGCGTTTTGTTGCAACGAGCGACAGGGCTTCTTCTATCGTAGATACCCGCCGGGAAGCATGAAGGAACCGATATCCGATCCCATCCCCGGCAGGGGGAGAAGAACAGCGGAAATGTGCTAAAAGCACAGAGGAAAGCGCCTCCGGACGAACGGGGAGAAGTCCTTCCCGTAAAGCGCGGCGATAGACGGAGGCCACGTCTTCCGGCATGGCGCGGAAGGCCTCTTCGGATTTTCCGCGCAAAAGGCTTTCCCGTATGGCGGAAGACGAAGTGGTTGTGCGAAGGTTTTTGCCATGATGATCATCCGTCCGGCGGACGGTGAAAGGTCTGATTGAAGAGCCGATGCGTTTCAAAGCCCGCAGATACTGGATGGCCAGCATATTATTGGGGGTAAGAAGAACGGCAGCTTCTTCACGGCCATAGAGCGAAGCATATACTTCATAGCAAAGTCGGGCGTATCCCTGCGTTTTATTCTCCTGCGCGCGCAAAGCCTCGCGCAGGCTGTTTTTGAATTCGGGAGAATCCGATCTCACGGCCGCGGTTTCAAGCGTCATCATATCGCCGCTTTCGCTTCCGAAAGCGAGATAATCCACTCCGTTCAGCATTTCTGCCATGGCGACCCCGATCCTTGCATAATGTTCCGCACTGGCGGAAGAAAAAGGGAAGGGGATTTCCAGCACCAGGTCGGCACCACCATATACCGCCGCTTCCGCACGGAGAAACTTGTCGGCAATGGCAATATCGCCGCGCTCGGTATAATTCCCGCTCATCAGGGCAATGATACAGGTATCTTCCCCGAATTCACGGCGGATACTTTGCAAAAGAGAGGCATGGCCGTTATGAAAAAGGTTGAATTCGCAAATCACGGCACAGCTCTTCATGCATGGACTCCTTTGCATCACACTCATTGGCAGGGAGACGGGCGACCAGACAGATCGCTACAATAAAATAATATATCATATTCTTACTGCAAAGTCAAGGAATGCCGCGTTTTTTTAAGGTTTCTGTCACTTTTCTTGACAAAAGGTGCTTATCCGTTATATAATGATATAATAATTCCGACATGACGATTTCGGTTTCCGGATGGGCCTTTCGGCTACACCGCTCAGATTCCGGACGCTTGCAATCGTGATCAGAGAGGAAAGAAATAACATATGTATAAAATCGGCCTTTGCGGCGGGATCGGTTCCGGTAAAAATCTGGCACAAGATTTTTTTGCAGAGTTCGGCGTGCCGGGCCTTGACGCAGATGAGGTCTATCGCCGCCTCACGGAGTCTCCGTCTGCCTGCACCCGTATTCTTGCGGACGCTTTCGGCGACGACATTCTGAACGGCGACGGTTCCCTGAATCGGCGCGCTCTGGCCGCTCTTGTGTTCGGGGCGGAGGAAGAAGCCCGTGAAAGAAGGGAATTACTGAATCGGCTGACGCACGGTGTAATCCTCGAAGAATGCCGGGATTTTTTCAAAAAAGCCGAGGCGGACGGAGCGTTTGCCGCGCTGATCAACGCCCCGCTTTTGCTTGAATCCGGTTTTTCCTCAGAATGCGACCTGACGGTGGCAATTCTGGCAGATCGGGAAACGCGCGTTTGCCGTATCATGGCGCGAAACGGCTTTTCCCGCAATGAAGCCGAAGCGCGGATCGACGCGCAACCGGATGAAATATATTTACGCGACCATACCGATTACCAGCTGGAAAACAACGGTACGCGGGAAGAACTGAAAGAAAAAGTCCGTGCGTTCTGCCTCGGGCTTGCGATGAAAGGAGAATAACATGTCCGCTGAAAAGAAAAAAAACGAGGTTTCCGGGTTGCTTTGCACGCGGGAAAGCATTTACAAAGATATCACTGAGGAAAAACTAAATAAAATCTTCTCCTATGCGGAGGCGTACCGCTCTTTTCTGAACGCCGCCAAAACCGAACGCGAAGCGACAAAGTGCGCTCGACAGATGGCCGAGGAAGCCGGTTACACCGAATATCGGTTCGGTGATGTGCTGAAAGCCGGCGACAAGCGTTATTTTGTCAACAAAGAAAAGGGAATCTTTTTGTTCCGTATCGGAACGGCTCCGCTTGCGGAAGACGGTTTGCGGGTCCTTGCCGCGCATATCGATTCGCCTCGGCTGGATCTGAAACAAAACCCGCTCTACGAAGAAGGCGGCATGAGCTTTCTCAAAACGCATTATTACGGCGGCATCAAGAAGTACCAATGGATGGCGCTTCCGCTTGCGCTCCACGGCGTCATAATCCGCGCGGACGGCAGTCAGGCGGATGTCTGTATCGGAGAAGAGGAAAGTGAACCGGTCTTCTATATCAACGATCTTCTCCCGCATCTCGGGCAGGAGCAGGCGGCGAAGCCTCTGGGAAAGGCCATCAGCGGGGAAACCCTCAATCTGCTGGTCGGCGGAATTCCGGTGCCATCCGGGGAAGAAGAAAACGCAATCAAACTGAATGTTTTGCGTATTCTTCATGAAAAATACGGAATCAGCGAAGAGGATTTTGTCAGCGCGGAACTTTCAGCCGTTCCTGCCGGAAAATGCCGGGATGCGGGCCTTGACCGTGCCTTTTTGGTCGGATACGGCCATGACGACCGTTGTTGCGCTTACCCCGCACTGACGGCGCTTTTCTCCGCAGAAGAAACAAAGCACACGCTTTTTGTGGTTCTTGCGGACAAAGAAGAGATCGGCAGTAACGGAAATACCGGGTTGCAATGCCGTCTGTTCGCCGATCTGATGGAGGAAATCGCGCGTTCCCTCGGTCAAAATCCGTCGGCCATGCGCCACGCTTCCAAATGTCTTTCCGCCGATGTGAACGCCGCGTTCGATCCGAATTATGCGGATGTTTATGAAAAGCGCAACAGTGCCATGATTTCCAAAGGTCCTGCCATGAGCAAATTTACCGGTTCCCGCGGGAAATCCGGTTCCAATGATGCTTCGGCGGAATACGTCGGTTTTATCCGGCGGATATTTGCGCAGAATCATGTAAGCTGGCAACCGGCCGAACTCGGCAAGGTCGATATAGGCGGCGGCGGAACGGTCGCAATGTATATTGCCGAACAGAATATCGACACCGTTGATCTCGGCCTGCCCGTTATCTCCATGCATGCCCCCTATGAAATCATCTCAAAGGCGGATTTGTATGCTCTGCATGAAGCTTTCTCCGCTTTTTGCCGCGACTGATGGAAAAACAGTTTGAAGAGATCGCGCTCCGGGTGGCGGAACTGGAGGCGCGCCTTGCCTCCGGGGAACCCGCGCCCACCCCGGATACATACCGGGATCTTCTCAAAGAATACAACCGGCTTTCTCCGATTGCCGATACCTATCGCGCCTATCTCGCGGCCAAACGTGAACAAGAGGAAGCCGATCGAATCTCCGCCGATCCGGGCCAGGAACCGGAACTCCGCCGTTTTGCGGCAGAGGAAGCGGCGGAAAAGCACCGCGAAAGCGAAAGCCTCCTTGAAAAACTCCGGGCATTCCTGATTCCGAAAGACCGCGAAGACGATCGGAACGCCGTCATGGAAATCCGTGCCGGAGCCGGCGGGGAAGAGGCTGCCCTCTTTGCACGCGATCTCTTCCGGATGTACAGGATGTACGGAGACGGACACGGCTATACGACCGAGGTGATCGGAAGTAACGAAACCGAACTCGGCGGATACCGTGAGATTATTTTCCGCGTCGTCGGGAACGGGGCATTTGCAAAACTGAAATTTGAAAGCGGCGTGCACCGGGTACAGCGAATTCCGAAAACCGAAACGCAAGGGCGCATTCATACTTCCACGGTAACCGTAGCGGTGCTGCCTGAGGCCGAAGGGAGCGATCCTCTGGTCATCGACATGGGCGAACTTCATATTGAAAGCATGAAGAGCAGCGGCGCAGGCGGGCAGCATATCAACAAAACCGAATCCGCTGTCCGGATACTTCATATTCCCACCGGCATCGTCGTCACCAGCCAGACGCAGAGAAGTCAACTGCAAAACAAAGAAGCGGCCCTTCGACTTCTGCGGACGAAACTGATGGGCTTAGAAAACGAAAAACGCGAACGCGCCTTGGCCGAAGAGCGGAAAAGCCAGATCGGAACCGGAGACAGAAGCGAAAAAATCCGCACTTATAATTTTCCGCAAGGACGTGTAACAGATCATCGGATCGGGATGTCCTTATATGACATTTTTTCCTTTTTGAACGGAAACATTGATGAAATGCTGACCGCATTGACCGAAGCAGACATGGCCAGGAAGCTGAAAACAACATGAAAAAAACAGAAATAATGGAACTTATTCCGGGGCAGAAAGAAATTTCGCCGAAAACGCTCTCTCATCCCGGCGAGGTGCTTCGATCCGGCGGACTGGTCGTCTTTCCGACGGAAACTGTCTACGGTCTCGGCGGGAACGCGCTGGACCCTGCGGCTGCCGGAAGAATTTATGCGGCCAAAGGTCGCCCGGCCGATAACCCGCTCATCATCCACATCGCATCCCCGGAAGATGCCGAACAATATACATACACCACCCCGCTCTATTACCGCCTTGCCGAGGCTTTTATGCCCGGCCCGCTGACAGTCATCCTGCCGGCCCGACCCCTTATTCCGAAAACCGTCACGGCCGGTCTTCCCACGGTGGCGGTACGCTGCCCGTCACATCCGGTCGCCCACGCGCTGATTTCGGCTGCGGGGGTTCCGATTGCCGCCCCATCCGCCAACCTGTCCGGAAGCCCGTCTCCGACCTGTTGCGCGCACGTTATGGACGACATGTACGGACGGGTCGATATCATTATAAACGGCGGTGATTGCGCCATCGGACTGGAGTCCACTATTGTAAAGATCGAGGAAGATGAAAGCCTGACGCTTTTGCGCCCCGGGGCCGTCACGCCGGATGAGCTTTCGGCCTGTTGTTCGCGTCTTACGATTGCGCCGGCCGTGCTGGGGACGCTCGCCCCCGGAGAACGCGTCTTGTCCCCGGGGATGAAATACAAGCATTACGCTCCCGCCGTTCCTTTTTATCTGCTCGACGGCGATCCCGGCCGGTGTCTGGCTTATCTCCGAAACCAAACGGGAAGATTCGGCGTTCTCTGCTATGACGAGGATGTCGAAACCTTTTCGGCGCTCCCCGATTGTCGTCTTTTTCCGGTCGGGTCCAAAGATCGGCCGAAGACCCTGGCGCATCGTCTGTTTTATCTTTTGCGGGAAGCGGATAAAGCCGATCTTACGGCGCTCTATGCTCCTCTTCCCGGACAGGACGGACTCGGCCTTGCTCTCTATAACCGCATGATCCGTGCCGCCGCACATCACATTATCAAATTATAACGGAGTAAAAAATGGCAAGAAAGAAGAAGAATGACCCGGCGGAATATCCGCAAACCGAGGCAGAGATCCGGTATCAGCCGATTACGGAAACGATTGAAACAAACTATATGCCCTATGTCATGAGCGTGATTATTTCGCGCGCCATTCCGGAAATCGACGGATTCAAGCCTTCACACCGCAAGCTCCTCTATACGATGTATAAAATGGGGCTTTTGACAGGGGCGCGCACCAAAAGCGCCAATGTTGTCGGGCAGACTATGCGACTGAATCCGCACGGCGACGCCGCTATCTATGAAACGATGGTCCGCCTGACGCGCGGAAATGAAGCGTTGTTGCACCCTTTTGTGGATTCAAAGGGCAGTTTCGGCAAGCAGTACAGCAAAGATATGGCCTATGCCGCATCCCGTTATACCGAGGTAAAACTTGATTCTTTTTGCCAAGAGCTTTTTCGCGGAATTGATAAAAACGCCGTCGATCTGGTTCCGAATTACGATAACACCATGGAAGAGCCGGCACTTTTGCCGACCACATTCCCGAACATCCTGATTTCGCCGAACCTCGGTATCGCCGTCGGCCTGGCCAGTTCGATCTGCTCCTTCAACCTTGCAGAAATATGCGACGGAACAGTGGCGCTTTTACGGAACCCGAACACGCCGATTGACCGGCTGATGGATATTATCAAAGCACCTGATTTCCCCGGTGGTGGCTATCTGCTCTACAATCGCGAAAAAATGAAAAAGGTCTACGAAACAGGTGTCGGCAGCATTCCGCTCCGCGCCAAATACGCATATGACGAAAAGAATAACTGCATCGATATACTTGAAATCCCGTACACATCCAGTATCGAAGCCATCATGGGAAAGATTGCCGACCTCATCAAAGCCGGAAAGCTCAAAGAAGTCACTGATTTCCGTGACGCAATCGACCTGAACGGATTCAAACTGACGCTCGATTTGCGTCGGGGAACAGATCCCGAAAAACTGATGGGCAAACTCTTTCGTCTGACCGATCTTGAAAATAACTTTGACTGCAATTTCAATGTGCTGGTCAACGGTTCGCCGCAGCAGCTCGGCATCGCCGGGATTTTGCAGGAGTGGATTGCTTTCCGCCTCGGATGCTATCGGCGGGAAGTGGAGTTTGACCTCGGAAAAAAGCGCGATAAATTACACCTGCTTATGGGGCTTGGTCAGATTCTGCTTGACATAGATAAAGCCATCCGGATCGTGCGCAGTACGGAAAAAGACGCGGATGTTGTTCCGAATCTGATGGAGGGATTTTCTCTCACCCGCGTACAGGCAGAATATATCGCCGATATCAAGCTCCGCAACTTCAACCGGGAGTACATTCTCAACCGCGTACAGGAAATTTCCGATCTGCAAAAGCAAGTGGCCGACTTGGAGGCTTTGCTCGGTGACGAAATCAAACTGAAAGCGGCCATTGCCGATCAGCTTCGGGAAATCAAAAAGAAATACGGAAAGCCTCGGAAGACACAGATTGTCGGAGCGGAAGAAATCAGCGTTTACGATGATGACGATCTCTTTGACGAAAACTATCAGGCTCATTTCATCATGACCCGGGAGGGCTATTTCAAAAAAATCACCCTGCAATCTCTGCGCGGGAATGATGAACAAAAACTGAAAGAGGGAGACGCAGTCCTTTGCTCCGAGGAATGCGATAACCGCCCGGAAATCATCTTCTTCACCGACAAGGCACAGCTATACCGCGCAAAAGCGGCGGATTTTGAGCCGGTAAAGGCTTCGGCTCTCGGAGATTATCTCCCCGCAAAACTCGGCATGGAAGAGGACGAACATCCGGTTTTCATGAAATGTCTCTATGAATATAACCCGGCTCACAATTTTGTCCTTCTGTTTGAAAACGGGAAAGGATTACGCGTTCCGGCTGACAAATATGCCGTCAAATCTTCCCGCCGCCGGCAAACGGCCGTCTTCTCGGGTGCTTCGCCCATTGTGGCCATTTTCTACGAAGATGCGCCGATCGATATTTTCCTGACAGACAGCCAGGAAAGGAAAATGTTGATTTCCTCCTCGCTTTTGCCGGTAAAATCCACAAGGACCTCGACCGGCGTTTGCGTAATGTCTCTCAAACCCCGGCAAAAACTGCAAAGCGCCGTTCCCGCCTCCGACGTAAAAGACGCGGAAAAGTATCGAAAACGCAAAATTCCTTCCACCGGCAGTTCCAAATAAATCTGTTTTCTTGACTTTTTTTGCAGACTATGCTAAACTGATAAAGGAAAACCGCTTTAATTTTATGAAAGGACGGCACATAGTGCCATGAAACCATGGATACAAAGAAACTTGCTCAAGAACTGCTCGCATGGTTTGACGAACGCGACATTCACGATATTTCCGCGCAGGAAAATGTCGGAGAACAAAAAAACCTGACCGCGTTTTTCTTTCCGGTAGAAGAAGAAGGAGGATATCCTTCCTATGAGATTATCGCGACAATCGCCGAGGATGTGCATCCGTTTTTCTACGTTGATTATTGCGATATTCCAGAAGACGCGGATGCCGACGCGCTGTTCCGTTATATCAATGAGCTGAACACCGTCTCGCTCTTCACCGTAACGGCGGAAGACGGTCGGCTTTGTTTCAGTTATTATCTCCCGCCCGAAATCGTCCGGGAAGGCGGCGATATTGCCCGCACATTCTTCGACCTCTGGGACGCAGTTGACGCAATCAAAGACCGGATTGCCGATGCCTTCGGGTTCCGGACGGAAGAAGCGGAATACGAGGAGAACGAGGAAAACGAGGACGAACCGGACGCGGAAGACGCGGAAGACGACGAAGCAACCGACGAAGAATAATCCGGCCGCCGCACAAAACGAGGGAGAACGTCATGCACCGAAGGTTTCTCCCTCTTTTTGGGTTTCACATCCGGAAAGGTTCCGGCGGACGACAAGGCCCGCCGACAGTCTGATTGCCGAAGAAAACTACGGAAAAGACGGCCTTGCTCCCGATATTTCCTTTTGAAATAAATAAGGCCGGCATCGCAAACGAAGCGATGCCGGCTCCTCGCGGAAAACGAGAAAGCGTCGGCTCTCCGTTCCGGTATTTTTGTCCGTGTTCCGGGAAATGATGTTTTTCTCCGCAGTTTGTTTTTATCGGGGAACCGTTTCAAATGACCCGCTTGAAACGGCCTTTTTTGTTTCTTTCTGCACACTCTTTTTGCTGTGATGGATATGCAGATGCAGATTCAGAAGAAGGACGGCGGAAAGAATCAGAAGGATTCCGAGAATTTTCGGGAAATCGTAGGGTTCCCCATACGCAACAATGCCGACAACCGCCCCGACCAACGGCTCGACCGTGGACAGAATGGCCGCCTTTCCGGAATCTATAAAACGAAGGCTGTATGTATAAAGAAGAAAAGGAAAAACTGAAGAAACGATTCCCATTCCGAGGACCGGAAGAATAAGAGACGGGGAAGCCGCAATCACGGAAAAAGCGCCCGGAACATCCGCAAAAAACAGACTGGCGATTGCCGCGACCAGGAAGGCATAGAACGAAACCGTCACAGAATCATAATAACGGAGCGCAAATTTCCCGAAAACCGTGTACAGGGAATAGCAGAACCCGGACGCGACCCCGAAAAGCAATACGCGCGGAGACAGCGTATAACTCCCGCCAATCAGCCCGGCAACAAGAACACAACCCGAAACCGTCAAAAGTAGCGCCGCCGTTTTTTTCATATTGATTTTTTCGTGAAAAACGGGTACAGAGAGCAGAAGAACAAAGGCAGGAGACGTATAAAGCAAAACGACCGCCACAGAGGTCTGACTTTGAATAGCCGTGTAAAAATAGAAATAAATCGAAAGTTCCAGTCCGAAAAAACCGATGCCCAGTAAAAGGGGAAGATGCCGAAGATCGATTTTGAGTTTCTTCGGCGCAAACAGCAGAAGAACGAGAAAAAGCGACAGCGCGGCGCAGATCATCCGCAGAGCGACCACCTGCATAACATCCAGTCCGCTTGACGAAAGAGCCTTTACGAATATTCCGACAATCCCCCAGAAAACTCCGGCGAACACAATGGCCGTGACAGCCTTCTTTCCCGTCATGTAGATCCCTCTGCTTATAAGAATGCATTCATTATAAATCCGTCGAACGCAAAAGTCAACATTTTTCCCGGTAATTGTTTCTTTTCCCCAAGATTTTCTCTGCATATGACATAAATTCGGGCGCGACAGAATTCTTTTCCAAATCGTCCGGTGGATAAAAGATACCGCGCTTTCAAATAATATCCTCATAAAGCGCAATTATGCGTAAATAATAAGGAGAACCAAATGAAAGCAACAGGAATTGTGCGTCGTATAGATGACCTCGGGCGCGTCGTAATACCGAAGGAGATCCGGCGTACCATGCGGATACGCGAAGGCGATCCCCTTGAAATCTATACAGACCGGGAAGGTGAAGTAATCTTCAAAAAATATTCGCCGATCGGAGAACTTTGCGGTTTTGCGGCACAGTATGCTGACACTTTACAGAAGACCTGCTCGATGGCAGTCATCATCACGGATCGCGACGCTGTAATCGCCGCGGCGGGTGTGTCCAGAAAAGAGTATCTGGAGAAAAAAGTCTCCGGAGAACTGGAAGACATCATGGAATCAAGAAACCTGTACACCTATCGGCGCGGCGGCGAAAAGCTCCGTGTTACCGATGAAGGCGGCGTACACTATATCAGTTGTGCCATGCCGATCCTTTCGCAGGGTGATCTGATCGGGTGCGTCCTTTCGGTTTTGCATGAGGATGCGGAACAGGAAGAAAAGATTGCCGACGATATTGAAATCAAGCTGATACAGACAGCCGCCGGGTTCCTCGGCCGACAAATGGAATCCTGATTTCCCCGAGAAAGTGCCTGTCCCGAAAGGGCAGGCATTTTCAATGGTTTTACCGTTTCCGAAATCCGGGATTATTGTCTCGGAACACTTTTGCATCTGCCGGACAGTCCTTTTCTTTGGCTTAAAATACCAAAAGCCGTTCAAAAGAAAAAAACTATTGCAAATGTACGGATAATCTTATATAATAATATAGACTGCGGAGCGCGGCGGTTCGCTTGCGATATCCGCTGGGCCCTGAGAGAGCGTACGGAAACAGGCCGCCTCCGAGGGCACAAGATCGATCTTTCCGAAGGGATGCAGTATGAAGAACAAAGCATTAGAAGAAAAACTGAACGCCGTCGGTTCCGTGTTTCGTCTTCCCGGAGCCTTTTATTCCTATACCGTTATTACGGACGGCAATGTGAACGGTACATATAAACTCAATTATCGCCAACCGGACAAATCCATCAAGACCTATGTGGCACAGCGGATCAATTCCTATGTTTTCAAGGATCCGGCCGGGATCATGGAAAATATCGACCTTGTTACGACCCATATCCGTGAAAATCCGGATTGGAAGGGGGTCTCTCTTCATTTCCACCATACCGCAGACGGAGCAAACTATTACCTTTCCGACGATGATTCCTTTTGGCGCATCTATACCTATGTGGATGCCGTGACCTACAACACCTGCGACAATCTTGACGTTTTGCGGAACGCCGGGGTGGCTTTCGGGGAATTTCAAATGAATTTGTCGGATTTTGACGCACAAAAACTCCATATGACAATCCCGGATTTCCACAACACAAAAAAACGGATGGAAACACTCTTCCGGCATATAGAAGAGGACCCGTACCATCGCGTGGCGGAAGTGCAGGAAGAAATCCGTTATCTCGCTTCCATGCGCGAAGTGGCGGAACGCATGAGCCTGATGCTTGAAAAGGGAATGCTTCCTCTTCGCGTTACGCACAACGATACGAAAATCAATAATGTCCTGTTTGATAAAAAGACCAAGGAAGCGTTGGTGGTGATCGATCTTGACACCGTCATGCCGGGGCTTGCCATGCATGATTTCGGCGACGCGGTCCGGTTCGGTGCCAGCACCGCGGCGGAAGACGAGGCGGATACTTCAAACGTCATGCTCGACCTCGACAAATTCCGCGCTTTTGCAGAAGGCTTTATTTCGCGCACATATCGGTCGCTGACCCCGCTTGAAATTGACACCATGGCGCTCGGGGCGGTGACGATCACACTGGAACTTGCGTCACGGTTCCTGGATGATTATCTGACGGGCGACAAGTATTTCAAAGTCAATTATGAAGGGCATAATCTGGTCCGCACCCGTTGCCAGCTGAAACTGGCGCAGGATATGTGGAGCAAATATGATACCATGTGCGAGATCGTTCACGCAATCGCAAAATAAAACAGCACGCCGCGCTTGACGGCGGGCGGAAAGAATCTACATGAAGCCAGAGAGCATCCGGATATACGAAAATATAAATCTCCATTACCACTATACCGAAAAATTCAAAACATCCCAGTTGTCGCTCTACTTTGTCGCGCCTTTGCAGTCTCCGTACGCGACAGCGCATCGGGCGCTTCTTTTCAATGTATTGCGGCGCGGTTCCTGCGCGTTCCCGACGCAACGGGAGCTCGGCATCCGGCTTGAAGAACTCTATTCCGCAGATTTTTCGACCTCGGTATTCAAACGCGGCGATTTGCAGATATTACATATCGGAATCGCGACCCTGCGGCGCGAATTCACAAAAGACGGAGAAGATCTTTTGCCCGGAGCCGCCGAATTGCTTTCCGAATTGCTTCTCCGGCCGCTGACCGACCGGAACACCGGCGTTTTTCTCTCGGAATATGTAGAGAGCGAAAAGAAAAACGCCATTGACCGTATTCGCGCGCAAATGAATAATAAATCCTATTATGCCCGATGCCGGTGCGTTTCGCATATGTGCGACGGGGAAGTGTACGGCATCAGCGAGTACGGAACGCCCGAGGATATTGAAAAAATCACACCGGCGTCGCTTTACGGCGCCTATCGCGCTCTTCTTTCCGAGGCGACAGTGGAAGCGTTTTATACCGGTTCCGCCCCCGTCGATACGGTCCGGGAAGCACTGGCGGGAATCTTTGCGGACATCAACCGCCATCCGATCCGCCTGCCCCCGCCCGAACCGAATCCGTCCGCGCGCCGTGTGCGCCGCGTGAAAGAAACAACCGTGGCCAAACAAGGGAAACTTTGTATCGGATTTCGCTCATCACTGCGGATGGAAGACCCCTCGCGGAATGCCGTCTTGTTTTTTCTTTGTGTTTTCGGCGTTTCTCCGACCTCCAAACTGTTCGTCAATGTTCGGGAAAAGCTCAGCCTCTGTTATTCCTGCTCGGCAACGAACGAATCCTCCAAAGGGATCATGTTGGTAACGGCGGGCATTGAAAACCGCAACTTCCGCCGGACGGTACGGGAGATCTTCCGACAGTTCCGGGCGATGCGCCGCGGAAAAATTACCGAAAGAGAGATCGATCTTTCACGCCGCATTCTGATCAACCAGTTCCTTTCCGTAGAAGACGACCCGGTTCTTTTGGAACGCTGGTATCTCTACCGGACGCTTTCCGGCGTTACGGAAACGCCCGAAGAAGCGATTGCCGCTTTGGAAAAAGTGACGGTGCGGGACCTTCGGGCCGTCGCCTTAACCTATCGGCCGGACACGGTCTACTTTTTGCGCGGCGATGCCGCCGGCATTGCGGAGGATAAACAAGATGCGTGAAGAAATTTCCGTCAAAGATATAACCCTGCGGGAAGAATATACGTATATCCGCCACGAAAGCGGCCTTACGATCTATGTATTTCCGAAGCAGCTTTCCACCGCCTATGTTTCCCTGACCGTCCACTTCGGTTCTCTGGACTCGGATCACATCCTGCCAAACGGCCGGGAAGTACATTTGCCGGACGGCGTTGCGCATTTTCTCGAACACAAAATGTTTGAAAGCGAGGACCACATCGACACTTTTGACAAGTTCGCCGCTGTCGGTGCGTCGGCCAATGCCTATACTTCCAATGAGCTGACTTCCTATCTGTTTTCCACCACTTCCGATATTTCGGCCGGACTGTCGATTCTTTTGGATTATGTTTTCCATCCCTATTTCACGCCGGAAAATATCCAAAAAGAACAGGGAATCATCGGCCAGGAAATCGGAATGTATGAAGATTCTCCCGGAAACCGGCTGTATTATGCCGCCATGGAGGCCTTGTATCAGAAACACGGAATCCGAAAAAATATTTGCGGAACGACGGACACAATCGCCGCCATTACGCCGGAGATGCTGTATGAGTGCTGTCGTTCGTTTTATGTCCCGGACAACATGACGCTGGTTGTTTGCGGGAAAACAAACGCCGAGACCGTCCTTTCAATCGTTGACAGCCGTCTGTCTCCGCGCGCCCCTGCGCCGCGCCCGAGGCGTATATATCCGACAGAACCGGAGGCAATCTTCAAACCGGAAATTTCCTTCCGCATGGATATTGCCCGGCCGATGCTTTGTCTGGCTGTCAAAGATACCCGATTGCCGGAAGAACCCGAAGCGGCCATGCGGCGAAGCCTGACGATGAATCTTTTATGCGACCTTTTGTTCGGGGAAAGCAGTGAATTCTATAATCGCCTGTACAAAGAGGGCGTTATTTCACAGGATTTTTCCGCCAGCTATGAAAGCGCCCGTGGGTGCGCGCACTTCCTGATTTCCTGCTCGGCGGACGATCCGGAAAGGGTTTTTCACCTGCTCACCGAAGAACTCCGGCTTTACCGCAGCGGCGAGCGGATACCGTCTTTCGAGGATTTTGAAAGAATGCGCCGCGTACATTATGCCGAATACATCAAAGATTTCGATTCCACCGAAGAAATTGCCGCCGCGCTTTTGGATTCCGTCGTGGAGCAGGTTCCGATATTCCGGATGCGCGAGATTTTGGATGAAATTTCCTATGCAGATATCTGCCGGGAATTAAATACCGTATTTGAAGAAAAATCCATGGCAAAAATCACAATTACCCCTATAAACGAGACGATAAAAACAAAGTGACGGCCGGCTTTTTTGCCGGTGAAAGGAAAGGAAACGTTCTGTGGCTGTTTTGATAGACGGGAAAGCCGTTTCTGCGGTTGTCCGTGATAAGATCCGCCTTGAGAGCGAGGCGTTTGCAAAAAAAGCCGGGCGCGCGCCCGGGCTTTCCGTGATCCTTTTGGGGAACGATCCCGCTTCCCGCGTTTATGTACGCAACAAAAAACGAGCCTGTGAAGATGTCGGGTTTGTTTCTGAAGTGTATGAATTGCCGGAAGACACAAAAGAAGAAGAATTGCTTACCTTGATTGAACGGTTGAATCGTGATCCGGCTGTTGACGGCATCCTCGTTCAACTTCCGCTCCCGGACCGCCTCAACGAAAAAGCGGTCACACGGACGATCCGCCCGGAAAAAGATGTGGACGCGTTTCACCCGGTAAATGTCGGTGCAGTCTGCACGGGAGAATACACCTTTGTGCCTTGTACACCGGCCGGCGTTATGGAGCTGCTCGATTATTACGGTATTGACCCGGAAGGAAAGAATTGCGTTGTCATCGGCCGGAGCAACATCGTCGGGAAGCCGCAGGCGCTTCTGCTTTTGGAACGAAACGCCACCGTGACCGTCTGCCATTCCCGGACAAAAGACCTCCCGGCGTACACGCGCCGCGCCGATATTCTGGTCAGCGCCGTAGGGAAGGCCGGATTCGTCCGCGCCGATATGGTCAAACCCGGAGCGGTCGTGATTGACGTGGGAATGAACAGAACCCCGGAAGGGAAACTTTGCGGCGATGTGGATTTTGCTTCCGTCGAACCGCTTTGTTCTTATATTACGCCGGTTCCCGGCGGGGTCGGCCCTATGACGATTACCATGCTTCTGCGAAACACTTTGACCGCGGCGGAAAAAAATCTTACAAAACAGGAAAAAACTCTTGACAACCCCCGTTGAAAACGGTATAATAACTTGTAGTTTTGAGATATATCATCTCTTTCTGACAATGAGGGGAGGGATACAGAATGGCAGAAGTCAGAGTAAAAGAAAATGAGACTCTCGACAGCGCGCTCCGTCGTTTCAAAAGACAGTGCGTGAAGTCCGGTGTTCTTACCGAACTCCGCAAAAGAGAACATTATGAAAAGCCCAGCGTGAAGCGTAAGAAAAAGGCTGAGGCGGCTCGTAAACGCAAGTACAAGTAAATGTACGAAAGCATGGTTCACGACCGGTCTCGTTTTGATCTGTCGTCGGCGTTGCTTACAGAATGAGACAGGCGTTTGTGCCTGTCTTTTTCTTTATCCGCCATAAGCGCCGATCCGGTTTCGGATTTCCGGCAAGGGTTCCCGGGCGTTTTTAATGCCTGCATATCCTTTTTTTCTCATGATTTTTCTTTTTCGCAAAGGAAAAAATAATAGCAAAGCGAAAGAAAGGAAGCATCATGAAAGCAAAAAAAACGTTATCTGCACTCCTGGCGGCCGCAGCTGCTCTGTCCGCATTCTTTGCGCTCCCGGGAAACGCCCGCGCAGAAAGCTGGTACGCAAAACGCAACCCCGATCACAACCAACCGGTACTGGAGCCTCAATTTTCTTATATTGAAAAATATGACGCTTATTATGTAGACAGAAAACACAAAGACGCGGCTGACGAAAAAGTGCTGTATCTGACCTTTGATGCCGGATATGAAAACGGAAATGTTGAAAAAATATTGAATACGTTAAAGGAAAAGAACGCTACCGGCGCTTTTTTCATCCTGGAAAACCTCCTTCTGCGGAACACGGAGCTGGTAGAACGGATGGCAAAGGAAGGAAATCTCGTGTGCAATCACACTTTGCGCCACAAAGATATGACGCGTTTTCACAATGAATCCGAATTCCGGGCAGAATTGGAATCTTTGGAAACGCTTTACCGGGAAAAGACCGGAAGAGAAATGAGCCGCTACTATCGTCCGCCGGAAGGGAAGTTTGACGAAGAAAATCTGAAAATGGCACAAAAACTCGGTTATAAAACGATTTTCTGGAGTCTTGCCTACGCAGATTGGGACAATGCTCATCAGCCGGAAAAGGCCGCCGCCATCAAAAAGATTATGGATAACACGCATAACGGAGCCGTCATCCTGCTCCATCCGACCTCAGCGACCAATGCGGCTATCCTCGGCGAACTGATTGACCGCTGGAGAGCAGAAGGATATCGTTTCGGAACGCTCGATGAACTGACCGGCCGACAGGCAAAGACCGCATGAAATGGCGTGAAGCGGCCGCGCTGACCGTCGCTATATCCTGTTTCTCTTCGTGTGCTGCCGGAATGACGGGAACTATGCCGCGCAACGGGGACGAGGCCCGAATCGCCGCCGCGGAAAGCGAAAAGAACGCTGGCGATTCCGCCGTTCCTTCGCCGTCGCAAAATCTCCCCGGGGAGGCAGCGATCCCAAAAACATCAGACAAAAAAACCGAAAAGCGGGAAAAAACAACAAACCAAGGTCCTTGTTTTCATGTCAAAACAAATGAAAAAGTTGTCGCGTTGACATTTGACGACGGCCCCCATCCGCATTATACGGATCAAATTCTCGCCTTGTTGGAGCAGTACCGGGCAAAAGCCACCTTTTTTGTTGTCGGGAAGAATCTCGAGCTTTACGGAGCCGTAGCAAAACGGGTCACGGAAGCCGGGCATGAAATAGGAAACCACACGTACGATCACCCGACGCTGTCCGCCATCACACCGGGAGAGCTATCGGGGCAAATCGAAAAAAATGAGAAGTTGATTGAAAAACTTACAGGCGGGAAGTGCCTGTATTTCCGTCCGCCGGAAGGCTTTTGCGGGAAATATGTGCGGGATGTCATACG
Organism: uncultured Eubacteriales bacterium; assembly: GCA_934434925.1. Lineage (GTDB taxonomy): Bacteria > Bacillota > Clostridia > Oscillospirales > CAG-272 > UBA1740. The sequence continues at coordinate 145,206 of CAKSAC010000001.1, read as the reverse complement.
AAAAAAAGGGTATCAGGCCATCCTGTGGGATGTTGATACCCGTGACTGGGCGGGAACGCCCAGCGAAACCATTATAAAGAACGTGATGAAATCGGTGCATCCCGGTTCTATCGTGCTGTTTCATGATTACGTGGGAAAGCACAATACCACCATTGCGGCCTTGCGGGAAATTCTGCCGCGGCTGGCGGCCGAAGGATATCGGTTTGTTACGATAACGGAATTGCTGTCTTACGGTTTTGAAGGCTCTTCTGCGCCTTCTGCCGGCGGTTGATTTTCACCGTTGTCAATCATCAGCTCCTTAATCTTGAACCAGGCGGCAAAAACGGCCATATACGAAGCGGCTGAAAAAATGAAAACAAGAGGCGCAGCGACCCCTATCGGCAAAAGGATGCCGCCAAGTCCGAAGAGCAGGAGAATATCCGCAAGAACAAGCAGAATCATCCCGAGAAACGCCAAAATGTTTCGCTTGAAACCAAGCAAAGCAAAAATGAAGGAGTTTTTCAGAATTTTGGTGATCGGAAGATCAAAAGTAATCATTTGCAGGTAGATATAGAACCGCATGAAAAAGTAGATCAAGGCAAAGACAACCGTCAGCCAGAACAAAATCCCGGTCATCAATCCGCCGGCCATTTCAGAGAGCGCGGTAAAATTGAACGGAATCAGGAGAAGCAAAAGCAGGTCAAACATCCCGAAGAAAAAGGCCTGCTTTTTGTTTCTTTTAATCGCATAGAAGAAATCGGACCACATGAAGACCGGTTCGCCTCGTACCAAAGAACGCAGAATATAGGTGGTACCGACGCAAACAAATCCAAACGTCAGAAAAGTAAGCGCCGAAAGCCCGAACATAACGTAAGACATCGGCGTCAGCGCCGCATTTTCAATCTGCACGCCGAAAACGCCGTATAACGCCATCGTGGCCGGTGAGCGGGAGGGATCAAGGAGCATCAGGGTGCGCAAATTCGGAAAAAGGTCGGAAAGCGGTGTCCGATACGGAACTTTGAAAAGACCCGAAAGACCGAGAATAGCAAACAGAACCGGAAAGTTTCCGATCACCATAAACAAATTCACCCGGAGCAGATTGGAAAAATTCCGTTTGAAACTGCGAAAAAAACCGTTCAGATCCGGAGTGATCGGCTTTTCATCCTTGGATACACCTTTTCCTTCACGCTGTGAGTCAAACAAGCGGAAGCGTTTTTTCTTTTGCGGTTCGGTATACTCCTCATCGCGATAATCGTTCATCTTTTTCCTCCCCGGCGCGGCGCGCCGGTTTTTGTTTGTTTATATGAGCCAGTATACCACTTTTTTTATGTCTTTGCAAGGGATAAAGCGCGATTTTACGCTTTCGTCACAACTGCGCCCGGGTATTTTCACGGGCAGGGGCGCATATAGATGGAACAGTCTATACCAAAGGAGTTCGCCATGAAAAAAATCATCGCCCTTTTGCTTGCCGTTTTGTCTCTGCCTTTCCCGGGAACCGCGCTGTTCGGCCGGACAACCGCCCTCGGAGAAAAGGCAGAAGGGGAAACAGAGTTTATTTCTGCCGCGAAGGATGAAAAATCTTCTGCCACGGAATATTCCATGAATTTGAATGCTAAATCCGCAATTCTGATGGATGCAACCACAGGGACTATCCTCTATGAACAGAATCCGGACGAGGCCCTTCCGCCTGCATCGGTGACAAAGGTCATGACTCTCCTGCTTGTCATGGAAGCCATCGACTCCGGAAAAATTGCGCTTACCGATCCTGTAACGACCAGCGAGGCCGCGGCCAAAATGGGAGGTTCGCAGGTGTTCCTTGAGCCGGGCGAACAAATGAGCGTGGAAGAAATGATCAAGTGTGTTGTCATCAGCAGTGCCAACGATGCCGCTTACGCGCTGGCGGAACATATTGCAGGGAGCGAAGAAGCTTTTGTAACGCAGATGAACCGCCGCGCAGCGGAACTCGGAATGAACCATACACATTTTGAGAATACAAACGGGCTTGACGATACGACGACCGATCATCTGATCAGCGCGCGCGATATTGCCATTGCTTCCCGTGCGCTGCTTTCCCACGAAAAAATTCTGAATTATACGACGATATGGATGGACAGCATCCGGAACGGAGCGTTCGTGCTCAGCAATACAAACCGACTGGTTCGTTTTTATCCGGGGGCAACAGGGCTGAAAACCGGTTCGACTTCCCGCGCGTTGTTCTGTATCAGCGCGACCGCCAAGCGCGGCGATCTTCATCTGATCGCCGTCATTATGGGTTCCCCCACCCGCGATATCCGTAACGCCGAAGCAAAAAAACTACTGGATTACGGATTTGCCAATTACGCGCTTTACAGTCGCGCGGCAGAACCGGGCGAACCTCTCCCGGTACACGGGGGATTGCGTGACAACGTTTCCGTTACCGTAACGGCATTTTCAAAACTGATGAAAAAGGGAGACGAGAAAAATGTCAGAATTCGCCTCTCCCTGCCCGAATATGTGGCGGCTCCCGTGGTAGCGGGCGATCCTGTCGGAAAAGCAGAATTTCTGCTTGGAGAAGAAGTAATCGGTACGGCGGATATCGTTGCCTCGGAGGACGTCCGGAAAATTTCCTATTTTGAGATTCTTTTTCGCCTTCTCTCGGAAATGGTCGGTTTCCGTGAAGAAAAAACGCGATAATTTTTCCCGATCGCTTGCATATTCCTGCCGTTGGGTATATAATGAAACATATCAAACATCAAGACGGAGGAAGATACCATGTCCCTTACGATCAACGAAAAATTTCTTGACGGGTTTGTTTCCGCCCACGAAATCGAATATCTTGCGGAGGATGCCGTTGCTTCACTGGAAAAAGTGAAGAACAAGAAAGGAGCCGGCGCGGATTTTCTCGGTTGGGTTGATCTTCCCGTGGCATATAATAAAGAAGAGTTTTCCCGCATCCGGGCGGCGGCCGAAAGAATCAAAAAAAGCTGCGACATTCTGATCGTTTTAGGGATCGGCGGTTCGTATCTCGGCGCGCGCGCGGTCATTGAATTTGTGAACTCCCCGCTCTACAACGCGCTTAAAAAAGATACGCCCGACATATATTTTTCCGGGAACAATATCAGCACGACCGCTCTTTGCGAACTTCTTTCGCTCTGTGAAGGAAAAGACATCTGCGTCAATGTAATCAGCAAATCCGGAACAACGACGGAAACGGCGGTTGCCTTCCGTGTTTTCCGTGATCTCCTTTATAAAAAATACGGTGAAGAAGGAGCCAGGTCCCGCATTTTTGTGACCACCGACCGCGCACGCGGAACCTTAAAACATTTCGCTGATGAAAGCGGCTTTGAAACCTTTGTCATTCCGGACGATGTCGGCGGACGTTACTCTGTCCTGACGGCGGTAGGCTTGCTCCCGGTCGCCTGCGCCGGCATCGATATTGAAGAACTGATGGCAGGCGCGGCGGAAATGCGCACACTTTGCCTTGCCCCCGATACGAAGAATAATCCCGCTCTCCGTTATGCCATTCTCCGTAACGCCCTGTATCGGAAAGGAAAAGAAGTGGAGATCCTGGTCGGATATGAGCCGTATGCGCTCCTTTTCAACGAATGGTGGAAGCAACTCTTCGGGGAAAGTGAAGGGAAGGACAACAAAGGCCTGCTGCCCGATTCGGTTATTTTTTCCACAGACCTCCACTCGCTCGGACAGTATATCCAAGAAGGAAAACGCACGTTGTTTGAAACGGTTCTTGCGATTGGTGATTGCGGCGCATCCTTCACAATCCCGCATGACGAGGCAAACATTGACGGCCTGAACTTCCTGTCCGGGAAGACTTTGAGCTATGTAAATGAAAAAGCAATGCTCGGTACCTTATTGGCTCACTGTGACGGCGGAGTTCCCAATATTGTAATCGAAGCGCCCGATCGCACGGCGCGCACTCTCGGGAATCTTATCTATTTCTTTGAAATGTCCTGCGCCGTTTCCGGTTATCTCCTTGGGGTCAACCCCTTTGACCAGCCCGGAGTGGAAGCCTATAAAAAGAATATGTTTGCCCTGCTTGGAAAGCCCGGATATGAAGAAGCGGGAGAAAAATTGGCCGCCCGGCTCGGAAATTCATGAAAATCAGGGAAATCTATTGCAATTTCCTCAAAAAAAGTGTATGATATAAACAAGGGGAATCCCCGAATACTTTCAGGAGGATGTTACTATGGTAAAATTAATTGTCGGCAAAAAAGGTACAGGCAAGACCAAAACTTTGATTGAACAAGTTAACGAGGCGGCAATAGCTTCAAAAGGATGTGTGATCTGCATCGAAAAAGGGCTGACGCTGAATAAGAATATTTCGCACAAAGTGCGTCTCGTGGATACGGATTCCTACAAAGTATTCGATGCCGCAACGCTATACGGTTTTATTGCCGGAATCGCGGCCAGTAACTACGATATCACTGATATTTTCCTGGATTCCACACTGAAGATTTGCGGAACGGATGCCAACTTCGGAGAGTTTCTTCTGAAGGTGGATGAACTGACAAATGCGGCCAACATCCGTTTCACGGCTACCGTTTCGATGGATCCTTCCGATTGCCCGGAAGAAATCAAAAAATTCATCTGACCTTTTTAACCAGTGCCGGCGGCAGATCCGCCGGCTTTCTTTTTAGTCAAGAGACGCGGAAATTGCATACCCTATTATCGAGGCAGCCGTTGCCTCGTTAATTCAGTATTATAGGGGGATAACCATATGTCAGAAAACAGAGGGGCCTTGGGGCCTCTTGGCGGATGCTCTCCGGACCGGGAGACTGTCTGCATTGACACTTTCAGAGTGTTGGACTCCTGCCGTGACCGCGATTGTTATGAAGATGTGCGCGTGTACCTTTGCCCCTTCGGGCAAGAGATCGTCGATCGGAATGTAGCGGTGCGTACCAAAGAGGCCTCCATCCTTTGGACTTATGTCGGCGTGGATCCTGTACCGTTCAACCGTGGATTTTATCAGGTAACCGTTCGTTTCTATATCAAAGTAACGTGCGAGGCCTGCGTGGGGCTTGGAAGGAACCAGGAATTCAGCGGTATTGCCGTGGTGGAAAAGAAAGTGGTACTGTATGGCAGTATCGGAAACGTCAACATTTTCCGCAGTGATCCGAGCGTCGGTCCTTGCGATGCCTGCGAACCGGACAACCGCTCCACCAACGTACCGGTCGGCGTATGCGAAGTTGTGAATCCCGTTCTTCTGTCCGCCCGCGTCGTGGAACCGAAAACACCCTGCGGATATTGCTGTTGTTGCTGTGCTGATATTCCCGCATCGGTTTCGTCGGCGGTTTCCGGTAATCTGACCGACGGCGATGACAGAAATCGCCTGCTTGTCACGATCGGAATCTTCTCGGTCATCCGGATCGAGCGCCCGGCGCAATATCTGATCAAAGCCTCGGATTACTGCGTTCCGGACAAAGAGTGTGTGGCGCAGGATGAAGACGATCCCTGCAGTCTCTTCCGCAAGATGGCGTTTCCCGTCGGGGAATTCTGTCCGCCTTCCCGCGGAGAACTTGTCGGATCGGAACCTGACGGAGGCAATCGGGGTAATTGCGGTTGCGGTAAACATTGAACTCCACCGGGGAGCCTTCGGGCTTCCCGGTCCTTTTCAAGACCGTCTTCCGTGTAATGCTTGAAAATTCCAAACTTTGCGGCGTTTTTTTGCAAAAACCACTTGCTTTTTTCCGGAAGGTGTGATATACTAAGCCATGTCGTCAGGTTGACCGCCTGCGACCATGGAGAAGTCGCCTAGTTGGTCGAGGGCGCACGACTGGAAATCGTGTAACCGTTAAAAGCGGTTCAAGAGTTCGAATCTCTTCTTCTCCGCCATAAAGAAACAATACGAACACCGGGGAACATCCGCTGTTCGTATTTTTTTCGGAATGTTCAGCCGATGGGCGTTGTAATCACGGGCCGAAAAAGATTGAAAGATTTTACCGCTTGTTTGGTCTCAGAGTTTTTTGCTCACCCCGGTCGGGGAACTTCTGACTGAACGATAAAGCAGGAAAGCACGTTGCCTCTGCTTGATCTTCGGCTTACAGAGAACCAGAAACATGCCGCCGTTTCGGCGGTTTTCTGTTTTCGGTCTTCTTAAAACGAATTTGGGCCTTCCCGCGATTTATTTGTCGATAACAAGCAGGATCCATGAGGATTTGCCCCTGGCCGGAAAAACCGTCCGGGACCGCTTGGCGGAAAACCATGCGCAAAAAACCCTTTGAAATCCGACAAGGCTCCCGTTCAAGCGAACCAGCCCGGTCCGTGCGCTTGCCCGGCATGCTGCGCGGCGATAAGGCACAGGGGTACAGATATCGGAGACTTCCGGCATCACGCAAAATACAAACGTCCGGTTTTCGGGCGTTTTTTATTATCAAATAATCGTAAAAAAATCCATATCGTTCGGTAAAAAAACAATTCCCACCGCCCTCTTTCGCTGGTATACTGAAGATGTACAAAAAGCGGAGGAGTATTATGGAAACGATTTTCGGTACACCGGGCCACGCAACGGTATTTGCATATCTGTTTTTCTTCGCCAGTCTTCTGATCGGCGGTTCCGGCTCTATCTGGGTCAAACGGCATGCCAAATGCACGCAGGACATTTATAACAGTGCCAACAGCTTCAACCTGATGTTGGTCGGGTTTGAAACGCTCTTTTTCCTGGTTGCCAGCATTGTGGCGGCGACCGTCCGGAATACGGGTTCCTTGTTTGTCTGGGATACCCCCACCGTTGTTTGCGCAATCATCCGTGCAGTAGCGTATTTTCTCGGTATGCTCGGCTATCTCATGGCTGTCCGCCATGGGCCATTGCTCCTTACATCCATCATTCTTCGCGCAGGGCTGGTCATTCCGATTCTTCTCAGCGCGCTCATCTGGCCTGACAGCAACAAAGTGCGCTGGTATATGGCCATCGGGATCGCGCTTCTTTTCCTGGCACTCTTCCTTTTTAATAAAAAAGAGGGAAACGGACAGCCGCTTTCCAAGACAACGCCCGCCTTTTGGTTCTGGGTGCTTGTCGGTGCGGTCGGAAACGGGATGGAAGGTTTTTCCGTCAAATTGCTTGACAACTGGGAAGGGGCGTCTTCCGGCGCTTCAACGTTGGAAAACTGCCTTTTCTATGCTTCGCTTCTGCAAATCGTCATCTTTGCCGTTGTCCTTTTCCGATATCCGCCGCAAAAAACAGGGGTCGATGAGGACGGGGTAACGCTCCCGGGAAAAGGGAGGCCCTCTTTCAAAGAATTTCTGCCTGTTACGCTGATCGGTTGCGGATGGATAGTTTGTTACGCCATCACAAACGCCACTTCGTTTTACACCAGCAGCCTCACCATTGCATATTTGCCGGTCGCGTTCTACTTCATGGCGAATACGGGCTTTTCGATTCTGTTTTCCTTCATCATTGCACGGTTTATCTTCCGTGAAAAACTGCGTCCGGCGCAGTATGTCGGTTGCGTTATTGCCGTGATCGGTATGATTCTCCTGAACGATTGGTCGGCGGTCTTTGCTTAACCGTCCGCCCCGTGCCGCCGGTATTCGGAAGGAGACACCCCTAACATCCGGCTGAAAACACGGGAAAAATACAAGGGGTCTTCATATCCGCATTCACGTGCGACCTCGGTAATCGGCATGTCCGGATCCAACAGGAGTTCCCGCGCCTTCTCAATACGTAAAAATGTAATATAAGCCGCCGGGGTTCGTCCCATCGCCCGCCGGAAAAGGGTGTGATAATGCGAAAGACTCAACCCGTCCATGGCGGCAAGTTCGTTCTTATTGATTTCCTCGGTGAAATGTTCACGGAGATACGCGATTGACCTGGGCAGACGGCGGTTCTCCATGCCGCGCTCAAGACTGCGACCGAATTGCGTCAGCAAAGAAACGGCCGCCGCGGCCGCCCGGGTACGGGTCAGCGGGGTCGGGGGATGCCTCATCTCGTCAAGCAGAGCCGTAAAGGCGGCAGTACCACCACTTTCATCGGGAAGTTCAAAAAATCCGCCCTGTTCAAATCCGCAGATTTCCAGGAGTTTCATGGCGTGGCTGCCGGTAAAATGCAGCCAATATGACCGGCGCACCGGCGGGTCTCCGGCCCCCTCGTATCCGTATATCACCGGCACATGCGGCAAGATTACCACGACCGTTCCCGCTTTTGCGATCTGCCTCTCTCCGCCGCCTATCTGAAAAAACAGTTCTCCCTCCGCAATATAGCAGACGGAAACATCCAGTCTCCCTTCCGGAATGCGCGTGGTAAACGGAAAAGCCCGGTTGCTGAAATCGGCGCAGTTTACCACGATCGGTTCATCTTCGGTCGTGTAATTAGCGCGCGGCACCCAGGTCGTATAATAGTATTCGCGCGGGGAAGTGCTTTTCTTCTTTGTCCGCAGTGATCTATCCATACCATATCCTCGTATATTGTACTCATTTAATTTTACACAAGCGTTCATGCTGTGTCAACCGGAAAGGAAAAAAGTATGAAAAAGGAATTGCGCATCGAAGACCTTACCACAGAACAAAAACTCGGTATGGTACTCTGCACCAACGCGCAGAGCGGTTTCTCGGAAAATGAGATTGAAAAGATGCTCCGGATGATCCGGGAACATCGGCTCGGTGCTGTATGGGTCAGCCGGGGAGCTCCAGGACGCGACGAAATCCTGAAACAAATCAATGAGACCGCAGACTATCCGATCCTGATTGTCGGAGACGCGGAGCAGGGATATGAACGCTTCACATTCCCGACTGCACGTTCTCTCGGCGCTACCGGTTACAATGAAGATTATGCTTACGCCTATGGTCGGGTCGTCGGCTATGAATTGCGTGAACTGGGATTCAATGCCATGAACGGCCCCGTCGTTGACCTCTCGAACGTTTCTATGCGTCATATGGGAACCAACGCGGAAAAAGTTGCGCAAATGGCATTGGCTACCGTGCGCGGTCTGCACGATTCCGGTATTTTCTCGATTGCCAAGCATTATCCCGGCCCCGGCGATGCGACGATCGATACCCATATGCAGGAGGGGCGGAACGATCATCCGCTCGATGAACTGCTTTCCTATGATCTTTTACCGTATTATCGCCTGATGGACGAAGGGCTGCTGGATGGCATCATGCCCGGCCATCGGATTATTTCCGCCGTTGACACGGAGCGTCCTGCCAGCCTTTCCAAAAAGGTCATGAACCTTTTACGCGATCGCGGCTGGGACGGCGTTTCTTTGACCGACGCACTGTCGATGATGGGGCTTGTCCTCAAGTACGGCCAAAAAGACCCCACTCCGTTGTGTATTGCGGCAGGAAACGATCTGGCACTCCCGTGGAATGTTTCTTGTGAAGTCGGGTACGAATATCTCCGTGACGGATTTGAAAGAGGCCTTTTCTCCATGGAGGACCTGGATGAAGCGGTGCGCCATGTTCTGCTTGCACAGCACAAGGTCAATCTTTTATCCGAGCGGAAAGAAGCTCCGCCGCAAAAGACTTTTGACGCTTTCAACCGTATCTCGGACGAATGCGTTTCCGCCCGGTATGCGGCAGGGGTTTCTCACGCTATCCCGAAAGAAGGGAAGTTCCTCTTTGTTCTCCTTTCCGAAAGAGCTTTGCGGGAAGATGTTCCCGCGCCGGACGCGCCCCCCTTTGCCAATGAGTGGTTTTATCCGCACCATGTGCAGGATATGATCAAAAAGCAGTTTCCTGCTTCCGATTGTGTATTTCTGCCGGAATTTCCTTCCGCCAATGATAATATCCGCCTTTTTGACAAGCAAATTCCTTACGACGGCGTTGTGTACGTCACATCGCACCGCATGCAGGCGTATCTCGGCCGCGACTGCCTGACCGAACGGGTATTGGCGGTCATGAGAGCCTTGCAATCCACAAACCGCATCGCCGCCATTCTTCACTTCGGAAATCCGCATGTGATGGACGATGTGCCGCGCTGTGACCGCTTCATCCTCGGATATCCTTCAGAAGAATGCGTCCGACATGCGCTTGCCATCCTTGCCGGAGACGCAAAAGCCGTCGGAACAATCCCCTACGATGATGTGACTCTCCGTCAATAAGACCCAAACCATCGGAAAAACCGCTTTCCGGATGCCGGAAAAAAGACAAATAAAACAGAGGCCCCTCAACGGAGCCTCTGTTTTTGATGGTAGGGAAGGGATGCAGGAATTTGGCCCGTCCGGCCTCCCGGGTTTGACGGCGGAAGCCTCGGCGCACAAGATGTCATTCGTCCTCGGTGTCGAGACGGCCGATTCCGATGAAACTATCGACCGGGAGAGAAAGCAGAATGGCTCCCCCTTCGGTTTTCAGACCTGCGCGATCGCGAATCGCTTCCATGATATTTTGTTTGAATTCCGTGTTTGTCAGAATGGCTATGGTATCGGTTTCTTTTTCAATTGAAGTACCGATAAGCTGTTCGGCTTGCTCGTTGCCGATACTGCGCGTATGCAGCAAAGTCGCGCCGGTGGCGCCGGCATTCCGGGCGCTGTCCAAAACATCCTCCGTATACTTCTGATTGACAACCGCAAGGATCAATTCGTGCATTTTGCCTTTCTCCTTTTCTGTTTTAGAGGTAGAATGGGTGTCCTCCCGGTAGGGAGTGGTCAGTAAAGAGCGGGCGATAATGTTGGAAATACCCGAAAGCGGGATGGTGAAACAGATGCCTTTCCCTCGAAGATAGAGTTGCAGATGGCGGATGATCTCGCGCAGGAGCGCATGTTCGCAATATGCGGGAAAAAGGGCATAGGCCACGCGTTTTTCCGCCTCGTCAATACCGAGATAACTGCGATAGTTTGACTTTGCCGTACCGAAACCGATTCCGGCAAAATGAAGCGATACGCAAATATTATTGCATGCTTCGACAAACGCTTCCTCATCGTTTTTTCCGATAATGGCTACCAGCAGTTTGATCCGTGCGTCCTGTGGATTTTTACGGGGTGGCATAGGTGGCACCTCCTTCATCCTTTGTGTAATCGATAAAGTACTCGTCTTCGTTATTGAACCGCCGTACCGCATGGCTTGCTTTGAGTTTATAAACCAGTCCGCAGACCTGTATGGATATGATCGGCGTCATAGCCGCAAAGGCGACACAGCCATATGCGTCTGTCATGATATTTCCTCCGAGGGCCTCGCAGGAGCCGATTGCCAGCGGAAGCACAAAGGCGCTCATCATGGTTCCGCTCGCCACGCCGCCGGAGTCAAAAGCGATACCGGTGAAGAAAGGCGGAACGATAAAGGCCAGCACCAGCGCAATCACATAGCCGGGAAGCAGAATATACAAAATGGAAATCCCGGTAAGGACCCGTAACATGGAAAGCCCCAGCGCCACCGAAACGCCAATCGAAAGTGCAACGCGGATGGTGGAAGAGGATATGGCCCCGGCCGTCACCTGTTCCACTTGTCTGTTCAGGACATATACGGCCGGTTCGGCCGAAATGATGAAATATCCGAGGCACATACTGACGGGGATCAGCACATACCCGTTGAGAATGCCGGAAAGCGTAGCGCCGAAGGAACGCCCCACCGGGAGAAGACCGGTATTGGCTCCGGTCAGGAAGAGCATCAGTCCGAAAAACACATAGGCAACACCGACGCCGATACGGAAGATCTGCCGCCGGCTGAAAGGCCGTGAAATAAGCTGAAACAGCAACGTGAAAATGATGATCGGTAAAAGAGCAATCGCCACTTCCTTGGCGGAATCGGCAAGACCTTCCAGATAAACGAGCGCCCCTTCACGGGTATTTTCAAGCACGGTCAGCGGTTCCGGCGTATAATGCATATCGCCGAAGTTCGCGCAAATGCCCAGAACGAGAACCGCTATAATCGGCCCGATACTGCAAAGAGCCACAAGACCGAACGAGTCGTCGTGCCCGCCGCGCTTGCGGCTTTTTGCTCCCGAAACGCCGGCGCCGAGCGCCATGATAAAGGGAACCGTCATAGGTCCCGTTGTCACTCCGCCGGAGTCAAAGGCGAGCGCCCAGAATTCAGCCGGAACAAAAATACAGAGCGCAAAGGCGATGATGTAAAAAATCGTCAGCAGGATGGAAAGGCTGATTCCGTAACGAACGCGCAAAAGGGCAATGACCAAAAAGATTCCGACCCCGACCGAAACGATAAGAATCAGCAACAGATTCGGTACTCCGGAGACAAGCTCGGCAAGAATCTGTAAATCCGGTTCGGACGCGGTGACGAGCATCCCGATAACAAATCCGATGAAAGCCAAAAGCCATGCGCTTTTGGAAGATGAGAGCGAAGCGCCGATACGCGTTCCGAGCGTGTTCATCGACATTTCAACCCCCATGGTGAATACAGACAGACCGACCGTCAAAAAAACCAGACCGACCAAAAATAAAAGGAAGGTTCCGGTATCCATCGGCGCAATGGTAAGAGAAAGAACAAAAACGATGGCTCCAATCGGAAGGATCGAACGCATTGACTCTATCAATTTGGCTTTGATGATTCCCATAGAATACCTCGTGTTTTTATGATAAAAGCAATCTCTCCGACAAAAACCGGTGGAAGGGGAGAGAAGCCCTGTTACCCTTCATCCAGTATACCATAAGATGAAGAAAAAAGGAAGAACAAAAATGCATTATTCTTGAAAAAAGTTGAAAATTCCCCGAAATCAATAGGAAAAACCTGCATTTTCCCCTTGACATATGTCGAAATAAAACATATAATACTAACAAAATACTTCAGTGACCGAACCATCACAAGAAAGTCCAGGAGATATTACCGTGTTGAAAGTTTTGAAATTCGGAGGCAGTTCGCTGGCGGACGCGCAGCATTTCCGTCAGGTGGCGGATATCATCCATGCGGACCCCTCGCGCCGTTTTGTTGTTCCTTCCGCACCGGGAAAGCGTTATAAAGAGGACGAAAAGGTTACGGATATGCTCTATCGTTGCTATGATATGGCAATCAGCGGGAAGGATATGACTCCGGTGTTTGAGCAGGTGAAAAACCGTTATCGGGAGATTATCCGCGATTTGCAGATGGATTTTTCTCTGGAAGCGGAATTTGACACGATTTTTCTGATGATTTCCGAAACCGTCGGCCGTGACTATGCCGCCAGCCGCGGAGAATACCTTGCCGGCCGGATTCTTTCGCAGTATCTGGGGTACGATTTCATCGACGCGAAAGATGTCGTTTTTTTTCGTGAAAACGGAACGCTGGATACAGAACGGACAAATGCCGTGCTGTCCGCTGTGATTGAAACGCATCAGCACGCCGTCATTCCGGGCTTTTACGGATCCATGCCCAACGGAACCATTAAAACGTTCAGCCGCGGCGGGTCTGATGTTTCCGGGGCGATCGTGGCACGTGCCGCCGGAGCCGATCTCTATGAAAACTGGACCGATGTATCGGGCTTTCTGATGGCAGACCCGCGTTGCGTTGAAAATCCGATTCCGATCGATGTCATCACCTATAAAGAACTGCGGGAACTCTCTTACATGGGAGCCTCTGTTTTGCACGAGGATTCTGTTTTTCCGGTACGTGCGGCGGGAATTCCCATCAACATTCTGAATACCAACAAACCCGAAGACCCCGGCACGATGATCGTTCCGATTGCGCCGGAGACCGGCTCCGAACGGATTATCACGGGGATTGCGGGGAAGGTCGGTTTTTCCATCATATCCGTCGAAAAAGACATGATGAACGGCGAAATCGGTTTCGGTCGCCGGGTGCTGGAAACGCTGGAGGTCAACGGCGTTAATTTTGAACATCTTCCGGCCGGTATCGATACCATGTCCGTGATTGTCAAAACCGCCGAACTGGAAGGGAAGCGCGACGCGGTCATGGACGCAATCTTCAAACTGACCAACGCGGACGCCATTACAATCGAAGATGGTTTTGCCATGCTCGCGGTCGTCGGACGCGGTATGGTTCGTTCCAAAGGAACTGCCGCCCGCATTTTTTCCGCCCTCGCGAGAGCATCCATCAATATTAAGATGATCGATCAGGGGTCCAGTGAGTTAAACATTATCATCGGAGTGGAAGAAACCGATTATGTCAACGCCATCCGGGCAATTTATCGCGAATTTGTCGGTTGAACAAACAAAAAGCCCATAACCGGAATTGAAATGTGCCCAAAAGTTCGGAAAAACTTCGGGGTGCAGTTCAGAAAAGGTTATGGGCTTGTTTTTATTGCGCAGTTTTGAAGGACTGAATCGTCTTTTCAACCCAATCGAGAACGGTTTTCTTTTCTTCTTCGGTATATTTTTTGAGGAATTTGAAGGGAAGTCCTCCGTTCATATAAAGAATATCTTCCGAGAAGTTAGCACCGGCGTTACGGAGCCATTCGATTGCCATTGCGGCCTTTTCGGCATCGCCGTCCACCACCAAAGCAACGTTCTGGGCGCTGTCTTTGTTGAGATTTTTGCAGAAAATTTCAAAAGAAGTGGAATACTTGGAAGCCGCGCTCAGAAAAATTACCACCAGCCGTTCGCTATCGCAGGGATAGGCGGGCGGAATCACATCGGCCGCATAGTTGGAATATTCACCGGCGACGGCAGACGCAAGAGCGAGCAGTTTACCTTTTTTGGTAGCAGTCAGAACGCGCAATTTCATTTTCATGATTCAATATCCTCCAAAATAATTAATTGCCCCAAAAGAGGCGTATCACAATATATTGTAACACAAAAAACAACAAAAAGAAAGAATTTTTTGAAAATTTTCGTATTTTCAGCGAATTTTCTGCAACGCGACGCATACCGCCGAACCGATTACCGTGCAACTGACAAGTTCTACGATGCAATTGATTCCGGCCATGGCAATCATCAGGGAAAAAATACCGATGACATCCGTGGGGGCGGTTTGACCTATGGCCTCGGCAATGACCGAAGGATTAAAAAGAAGCATCAACGTGCCGAGAAAAAAGATTGTGTTCAAAAGCGGAGCCGAAAAAGCCGCAATCCCATACGCCGAGAATCGCAGGCTTTTTTTGATAAGAGCCCGAAAAATCAGACCGACGAGAATTCCCATCAGAATCCGGGTCGGAACGCAGACCAAAAAAGCACGGAACCAGTCGATCCCCAGCAGGAACTGTCCGAACGGACTGGAGGTAAAGCACATGATATAACTGCACGCACCAAAACATCCGCCGAGAAACCCGCTGGCACGCGGACCGTACAGGATAGCTCCCACAAGCACCGGGAGCGGCGCCAGCGTACACTCCAAGGTAAGAATCGGGATACTGAAAAAAGTAAGGACGACTGTCAATGCTGTCAGAACTGCAAGTTCCACAAGTTTGACGGTTTTCCCGGTCGTTGAAAAATATCGCATGGTAATCTCCTTTATATCTCCGGCTCCTGTCGTATGATAACGGCTTTCCCGGGGTTTTTACTTCCCCTTTTTATACAAAATTTTTATTTTGTATAATTTTTCAGATAGAAATATTTCAGCAGTTAATTATGAAAAAGCGCGTTCTTCTTGAAAAACACACTTCTCCTTGAAAAACACACACGAATATGCTATCATATCTATGATAGTGTTTTTTACTTCATTTGTCAATAGAAAGAACTCACAATGTTTGCCGATGCACATATTCATTTATTGCCCGGAATCGATAACGGGCCATGCAGACTTTGGGAAGCTGAGGAAATGCTGCGGTCGATTTACGCAAACGGAGTCCGCGCCGCCATCATCACTCCTCATTTTCATGCCGACTCGGAAGACTTGCCCGCCTTTCTGGTTCGGCGCAGAATGGCCTTCTCTTCTCTTTTCCGGGCGGTTCCCGACATCCGCTTGAATTTTCGCTTTCTTCTTTCCGCCGAAACCGAAATCGTTCCGGGTATGTCTGCGCTTCGTCTTCTTCCGGAATTGTGTATACCGAAAACCCGCTATCTCCCGATAACACTCCCGCTCGGAGACGGAATTCAACCCGAAATCATGCGGGAGATCGCCAATATGATACAAAAACGGAAAATCTATCCGTTCGTCTGTCATTTGGAGCGGTATATCACATTTTATAAAGAAAAGGAGCTGCAAAAGCTCCTCTCTCTTCCCGGTGCCGTTTTCTGCATTTCCGCGACCGGATTATACAGTCAGGAAACGGCCGGCTTGCTTTTTCGGAACTATCAGAACGGAAAACGTTTTCTTCTGGGTTCCAACGGTCACAACACCCGTTCCCGATTCCCGGTTCTTTCTCCCAAAGATATTCCCTCCGGTCTTTGCGCTCGTGTCCACCGGATTCTGCTGGAAGAAACCGAAAAAATCCTTCGCCGACCCGATGAAGTCTTCCGGGCACCGCGAGAGCTTATACGCTCTGTTTTTGGTGCAGGTACTTGATCCGCGTCGCTTCCCCGCCGCGCAAATGCCGTTCCGATTTGTTGACTTCCAGCACTTTTCTGGCCATTTGATACAGCAAGGGGTTCACATGCGCAAGATGGATCGTGATATCCTTATGTACGGTGCTTTTACTGATATTGAAATGCTTGGCCGCACTTCGTACCGTCGCCTTGTTTTCGACCAGGTATTCAGCCAATATTTCACAGCGTTCTCTCTTGTTCTGATACAGCATACAAATTCCTCCGGCGATAGAAAATCCGTTTACTATATCATATGAAAGGCCCTTTCCGCTTATGCACAAGGAAAATGAAAAATTCCGGGAAAACACCGTACTGGAAGGCATGACATCCATCCGCGCGCTGATCGATTCCCGCCGCGACCCGGATATTTTGAACGACCGCCCCATCGAGCGCATAATATTCGATGAAGAACGCCTGAAAAAAATCGGAAAAGATATCGGCTGGCTCCGCGCCGTCGGAAAAGAGTACTCCTTCCCCGTTCTCCCGGCCCCGCGCGCGGAAATCGATTCGTTGGCAACCGGCACAACGCACGGCGGTATCGTCGCTGTTTGCGGTCGGCGCACCTTGCCTCCCCTCGCCCAAAATCATATCCGGCCGGACGGGTTTTACGCCATGTTGGAAGGAATTGAAGACCCCTATAACTTCGGATATGCTCTGCGTTCTCTCTATGCTTGCGGTCTTTTGGGCGTTATCCTGTCCGAACGCAACTGGATGAGTGCCGCCGGTGTTGTTGCGCGCGCGTCAGCCGGCGCTTCCGAACGGCTTTCCCTTTTCACATCGGACGCCTGCACCGCCGCCTCGCTTTTCCGAAATGCCGGATACCGCGTGATTGCCGCCGATGCGGATACCGATATATCGCTCCCCTGCGCCGATATGAAAAAACCCGTTTTTCTTTTGATCGGCGGGGAAAAACGCGGTTTATCAAAGGCGATTTCCGAAATGGCCGATCTTACCGTCCGGATTCCATACGGCCGTCGTTTTGATGCGGCGCTCTCTGCTGCGTCCGCGGCTACCATTCTCGGATATGAAGTATTGCGACAAAATCAATCGCCGCAATAAAATTAAAATTGTCATCATCAAGCGCTTTATCGGGTCATTCTTCCCCGGACGAAAAAAACAGAGGCAAACAGCCTCTGTTTTTTATTTTTGCGGAACCGGCAGCCAAAGCTCCCGGCGTCATCGCCCGGCAAGCGAGCGATTATTCCTTATCTTCTTTGCAGTTCAGGTCGCAATTCGCGCAATTTTCGGAATCGCAGGTGCAATCAAAGTACTGGCCGCAGGCAGGGCATTTGATATGCTCGGGATCGACGGATTCATCAAAGCAGACCACTTCCCCGCAAGACGGGCAGGTTACTTCATAATACTCCGCGCCTTCCAGATCGTCGTCCTCATCCTCTTCGTCATCTTCATACTCCGCATCATCGTACAAAAACTCTTCGATGTCGCCGAGATCCTGATCCAGTTCCTCGCAATAATCGCGGAGTTCACGGCATTCTACTTCCAGATTGTTGATTTTTTCCGCCATTTCTCCGACGAGATTGACGAGCTCGGAAATCAGTTTCCCTTCGGGTTTGGAAGCGTCGATGCCGAAGCCCTCATACAACCCTTTGAGATATGCGCTCTTTTCGGTAATATCCATGATTCAATCCTCCCTTTTTGGTATATAGTCGCCACACGGGAGCGCGGCAACAAAATCACGCTCTTTCAAGATATTCGCCAACGCGGGTATCAATCCGGATCAAATCTCCGGTGTTGATAAAGATCGGAACGCGGACGATCGCGCCGGTTTCCAGCGTGGCGGCCTTCGTCACGTTGGTGGCGGTATCGCCACGCACACCGGGCTCTGTATCCGTAACTTCCAACGTGACAAAAACGGGGGGCTCTACGCTGAAGACATTTCCTTTATAGGAAACGATCTTACATGCGGTGTTTTCTTTGACAAATTTGAAGTTATCGCCGAGTTTATCGGAGTTAAGAGGAATCTGCTCATAGGTCTCGGGGTCCATGAAGTAATAAAGGTCACCGTCATTGTAGAGATATTCCATCTCGCGCCGTTCAATATAGGCACCTTCAAACTTATCGGTAGGGTTAAAGGTCTTTTCAATGACGGCACCGTTGATGACATCCTTCAGTTTGGTACGGACAAAAGCCGCGCCTTTGCCGGGTTTCACGTGCTGAAATTCAAGCACCTGAACAACCTTGCCGTCCATTTCAAAGGTCACACCGTTCTTAAAATCGCCTGCAATTACAACTTCCATTTTTACACCTGTCCAGCGGTCATATGATTTTTTGGGAGGCGGTTCCATCTTTCCGCTGTTAAAAATGGCCTCCGATGCCGCGCATGCGCGGATATATACATTTATATTCTATACCATAACGTCCGATTTTGCAAGAGGAAAAGGCTAAAAAAATGAAAAATCGGAAAAAAACCGTCACGTCACGCAAAAGAAACGGCGTTTCAGTTTCCCAAAGAGAGCTTTTGATAGTATTGTTTCATCGCCAGCGCGTCGCGCGCCATTGTTCCGGCTGATTCGCAAATCACCGTGGGGCAGACCCGCAATTCGGCAACAGCTTCCATCAGCGGTTCAAAAGCAGGGCCGAACCGCTCGTCTTCAAATGTCAGGTGACGTTTTTCTCCTGCATTCGTGTATTCGATTTTGGAGAAATGGGTGTGCAGATTGATGGCATAACTGTCTCCCAACGAACAGGCGATCTCGTCAAACACGCGCATATAATCCTCTTTTGTGCGGAAGCTCCCTTCCCCGCCGCAGGCGCGCGCATTGAGATGCCCGAAGTCCACGACCGGTGCAAAGCGCGGAGAAATATGGCATAGTTCAAGAACCTCGGAAAGCGTTCCGAGCTGATTGAGTTTTCCCATGGTTTCAAGGCCGATGCGGACGCCGTTATCGGGTACTTCTTCCAGTACGCGCCAAAGCGTGTCGGCAGAAAGGTTCATCGCTTCTTCCCTGCTGATTTTGGCGGCACTCCCGGTATGCACAACAATAATCTCCGCCCGCAACAACTCGGCCGCACGAAGCGATTGACTGATATATCCGATACTTTTCAGCCGTTTTTCGGGATCGGTGCCGGAGAGCGAGATAAAATAGGGCGTATGAAAGGACATCCGGATGCCGGACTCCTCTGCGGCGAGACCGATGGCAGAAAGAGTGTCTATTCCTGCCGTAAGACCGTTTCCCGCCTCGAACTCATAAGCATCCAGCCCCTGCGCGGCTACCCAGGCCGGCGCTTCTTTACTGGATTTATGCCCATCATCATAAAAAGCCTGGCTGTTTCCGCCGGGACCGAACAACGGTGTAAGATTCATGTTTTTTCCCTTCTCTGAAATCTGTTTTTCACTGCTTTTTCATTTTACCACAGAACGCCCCGCAAAGCAAGAAAAAAAGTTGTTTTTTTTGAGTTTTTCCCTTGACAAATCGAATACTGTGTGCTATCATAATAGGGCGCGCGGATGTGCGGGTGTAGTTCAATGGTAGAATCCCAGCCTTCCAAGCTGGTCGTGTGGGTTCGATTCCCATCACCCGCTCCAAATGCGCCTGTAGCTCAGCGGATAGAGTGCCCGGCTACGAACCGGTAGGTCGTAGGTTCGAATCCTATCAGGCGCGCCAAAACGGTCTGTAAGAACTTCTTGCAGACCGCTTTTGTTTTTATGTCCGGGCGGCATTCGCTTGCAGCCCGCTTTTGTTTTTATGTTCGGGCGGCAGTTATCGCTCATAAGAAAAGCAAAGCGCGCTTTTATACGCCCCCCGTATGCTTTTCGACATGCCTCTTCATCGCTTCAAACGACTTGTCGCTGAGATAATGTTCAATGCGGCAGGCATCTTCTGCGGCCGTCTGTTCATCAACACCGAGGTTCTGTAACAGTTTTGTCAGGACCGTGTGTCTCTCATAGATTTTTTTTGCTTTCTCTTCTCCCATGGCGGTAAGAACAATATATCCTTCCTTATTTGTCTTAATCATCCCTTCTTTTTTCAGAAGGCCGAGCGCACGGCTGACGGAAGGCTTTGAGTAGCCCATATATTCTCCGATATCAACGCCACGGACGGCGGAAGACTTTCGGGACAGGATGTAGATTGTTTCAAGATACATTTCTCCGGATTCAAGCATGGCTATTTTAACACCTCACATGTAGTTAGCAATAGCATACCACAAAAACAGGAGAAAATCAAATCTTTTCGTAAAATAATTACAAATTTCACAAAAACTATTGACAAATTAGCATACGCTAACTATAATAGAAGGAGGTTAGGGTATGCTAACCGCCGATTTGAAAACCCGTTGGCGTACGCCGACCGATACAAAGTTACCGGAGGGGAAAATGATGCCTTTGAATTTCGCAGATCCGGGAGCGCCGCAGATCGTCAAGAAGATCGGCGGATCGCCGGAAGTAAAAAAACACCTTGAAGATCTTGGAATCAATATCGGGGCCGAAGTGATTATCGTCAATACTCTCGGCGGAAATGTGATCGTCAGGGTCCGGGAATCCCGCGTGGCACTTTCTGATGAACTGGCAAGAAGAATCATGGTATAAATAGCATAAATATTAAGGAGGAAAACACTGTGAACACACTGAATGATGTCAAAATCGGAACAAGCGCCAAAGTGGTGAAACTGCATGGTGAAGGAGCCGTCAAACGCCGGATTATGGACATGGGGATCACGCGGGGAACCGTAGTATATGTGCGCAAGGTAGCTCCACTCGGCGATCCCATGGAAGTGACCGTCCGGAATTATGAGCTGTCTTTGCGAAAAGCCGACGCAGAAATGATTGAAGTCGAATAATTCTCCCGGGGGATATATCCCCTTATTTTTCGGCTCAAAGGTTAGCATATGCTAACGACAAATACGGATAAACATGCGCTCCGCGCAGAAAGGAATACGACATGGCATTAAAAATCGCCCTCGCGGGCAACCCGAACAGCGGAAAAACCACCCTTTTCAACGCATTGACCGGTTCCAACCAATTTGTCGGTAACTGGCCCGGCGTCACCGTGGAAAAGAAAGAAGGGAAACTGAAGCGGCATGAGGGGGTCACGATCGTCGATCTTCCCGGAATTTATTCGCTCTCACCTTATACGCTGGAAGAGGTCGTGGCGAGGAACTATCTTGTTGACGAAACGCCCGACGCGATCCTCAACATCGTGGACGGAACGAATCTGGAAAGGAACCTCTATCTCACCACGCAACTGACTGAACTGGGGATTCCGGTCGTGGTTGCCGTCAATATGATGGACATTGTTCAAAAAAACGGTGACCGGATCGACATTACGGCGTTATCACGCCAATTGGATTGTAAGGTCATTGAAATATCGGCGTTGAAAGGAACCGGCGTGATGGGCGCCGCCGAAGTAGCCGTCGAAGCTGCAAAAAGCGGAAAAACCACGCCGATGCATACCTTCTCCGGCCCGGTGGAACATGCAATCGCTCATATTGAAGAAGCGGCTCTGCACGAGCTTCCGGAAGAACGGCAAAGATGGTACGCCATCAAAGTGTTTGAGCGGGATGACAAGGTGCTGAACCGCCTGAACATCCCTGCTGATACGCTTTTACATATTGAAAAAGATATCCGGGCGGCGGAAGCGGAACTGGACGATGATGCGGAAAGCATTATCACCAACGAGCGGTATCTTTATATTGCGGAAGTGATCAAAGCCTGTTATAAAAAGAAAAAGAGCGGAACACTTTCGCGTTCTGATAAGATCGACAAGATCGTTACCAACCGCTGGCTCGGGCTTCCGATTTTTGCGCTGGTGATGTTTCTTGTATACTGGATTGCCATGGTGGGAGTCGGAGCGCCCGCGACCGACTTTACCAACGATCATATTTTCGGCGACGGATTTCATTTGTTCAACGACGGCGGGTATGCGGAAATTGCGGAAAAATACCAGGAGGCCTCCGCGATTTCAAAAGGGTATCGTGACTATATTGAAAAAAACGGAACCGCGCCGACAGGCGAATTCGTCTACACGATAACCGACGAAGAAACGCTTGAAATTGTCGAAAAAACCGCGACGCAGGCGGAGTACAAAGAAGCCATGGAAACGCTGGAAAAGATTGGAGAAGAGCCGGATCCCGCCGATTACGGTTTGTGGATTCCCGGCATTCCCGCTTTGGTCGAAAAAGGTCTCGATGCCGTCCACGCGGCCGACTGGCTGAAAGGACTGGTACTGGACGGTATCGTTGCCGGGGTCGGCGCGGTGCTCGGTTTTGTTCCGCAGATGCTTGTCCTGTTTCTGTTGCTGGCGTTTCTCGAAGCCTGCGGATATATGGCGCGGATCGCATTTGTACTGGACCGCGTATTCCGGAAATTCGGGCTTTCCGGGAAATCTTTCATCCCGATGCTGATCGGCGTCGGGTGCGGTGTTCCCGGGATCATGGCAAGCCGTACCATCGAAAATGAACGCGACCGGCGCATGACCATCATGACCACCACCTTTATTCCCTGCGGTGCCAAGGTTCCCTTTATCGCGATGATTGCCGGCGCAATTTTCGGCGGCTCCGCCTGGGTCGCAACGAGTGCCTATTTCATCGGTATGGCGGCCATCGTCGTTTCGGGTATCATGCTGAAAAAGACCAAGATGTTTGCGGGTGAACCTGCGCCGTTCGTCATGGAACTGCCGCCCTATCACCGTCCGACAATCGGCAATCTTCTCCGTTCCATGTGGGAGCGCGGCTGGTCATTCATCAAGAAAGCCGGCACCATCATCCTTCTTTCAACTATCGTAATCTGGTTCACCTCTTATTTCGGGTTTACCCCCGACGGCTTCCGGATGCTTGCGGAAGAAGAGCTTGATATGTCGATCCTTGCGAAAGTCGGCGGAGCAATCGCCTGGATATTCGCCCCGCTGGGCTTTGGTAACTGGCAGGCCGCCGTGGCATCGATCACCGGCCTTGTGGCAAAAGAAAACATCGTCGGTACGATGGGAATTCTCTACGGCAGCGGAACCGACTCCGTTTGGCAGGCTCTCAGCCGGGCGTTCACGCCGGTTTCCGGGTACTCGTTTCTGGTATTCAATCTGCTCTGCGCGCCCTGCTTTGCGGCGATTGGCGCCATCAAACGCGAAATGAACAATCCGAAATGGACTTGGTTCGCGATCGGTTATCAGTGCGGATTTGCATATCTTGTCGCGCTGATGATCAATCAGTTCGGTCAGGCTTTTACAGGTTCCGTTAATTTGCCCGGGCTTTTCGCGGCAATCCTCGTACTGGCATTTATCGTCTATATGCTTTTCTTCAAAAAATATAAAGAAGCGACAAAACTGGCCGAAAAAGTCTGAGAAGAAAGGAGATACAACAATGCTGACGTGGCTTGTATCGAATGCGGGAACCCTGCTTGTCTCGGCGGTACTTATCACCATTGTCATCCTGATTATCGTAAAGCTGATAAAAAACAGAAAAAAGGGGAAATCGACCTGCGGCGGGAATTGTACGCATTGTTCGATGTGCCGCTCCTGCCACAAAAAATAACCGAAGAGGGAGATGCTTGCGCGTCTCCTTTTTCTTCTTACTATCGGTAACTCCGACGAATCGTAGAAAAGAGCATCTTCCGGGGTCTGTTCCCCGCGGAGTGAAAAGATAAAACATCGAAAACAGGACTTCTCTGCCGACCGGAAAAGCCCCCCGTTTCCGTAGTAAGCCACAAAGCCGCCCCGCATTCCGTAGCAAGCCACAAAGCCGCCCCGCGTTCCGCAACGAACCGGAATACGGACAGAAGCGACAAAAAAGCCGTTCCCGGTGCAGAATCAGGAACGGCTTCTCCGTACAGAATGTTATTTAATGAACCCCTGCGACCAGCAGAAGACAAAGCCGCGGAGAGAGGAAGAATCGGTATTTGCGGGATTTTCGGTATCGCGGTAGAGACGAAGCATACCGTAGGGCGCTTTTCCGGTTGCGGAAGTCGAGGCATTTTTGAAATATATGTTGCTGGGATCCTGGCCGTTGTCCAGCATTTTCTCAATCGCGTCACAGGCTGTTTCAAATTCCGCCCTCGTGGTGGCGTTCATGACTCTGTCCGTATATTCGGCGGAAATCCGGACGGTTTTCTGAACAAAAGCCTCGCTCTCCACACGGGAATCTCCTTCAAACCCGGCAGAAAGCGCTTTAATCTCACGCTCCGCATTGGTAAGACGCGTATTAAGCAGGGCGTTTTCTTTGATCATGGCGTTCAGTTCATCGGGCAACGCCAAAAATCCGGGATCGATATCGGCTTTGATATATTTCCAGATATTGCGATATTCGGAAGGGGAAGCCGATGCGGGAATTTGTTTGAGCAGATAGGTGCGCAGCTGCGTGATATTGGCAAACGGTTCTCCGGTCACATTGTATTTTGCCTGCAACATATCGGAGGAGTACGGGAGAGAATTGATGGTCACTCTGATCCCCTCTTTATACTTCTCTGCCATCAGGTTTTGCTGTGTGCGGTCAATAACGTGTTTCCATGCCTTTTCATTGGTCAGCCCGTAAAGCGGATTACGGCGGGCAGCTTCATTCTGCGTTTTGAAATCATAGAGGAAGTTTTCGGTAACGCCCGGGTCAGACAGGCAGGGATAGACAATTGCGATATTTCCGGTATACTGGTTATTCATGAAGTAACTGCAACTGTTGTTACGGGTCACGGTACCGTTTTCTTCATTGAAAGAATAATCGGTTCCGTCTTCAATGTCTCCGTATTGGAGAATATTGCGCAATTCCGCCTTGGAGTTAGCCAGCAGGTCGCGGATGATTTCCAGCGAACGCTGTGCGGAAACAGAATAGGAAGAGACGGCAAACATCGCATTGAAGGGTTCGTCATCATCCAGACGCGGGCAGTCAAGCAGATAGCAATAGTTCTCTTTTTCGTATTCGCGCAACTCGGTATAGGTGCATTTCACAACCTGCATGGCATACATGTCTGTCTCGCTCATGAGCGCCGGGTAATACTGGCGTTCTTTGGCGGAAGTCATGAAAGCAAGATAACTTCTGTATGTGCTTCCGGGCGCTAAAATATTGACAACATCGGAAAGAGAGGACGCACCGGTCGCATTGCCGCTGTAATAGTTATAGACTGTGCCGAGGAAGGTATTCTCGCCAGCATAGCTGTACGTATGGAGCGTCGGGAATGCAAAAGGCGCTTTCAGCGGATACAGCTTATCGACATGGCCGTATTTTTCCGCATTCTTGCTTTTCAGGCGGGTCAGCAGGTCACTGTTGGCAAGCAAGGTCTCGGCAAACGAATAGCACTTGTCGTAATCGAGGACATTGGCGTTTCCGTCATATTTCAGAAAGGGAGAAGTCCCGCTTGCGGAAGTTCCCTGATAGGTCAGATCGACAAGGTCACGATTAATCAGAAGATAGGTGTATTTCCCGATAAGAACGTTATTGGGAACGGCATAAAGCTTCCCGTCTTCGCGCGCGCCGCTGAGAAGCGCGGGGTTGATATGGGAGCTGAAAGTGTTGTCCGCGTCCACAATTGCGGTAATATCCTGCAAATACCCGGCCGCATTGAATCTGTCATACATATCCCGCCCGGCAATCAGCAGAATATCTACCTGATTATCACGGATTTCCGGATAGATCTCCCGAGGGAGATTGTGTTCATCCCTTTCGGTCTTCGGGCCGTCCGCGAACTCTCTTGAAAACCAGTCTGCGGCGGATTCACCCTGAACGGATGCGGCCGATTGCAATTTGCCGAGAACCTTTTCTTCATACTCATCTGCCGTATACATGAAAAAGTTCACATGCGTTTTGTACAACTGCTCGGCGACATCATTGAACTTCTGCTCCATGATAGCGATGGACTCTTCGGTCGTTCTCGCGTCTTTGATAATATAAAAATTCAAGGTAGCCGGAACGGTAATCTTTGCCTCTTCGGGTTCCTCGGTCGTTCCCTGTTTCTTTTCACCGCAGGACGTCAGAACGAGCGGGAACAAAAGGAGCAGGCAAAGAAGTAAAGAGAGAATTCTCTTTTTCATAAAAACCTCCTGTATGGATATATGCTGATACCCTTTTAGTATATCTGTTTGCGGCCGTAAAGTCAAGTCAAAAATAACGAAGTAAGGCGGTCGGCAAAAAAAGTAGCGAAACAGACAAACACCGCCTGGGAATTTTGTCTGTTCTGTCAATCAAAGTTCCAGATAATCCCGGAGTTGCTTACTTCTGAGAGGATACCGGAGTTTGCGCAGAGCCTTTGCTTCGATTTGGCGGATGCGCTCACGCGTGATATTGAACCGCTGCCCTACTTCTTCAAGCGTCAACGGGCGGCCGTTATACAGACCGTACCGCAAACGGATTACTTCCGCTTCACGCGGAGAAAGCGTCAGCAATACCGCCTGGAGTTGTTCGCGCAAAAGAGAATAGGAGGCCGTTTCGGACGGGGTCGGAGAATCATTGTCCTCCACAAAATCCCCGAGGTGGCTGTCCTCTTCTTCCCCGACGGGAGTTTCCAGCGATACGGGGTCCTGCGCAATTTTCAGAATCTCGCGAACTTTTTCCGGCGTGGTATCCAGACGCGCCGCAATTTCTTCCGTGGTAGGCTCACGACCGAGTTCCTGCAAAAGGACGCGGGTCGCCCGCGAGACTTTATGAATCGTTTCAACCATATGTACGGGAATCCGGATCGTACGTGCCTGGTCGGCGATTGCACGGGAAATTGCCTGGCGAATCCACCACGTTGCGTATGTAGAAAATTTATATCCTTTCCGATAATCGAACTTTTCCACGGCTCTCATGAGGCCGATGTTTCCTTCCTGAATCAGGTCGAGCAGGAACATTCCCTTCCCGATATGTTTTTTGGCGATGCTGACGACAAGCCGGAGATTGGCTCGTACCAGTTCGTCTTTGGCGTTTTTGTCGCCCGCCGCCGCCAATTCGGCTAATTCTCTTTCCCGTTCCGCAGAAAGAAGCGGGATCTTGCCGATGTCTTTCAGATAAATACGCACCGGATCATCGGCGGAAAAATAATCCGAGGCAAGCAGATTTTCAATGGTTTCGGGGTCGGTGTCGTTTTCCTGCAATTCGGCACTGTCGGCCGGGTCGTTAAATGTATCGGAATCTTCGTCGGTATCGGCGTATACATGCGTAAGATCGTCGTCAATCTCTTCCAGCGCGTTCATCAGGCCGCTTTCGGTCAACGGCGTACCTTCGGAGGCCTGATCGAGATATTCGTTTACATTGAGTCCGTCATCCATGTGAAGCACTTCCTTTCAAATCAGATATCCAGATAGTCGCGCAAAACCTTGGAACGACTGGGGTGACGCAGTTTCCGGAGAGCTTTGGCCTCGATCTGCCGGATTCGTTCCCGTGTAATGTCAAACTGTTTCCCAACCTCTTCCAGCGTCCGCATACGGCCGTCCGTTAATCCGTAGCGCAATTTCAGCACCTCTTCTTCCCGGGAGGTGAGCGTATGCAGTACCGTACAAAGTTGTTCCCGGAGCAACGAAAAAGTCGCGGCTTCCGCAGGGGCAGGCGTATCGGTATCTTCCACAAAATCCCCGAGATGGCTGTCTTCCTCTTCCCCGATCGGGGCTTCCAGCGAGACGGGATCCTGCGCAATCTTCAAAATTTCCCTTACCCGATCTCCCGTCATGCCGAGGCGCTCGGCGATTTCGTCAGTCGTCGCCTCCCGGCCAAGCTCTTGGAGCAATTGATGGGAAACGCGGGAAACTTTATGGATTGTTTCGACCATATGCACGGGAATCCGGATTGTGCGCGCCTGATCGGCAATCGCACGGACAATGGCCTGCCGAATCCACCATGTCGCATAAGTAGAAAACTTATATCCCTTGCGATAATCGTATTTTTCCGCCGCTTTGATCAAGCCGAGATTTCCTTCCTGAATCAGATCCAGAAAGGACATCCCCCGCCGCAAATGACGGCGCGCCACATTGACCACCAGGCGCAGATTGGCCTCGACCAACTCTTTTTTAGCGGCCTTGTCTCCGGCTTCGATGCGTTTGGCGAGTTCGATTTCTTCCTCAAGGTCCAGGCGCGGAATCTTTCCGATTTCCTTGAAATACATCTGTACCGGGTCATCGACCGGATACCCTTCTTCCCGCAGAAAAAATTCGATCCGTTCGTCTTTTTCCGACGCGGATTTGTCTTCTTCGATTTCGCGGAGTTGTTCCTCGCTCGGAAAACTTTCCGCATCGTTGGCCTCCATGACGCGATAGGATTCGTCAATGTCATATTCCAACTCTTCAAGAGAACTCATCAGCCCGTTTTCAAGAATCCCGGAATCGGTTTGGGTATCGGACAGCGCGTTCTTGATCCCGTCTTTTGTTTCGTCGTTTCCCATATTATCCCTCGTCATTTTGTTTGTTTCCTTCGCGGTCGCGCATCGCTTTTACCAGTGCGTCCAGTCCCGCCAAGGTCGTCGATTGTTCAAAAAGGCGTTTGTTTTGCATGGCCTCCCGTAAAGCCGTTACGCTTTCCCGGAACACGGCATCCCCGTTGTCGATAAAATCCATGCGCGATATGCGGATTTCGGTCATACGACCGATTTCTTCATCTGTAAATTGCTCGTTGAGCGCGGCGGCGTCCGGGCCTTCGGGGGTGAAGTGATCCCGGACGAACGCAAATATCCGTTTGCCGAACGCCGTGAAAAAGTCCTCTTCCGTCAACGCAATATCCGGACGCATGGCGGCATCCCGGTGCGCGGGATAGAGCAACAGAAGAGACAGGACCGTATTTTCAAGGCCGGCAAGTTGCGGATCCCGTGCGCGGTCGGGGTTGATCCGATCTCCGTATCCGGCGATATTCTGGCGGATGGTCCGGAAGGATTCCTGCTTGTCCTTTTTATTGCGTTTTCGGATTTCACGCTCCACATCGGCACGTATTCCGGCCGGATCGATGCCGAGACGCTTTGCGACCTCGGAAACATAAATTTCTCTTTCTGCCGAGGAATAAACCCCGGAAATCACATGACAAAGCTCCGCAGCCGCGGCGATTTTTTCCTGTGGAACCCCGATATTATGCCGTGAAAGCACCTTATCGAGATTGAATTCAAACTTGCTGAGGCTCTTGTCAAGCAATGCCCGGAAAGAATCCGCGCCGAACTTCCGTATATATTCGTCCGGGTCTTTGGCCCCGTTGATATGCAGGACCGAAACGGACAACCCGACCGGTTCCAAAAGAGAAATCGCGCGCGCGGTGGCTTTTTGCCCTGCTTCATCGCTGTCATAAGACAGAATAACACGTTTGGTATAATGACTGAGCAGGCGGGCCTGTTCGGGGGTGATGGCGGTGCCGAGCGTTGCAACCGCGTTTGTGAAACCCGCCGCATGCATGGCGATCACGTCCATATACCCTTCGCAGAGGATCAGGCGTTCCGCGCAGGTCTGGCGGGCGAAATTCAGCGCGTAAAGGTTTTTGCTTTTTTTGAAGACAGGCGTATCGGAGGAATTCTTGTATTTTTGCGGGGAAGAATCCAGCACCCGGCCGCCGAAAGCAATCACATTCCCGGCTACATCGATGATCGGGAACATGACTCTGTCACGGAAAGATTGATACAGCGCGCCGTTCACTTCGCTTTTCCCGCACAGAAAGGCCGCTATCAGCTCGTCCGGTTTATAGCCGAGATTGGTAAAATGCGAAACAAATCCGCGCGGGTCATACGGAGCGAACCCCAGCCCGAAGTGGTTGACGCATGCCAAGGAAAGTCCGCGTTTTTCGGTCAGATAAGCGCGGGCGGCGGCCGCGGCGGGCGTTTTGTCAAACAACCGGGCGTGAAAATAGCGAGCCGCTTCCCGGTTCAGTTCCAGGATGCGGTTTCTGTCAAAGCGCGGAGCCTTTGCGTCGGCATCGGAACGGACAAAAGGAATGCCGGCTCGTTTGGCCAGCACTTCCACCGCGTCCTCAAAGTTCATATTTTCCGCTTTTTTCAAAAAAGTAATCGCGTCTCCCCCGGCTCCGCATCCGAAACAATAAAAACTGTTATCGCCCGGATAGACTACAAAGGAGGGGGTTCGTTCGCTGTGAAACGGACACAATCCCTTCATGGTGGAACCGGCGCGTTTCAGCGTGACATACGGAGAAATGACCGCTTCAATCGAGGTGCGGGACAGCACCTCATCCACCAGTTTCTTGTCAATCATGCAGTCGGCCCTTTCCACGCTTTCGGAATAAAGAGATCGCGAAAAGTTTCAATCGCGTAGCGATCTGTCATTCCGGAAATAAAGTCGCAGACGCAACGTTCCACACCGTCTCTCGGCAAATTGCGGACATACAGCGGCGGCATTTCCTCCGGATGAAGAACAAAATACTCATACAGCCGGCATAAAAGGTCCTTGGCGCGCGCTTCCTCGGTTTTAGCCGCAGAATTGGTATAGACATGGGCATACATGAACTCTCTCAGCTCTGTGAACGCACTGTCAATCTGCGGCTCCATGCAGATTTCATTTTTCCCCGTGCTGGCGATGATGACCGAGGAGACAAGCCGGTTGATCCGTTCGGAGTGTCCTCGTCCGATCATATCCAGCAGATGAACGGGAATATCGGACAATGTAAGGATTCCCGCACGACAGGCATCGTCAATATCATGATTGACATATGCGATCCTGTCTGCGAATTTCACAATCACGCCTTCCAGCGTGGAAGCCATATGTTTTCCGGTGTGGTTGACAATCCCGTCCCGCACTTCGTAAGTCAGATTGAGTCCGGCGCCGTCATTTTCCAGAAAATCCACCACCCGCAGGCTCTGCGCATAGTGAGAAAATCCGGGGTCAAAGCAAGTGCGCATGGCCACTTCACCGGCGTGGCCGAAGGGAGTATGTCCGAGATCGTGTCCGAGTGCGGCGGCTTCGGCCAGATCTTCATTGAGTGACAGAGCGCGGGCAATGATCCGTGCAATCTGCGTAACTTCCAGCGTATGGGTCATGCGGGTCCTGTAATGTTCTTCTTCCGGGCAAAAGAAGACCTGCGTTTTGTGCATCAGGCGGCGAAAGGCCTTGCTGTGCAGAATCCTGTCGCGGTCGCGCTGGAATTCCGTGCGGCATTCGCTGGGTTCGCACGGATGCTGTCTGCCTCTTGTGTTTTCCGTCAAAAAAGCATACGGAGAAAAATAAGCCCGCTCACGTTCGAGAAAGAGGTCTTTCAGATTGTTCATACGGTCTCCTTTCCTGAATGCCTGATGGAGAAATTTTTATGACTATAAGATAAATACGCAAAGAATACGACGGTTTACTTTATTTTTCCTGTAATTTATTTTTTACGACAAGAATTTCTTCCCGGCGGACAAGAAACGGTTGCAGTTTTCCGGCGGACGCTTCGCAAAGAGCCGCTGCAAGAGCGGCCTCTTCCCGGATCGGGATCGAATAAAAAACCGTCACCCGATCGGAAAACTGCGTCTCTTTGAGCGTGGCTCGGTTTGCACGGAGTAAAGCAAGATAGCGATCGTACTCTCCGTACCCGCAGGAGAAACCGTAAAAGGAATGAGGAACCGCCGTCGCGATTCCGGCCTTCTCTACCGCAGCAACTGCGGCCGCAGTGTACGCGCGGCAAAGGCCGCCGGTTCCGAGAAGAATTCCGCCGAAATACCTGGTGACGGTAACCAATGCATCGGTGCAGGCATTCTTGCGTAAAACGTCCAGAACGGGAAGGCCGGCCGTTCCCTGCGGCTCCCGATCATCACTATACCGCGTTTTTTGTCCTTCCCGTAAAAGATAAGCATATACCGTGTGGCGCGCATCGGAAAATTCCTCGCGTATGGCGCGGATTTGCGCAAGAGCTTCTTCTTCCGTCGTCACGCGAAAGGCGTCAGCAATGAAAACCGAGCGTTTTTCTTCGTATTCGGCGCGGGCATGTCCCGCCAATGTGCAATATTCAACCATTTTCTTTCTGCCCGGAAATAAATTCCGAATATTTGTTATAATTCTTGTTGTCAAGCAGGAATTTTACACGAATTCCGTTCTCTTCATAAGACGCATCCCCCAGCGGAAGACACTCTTTTTTCAATGTGTTCAGGATGCCGGCGCGCTCATACGGCAAAAGGAGTTCAACCTCCTTTTTCCCATCTTTCAGGCATTCCGCAATGGCGCAAAGAAGCGCGTGGATCCCCCGCCCGTCCCGTGCAGAGAGAAAGACGCGGCGGCTTCCCGGGCGATAGGGTTCTTCCCGAAAAGATGCCGCCCGATCACATTTGTTGTAAACAATCAGGCGCGGCGTCTGCCCGGCCCCGAGAGAAGAAAGAAGTTCTTCGGTCACCCGCAGCTCCGTCTCGGCTTCCGGGTCGGAGATATCGCAAAGGAGCAACAGCAGGTCCGCGTGGACGGCTTCTTCAAGCGTTGAGCGGAACGCATCGATAAGATGGTGCGGCAAGCGCCTTATAAAACCTACCGTATCGGTCAGAAGAACCTCTGTCTTGTCCGGCAACGTCAACCGCCGGGTGGTCGGATCAAGCGTCGCAAAGAGTTTGTCGGCTTCCATCACCCCGGCATCGGTGAGGCGGTTCAGCAAGGTGGACTTCCCCGCGTTCGTATAGCCGACGATCGCAATCTTGGGAATTCCGCTTCTCTCCCGCGCGGCACGCATAGTGGCGCGGTTCTTTGTGAGTCCTGCGATCTGCGCGCGCAAGAGGGCCTCGCGTTGTTTCAGATACCGGCGGTCTGTTTCAAGTTTTGATTCCCCCGGCCCGCGGGTGCCGATACGCCCCTCCTGCCGGGAAAGCGCTTTCCCTTTTCCGGAAAGACGCGGCGCGGTGTATTTGAGTTGGGCCAGTTCGACCTGGATTTTTCCTTCCCCGCTGACGGCGTGGAGTGAGAAGATATCCAGGATTAACATGGTACGGTCGATTACATCAGGACCGTCCAGCGCGTCTTCGATGTTCCGGATCTGCGAAGGAGAAAGTTCGTCATTGAAAACAACGAGGTCTACCGTCTCGTTCCGGCAGAGTTCGGAAAGCTCATTGAGCTTTCCGCTCCCGATACAGGTGGCGGGATCAGGAGAATCCTTGAACTGCCAGAGACGACCAACCGTGGTCGCTCCCGCCGTTGCAAGCAGGCGCACCAGCTCTTCCATCTCAACTTTTGTTGCGTCTTCTTCCTTCTGCGTCCTGCAAAGCCCTACAATGACCGCCCTTTGCTTTTCTTTTTGTTCGTTTGTTTTCATATCGTCTCCCCGGAGAAATGAAAGAATTGACAAGCGGATCAGACCGAATTCCGCTACGTATACATCTTATGGGCGTACAGCCTCGTTTTCAGCCGCTTTATCCTATCCGCAGGCGAAAACGAAGTAATCCTTCCGACAATCACCGTTTGAGCGGAAAATCCGGTCGCGCTGTCCGCCGGCAACTCTATTATTATACCTTATCGCCGCGAATGTGTCAACATTCCGCCTGTTCTCTGCCGGTTTGCGGCGGAGCCATTGTGCCGCCTTCTTTGCCGGAATCGGCCCCGGGGTCATATGGCGGCGCGTTTTTGTCAATGACGTTTCTTCGGTGACCTTTCAAATTTTCAAAGGCCGGACTGTGAAAACGTCCGCATACCCGAGGAATACTTCCGGGGCCGTTCTCTCCGTTTCCTTTTGACGTAAAAAGAGGCCGCCGCACAGGAAGCCCCTTTCACGTTTTTCGCATTTTGCCCGCAAGGGCTTTTCCAAAAATCGGAGGAATCCATCCGATTTTATCAGCAAAATGAAAAACTGCCGCGAATAGGTTTTGCGCTCTGTTTGCGACAGTCTTCATGTCTTTTGAGTTTACTTGCCGGCTGCAGCCAGACGCTTTTTGAATCTGTCAACACGTCCGCCGGCATCCACGAATTTCTGTTTACCGGTGAAGAACGGATGGCAATTGGAGCAGATATCAACCGTCATATCGCCTTTGACGGAACGGGTAACAACCTCGTTGCCGCAAGCGCAGCGGATAGTGGCCGTTTTATACTCGGGATGGATTTCGGGTTTCATTTTTACACCTCTTTGTTCGTTTCATAATACTAAGACATTATAGCACAGTATTTTCTGCTTTGCAAGCTTTTTTTCAAAAAAAATCAGATTTTTTCTACCATGCTGACGCGCAACTCTTCCATTATCTTTTTTTCAAGCCGGGAAATATAGGATTGCGAGATACCGAGCATATCGGCAACTTCCTTTTGCGTTCTTTCCCTTCCCCCGCCGAGCCCGAACCGTAATTCAATGATTTCCCGCTCCCGCGGCTCCAGTCTCGCTACCGATTCGCGAACCATTTTTCTCTCTTCGACTTCCTCAATCCGGCGGCAAACCACATCCGCATCGCTGCCCAGCACATCTGAAAGCAAAAGCTCATTTCCGTCCCAATCCACATTCAACGGTTCATCAATCGAAATTTCGCGTTTTTGTCCGCTGGATTTGCGAAGATACATCAATATCTCATTTTCGATGCAACGGGAGGCATAGGTGGCAAGTTTGATATTTTTATCCGGCTGAAAGGTGTTTGCGGCTTTCATCAACCCGACGGTTCCGATAGAGATCAGGTCCTCAATATTAATTCCCGTACTTTCAAATTTTTTGGCAATATAGACCACCAGACGAAGGTTGCGCTCGACCAGGGTTTTTTTCAGTTCCGCATCTTCCCCGATACGGGAAAGAATACTGGCTTCCTCTTCTCTGCTGAGCGGGGCCGGTAACACGGTGGTTCCGTTCACATAATAAATCTTCCCCCAGTCTTTCGGCAAAAACAGCCGGAAGAAAAACGCGCGTAACCGGGCGAACAGTTTTTTGAAAAAAAGAAAGAATCTCATAATATTACCTCCGGATCATGAAATCAGTGCGGCAGGAACGATGGCACCGAATCCGTTGAAGCTGTTTTCCTTTCCGGAAAGCACCAGAACGGCATCGGCCCGATAGGTTTCCTTATTGTCTGTCAAGCGGATCCCGTCCGGCGCATAGCCGATGAGCAGTTGACTGCCTCCGAGAGATTCCGCCGGAATCAGACGGATCCGACGACGGCTCTCCGGTGAAAGCATGGCAGGGTTCAGGGTTCCGGATTCGGAAAGTCTCAAAACATCCGCCGGGAGAAGTTTGCGGACATACTGCGGGGAAACGACAATGCAGGCACGGCCTGTAAGCGGATCGCGCAAATGGTTTCCGCTATCCACCATGGCGGGGAAACGACTGTTCTTCCCGCCGTTTTCAATGAGAAGTTCCACGCTTTGCGTTGCGCGGGAGACCGAGAAAAACCGGATCGACAGCCGGATCAGCCATGCGCTGAGGAGTGTCAACAGAAAAAAGACCGTGATTTTCGCTTCGCCCCCTGTCAGAAAGTCCGAAACCGTACGCCGATCCTTCAAAAAAGCATTCAGGAGCTGATAAAACGCCGTCAGCATGCCGCCGAACAGAAACGATACGCCGTAAAACAAGGCGCAAAGCGCAAAAAACCGTCGCCGACCGACGCACCCGCCGTAAGAAACAAAACACATAAGCACAGAGACAGCCATATGTAACAATAAAGAGACCCGACTGTTTCCCGGGAGCAAAGCGGCCGCCAAGGCATATCCCGCGCCGATCAGAGCGCCGAGAAGCAAAAAAATCCGTCTCCTTTTTGCGTGAAGAAGTCTGCCGCAGAACGCCAATGAAAGAAAGTCCATGGAAAAATTGATGAGAAGAAGCACATCCGCATAAATTATCTGCATTTTGACAATCCTTTCTGCTTTTATTATATGCATGCCCCGTCGGGAAATATGTCACAATCCGTCCGAAGATACGCTTCTTCCCGTGAAATATTGTGAAAAGCTCCGGCTGTTTGCAAAAGAAAAACGGGAATGAAACGTCGTTCATTCCCGTGGCTGAAAGCAACCCGGGTCAAAAGTGCCGAAAAATTCAAAGCAGTGCCGAAAGTCGCCTGCAAGCATCCCGAACGTCAGTCGTGTCGAGCTTATCCGCCTCGCCGTGATCGCAGAGTTGCGCAATCTGCGGGTCTATCGGAAGAGAAACAAGGACCGAAGTCGCGTTTTTGGCGGCGATTTCTTCAATATGACTGTCTCCGAAGATACGGTGGGTCTTTCCGCACTCCGGACATTTGAAGCTGCTGAAATTTTCCACCAGCCCCAACAAAGGAATATTCATCATTTTTGCCATGGAAATAGCCTTCTGTACAATTAGGGAGACCAACTCCTGCGGACTGGTTACCATGATGATTCCGTCAACCGGAAGACTCTGAAAAACCGTCAGCGATACATCCCCGGTTCCCGGAGGCATATCGACGAACAGAAAATCCACATCTCCCCACGCAACATCGGTATAAAAGCGTGTGACAACATCGGCAATCACCGGCCCGCGCCACACCACCGGACGCTCCTCTTCATCCACGAGGAGATTGACCGACATCACCTTGATCCCTCCGGCACTTTCCACGGGGATCATGTTTCCCGCTTCATCCCCTTCCACGGTTCCCGTATGCAATCCGAACGCCTTCGGGATGGAGGGGCCTGTCGCGTCTGCATCCAGAATGCCGACCGAATACCCGAGTTGCGCCATGCCGACGGCCAAAAGCGAGGTCACAGAAGACTTTCCGACCCCGCCTTTTCCGCTGACAACCCCGATGATCCGGCGGATATTTGCCTTTTCATTCGGTTTGGCGAGGAGGGACTCCCGGCTCGCCTCGGCACATTTATTTCCGCACGTTGAACAATCGTGCGTACATTCATTGCTCATATGAAACTCCTTATAATACGTTGATACGCAGTTCGCCGTCGTCACCGATGCTCAATCCGGCCTCTGTAACTTTTTCCCCGTACCGCGAAATAATCTGTTCGGCCAAAGCGTCCTCTACATGGGACTCAATATAGCGCCTCATGTTCCGTGCGCCGAACTTTTCGGAATACGAACGATCGGCAATCAGACGGCCGGCTTCCGGCTTCCAGGTGAAATTGATACCGCGCGCGGCCAACGCGTCTTTGGTCTCCTGTAACATCAGGTCGGCAATGCGCGCAAAATCTTCCCGCGACAGCGAACGGAAAGTGATGATCTCATCGACCCGGTTGATGAATTCGGGGCGCAGAAACGAGGAAAGCGCGCGCTCTGTTTTCTCGCGGCTGACTTCCTCTGTCGTTCCGGTGAAGCCGGAGACCGATGCCGTCCGCTCCGAACCGGCGTTGGTCGTCATAACGATGACGGTGTTTTCAAAATTCACGAGCCGGCCGGTCGCGTCGGTCAGTTTTCCTTCGTCCAGCACCTGCAAGAGAATATTGAGAACATCCGGATGGGCTTTTTCGATTTCATCAAAGAGAATCACGGAATAAGGACGACGCCGAATCTTTTCCGTCAATTGCCCCGCCTCATCAAAACCGATATAACCGGGGGGCGCGCCGATAATCCGCGATACCGAATGTTTTTCCATGTATTCGGACATGTCGAGCCGGATCAGGGTTTCAGGCTGATGGAAAAGTTCCCCCGCCAGCACCTTGACAAGCGCCGTTTTTCCTACGCCGGTCGGCCCTGCAAAGATAAAGGAAACAGGAGCCTGTCTCGCCGACACCCCGGCGCGCTTGCGTTTGATGGCGCGCACGACCGCCGAAACCGCTTCGGATTGACCGATAATCTTCTTTTCAATGACGGACTGTAATTCGTCGAGTTGCCGGAATTCGCTCCGGTCAATCGAGGTTGCCGGAATGCCCGTCCAGGTTTCCACCACGGCGGCAAGATCGTCTATCGTGACGCTCAACGCGTCGCAAATCGGGATCAGCGGCTCCAATTCTTCCTTGAGTTTCAGTTCCCGCACGGTGAGGTCGGCAATCGTCTTGTATTTTTCTTCATTCTTTTCAGGCTCTTCCGCGTCGGGGATCGCCTCTGCGGCGGCTTTTTCCCGCGCAATGGAGGCAAGTTCCGCGTCCAGTTGCCGCCGGCGGTTCAGTTCCGGAGAATCCAGAGAAAGCCGTGCCGCAGCCTCGTCTACAAGGTCAATGGCTTTATCGGGCAAAAAGCGGTCCGTGATATACCGTTCCGCCATGGCGGCGGCGGCGCGCAGCGTGGCATCCGGCAGATGTACGCCGTGAAATTTTTCGTAATATCCGCGGATCGCCAAAAGCATTTCCGCCGTTTCCCGCACGGAAGGCTCTGTAATCATCACCGGTTGAAACCGACGTTCCAGCGCGCTGTCTTTTTCAATATATTTCCTGTATTCTTTCAGCGTGGTCGCGCCGATCACCTGTATCTCCCCACGGGAAAGCGCCGGTTTCAGAATGTTGGCGGCATTCATGCTGCCTTCGCTTTCTCCGGTTCCGACGATGTTATGCACCTCGTCAATGACGAGAATGATGTTGCCGGCTTCTTTCACTTCGGAAATAAGCCCCAGCACACGGGATTCAAATTGCCCGCGGAATTGCGTGCCGGCGACTAACGCCGTCAGGTCGAGCAACCATATTTCCTTGTCACGCAGGCGATACGGTACGTTCGCTTCCGTAATCCGGATGGCAAGCGCTTCCGCGATTGCGGTCTTCCCGACCCCCGGCTCTCCCACCAGACAAGGATTATTCTTTTGCCGGCGGCAAAGGATCTGAATCACGCGTTCCAGTTCGCGGTCGCGCCCCACAATCCGGTCAAGTTTCCCCTCGGCCGCAGCCGCAGTCAGATTCCGGCCATACGCCGACAAAAACTTTTTGTTTTTTTCTTTGCGCTGACCGTCTGTTTTTCCTTTTTCGCCCACGCGGGCATCCGCTCCGTCCGGCATCGCGGAAAAATTCATGTTGCGAAAGAGCTTGGAAAGGTCAATCGGAATAGGCCCTGTTTCGCCGTTTCCATCGATGGCGCCTTTGTCGGCAGCCTCCTGGATGGCCATATCAAGCCCTTCCGTAATCTTGTCAAGTTCTTCGCCGGAAATACCGACTTTCCCGAGCATTTCGTTTACCGGGCGGATGCCGAGTTTTCGCGCGCACGGGAGACAATAGCCTTCATTGACCGTGCGGTCTTTTTCAATTCTTGTCACAAACACGACCGCTACGCGGGTATTGCAATGAGAACACAGTTGCATGTTTCTAAATCCTATCCTTTCAGTTCCCGAAAAGAAATCCTATCGGACTGAAATCGTAAAAATACTTGGCGAAAAATGTTTCATCGGGATGAAAAACATCCCCGGCGACCAAAGCAAGCAGGTGTACGGTCGCAAAAACGACGGCAAGTGCCAGCAAAAGCGAGAAAGCAACGCCGAGGACACGGTTCAGCGTCGAAATGATCGGCAGCGCCTCCACGATTTCACCGACAATGAAAGTGACCAGCCGCAAGCCGATCTTCACAAGGAGTATCGTCAGAAGCGCTCCGACGATAACCGAGAGGATGCCGGCTACCGGGCCGGCAATATTGGTGGCCAGATTTTCAAGAACATCCCCGCCGGCAGAAACCGATGTGTCAACAGCCGCCGAAAGATCGATTCCGAGAAACCGGGCAATACTGCGAAACCGCTCCGGAATTGCCTCAATCATGGCATCCCGGCTGGATGCCAATTCCGCCGAAACAGAGCGAAGTGATTCCAGCGTTTTTTCGTATACGGCCGGAAATACATACTTTTCTTTCAGGAAATCCGATACCGGTCGAAAGCAATACACCGTCACAAGTACCGAAAGCAACCATCCGAACCGGTTGAGGACCCCTCGGATAAAGCCGCTCTTCCACCCGTACGAGAGCGAGAAGAGAAGAAAAACAACAATCAGAATATCAACAAGAAATCCCATCACCCATTGCCTTTCAGAAACTGATATCCATTATACATGAGAAGAGTGTGCCTGTCAATCGTCTACCGTAAAATTACGTTTCCTTCTCCGAGAATGCGGCGGAGCGCCGAAAGCAGCTCTTCTCCGGCATCAACCTGCCGGTCACCGGCGCGGACATATCTTTTACTGCCTCCGTCATAGAGAACCAGCGGTATCTTCCCCGGATAACGGGCGGCCAGAGAAAGCGCCTGCCGGCAGGTATCATCCGAAAGATCCCGCACGCGGAGAAACAGCCGCGGCGTCGTCCCGCCTTCTTCCCCATCGGCCGCCGCGGCAGTTCCGGCGGAGTCCGAGCAAAGAGGCGTTATCGCGGAAGCGATGATTTCCGGCGCTTCGCCTTCCCGGACCGAAAGTTTCCCGCTGACCGCCACGGCCGCGTCTTTCACAATGCTTTTCCCCTGGCGTTCAAGCAGATTCGGGAACACGATACAGGAAATCTCCCCATACCGGTCTTCCAGCGTGAAAAAGCACATCACCGTACCGTTACGCAACGTTTTATTCGTCCGGCGGCTGATAATTCCGGCCACCGTCACGCGGCTCTCCGGCCGGTATTTTCCGTCTCCGTCCTCGGATTCTGCGAAAGCCTCCGATATTTCGGAAATCGGATCGCACTGCAGAGCTTCTATGTTTTTCCGGTAATCTTCGATCATATGCCCGGAAAAATACATGCCGGAACTCTCCTTTTCCAGGGTCAGAAGTTCCCGGATGCCGAATTCCGGAATATCCGGATATTGATAGTCTTTCGTGGACGGAGCAGTCTCCCCCATGGAAAATATATCCATCTGTCCGCTGATATTGGCGCGGTCGCGTTCCGAAAGGTCTTCCAGAATCTTTTCATAGGATGCCAGCAACTGGGAGCGGAATACGCCGAGGCGGTCAAAGGCGCCGCATTTGATCAGGGCCTCTACCTGCCGGCGGTTTGCCTCTCTCCCGATCATCCTTTCGGCAAAATCGTAAAATCCCGTGAAAGCGCGGTTTTTCCGTTCGGCAAGGATTGCTTCGCAAAAGGGTCTGCCGACATTGCGCACCGCCAGAAGCCCGAAGCGGATATTCGGCCCGCTGACCGTGAAATTCATACCGCTCTCATTGACATCGGGCGGAAGGACGGCGATTCCGGCGCGAGACGCTTCCGCAATATATTCGGCGGTTTTGGCGGTGTCGCCGAGTACAGACGTGAGGAGCGCGGCCATATATTCCTTCCTGTAATGCGCTTTGAGGTACGCCGTCCGGAAAGAAAGAACGGCATAAGCGGCGGCATGACTTTTGTTGAAAGCGTATTCCGCGAAGCTCTGCATCCGCGCAAAAATGTGACCGGCCGCCTCTTCCGGTACGCCGCGCTCCCGTGCCCCGGAAACGAACCCTGCTTTTTCGGCTTCCATGACGTCGGCCTTTTTCTTGGACATGGCGCGGCGGACAAGATCCGCACGGGCCAAGGAATATCCCGCCAACGAACGGAAAATCTGCATGACCTGTTCCTGATACACAATGCATCCGTAGGTATCGCCGAGAATTTCCCGGAGTTCCGGTACTTCATAGGTGACGCTTTCACGTCCTTCCCGACAGGCAAGATAGTGCGGAATCGATTCCATGGGGCCGGGGCGATAGAGAGCGATAGCGGCCGTAATATCATAAAGCGACTGCGGTTTCATTTGTGTGAGAAGCTGTCGCATTCCTCCCGACTCAAGTTGAAATATCCCGCTTGTCCGCCCTTCGGAAATCAGCTCATAGGTCTTTTTGTCTTCCGGGTCAACGGCGGTAATATCAAAGTCGGGGTTTTCGGCGCGTATCAGCCGCTCGGCATCCGAAATGATTGTCAGATACCGCAGACCCAAGAAATCAAATTTGACAAGCCCGAGCGCGGCCACCGTGTCCATGTCGTACTGTGTGACCGTGGCATCACCGTTCACCGCCAGCGGCAGATATGCGGAAAGCGGATTATCGGTAATGACAATCCCTGCCGCATGCGTGGACGCATGTCTCGGCATGCCTTCCAGCGCCATCGCGGTATCCAACAGTTTTCGCACCGTGTCGGAAGCCTCATATTTTTCGGCCAGTTCCCGCTGAGAAAGCGCGTCGCGGATCGTCATGTTCAGCGCATGCGGAATCAGCTTGGCCACGGCATCCACTTCCCCGTAAGGAAGCCCCATCGCCCGCCCGACATCGCGCACGGCGGCTCTTGCCGCCAAAGTACCGAATGTGACAATCTGCGCCACATGGTCCTCCCCGTACTTGCTCCGGACATAAGCGATCACTTCTTCTCGCCGTTCGTAGCAAATATCGGTATCAAAATCCGGCATGGTAATCCGTTCCGGGTTCAGAAATCTCTCAAACAGCAGTCCGAAACGAAAGGGGTCCACATCCGTAATCCCCACACAGTACGCCACCATGCTGCCGGCACCCGAACCCCGGCCGGGGCCGACGGGAATCCCATGTTCCTTGGCGTAGGCGATAAAATCGCGGACAATCAGGTAATACCCGTCAAACCCCATCTGTCCGATTACCGACAGTTCATACGCAATCCGTTCTTCGTACTCCTGCCGGCTGCCGAAGGCAAAATCGATATCGCCGCGCCCGATATGCCTTGCAAGCCCTTCCATGGCATAGCGCCGCAAAAGCCCGCTATGCGTCTCATTGGCAGGGATCGGAAAGGTCGGCAGATGAACCTCTCCGAAATGAAAGGAAAAATCGCACTTTGCGGCAATCAGCGCACTGTTGGAAACAGCCTCGGGGCACACGGAAAAGAGCGATTCCATTTCCTCGGTCGTTTTATAATAGAATTCATCGGTCTCAAAGCCGATTGGGCGACCGTCCGTAATGACGTTATTCGTCTGGATACAGAGAAGCATCGCCTGTGTTGCGGCATCTTCTTTTCGCAGGTAATGCACATCGTTGGTCGCAACCAGCGGGATGCCTGTCCGACCC
Source organism: uncultured Eubacteriales bacterium (assembly GCA_934434925.1). GTDB lineage: Bacteria > Bacillota > Clostridia > Oscillospirales > CAG-272 > UBA1740. Next base: position 102,365 of record CAKSAC010000001.1, on the reverse strand, counting down.
GAAAGTTCGATCAGCCCCCGCATAACCGTTGCTTCATCGGGAAGATGGTGATCCTGTACTTCAAGATAAAAGTCTTCCCCGAACAGTCCGCGCATCCAAAGGGCATTTTCTTCCGCTTCGCGCATGTCTCCCAGCAGAATCATGCGGGGAATATATCCGGCAAGGCAGGCGGAAAGCGCTATCAGCCCTTCGTGGTATTTTTCCAGAAGAGAACGGTCAATACGGGGTTTGGAATAGAAGCCCTCTGTAAAAGAAGCGGAAACCATCCAGATGAGGTTCCGGTATCCGATTTCGTTTTTACAAAGAAGGATCAGATGATAACCGGATTGATCCTGTTTTCCGTCTTTTTCAAACCGGGAACGCGGCGCAACATAGACCTCGCATCCGATAATCGGCTTGATTCCTTCGTCACGACACGCACGGAAAAAGGCCACCGCGCCGTACATAACGCCGTGATCCGTGATGGCGACGGCAGAATGGCCGGCGGCTTTGGCAGCCTTGGGAATGTCGGTAATGCGACAGGCGCCGTCCAGCAGACTGTATTCACTATGCAAATGCAAATGAACAAAACAAGACACGTTATCCTCCTTCTTTTTCCTGCTTTGCGAGAATCTCTTCACAAAGCCGCGTGATCTTCAAAAGGCGGTGGTTCATCCCGGATTTGGATACGGACGGAACGCACATTGCTCCGAGAACGGAGAGCGAGACCTCGGGATTTTCAACACGTAGCCGCGCGGTTTCGCGCAATTCTTCCGGGAGCAGACCAGTCTTCCCTTCGGCTTCCATCTGTCGGTATAAATGCAAAAAACGCATCGAGGCATCGATTGACTTGGAAATATTGCCGGTCTCACAATTGGCACGACGGTTCACGGCATTGCGATATTCGCTCTCAATCGTGCCGTTAATCAGATCAAAAGTCAGGGTCTCGTACTCCGCAACGGCAAAAAAATCTCCCACTGCACCCGCGGAACGGCAGTACAGAACAGCTTCCCCGTTCCGCGTAATGGCGGAAAGCCTGCCGCAAACAGGTTCCAGTAAATTCCGGAACTCGCTTTCCCATCCTCCGACAGAAAATTCCAGTCTCACCTCTCGGCCAATGTCGGACAGACGGCCGGCAGCCAGGAAAACACCGCGGAAAAAGGCCGGCCGGCAATGCGGACACCCTTCTCCTTCCGGTAAAAGAAAACGGCGGCCGGCAAGATAAGACGATGCGCTCCGGCTCTGAAAAGAAAGACAAACGGAACGCCCGCCGATCCCGTGCGCAGAAAATACGGGTTCACGGGTATATTGCACGGCAATCAGCCGTCCGGCCAGTTCCGCCGGGGCCCCCGCCGGCAAAGGACACAAAATTTTTTCCCCGTCGTCTTTTGCGCGGGCGGAAAGCATTCCGCAAAGCAACGCACGGGAACAACAGGCGCGCTTCGGAACCCGTTCGGCCATTTTTTCCTTCAAATCCGATAAATAGGACATCCTACTCCCCTAACATTTCGATCTCGGTTTCCAAAAGAACGCCGTATTTCTCGTAAACGGCCTTCCGGACAATCCGGATCAATTCTTTTACCTCCGTGGCTGTCGCGCCGCCGGCATTGACGATAAAACCCGCATGACGCGAAGAAACCGTAGCGCCACCGACCGAAAGGCCGCAAAGCCCCGCCCCTTCGATCATAGCGCCGGCATACCCTTTTTCCGGCCGGAGAAAAATACTGCCGGCGCTCGGAAACCCGAGCGGCTGGGAGGCGCGCCGACGGGTCATCGTTTCCCGGCAGCTTGCTTTCAATGCCGGAGCATCGCCGGCTCCCCCTGTCAGTATTGCCCCGAGAATCAGGTTTTTTTCCGATTGAAAGAGACTTTTCCGATAAGAAAACCCACATTCGTCGGCCGGAAGAGAAATGATTTTTCGGGTTTTCGGGGAATATGCCCGGACAAATACGACCCGTTGCCCGATGGTCTCCCCGTATGCGCCGGCATTCATGTAGATTGCCCCACCGAGGCTCCCCGGGATTCCGAAAAGATGCGAAAATCCGGAAATCCCCCGGCAGGAAGCCGAATAGCAAAGGCGCGGGAGCGCCAAGCCGCATCCTGCACAGATCTCCCTGTCGGAAAAAGAAAGGCTGTTCAGGCGATCCGTACGGATGACCGCGCCGCCGTAGCCGCTGTCGGACGCAAGAATATTGCTGCCGCGGCCGAGAATTTTATACGGATACGCTTCCTGCGTGAAAAAGTCAACAGAAATCAAAAAGGACTCTTCACTCCCCGGGAAAACCGAAAAAGCACAGGTTCCCCCGATGCGAAAACTCGTCAGACGTGACAAAGAATCTCCGGCATATACAAACGTATCGCGGACTTCTCTGTCGGAAAGAAAGGAAAGAAAGCGTTGATACACTCATACCTCTTTATAAACGCTTCTCTCGGTGTACAGTTCGCGCGCGGCGAGGCGCTGAGCCGCCGTGACTTCAATACCGCCGAGAATGCGGGATAGTTCACCGACACGTCCCTCTTCATCCAGCGGCAGAACACAAGTCTCCGCCCTTCCTTCTTTTTCTTCTTTCACTATCAGAAAATGCGCGTCCGCCAACGAGGCAATCTGCGCGGAATGAGTCACGCAAAAAACCTGAGACGCGGCGGAAGAACGTAAAAGCGAAATCCCGATACGCCGCGCCGTTCCACCCGATACGCCGGCGTCGATCTCATCATAGATTACCGTTTTCACTCCGTCTTTATCGGTAATGACCGATTTGAGTGCCAGCATGATACGCGCAAGCTCCCCGCCGGACGCCACCTCGGAAAGCGGCCGCAAGGGTTCTCCGGGATTCGCGGCCAGTAAAAAGACCGCCTCATCGGTTCCGTCTTTTTGCAGACGGAGCGTTCCGTTCTCTTTTTTCGGTGTGACAGAAACCGAAAAACGCACCTTCGGCATATCGAGAAAAGTCAGATTGGAAAGCACGGCCTGCGTCAGCTCCAGAGCGGCGGCCGCCCGGTTCTCATGCAGGATTACGGCCGCCTTTTCCGCGGCGGAGCGCGCCTCTGTTTCTTCTTGACGGAGCGAAGAAAGAACGGACTCGGCGTTCTCAAGCTCTGTCAGGCGTTCTGCGGCGCGGGCGCGGTAAGCGCGCACCTCTTCCACTGTTGCGCCGTATTTCCGCTTGAGTTTGTCAAGCGCCTCCAATCGCCCCTCTATCGCATCCAGCATACGGGTCGTATCGTTTGGTTCTTCCTCGGAAAACGCGCGGATTCGCTCTGCCGCGTCGGCAATTCTTTCGCGGCATTCCATGAGAACGGGGAGAATCTCGTTCACTTCCGGGATAACATCGGCCAGGGAAGAAACGGCGGCCTCGGTCCGTTCGAGAATGTAAACGGCGTTGACCTTCTCACCGCCGGCCAGGGCGCGCCACGAAAAATTCACCTGTTTGGATATCCTTTCTGCGGCCCGGATCCGTTTTTTCTTTTCTGCAAGTTTTTCATCCTCTCCGTCTTTCGGAGAAACCGTGTCTATATCGGCAATCTGGTATCGGAGCATCTCGGCTTCCCGCAGACGTGCCGCGTCGCTTTCCGCAATATCGGCAATCCGGGCGGAAATTTCATGCCACTTTTCATACAATCCGCGATATTCCGAAAGAAGCGCGGCATTTCCGGCATAGCGATCCAGGATGGAAAGATGGCCGGCGCTTTCGGCCAGGGAATGCGTATCGCTCTGCCCGTGAATATTTACCAGCAACATACCGGCCGCGCGCAAAAGAGAAAGACTGACCGGCCGGCCGTTGGCCCGCGCCGAGGACTTTCCGTTCGCGTTCAGACTTCGTTCCAAAAGCAGTTCGCCGTTTTCGTCGGCGGGAACCCCGACATCGGAAAGGCGGGCCGCTGTCGCTTCGTCTATATCCGAAAAAAGCGCCTGCACCGCAGCGGTATTCTCTCCGCTGCGTACCAATTCCCGTCCTGCCCTCTCCCCCAGCAAAAAGCCGATACTGTCGATAAGGATTGACTTTCCGGCTCCGGTCTGCCCCGTAAGGACGGAAAAGCCGGAGGGAAAATCAATGTCCGCCCGGCGGATTACGGCAATATTTTCAATATGAAGCGTCCTGAGCATACAGCATCCTCCGGGAATCTTAAACGGTTTCCAGCATCCTTCTGATTTTGTCGCGCAAAGCAATAGAATGGTTTTTGTCTGCAATCACTACCAGGATCGCGTCGTCGCCCGCCACGCAACCGAGCACCTCGGGAATGCTGAACGAATCAACGCAGGCAGCCACGGCATTGGCCATACCGGGCAGCGTTTTGATGACAAGCAGATTTTCTGCCATATCGATCCTGAGAATCGATTCCGTCAGCGCGCTGTTAAAGCGGGGAACGGTGTTCTGCTTGCGGGTGGGGCGGATATACTTATGTACCCCGTCCGGACCGCTTCCCTTCATCAGTTTCAGTTCCCGTATATCGCGGGAAACCGTCGCCTGCGTCGCGTCAAAGCCTCGGTTACGCAGATGCGCTATCAGTTCTTCCTGCCTTTTGATGTCGTAACGGTCAATAATCTCCAGTATGGCTTCCTGTCTTTCATTTTTCATGATCGAACCTCCGGTCAGTCTGATTCAGTAATTGCAGTTTGCGGAATAATGCGTCCAGCACGCTGTGTTTTTTCAGGGTCAGCATTTTCAATACTTTCCGGGAACGCGTCACCCGTACGCAGTCGTCCGGAAACAGTTCATAATTCTCCGCCCCGTCCAGCGAGACCCGTAAGGAACCGCGGTGCGCGGAAACATTACGCACACTGATGGTGTACTCCGGCGGAAAAAGCAGGGAGCGCGAAAAAAGCGAATGCGCGCATATCGGCGTGACGCAGATGGCATCAAGCGACGCGTCAATGACCGGCCCTCCGGCAGAAAGCGTATAGGCGGTAGAACCGAGCGGAGTCGCCAGGATCAGCCCGTCCGCCAGATAACTCAGCCGGTTGCCGACCCCGTCTTCCAGCAGAAGTTCTGACATTCCTTCTCCGTTCCCCTGCCCGACGACCACATCGTTGACAGGACAGTGCGAGAGCACTGTTTCCACGCCGGAACGCACCAGCGAGACCTGCAAAGTCATGTAGCGGCGTATGCGCGGTTCGTTTTCAAAAATTCCGGCCAGTTTTCCGACTTCATCCGCTTCCAGTTCGGTCAGGTATCCCAACCGCCCCATGTTGATACCAATCAGCGGGATATCCCGGGCCAACGCATAAACGGCGGCATCCAGTATCGAACCGTCTCCGCCCACGACCGCTATGGCCTCCGCCTCATCCGGGAAGGTTGCCCCATACCAGTGTATGCCGATATCCGGAAATCCGGCACGCAGATCCTCCTGCATATAAATCTCCGCCCCGGCGGAAGAGAGAACGCCGACAGTCTCCCTAGTGACCAGATACCCCGGGTCTTTACAGGCGTTCGGCATAATCACAATTTTTTTCATCCATATGCTCCTTGCTGTTTGGTTTCGCGGAATACCGCTCCGAAAGATATGTCACCGGCGGATAAAGGCCGCCAGATATTCAAGGTTCCCGTCTCCGCCCGGTATCGGGGAATCGATCGTACCGAGCAGAAAGAATCCCTGCTCTGCCGCCGAGGCACAGACGCGTTCCTTTGCTTTTCTGCGGAGACCTTCCTCCCGCACAATCCCGCCTTTTCCGAGGCCGGCGCGACCGACTTCAAACTGCGGTTTGATAAGGCAGATGAACGGAGTCTCCGGCGAAAGAAGCGCGGCAAGCGAAGGAAAAATCAGCGTGGCGGAAATAAACGAAACATCCATGACCGCGAAAGAAGGCAGACAGGGAAAATCCGCGGCCTTCAAGAAACGGGCGTTGTAATGCTCATAAACCAAAACGCGCGGGTCTTCCCGGAGGGCGGGAACCAGTTGCCCTTCTCCGCTGTCAACCGCAAAGACGCGTTCCGCCCCGTGTTGCAAAAGGCAATCGGTAAATCCGCCGCTGGACGCACCGATATCCAGCGCCACCCTGCCGCGCGGAGAAATCCGAAACGCCGCAAGCGCGGCCGCCAGTTTTTCGCCGCCGCGGCTTACATACGGATGGGCTTCCCGGTTGACGGTAATACGCGCGGAATCCATGTCTTCGGGAACCGCCGCCGCGGCGCGGAGGCAGGGAACGCCGTCCAACAGAACGTTTGATTCCGCTATCAGTTTTGCCGCTTCGCTGCGGCTCCTGACAAGCCGGTTCTGCGTCAGGAAAACATCAAGTCTCATGCGGCTCCGGGGAGAACGGTTTTTCAGTCGGAGTTCCGTCCTCTGCTTCCCCGACCAGCGAAATGGCCTGCTCCGCTTCGTCGAGTTTACGGTTGCAGAACTGCGCAAGCGTAATCCCCTCCCGATACGCGGTCAGCGATTCGTCCAGCGAAAGTTTCCCTTTTTCCATGGAAGAGACGACTTCTTCAAGCCGGGCAATGGCCTCTTCAAAATTTGCCGGACTCCGATTGATGCCGGCTTCATCTTTTTTGTTCATGTTATTCCTCATTTCTTCCGGAATTTTTTTCTTCCGGGAACATACATGCTTCCGGAGCGCTTGCCGGGGAATTCTGATCGACCGCCGTAACAGACGTATACACGCACCCGTCGGCAAACCGGACGCGCAACTCTTCCCCCTGTGTGACCTCTTTTGCACGCGTCACCGGCCGTCCGGCCTTTTCCGCTACGGCATACCCGCGGGTCAGCACCGCCAAAGGATCCATGGCGCGAAGGCTCGCCAGCGTCGAAGCATATCGGGCTTTGGCGTTTCCGAGCCCGGTTTCCGCTACGTGCAGGCAACGGTCGCTTAACGAAAGGACCGCCATGCGTTTTTCCCGAAGCCCCGACAGGGGATCGCGCAAAGGAGACCGCGAGACGAGCGACGAAAGCATGGCGCGGCGTTCATCAACGGCGCGGCGGGCAAGAATCCCCGCACGGGAAGAAATATCGGTAATCCGGCGCAAAATTTCGCCTTGATCCGGCACGGCAAGTTCTGCGGCGGCCGAAGGCGTCGGCGCGCGTTGATCGGCGACAAAATCACAGATGGTGAAATCCGTTTCATGACCGACTGCCGAAATAACCGGCACAGGGGAAGCCGCAACGGCACGGGCCACTTCTTCGCTATTGAACGCCCAAAGGTCTTCCAACGATCCGCCGCCGCGACCGATGATCAGCGTATCGGCTACGCGATGACGGGCAAAAAACGCAAGACCGGCAACCAAAGATGCGGGAGCGTCGTTCCCCTGCACAATGGCGGGATATACCATCACCCGCGCCATCGGCCACCGCCGCCCGAGAATGTGCAGAATGTCGCGTATCGCCGCGCCGGTCGGTGAAGTAATCACCCCGATAACGCGCGGACAGCGTGGCAACGGTCGTTTCCTTTCAGCGGAAAACAGGCCTTCGGCGTTCAGTTTTTCTTTCAGTTTTTCATAGGCTGACCAGAGAGAACCTGTTCCGTCCGGCGAAAGTGAAGTCACATACAATTGATAGGAACCGTCGCGGACAAAAAGAGAGACGTTTCCCCCGGCCGTTACCTTCATGCCGTTTTCGGGGCGAAAGGTCAGCCGTGCCGCCGCCGAACGGAACATCACCGCCCTCACCGCGCCGCCGTCGTCTTTGAGTGAAAAATAAAGATGACCGGAGGAGTGGATTTTGAAATTGGATATTTCCCCGCGGATCGAAACCCGCCGTAAAAAATCGTTGCCGTCCAGCAGAGCCTTGATATATTCGTTCAGCGCGGTGACGGTAATCGGTTCCCGCTGTCGCGGTATCAGCGTTTCAAAATCGTAATTCATGGCCTGCCTCTGTGCCTTCTCCGGCAAAGATCGGCGATCCCCACGGCGTTATCGGTACTGAGCGCCGGATCGGCAAACGCAACATCGGAAAAAACCGAGAGCCGTTTTCGTATCCGGATATCCGACATCACGCCGCCGGCATAGAGGATCGGTATCGGCCCCTCCGCCATGCGGAGCGCGTCGGTCAGAGCAACCAGCGTTTCGGCAATGAAATCCAGGACATAAGCGGCCACCAGGGCCGCGTCTTTCGTCTCCCGATAGAGTTTTTCCGCCTGGTTTTCCAGACCGGAAAGGTTGGCGGAACAACCGCGCACGCAGATATGCGGTTTCGGAACCCCGGCCGTGCAGGAATCGGCCAGCTTTTCCAGCTCTTTCCCGCACGGGAACGAAAGCCCGAGCATAATCCCCACGCGGTCTATTACCTGCCCGGCGTGCAGATCGGCGCTCCCGCCCAGCACCGTCGCCGTGAAACCGCCCGTTTCGCCGGCGTAAGTCGCCGTCAGCACCTCGGTCGTTCCGCCGGAGACATGAAAAGCCCCGAACCGGGAAGCGTACAGCTCTTCTCGGCCGCAAGATGTGATCGCGGCCGCAAGATGACCGCACTGATGCGAGAATCGGTAGAGCGGTACCCCGAGTGCCGCCGCCGCAGTTGACGCCGCCGCTTCTCCGGTGAGAAAACAGGGCATATAAGAGCCGTCTCTGGCGCACGGCCGACAGGAAACGCCGACGGCAACCGGTTGTCTCCCTGCCAGAGTTTCACGGATTTGTTCGGTTATACCGGGGAGATTTTTCACATGAGCAAAAACGGCGTCCGATTGACGGAGACCGCGTTCTCCCTCGCGCACCGGCAAAAGTTTTCCGGCATTACAAAGAATGTTTCCTTCTCCGTCAACCAATGCCGCCGAGGTCGTATAGTTGCTCGTGTCGATCCCGAGATAGAGTTCATTCTTCATCGGGGCGGTCCTGCGCGGCAATCCCGGCGATTGTGTTGAGGATACCGTTCACAAACGCACGGGCACGCTCTTCATCATATTTTTTCACAAGCTCCACCGCCTCGTTCAGCGATACGCGGATCGGGATATCCGGACGATACAGCATTTCATAGGCCGAGAGTTTCAGGGCCGCCAGCGAGACCTTGCTGATCCGGCGGAGGCTCCATCCTTTTGCGTTTTCTGCAATCAGCGCTTCGATCGGTTCTTCGTTTTCCAAAACGCCGGAAAGCACGCCCCGCACGTATTCGTCTTCCGGGACATCTTCCCGCAGTTCTTTTGCCGTTTCATAAATTTCGTCCGCACTTCTTCCCTTATCAAACTCATGTTCAAAGAGCAGGAAAAAAGCCAATTCCCGTGCCTGGTGTCTGTTCATACTTCTTGCATCTCGCGGCCGCGCGAGCCTTCCTTTAACTTTTTGGTTTTGGATCCGGTATCCGCCGGGATTGAATATATATTAGTATTTCAAGTATATTATATAACGCATGCCGGGGAAAGTCAATGAAAAAGCTCCATCTTTTTACTTTTCTCCCTGCGTTCCCCCGCATAGACGGTTCCGAACCGGGAAAGACTGAAAAAAATGAGGTGTATGATGAAAAAAACGACCGCCAAAACGCTTGTTTTTCTGTTTTTTGCCGCTTTTTTCCTCCTGGCCGGGGCCATGCCCGTATCTGCGGCAGAAACCCCAAAAAACAAAAAAACCATCCGCTATGCGGAATTCGGGATTACAGCCGCCGCCCTTTCCGACGCGGCAGATGCCGACATTGCCTCGCACGCCGGGGAGCGCCCTGTCAATTGGATAGAATTGCTTGCCTGCCTCGGTCAGCGGTACGGCGGGGATTTTTCCAAATATCAAAAAACGCACCTGAACGCCCTTTTGCGGGAATTACGTGAAAAAACGCCGGAAGAAACCGTCAGGAACAAAAAGCTGTACAGATATTATCTGGAAGTATATAACGCGGTGCTTTCGGGCTTTCTCGGCCCTTACACAAAAGAATGGGAAAAAGACGGCCTGACCTACCGGGAAGAATCATACGGCGTGCGCGCTTTCTCTCCGATTGCGGCGGGATACGCCTATACGCATTATGACGATTTCGGCGCGGCCAGAAATTTCGGATACCGCCGACCGCACCTCGGGCATGATATTTTCGGCAGCATCGGCACCCCGATTATAGCGACCGAGGGCGGAATCGTAGAGGAGCTTGGCTGGAACCGTTACGGCGGCTGGCGTATCGGCATCCGCTCCCTGGACGGGAAGCGCTATTATTACTACGCGCATCTGCGGCGCGGCCACCCTTATGCCGGCCTGTATAAAGGGCAGATTCTTGCCGCGGGCGAAATCATCGGGTATCTCGGCATGACGGGTTACAGCGACCGCGAAGACAGTAACAATATCCATGTTCCGCATCTGCACTTCGGCATAGAACTCATCTTTGATCCTGCCCAAAAGGACGGAACAAACCAGATATGGATCGATTGTTATGAACTCATCCGGTTTCTCGGCCGCTATCGATCCCGCACCGCCGTCCGCGAGGACGGAAAAGAAAGGGTATCGTCCTTCCGTTATCTGCTTCCCGAAACGCCGGAATCGTAAAACCGCAAAACTCCGAATCGCCGGAATTGCAAAAAGGCTTGCAAAATCGAACGGTTTCTGCTATACTGTCCGTGTACGCAGGAGGTATATTATGCAGGAAAAACAAAATAAAGCGATTGCGTTCCTTTTAAGAGGTTTTCGGCGCGGCTCGGTCATTGCCGTTCCGGTATTTCTCTTCTTTTTCACGGTGATGAGCCTGACGGCTTCCGCCATCGGGAGAGGCGAACCGGCCATGAACTTCTCTTCTTTTCTGACCATTCTTCTTTTTTCCTATGTCATTGCCTACGCGCAGGAAATATTCCTGGCCGCTTCTCTGCCGGCGGCGGCGCGGTGGGGGCTGCATTTTCTTATCATCGGGGTTGCATATTTTTTCATTATTCTGAAAAAACGCAGCGAGATGACCGGCAGCAACGGCTACCTTGTCGGCATCCTTCTTTATGTTTTTGCTTACGCCGTTATCGCAGGGCTTTCGCTTCTTCTGCGGACGCTCTTCCGCCCGGGACCCCGGAGCAAAAAAAGCAAAAACGCTTCCGATACGGAACCGCCCGCATACACCAGTATGTTTACCGAAAAATAAAAGAGCCGGTCGGCTCTTTTATTTTTGAAGAGGTTCGTTCACCGCGTTCCAGTTGATGGGAGGGATGCCGTGTTCCTGTAAATATTTGTTTGCAAGAGAGAAATGACAACACCCGAAAAAGCCGCGATACGCCGAGAGAGGGCTGGGGTGCGCCGTTTCGAGGATCAGGTGTTCCGGGTTGCGGATCAAGGTGCGTTTTGACCGTGCGGACGACCCCCAGAGCAAAAAAACGACCGGCGTGATCTTTTCGTTCAACGCAGTGATCACAGCGTCGGTGAATCTCTCCCAGCCGTGTCCTGCATGGCTCATGGGCGCTCCTTCCCGTACCGTCAAGGTCGTGTTGAGCAACAGAACTCCCTCCCGCGCCCATGGAAGAAGGTTTCCGGTCGGGGGCTTTTTCACCCCGACGTCTCTCTCAAGTTCTTTGAATATATTTTCAAGCGAAGGCGGCATGGGAATTCCGTCCTGCACCGAAAAGCAAAGCCCGTGCGCCTGCCCCGCTCCATGATAGGGGTCCTGCCCGAGAATCACCGCCTTGACCGCGCCGAACGGAGTTTCCCGCAAAGCGGTAAAGATGTGATGCATATCGGGATATATCCGGCGGGTCGCATATTCGCTTTTCAAAAATTCGCGCAATGATCGGTAATAGTCCGCATCAAATTCTTTTCCGAGATATATATCCCAGTCGTTTTCAAGACGCATAGTCTTCCTCCCGCCTGTCTTTTGTCTTGACAAGCCAATACTTTTGATGTATAATACAGATGAATCAGATTGCCGCGCAAAGCGACGGCGGAACAAAGAGGTGTCGAATGAAAAAACTTTCTCCGTTTACCATCATTTTGATTGCTTTTCTGTTGGTGGTGGCGCTCATCTGCGTGGGTCTTGTGTTGAACAGCCGGGAAAAGTCTTCACCGGACGCAACCACGACCGCAGTCGTCACGACCAAGCCTTCCGACGGACAGGATAACGAAGTCTCCGCCGGTGACATTTTTTCATAAGATCGTCATTTGCATACGCCGGCCGCATGAGCGGCCGTTTTTTTGTTATCCGGCCTTCCCCGTCCGGCTGTCAGAGCGTACAGACCCAGTACAGAAGAACAAGAGAACCGAGGGCAATCCGATACCAACCGAACGCCTCAAAGCTGTGCCGGCGCACAAAATCCATCAAAAAGCGGATTGCCGCCAAAGAAACGAGAAACGCGGTCACAAGTCCGATGATGAGTACCCCGATCTCCGTCGTACTGATACCGGCCCCCGAAGCAACGAATTTCGCGCCTTTCAGAAGCGAAGCCCCGGCCATGACGGGCAATGCCATGAAAAAGGAAAACTCCGCCGCCGCCGTGCGGGAAACTCCGAGCAGGAGCGCGCCGAGGATTGTCGAGCCGGAACGCGAAGTTCCCGGGATCAGCGAAAGCACTTGAAAGCAACCGATGAGAAGCGCATCGCGGAAAGTCAGTTTCTCGATATCCCCAACCGATGCGACGCTGTTTTTCTTGCGCCGTTCGATCACGATGAACGCGATCCCGTATACGACCAAAGCCGCGGCAACCACCGTAAAATTGTAAAAATGCGCCTCAAACCAGTCGTCCAACGCCAGGCCAATCAGAGCCGCCGGCAAACAGCCGACCAGTACCTTGGCCCAAAGAAGCCATGTTTGCTGTTTTTCTTCTGTGCTTTTCTTGCCGGAGAATGGGTTGAGTTTGTGAAAAAAAAGCACGCACACGGCAAGAATGGAGCCGAGCTGGATCACAACCAGGAAAAACTCTTTGAATTCCGGGCTGGTATCCAAATGAAAAAATCGGTCAAAAAGAATCATGTGACCGGTACTGCTGATCGGAAGCCATTCGGTAATTCCCTGGATGATTCCGATTAAAAGCGCTTTGAGATATTCAATAATCATCATTGTTTCCTCCGAAAACTGTCGTTATGCAGATTTATCTGTTCTCCGGCGCCGAAAATCATTCCGCGCCACGCAAAAGGTCGCCGGCCGCCGCCGGGAACGGGAGATGACAGCGAAAGCGCGTTTTCGGTCGGTTGACGCACTCCATCCGTTCGCCTTCCTCCGAAAAGAGCGCCCCGACGGTAAAGCGCTGTCCGCATTTTCCCGGGGTAAGCAACTCGGCCTGCATCCCGGGAGTCACTTTATTATGCTGTAAAAAAAGCGCTTCCCCTGTTATTTCATTATAAGACAGCACCTCCGCAAGATATGTCTTTTCCCGCAGATATCCGTCGTCTTTATATATTTTCGCGTCTTCGTGAGGCGAGGAAAAATAATAGCCGGTGTCATAGGGTCGATGGCTGACGCTTTCCGCTTCACGCCGCCAGGCGGGGTCGTATGGCTTTCCGGACTCGGCCGCGTCAATGGCCATCCTGTACGCATTGCTGAGGACTGCCGTATAATAAGCGCTTTTCATCCTGCCTTCAATCTTGAAAGATGTGATCCCGGCATCCAGCAGTTGCGGAATATATTCAATCATGCAAAGATCCCGGCTGCTCATGAAGAAGGTTTCTCCTCCCTCTTCGTATACCGGAAGAATCTGCCCCGGCCGTTTTTCTTCTTCCAGTTCGGCCGAAATATTTCTGACGCGATAATGCCACCGGCAAGGTTGCGTACATGCGCCCCGGCACGCGTCTCGCCCCGAAAGGTAGTTGGAGAGCAAACATCGGCCGCTGTACGATACGCACATCGCGCCGTGAACAAAGGCTTCCAGCTCGACCTCCCTGGAAAGTCTTTCGCGCAGTTTTTTGATTTCTTTCAGGGAAAGCTCGCGCGAAAGCACCACCCGTCCGGCCCCCAGCGCGGCATAAGCCTCCGCCGTCGCGGCCGAAAGAATATTGGCTTGCGTGGAAATGTGTATTTCCGTGTCCGGAAGGATTTTCCGCACGGTGGCCAGCACCCCGAGGTCGGCAACAATCAACCCGTCCGGCGGGCAGGCGCGAAGTGTACGGAGATAGGACAAAAGCGCCGGATACTCTTCGTCCCGCGGTTGTGTGTTCACGGTGATGTAGATTTTCTTTCCGTTCTTTCCCGCTTCCCGTACAGCGGCGCAGATCTCGTCTTCCGTAAAATTTCCGGCCGCGGCCCGCATACCGAAAGCCGGGCCGGCCAAATAGACCGCGTCCGCGCCGAAACGAAAAGCTGCCGCCATTTTTTCGGGGGTTCCGGCCGGAGAAAGAAGTTCTGCCATGGTTTTGCCTTTCTTTGCGCCGGTCTTGATTTTTCCGGCGGCAAGTGCTATACTGAATAAGAATTCTCCCGATGCGGAGAGAAATACGGAGGTTTACGGTATGGAATGCCTTTTCTGCAAAATCATCGCGGGAGAAATCCCTTCCGCCAAGGTGTATGAGGATGAGAGGGTCTACGCCTTCCGGGATATCAATCCGCAGGCGCCCGTTCACATTCTTATTGTTCCCAAACAGCATCTGATGTCTGCAAATGACATCACGGCAGAAAACAGCCGGATCGTCAGCGCGGTTTTTGAAGCCATCCCCCGGATCGCAAAGGCCGCCGGCCTGCAAAACGGTTACCGTGTGATCAACAACTGCGGCAAAGATGGCTGCCAGTCGGTACCGCATATCCATTTTCACCTGCTCGGCGGAAAAAAACTGCCCGAAAGCATGGGATGACCCTCTCGGTCATGTGTCAAAAAGGACCGCCCGAACCGGCGGTCCTTTTCTCGGTCAGATCTTTTCTTTGACCTTTGCATCCTTACCGACTTTGTCGCGCAGGTAATAGAGTTTCGCACGGCGGACTTTGCCGACGCGGACGACACGAACCTTCTCAACATTCGGGGAATGCAGCGGGAAAGTCTTTTCAAGACCTACGCCGTAGGAAATTCTGCGGACGGTAAATGTCTCGGAGATTCCGCCGCCGTGTCTGGCAATGACGGTCCCCTCGAAAAGCTGGACTCTCTCGCGTGTGCCTTCTTTGATCTTGTTGTAAACGCATACAACGTCACCGATCTTGAATTGCGGCACATCCTGTTTCAACTGCTCACTCACAAAAGCCTGGATTTTTTCCATTTTGGCTCCTCCTTAAAAATCGAACATTCTTGCGGAGCATCGCAGCGGACTGTTCTCTGATTACGCCGGGGTTTTACCCGATCCCGTGTATTTTATCATAGTTTTTTTGAAAAATCAACCCCTTTTCCGAATTTTTCTCTTTTCTTCAAAAAAGATTGTAAAACCCGAAAAAATATGTTATACTTGTTCTGTTATAATTATTATGCGGCCGTATATTCCGTTTTTACCCCGGCCGCCGTTTCCGGAAGGAGTTCGCTTATGGATGAGCATCAGCTCAGTTATGAAGAAATAGATCGCGAAATTGCCGAACGGGCAAAGGAAAAACGCAAAAAACGCCCCAATACCGTTTTTGATGTTTTTGAAGTGCTGGCCGTTACCCTCGCCGTTCTTCTGTTTATCAATCTTTTTCTCTTCCGTCAATCCGTCGTCTCGGGCCAATCGATGATGAACACGTTGAAAGACGGGGAAAGGCTGATTATTTCCGACCTGTTTTATTCCCCGAAGAGCGGGGATATCGTCGTGGTACAACTCCCCGACGAAATTACGGATAGCTTTCCGTCTCTGCAAAAGAAAGAGGCGCTTGTCAAACGCGTCATCGCAACGGAAGGACAAACGGTGCAGATAAAAAGCGGCAATGTGTATATTGACGGCTCCCTTCTTCAGGAGGAGTATGTATACCGTGACGGCGCGGATAGGTTTTACAATATGGCCCCGGTCACGATTTCTCCCGGGTGCGTCTTTGTCATGGGTGATCACCGCAACAACTCCTATGACAGCCGCTATTTCGGCGAAATCAGCACCGACAATATTGTTGGAAAGGTTTTGATCCGCGTTGCGCCGTTTTCGCGGTTCGGAGGTGTGCGCTGATGCCTTCCGAAACGATCCAGTGGTTTCCCGGGCATATGGCCAAGACCCGCCGGCTGATCGCGAAATGTCTGCCGCAAGTGGATATCGTGCTGGAAGTGCTGGACGCGCGCATTCCGAAAAGTTCCGCAAATCCGGAGCTATCCCGGTTGATAGCGGACAAGCCGCTTTTGAAACTGCTCAACAAATCCTCGCTGGCAGATACCTCTGTCAGCCGCGCATTTACCGCATATTACCGAAAAAAGGGAATCTTTTGCCTGGAAACCGATTGCCTGGACGGGACCGGTATCCGCGAGATTCCGCGCACGGTGCAAACTATTCTCGCCGATAAGCTCGCCCGTTATGCCGAACGCGGCATGCAGGGCCGCCGTTTGCGTGCGATGATTGTCGGAATCCCGAATGTCGGAAAATCCTCTCTTATCAACCGGCTGGCCGGCGGCAAAAAAACAAAGGTTGAAAACCGCCCCGGCGTCACGCGGGATAAGCAATGGGTTCCGGCGGGAGAGGCTCTGGACCTTCTGGACACGCCCGGCGTACTCTGGCCGAAGTTTGACGATCCGACGACCGGACTGCATTTAGCCCTGACCGGCGCTATCAAAGATGCCGTTCTCGACCTGGAAGAAATCGCCTGCTCTTTGCTCAAAATCCTCGCCGCGCGCTACCCGGACAGACTTGCCGCGCGTTACCGGGTTACTGAGGAAGAAATCGCCTCTTTCTCCCCCTATGACCTCTTTTTGACGATCGGAAAGCGGCGCGGGTTTGTGATTTCCGGCGGAGAACCCGACACAGACCGTACCTGCCGCATGCTCCTCGACGAATTCCGCCGCGGGGTGCTCGGCGGCATTTCACTGGAATTTCCAAAGGAGACAGACGATGCCCGGCTATGAATATGAAGAAGCGTTTTATGCGCGCGGCTATCAAGCCGTCTGCGGTGTTGACGAAGCCGGCCGGGGGCCTCTTTGCGGGCCGGTCGTGGCCGCGGCGGTCATTCTCCCTGCCGGACTCTGCCTCGAAGGGCTGAACGACTCCAAAAAACTCACCGAAAAAAAGCGGGAAGCCCTTTTCCCCGTCATACAGGAAGAGGCGATTGCCTGGGCCGTGGCCTCGGCTACCCCGGCGGAAATCGATGAACTGAATATCCTCAACGCAACCATGCTGGCCATGCGCCGCGCCATTTCTGCGCTTTCCCCGGAAGCCGATTTTGCTTTGATAGACGGAAATACCGTCCGCAATTTACCGATACCGGCTACGGCCGTCATCAAAGGCGATTCGCTCTCCTGTTCGATTGCCGCCGCCAGTATTCTTGCCAAGGTCACGCGGGACAGGCTGTGTCTTGAACTCGATGCCGCTTATCCGCAATACAAAATCGCCGCGCACAAAGGTTATCCGACCGCCGAACATCGGGAACTGGTTCGGCAATTCGGTCCTTGCGAGATTTATCGGAAAAGTTTCTTGAAATTCTTGCAGAACGGCTGAAAATGTGTATCAACAAACAGAAAGACGGACTTCCTCCGACGAAAAGCGCCGGAAATCTCGGAGAAAGGGCGGCGACACGCTATCTGCTTCTCCGCGGATACCGGATTCTGGAACGAAACTGGTTTTATTATAAGAAAGAAGTCGATATTATCGCGCGCCGATTCGGGAAGCTTGTTTTCTGCGAAGTGAAGACCCGGACCGTTCCGCAGAACGCAATAGGGCTTCTTCACGCACCTGCCGAAGCCGTCAACGCAGAAAAGCGCCGCAATCTTCTCACGGCCGCCCGCGCCTACCGCAATCTCAGCGGGATTTTTCTCCCCATACGTATGGACATTATAGAAGTCTACCTCATCAAAGACGAAAAAAGCGGAAAATCAAAAATTCTCCGCCTGAACCATATCAAAAACGCCTTCTCCCCATAAACTGGTGGGGGAGGATAGATATGAGATACTTTGACCTGCACGCTGATACCCCCACAAAACTCTATTACCGGGCCCTTCCCTTTTCTTCTCCCGAGTTGGACGTTTCCGCAAACGACCTGACCGCGTTTTCGCACATCACGCAGGTCTTTGCCTGCTTTTGCAACGAGAAAAAGAGCGATGACGAGGCGTACCGTGATTTTTTCCGGATGCGGGAAAACCTGTTTGCCGAGATTGCTCCCTATATCGGTCGGCGCTTTTCCTTTCTTCTCGCGGTTGAAGATGCCAGACTGCTGGCGGGAGATATCCGGCGGCTTTCGGTTCTGCGTCGCGCCGGCGTTTCGCTCCTTACGTTGGTGTGGCGCGGAGAAAGCTGCGTCGGCGGTGCGTATGATACCGACCGCGGGTTGACTGCTTTCGGGCAGGCAGCTCTTACAGAAGCCCTTCGCCTCGGGATTATCCCCGATCTTTCGCATGCATCGGACAGGACCTTTTATGATGCGGTGAAAATCTGCACGGATGCCGGTTCTCCTTTTATAGCCACCCACTCGGACGCGCGCGCCGTCTGCCGTCACCCGCGCAATCTCACCGATGAAGAATTCATGATTATCCGCGACGCGGGCGGGATCGTGGGGCTTTGCCTGTGTCCGGAACATCTTACCGTTTCCGGCGTGGCAGACGAAGAGCATTTCCTTCTGCACCTTGAACATTATCTCGCCCTCGGCGGAGAAAATACCGTTTGCCTCGGCACTGATCTTGACGGGATTTCTTCTCATCCGGCCGGCGTTTCCCATCTTGCGGACATGGCGCGGCTGATCCCCGTTTTACAGACCGCAGGATACCCCGACGCGCTGATACGCAACCTCTTTTATAAAAACGCGGAAAACTTTTTCCGATATTTCCAAAAGGCAGGAAGTCAATATGAATTACAGAAGCACAAGAAGTAAAAATGCCGCGACGGTCAGTTCCGCCACGGCCATCAAAAACGGTATGGCGCCGGACGGCGGGCTGTATATGCCCGAAAAGATTCCGACGCTCACCGAAGAGGACCTTCGCGTCCTCGCCGGTCTGCATTATCCGGAGCGCGCCGCAAAAATCCTTTCGCTGTTCCTTACCGATTATACGGAAGAGGAACTTCTGGACGATTGCCGGGCGGCCTACGCAGACGACCGTTTTCCGGGAGGCGCGGCTCCTCTCGTGCAGATCGATCGCCAACTCTCTTCCCTTGAACTCTGGCACGGTCCTACCTGTGCATTCAAGGATATGGCCTTACAGATTATGCCGCGCTTGCTTTCCCGCGCGCTGAGAAAGACCGGCGAAGACCGGACGGCGCTGATCCTTGTGGCTACCTCGGGAGACACCGGAAAGGCCGCCCTGGAGGGGTACCGCGATGTTCCGCACGTCAAAATCCTCGTTTTTTTCCCGACCGGCGGTGTCAGCCGTATTCAAAAAGCGCAAATGACCACACAGGAAGGAAACAATGTCGGGGTGTGCGGGATCTACGGGAATTTCGATGACGCGCAAAGCGGCGTAAAGAAAATCTTTTCCGATACCGCCATCGCCTCGGAACTGGATCGGCGCGGATATTTTCTCTCCAGTGCCAACTCCATCAACTGGGGGCGGCTCGCACCGCAGATCGCATACTATGTCTCCGCCTATTGCGACATGTTGAACGACGGCCGCATCCGGCCGGAGGACAAGCCGGACGTTGTGGTACCGACCGGAAACTTCGGAAATATTTTTGCCGCGTATCTCGCAAAGCAAATGGGGCTCCCGCTCGGGAAGCTGGTCTGCGCTTCCAACCGGAACGATGTGCTGACCGAATTTCTGCGGACCGGAACCTACAACCGTTTACGCGACTTCCACCTGACGACATCCCCCTCGATGGATATTCTTATCTCCAGCAATCTGGAACGGCTCCTTTACACCGTATGCGGGAGTGAAAAAACCGCCGAATACATGTGTTCTCTTGCAAAAAACGCTAGTTATACCGTGGCAGAAGAAGAAATGGCCAAAATCCGCCAAAACTTCGTCGGGTACTGTTGCGACGAAGCGGAAACGGCGCTTTATCTCCATGACGCTTTTAATAATCACGGCTATCTTATGGACACGCACACCGCCGTTGCCTATGGGTGCGCCCAAAAATATTTGGCCGACAGCCACAGTACCGCCCCGCTCTTCATCGTCTCGACTGCCAGCCCCTATAAATTCGCTCCCGCGGTGCTGGCCGACATTACCGGGCGTACCGAAGAACCCCAACATCCGCTGGAAGCGCTTGCCCGGCTGAGCGGAACCGCCATTCCCGCTCCGCTTGCAGACCTGGAAAACAAGCCGGTGCGTTTCCCGGATTCGATTGCACCCTCCGAAATGGCCGCGCGCGTACTCGCTTTTGCCGGCGAATAACCCGAGCCTCGCGCTTTCCGCCGCGGTTCCGAAGGCCGCACTTTCCACCGCGATGTCCGCCATGCTTTCCACCGCGATGTCCGCCGTGAAGTCAGAAATGAAAAAGAGGCGGCAACCCCGCCTCCGTTTCTTCATTTTCAGCCGTTTGTTTCGTCTTTCGGCTTAAAGGTGGCGCAAATCGTTTCGGCACTGCAACAGGCATTGTGAGGGCCGACGGAAATCTCGTCCGCGTGGCAGGAATGATCCTGCCCGTGATGGATGCAATTGCAGGCATCACAGCAGACCCCCTTCAATTGCTTTTCTTTTTTTCCCGTTTCTTTCATTTTTTCATCTCCTTTCGTGGTTTTCACTTATTCTCCCCCAACCAGTATGCTTTATTCAGAAGGCGAATGATATGTCTACCTATGTGATTTCCGATTTACATCTCTCTACGGCCGACGGCTGTAACAAGTCTATGGAGGTCTTTGGCCGGCGTTGGGCCGGTTACACCGAAAAACTCCGCCGGAATTGGTGTTCCCTTGTGGAGCCGGAGGATACGGTCGTCATCCCCGGCGATATTTCCTGGGCGCTTTCTCTGGAAGGGGCCGAGGCCGATCTGCGATTTATCGATGCCCTGCCCGGACGCAAAATTCTCGGCAAGGGGAACCATGATTTCTGGTGGTCCACCCTCTCCAAAATGCAGGCGTTCCTGGAAGAAAGGCAGATTCGTTCTCTTTCTTTTCTTCATAATAATGTGCTGGAAACAGATGAATTTCTGCTGACCGGAACGCGCGGCTGGATGCCGGAAGGCGACCTTGATTGCCAAAATACGGATGACTATGAAAAGATGATTGCGCGTGAAACCATACGCCTGCGGCTCGGCCTTACCGCTGCTGCCGGGCATCCGGCTGCCGGGCAGAAGGAACTGCTGGTCTTCTTCCATTATCCTCCGGTCGTTGCCGGTCGCGAGACCGGGCCTTTTCTCGACGCGCTGGAAGAATTCGGCATCCGACGTGTTTATTACGGCCATATACACGGAAATTACACGGCCCGACCGTATTTTACAGCGCACGGAATCGATTTCATTCTGATTTCCGCGGACTATCTTGATTTTATCCCCCGCATCATCCTGCCAAACTGAAAACGACGGGATATTGCCTTGTTGCGAGACCGGCAAAATGCCGATCCCGGAAAACAAAAAGCGATCGTGGCCTTTCCGGCAGATTGGTTTCCGCCCAAACATGCCGCCAAAACCCGATCGCTTTTTTCTGTTGCTGTTGTTTTATCGGATTTCAACCGCCGACAGTCTTGTTGATTTTTTCCTTTGTGCGGAAATTCCATTGCTTTCGCACAAAAAACATGGTATAAAAAAAGAGACGGCGATTTGTATGCGCCGTCACGCAAAACCGAAAGATGAGAAAGATGAAACAAACGAGGAGATCATCTGATGACGAAACTTCCGAGAAACGAATATCCGCGTCCGCAATTGGTGCGCGACGCATGGCTTTGCCTCAACGGCGAGTGGGAATTTGAAATTGACGCGGGCGAGAGCGGCGAAGAACGCGGTCTGATCGACGCCGAAAAGCTATCGGGAACCATCACGGTTCCCTTCTGCCCCGAAAGCAAGCTCTCCGGCATAGAACACAAGGATTTCATGCGGTGCGTCTGGTATGCGAAAAATCTGTCTGTGCCTGCAGAATGGAAGGGCAAACGCATTCTGCTCCATTTCGGCGCGGTTGACTATGTCGCAACGGTTTGGGTCAACGGTAAAAAGGCGGGAATGCATACCGGCGGCTACACCCCTTTTGTCTTTGATATTACCGACATGCTGAATTTTGCAAATGACCGCATCGTGCTGTCGGCATTCGATGACGTGCGCTCACACAACCAGCCGGCGGGCAAGCAGTCTACCCGCCTTGCGTCCTACGACTGTTCCTACTCCCGCACCACCGGTATCTGGCAAACGGTGTGGATGGAGGCGGTAGAGGACGTGCATATCGGCAACCTGCGTATGACTCCGGACACCGCCGCCTG
Source organism: uncultured Eubacteriales bacterium (assembly GCA_934434925.1). Classification (GTDB taxonomy): domain Bacteria; phylum Bacillota; class Clostridia; order Oscillospirales; family CAG-272; genus UBA1740. Next base: position 80,233 of record CAKSAC010000001.1, on the reverse strand, counting down.
CGCCGTAACGACCGAATGTCGCCTCACGGGAGACCCCGAGAACACCGCGCTGACGGTGCGTGTGACCTACGACGGCCGGGAAGTCGGCTTCGCGTCAGCGGCCGGCATTACCGGAAACAGCGTGACGCTGACCATTCCGCTTTCGGAAAAGCACCTGTGGGAGGTCGGCATCGGAAACCTCTACGACGTGGAGCTGACCCTGACAAAGAACGGAAAAACCGTTGATTACGCAACCAGTTATTTCGGCCTGCGGAGCGTTTCGTTGGTTGGCAGGACCTTCCGGCTGAACGGGCGGGTGGTGTTCGGTCGTTGGGTGCTGGATCAGGGCTTTTATCCGGGCGGCATTTACACCGCGCCGACCGACGAAGATTTGAAAAACGACATTCTGAAGTCTATGGAACTCGGCTTCAACGGAGCGCGCCTGCATCAGAAGATTTTTGAGCCGCGTTTTCTCTACTGGGCGGACCGGCTGGGCTATCTCTGCTGGGGCGAACACGCAAACGGGGAGTTGAGCATCGACACGCCGGAGGCAATCGCGCACTTTCTGCCGGAGTGGCTGGAAGCTGTGGAGCGCGACTATAACCATCCCGCCATCATCGGCTGGTGTCCGTTCAACGAGACATGGGATTATCGCGGTAAACGACAGGCAGACTGTGTACTTGCGCAGATTTTTTGTGTGACCAAAGCGTTGGATGCAACCCGTCCGGTGATTGACACCAGCGGAAACTTCCATGTGGTAACCGACATTTACGACGTTCATGACTACGAGCAGGATCCGGCAAAATTTGCAACCTACTATGCGCGGATCGCAGAAGGGATTGTGAACGAACCGTGCGAACGCATCTCTGACCGTTCGATACGAGGCAGACAACACTATGACGGGAAAAAACCGCTCTTTGTCAGTGAATACGGCGGCATTCTCTGGACGGACAAACAGGGTGGCTGGGGGTACGGCTCGGGGCCGAAAACCGAGCAGGAATTTCTGGATCGCTACAAAGGGCTGACCGACGCGCTCTTAGATAACGAAGACGTTATGGGCTTCTGCTATACCCAACTGTTTGACGTGGAACAGGAGCAGAACGGCCTGATGACCTACGAACGGGAATTCAAATTTGATCCCGCGCTCCTGCATGCCATCAACACGCGGGAAGCGGCAATCGAGAAAAAACACCGGGGCTGAACGCCGCTCTGCACGAAAAGCAAGGGCTGGCCCCGGGTTCGGAATCGGGGGCAATGTCTGCCCCGGCACACGACAATGTCTGCCCCGGCACACGGCAATGTCTGCCCCGGCACACGGCTACGTCTGCCCCGGCACACGGCTACGTCTGCCCCGGCACACGGCAATGTCTGCCCCGGCACACGACAATGTCTGCCCCGGCACACGGTCATGTTGCCGACAAATTCTACCGGAACCGGGAGCAATCGCTTTCCGGTCTGCCGACGCTTACGGAACAGCCGCGTTCAACAAAGCGCCGGAAAAACCGCCTGCGCTTTATGCCAACCGCATTATCCTGCCGAATTCAGAAGAAATTCTCCGAAAACGGCTTGACAATCGTCTCAGAATGCGGTAGAATGATACGGATTGATATATATTTATTTTAATTATTTACTTTTCGGAGGAAATAGCATGAGTCTCATCAGCAAAGAATTGACAGACAAGAATCTCTATACTCTGGAGATCGGTGTGGACAAGGATACCTTTGAAGCCGCTGTCAATCGTGCCTACAGAAAGAATGTCGGAAAGATCAATGTTCCCGGCTTCCGCAAGGGCAAAGCTCCCCGCGTGGTTATTGAAAAAATGTACGGGAAGAGCGTGTTTTATGAAGACGCGATCAACGATTGCATTCCCGGCGCTTTTGAGCCGGCCGTTAAAGAAGCCGGTCTTGAAATTGTCGGTCGCCCGGATTTTGACATAAAATCCGTGGACGAAAACGGGCTTGTTCTGACTGTCAAAGTCTATGTAAAGCCGGATGTCAGGATTACCGACTATCTCGGTATCGAAGCCGTTCGTGACGAAAAGGCCGTCACCGATGCCGATGTGGATGCCGAGATTCAACGCGATCTTGAACGCAACGCCCGCACGGTCGATGTGACCGACCGCCCTGCCGAAACCGGCGACACCGTTGTCATCGATTTTGACGGCAGCGTGGACGGAAATCACTTTGACGGCGGAAAGGCAGAAGGGCATGAGCTGAAACTCGGAAGCGGACAGTTTATCCCCGGATTTGAAGAACAGATTGTCGGTAAATCCGTCGGCGACGCTTTTGATGTGAACGTCACCTTCCCCGAAGATTATCATGAAAAATCTCTTGCCGGCAAGGCCGCTGTGTTTGCCGTCAAACTTCATGCCATCAAACGGCAGGAACTTCCCGCCCTGGACGATGAATTTGCAAAAGATGTTTCCGAATTCGATACGCTGGACGCATATCGGGCTGATAAAAAGGCAAAAATGGAAGAAAGAAACAAAAATGCCGCCGACAGCCAGTTTGAAGAAAATGTTATGCTTGCCGTCATCGGAAAGATGGAAGCCGACATTCCCGAATGCATGTTTGAAGCCGAGACCGAAAACTTCCTGCGCGATTATGATAACCGTCTGCGTATGCAGGGGCTTGATCTCAACACCTATTTCAAGTATACCGGCATGAACCTTGATTCCATGCGCGCGCAACTCCGCCCGCAGGCCGAACAGCAGGTCAAACTTCGTCTCGCCCTTGAAAAGATCGCCGAGCTTGAAGATGTCAAGGTTACGGAAGATGAGATTGCCGCCGAATATAAGCGGATGGCAGAGACATATAATATGCCTGAAGAAGAGGTCCGCAAGATTGCGGAGGAAGACGGCGTTCGCAACGATCTGCGCGTGAAAGCCGCGGCTGAACTCGTCAAGAAAAACGCCGTTGCCGCCGCCCCTGTTGCCGCAAAGAAAGTGACCGCAAAGAAAGCGACCGCCAAAAAGGCTTCGCCCGCTGACGAAACAAAAAAGGCCCCGGCCAAGAAGACCACCGCGAAGAAGGCCGCGCTGGAAGCCGAAACCGACGCCGAGCCGGCCACCGAAAAGAAACCCGCCGCGAAGAAAACCACCGCCAAAAAGGCTTCGCCCGCTGACGAAACAAAAAAGGCCCCGGCCAAGAAAACCACCGCGAAGAAAGCCGCGCTGGAAGCCGAAGGCGATGCCGAGCCGGCCACCGAAAAGAAACCCGCCGCGAAGAAAACCACCGCAAAGAAAACCACCGCAAAGAAGACCGAAGAATAATCCTACCAACCGGAGGTATAAACATGGCACTTGTTCCAATGGTCATTCAAGAGACCAACAGAGGAGAACGTTCATACGATATTTATTCCCGCCTTTTGAACGACAGAATTGTTTTTCTTGCCGATGAAGTCAATGATGTGACCGCCTCGCTTGTAGTCGCGCAGATGCTCTATCTCGAAGCGCAGGATCCCGACAAAGATATTTCCTTTTATATCAACAGTCCAGGGGGTTCTGTCTCGGCCGGATTTGCCATCTATGACACGATGAACTTCATCAAGTGCGATGTTTCTACCATCTGCATCGGTATGGCCGCCAGTATGGGCGCCTTCCTTCTGGCAGCCGGTACAAAGGGAAAACGGCTCGCCCTGCCCAACAGCGAAATCATGATTCACCAGCCGCTCGGCGGCACGCAGGGGCAGGCGACCGATATCAAAATCCACGCCGACCATATTCTCCGCACCCGCGAAAAATTAAATCGTATTCTTTCCGAGCGAACCGGTCAACCGCTGGAAGTGATCGACCGCGACACCGAAAGAGACAATTTCATGACCGCGGATCAGGCCGCCTCCTACGGGCTGATCGATAAGGTGATTGCCAACCGTTTATAAGAGAGAAAAGCGTGGGGCACCCCGCGCTTTCTTTATGAAAGGGCGAACAGTATATGCCAAACAACAACAATCAAAAAAGACTTCGCCAGTGCGCCTTCTGTGGTCGGAATGAAAATCAGGTCATGTTTCTCATCCCATCCCAGAGCGGCACATATATCTGCGATGAATGCGTTCATGCCTGTTCCGAACTGATTGATGAGGGCCTTGCTCTGCAAAATCGTGAAAAACAGAGCGAAGAACTAACCTTTGAAACCCTTCCGAAACCCCCGCAAATCAAAGAAAAACTCGATGAATACGTCATCGGGCAGGATGCCGCGAAGCGTGTGCTTTCCGTCGCGGTATACAATCATTACAAGCGCATTCTTTCTCTCAACAAGAAAAAGGAGAAGGATGCCCCGGCCGATGATCCCGTGGAGATTCAGAAGAGCAATGTTTTGCTCCTCGGCCCTACCGGCGTCGGAAAAACGTTCCTCGCGCAAACGCTTGCCCGCACACTGAAGGTTCCTTTTGCCATTGCGGATGCCACTACGCTGACGGAAGCCGGCTATGTAGGCGAAGACGTTGAAAACATTCTCCTGCGCCTGATTCAGGCGGCCGACTATGATATTGAACGCGCCGAACGGGGGATTATCTATATTGATGAAATCGACAAAATCTCCCGGAAAAGTGAAAACCGTTCCATCACGCGCGACGTATCCGGTGAAGGAGTTCAGCAAGCGCTTTTGAAGATATTGGAAGGTACGGTCGCCAATGTTCCGCCGCAGGGCGGACGCAAGCACCCCAACCAGGAATTCATTCAGATCCACACCGAAAATATTCTCTTCATTTGCGGCGGTGCTTTTGACGGACTTGAATCGATCATCGAACAACGGCGCGGAAATCAGACCATCGGTTTCGGCGGCGATGTTCTGAAGAAAAATGAGAGGATCGGCCGCGGCGTTTACCGTGACGTGATTTCACACGATATCGTCAAATACGGGCTGATTCCCGAATTAGTGGGTCGGCTCCCTATCATCGTATCGTTGGAAAACCTGGATGAAGAGGCGCTGGTCCGTATCATCCGCGACCCGAAAAATTCCCTGTACCGTCAATATAAAAAACTCTTTTCCATCGACGGCGTAGACCTTGAATTTGAGGACGGCGCTTTTCGCGCCATCGCCCGCATGGCCCTTGAAAGAGAGATCGGGGCCCGTGGGTTGCGTTCGATCCTCGAAGGAATCATGATTGACCCGATGTATTCCATCCCTTCGGAAAAAGATGTTGAAAAGGTTATCATCACCGAGGCCTGCGTCCTCGGGAAAGAGCCGCCCGTCATCGTTCGGAAAAATGCCTGAACGGCATTTTCCGTGAAGAGCAAAAGTAAAAACAGCCGGTATGCCGCAAGCATACTGACTGTTTTCTTTTTATCCGCCGAGATAGGCCGCCCTCACCGAATCGTCCGAAAGAAGTTCGGTACCGGTTCCGGTCTTTGTGATTTTTCCGGTTTCCAGCACATAGGCCCTGTCGGAAATTGCAAGCGCTTTATTGGCATTTTGCTCCACGAGCAGAATCGTCGTTCCCGCCTCGTTCACTTTTTTAATCATGTCAAAGATGGTGTTCACATAAAGCGGCGAAAGCCCCATGCTCGGTTCATCCAAAAGAAGCAGTTTCGGGTCGGACATCAACGCCCGACTCATGGCAAGCATTTGCTGTTCTCCGCCCGAAAGCGTTCCGGCAATCTGATTGGCACGCTCCGCAAGAACGGGGAAACAGCCGTAAATATACTCCAGTTTTTCTTTGAATTTTTCTTTATCGCTTTTGATGTAGTACCCCATTTGCAGGTTATCGAAAACCGTCAGTTCCTGAAAAATGCGACGGCCTTCCGGTACATGTGCCATCCCCATCCCCACCAATTTATGCGCGGGGACGGCGGTAATATCATTTCCGCAAAAATACACCTGTCCCGAAAGTTTCGGCAAAAGGCAACTCACCGCATGCATGGTGGTCGTTTTTCCGGCGCCGTTCGCGCCGATGAGGGAGACCACTTCCCCTTCATTCACTTCAAAGGAAATACCTTTGATCGCCTTAATCAGCCCGTAAGCGACCTCGATATTTCTGACTTCCAGTAATGCCATCTTTCAGTCTCCTATATACGCCTTGATTACTTCCGGATCATTCAGAACATCGGCGGTCTGTCCTTCCGCCAGCACCGTGCCGAAGTTCAGAACGGTGGAACGGTCACAGATACCGGAAACGAGTTTCATATCATGTTCAATCAGAAGGATTGTCATATCGAAGTGATCCCGCACAAAACGGATCGTTTGCATCAGTTCCTCGGTCTCCTGCGGATTCATTCCGGCGGCCGGTTCGTCCAGCAACAGCAGGCTGGGGTTAGTCGCCAAGGCGCGGGCAATCTCAAGTTTGCGCTGTTTTCCGTAGGGAAGATTGCAGGCGAGACTGTTACGTTCCTCTTCCAACCCGAAAATAGCCAGAATCTCTTTGGCGCGGGCGCGCATGGTTTCCTCTACCGTGAAATGGCGCGGCAGACGAAACATGCTGGTCAGAAAACTGCATCGGAATTCCGGTTGGTTCTGGAGGCCGACCATCACATTCCGGACGACCGTCATATTGTTGAAAAGCCGGATGTTCTGAAAAGTCCTGGCAATGCCGCGATGATTGATCTGTTCCTGTGTATATCCGCGCAATTCCTGTCCGTTCAGAAAAAAGGTTCCGTATGTCGGTTGATATACCCCGGTCAACATATTGAAGACCGTGGTCTTCCCTGCTCCGTTCGGTCCTATCAGACCGTAAATTTCATTTTTTTCCACCTTCAGATTGACATGCTGAACCGCCTTCAACCCGCCGAATGAAATGCCGAGGTCGCGCGTTTCCAGCACATAAGGACTTTGCATGTCACTCATCTCCTTTCGGTTTTCCGGGTTTGTCGGGTTTATCCGGCGCGGATGTCATCAGTTGCAGATCGGTGGACAGCACTTCATCGGAAAGAATCTTGGTGGGAACGCGATCCCAGGCCGCCGCGTCATCCTTAACCGTCGCCGGCGTTGTACGGACGAACCGTTCGCGTATCCGATCCATGAGAACGGGAAAGCCGAACCGATCCCGGTATTTTTTGAAGGCAGGGGCGTTGTTGTAGATGACCATTCCGATGAGAATCAACGCATAAATCATATATTTCAATGCCGCCATATCGCCGGAAAGGTTTGCAGACAGCAAAAAGTTGATGTAGGTCAACAATGCGGCGGAAATAATGGAACCGGTAATGCTTCCCATCCCGCCGAGCACGACCATGACGAGGATTTCTATCGAATAGTTAAAGGAAAAGAAGGAATAGAGGATCGGCGTGGTGTAAGCTCCGTATATGACGCCGGCGATCCCCGCGAAAAACGCCGCCACGGAGAAAGCAAGAATCTTGTAGAACGTGACGTTAACTCCCATGGATTTTGCCGCGATTTCGCTGTCACGGATTGCCGTAATGGCACGTCCGTGTTTGGAACGCATCAGGTTCTGAATGATAATCAGCGTAAACAGTACCGCAAAAAACGCGATGATGAAAAGTTTTGTTCCGTACGTTTCGGTCTGCATACCGAAGGATTTTCCGAACCAGGGCAGATTTTTGAAAATGTTACGCACAATTTCTCCGAAAGCCAGGGTTACGATTGCCAGATAGTCGCCTTTCAGCCGAAGCGCCGGTATCCCGACCAGAATACCGAAAAGCGCGGCAGCAGCCCCGCCGACAAGCATGGCCAGCACGAGGCGTATGGCAAAAGAAGAAATAACCGGCGCAAGGAGCGACGAGAACCATGTGCCGATATAGGCCCCGATACACATGAATCCGGCATGCCCCAGGCTTAGCTCCCCGAGAAAGCCGACCACAAGGTTCAAAGAAACCGCCAAAATGATGCTGAATCCGATCTGCGCGAGCAGGTTGGCGTGCGAACGTTTGAGCAATCCGCTCATCTCCAGCAGGAAGAAAAGAATCAGCACGGCAGAAACAAGCGCGTAATTGAAATAATGCTTCGGCTTAAAGTTCTTTTTTACTGCCGCAAAATATGCTTTTATCTTCATTCCGGCACCTCACACTTTCTCTCTGCGCTTCCGCCCGAGTAAGCCGGTCGGTTTCACGAGCAGGATCAGAATCAACAAGCTGAATTCGATGGACGTGGTATAGGGTGCCAGCGGCGTGATACTGAGGCAGAGTTTTTCAATAACGCCGAGAAGAATCCCGCCGATCATCGCGCCGGGAATCGACCCGATTCCTCCGATGACAGCCGCCGTGAAAGCCTTAATCCCGGGCATAGAGCCGAGGGTGGGATTGGCCGCCGGAATCTGCATAAGATAAAAGAACCCGGCCAACGCCGCCAGCGCCGAACCGATGGCGAAGGTCAGCGCAATGATAGCGTTTACATTGATCCCCATGAGTTCGGCCGCGCCGCGGTCTTCGGAAACAGCAACCATAGCGCGCCCGATCCTGGTTTTGGCCACAAAGAGAGTCAGCCCGGCCATCACTGCCGCACCGACAAGAAGCGTCAGCAATGTGGAGTAAGTGATGCGGATCGAACCAACCAAAAAAGCACCGGGGATCAGGGTTTCGATTGTATGGGATTTTGCACCGAAAAGCAGTTGCGCAAGGCTTTGCAGAAAATAACTGACCCCGATAGCCGTAATCAGCACGGCAAGCGGTGACGCTCCGCGCAACGGGCGATACGCGATCCGTTCTACCGATACGCCCAACACCGTGCAAATCAGCACGGAAAGCAGAATGGCAACAATTTTGAGAAACGTGGAATTCCCCATCATCAAAACCGAAAAGATTGTATACGCCCCGACCATAATAATGTCTCCGTGGGCAAAATTCAGCATTTTGGCGATACCGTACACCATGGTATATCCGAGGGCGATCAGCGCGTAAATGCTGCCGAGGCTAAGGCCGTCAATGATTGTACTCATGTTTTCTCCTCATATATAACAGCATAAGCCCGCGCAAGCCCGGAAAGCCTGCGCGAGCCTAAAACCGAAGACCGTAAATTATCGTTCGGGATCGGAAAGCACTTTGATGACCGGAGCTTTGACGCAAGCGCCGTTCTTTTGCCATTTCATCGTGCCTGTAAGCCCGGTGTAAGAATATTCGTTCGCTGTGATTACTTTGATGATCGCTTCGCTGAGGACATCGGGTTTCACGGTGTAATCGGTGATCCCGGCTTTGGATATTGCGTCGGCAATGACCATCATCGCGTCATAAGCGTCCGCTGCGAACTGGTCGGGGTCCGCGTTGTATTCCGCACGGAACGCCTCAACAAAGGCCTTCGTGTTCGGGTCCTGGGATTCAATATCAAAAGGCGTGATATACATAACGCGATTCGTCCGTTTGACATCGGAAATCATATCGGAAATCCCGTCAAATCCATCGCAACCGAAGTAAGTAGCGCGGCATCCCTTCAGCGTCGCGGCCTTTGTGAAAAGAGAAGCCTCCGTGTAATAGAACGGAAGGAAAATCACGTCACAATCTTTGAGAGCATCCGCCTGCGAAGAAAAATCGGACTTGTTCTCGTTGTCAAAGGTTTTTTCCGTATAACTCAGCCCGAGCGTTCCCATTTCTGCCTGGAAAGCGGTATAGATACCGGAAGAATACGAATCGCTGGTGTTATAGAGCGCGCCGATTTTGCCGGTAGGCATATTTTCTTTAATCCACTGCGCCGCCAGTTTCCCCTGGTCGGGATCCCCGAAGCAAAGGCGGAAAGAATAGTCATTTTTTTCGATAACAGGATCGGCCGAAGCGGAAGGAGACAGGCAGAAAAGTTTGTCTTTTCCGGCTTTGTCCACGAAAGCCTCTGCCGCACCGGAGGTCACTCCGGAAAGAGATGCCTGCATCCCGGCATCGAACAGCAGATCGTAGTTGGCTCCGGCAGTTCCGGCCAGAGCGGCATCATCTTTGATCTCAAAACGGAATTTTACGTTGCCTTTTTCATTCAATTGTTTTACCGCAAGCTGAGCGCCTCTCTGAACGGCAATACCATACGAAGCAGCGTCACCGGTCAGCGGTCCGGACGCTCCGATGAAAAAGCCGACTTCTTTCCCGCAACCCGAAAAGCCGAGCAACGCTACAGCCAACATGGAGCCGGCCAATAACACGGACATGCACTTCTTGAAAAACTGTTTCATTTCCTTTACCTCTTTCTTGATTTTTATTTATTGATAAGCGAACCGCTCACAATCCGAAAAGCACATTGTATTACAAATCTTCATACATATAGGATGGATGAATTTTTTACATACTTTCAAAATCTCGCCCGCTATCGGCAAAAACCTGTCTAACCGGACGGAAAATTGAAATATGGACATATTATAAATGAGCAAAAACCATTTGTCAATGGGTTTTTGATTGAATATTTTTTATATTTGTATTACAAAAATTAATAGTATCACCGTTTTTCCATATTGCACAATGAAATCCGCAACGTTTTTGTGCAAATCATATAAAAAGCGAGGACTTTTTATCGTCCTCGCCGGATTTTTATTCGTTATTTTCTTTTTTGTTTTCTGTTTTTTCCGAAAGATGACTTCTGATACGGTTCCGGATACTTATAAGCCACATCAGCCAAATGCCAACGCCGTGCGCGCGCTTGGCCATGCTTTCCTGCCACATGCCATACCGCACCGTAATCTTGTTGCGGATCGCCCATGCGCGAATCCTGGCCACCAGTTGAAAGGAAAAGAATACGTCAACCGTAAAAATCCCGAAACATATGCCCAGGGGGAAGAGAAAAATCGGCCTGGCCAGCACATATGCAAGAATCGCTTCAATATGCGGATGAAGCAGATAATAATAAAGGAGACCGATCCCACCCCATGCCAGCGAAAAGACCGGAGTAATAATACCGCCGATATTCCACTTGCAGGAGGAATAATCCCACAATTTCACCTTCATGACTTTGGTGAAAAACAAACCGGTCAGATATTCAATCAACGTCATGGAAAGCGTAATCAGAAACAGAAGAAACAAAACGCGCAAAAACGGCGAAGAAATAAACGAAAGATCCCGTGAACACAAAAAATAAAGCCAAATTGTGGAAAAACCGTAAATCGGGAGACACGGTCCTAATAAAAATCCGGGATTCTGCCATTTTTTGTGCGCACAGCGCCGATAGAACAACTCAAGCACCCAGCCGAAAAAGCTCCCGATGAAAAAAAGACAGAGCAGTTTTATCAAATCGTATACAACAGGGGTCATTCTTCTTCACCTCGGTCCTCGCGCATCCGGCGGCGAAGCAAACGCAACGATGCCGGTGTTGTTCCGCAACGCTCACGGAATACGCGATGAAAATGTCCGCTGTCCGGAAAGCCGCATGCATGCGCCACCGCAAAAACAGGTTCGTCGGAACGCAGAAGCTCCTGCATCGCATGGCCGATACGGACGGTATTGATATAATCGATCGGCGTTACTCCTACCGTCTCGCGAAAGAAGCGGCCAAACCGGTCCGGTGACAGAGAAAGGAGCGAAGAAAGCCCGGCAAGCGTCAGCTTTTCCGCATAATGCCCTTCAATATACTCCAGCGCAGGACGCAGGCGCATCATCCCGTCAAGCGGAAGTTCCCCTTCCGTACCGTAACTGTAAGAACGCAGGAGCAAGGCCGCCATGTGACAGACTTCTGCCAGTACCAGGCTCCCGTACATCAATTCTTTTCCGAGATATTCCGAAACGGCATTTTCCATATGTGCGGAAAGTTGCGCGCGGAGCGGATCCTCCGCGGAAAAACGCAGAATCCGGTTTTCCGTCTGCATCAAAAAGAGAGAAAAAATCTCGCGCTCGAACCGGCCCGCGAGGAAAACGGCGGATTGCCGATAAGTCAGGGTGCGAAGATAGCATTCCCCGTTTTCCGCTTCGGCATAATGCACGATTCCCGGCACAAGATGAAGGATTTCTCCGGCGGAGACGGAAAATTCGTCCAGCCCCGCATGAATCCGCGCGGTACCGCGTAAGACTTCGATAAACTCCAAAGAGTCTTCATGCGCGTGCGGCACAAGCAACGTCCTTTTTCCGCGCACAAATTCGGCAAAGCAGGCGGTTTTATCCATCATTCTCCTCCGGTTTCCCGTGTAATCGACATAATAATATTGTAGCAGATTCCGGCCGGAAAGTAAAGAGCGCGCGAAAAAATAAACAAAAAAACAAAAAAGCCGCCTCGGGCGGCTTTTGAGAGTGAAAGCGTTGCAACTACCGGGCAATCAGTCAATATCCTCCAGATATGTCTCCATTTCGGCGTCCAGAAGTTCCGGATGAAGGAGCTGTCGCTTGATGATCTTAAACGCAGAAGCGTAATAATATCCGTCGCAGATCCGCTCGTCCGTCACTACGCGGAAAGAAATAAAGTGCCGGCGTTCCACGGTGCCGTCTTCGTTAATGACATCCTTTGTATACTTTTTTCCATAGGAAAGAAAGACGGGAAGCGTTCCGAAATCATACAGATGGTGATAGATGGCATTGATCCCGAGCGAGCCCATGCTGGTGATGATGAAAGACCCGTGAAATGGGCTGACGTCGAGTAATTTTTTCGGTAAAAGGCCAAAATAATCCAAAAAACGCATAAATCCGACCGTAAAACGAAGAAGTAAACCGGGAATACGGCGCAAAATCCCTGCGGTTTTATCAAAGTTTGTCGTCTGTGATAAGGCTTCTTTTACCGTGGCCTCAAACTTCTCGTATACCTGCACCGCCGTATCCCGCTGGTCGAACTTCACTTTGATGGTCGTGTCGGGAGAATCGAGCGACATTTTCTTCTTGACGACCATAACGCCGACAACATCGGGCCTTGAATAGATATGTTGTCCGGCAACGAAGCGGTTAATCCCGGGGCGCTGCGCCACGGCGCGCACATAACTTGCCAGGATCAGATGAAGAATCCCCATATTGATATACCCTTCTTCATGTTTCTTTTCAAGGTATGTTTCAATATTGGTAATATCAATTTCATCTTCAAAATGATTTTGCGCGTCAGAACGCACTTTCATCAAAAACGGAATCAACGCGGTCATCGCCGGCAGTGTGCGGATGCGACGGCCGTCACGGCGGTCTCCGAAGCGGCGACGTTTTTTCTTTTTTGTTTCTTTCCCTGCTTCTGCGCCGTTCTCCTGCACGGTGACAATGCCTTCGGTCTCGTTTCGTATATCTGCCACAAAAATAACCTCTTTCATAAGTTTTCAGAGATATTGTAACAAACAGTTCACATTTTGTCAAGGGTTGACAAAAAGAAAGTTAAGAGTTGTCAAAAAGAAAGGCGGGAAATTTTCCCGCCCTTGTATTTTATCCGGCGTTTTCCGCCTTGATGACCTTCTCCGCTACCGAGGACGGAACCTCTTCATACCGGGCAAAGGTGTAATCAAAACGGCCGCGCCCCTGCGTTGCAGCGCGAAGCGCAATCACGTAATCGGTCATTTCCGCCTGCGGCACCTCGGCAAGAACCGTCTGATATCCGGGCCTTTCCTCTGTCGGCTCGATGCCCATGACGCGGCCTCTGCGCTTGTTAAGATCGCCCATTACATCCCCGACGTATTCATCCGGGATGCTGACGCGCAATTCTCCGACCGGTTCCAGAAGAACCGGATTGGCCCGCGGAATACCGTCTTTATAAGCAAGAACAGCCGCCAGTTTGAAGGAAATTTCGTTGCTGTCTACCGGATGGTAGGAACCGTCAAAGAGATCCGCCGCCAGCCGTACCATCGGGTAGCCTGCCAAAACGCCGCGTTGCATCGATTCCTGGATACCTTTTTCAACCGCCGGGAAGAAATTGCGCGGAACCGCGCCGCCGAAAACGCTCTCGGTGAAGGTAAGCCCTTCCTCTTCCCCGGGCGAGAAAGTAATTTTGACATGGCCGTATTGGCCGCTCCCGCCCGATTGCTTTTTGTGTTTTCCTTCTGCTTCCACACGGCTTCGGATAGTTTCGCGATAGGGGATACGCTGTTCTCCGAGCGTGACCGACAGATTGAAACGCGATTTCAACTTGGAGGCCAGCGCGTCCAGATGGATGTCTCCCAGCCCGAAGACCAGCAACTGACGGGTTTCGGGGTTATTTTCAAGTCGAAGAGTGGAATCTTCTTCGAGAAAACGTGCAAGTGCGGACGAAAGTTTGTCTTCTTCACCCTTGGCCGCGCTGACGGAACGGCCGTAATACGCATGCGGATACTCGGTCGGTACATAGGCGAAGTTTTCCTGCCGGGTGGTCAGCGTATCGTTCGTTCCGGTGGCGTTGAGTTTGGTGATGACCCCGATGTCGCCGCAGGAAAGCGCATCGACCTCGCTCTGTTTTTTCCCGCACGGAACAAACAACCGGCTGAATTTCTCGGTTCCGCCGTTTTGTGTATTACGCAGGGCAGCATCGCGCGAAAGCGTGCCTTCCATCACGCGGAAATAGGACATTTTCCCGACGAACGGGTCGGCAACGGTCTTGAAAACGAAAATCGATGTTTCCGCGCTGTCGCGATCGATCGGAAGGGTGGCTTCTTCCCCGTCGCGGATAATTCTTTCAACGCCGCGGACGGTCGGGCGCGGAAAGGAATCCACGATGGTATTGAGAAGCGATTTGATACCCCATAATTTTGCGGCCGCACCGCAGAAAACAGGGATGATTTCATTGTGGATAATGCCTTCATGAATGGCTTCCACCAGTTCTTCATGGGAGATTTCTTCCCCGTCAAAGTACTTTTCCATCAGCGTCTCGCTGGTGGCGGCGGCGGCTTCGACCAGTTTTTCACGATATTCCCCGGCCACAGACATGAACTGCTCGGGAATCGGCGTACTGACGACCTCGCCGCTGTGAGAATCAAACGTATATACCTGCATATCGACCAGATAGAGGAATCCCGTGACCTTATCGCCGTCAATGCAGGGAATCAGCAACGGGCAGAGTTTTTTGCCGTAACGCTCTGTCAGCTTATCATAGGCTTTTTTGAAACGCGCTTCCCCGTCGTCAAAACGGTTGATGAAGAAGGTGCGCGGAATTCCGGCGGCGGTGGCATATTCCCATGCAATATCCGTGCCGACTTCCGGCCCGTTCTTTCCGTCAACCACGATGATGGCGCTGTCAGAAACACGAACGACCTGGCGCATCTCACCCTCAAAATCAAAATAGCCGGGTGCGTCCAGAATATTGATCTTTACATCACGGTATTCGACCGTGGCTACGGAAGCGGAAAGCGAAAATCCGCGCCGGATCTCTTCGGAATCAAAATCACAAACTGTATTCCCATCAGGAATCTTTCCGAGGCGGTCGGTCGTTCCGCCTAAAAACAGCATTGCTTCCGCCAGCGAAGTTTTCCCGGCTCCGCTATGGCCGAGCAGGCATACATTGCGTAACATTTTGGTGGGATAGGTTTGCATAAGAAGTCTCCTTTTCTGTATTTCTGTAAACCGAGTGCGCTGTGCGCCCGGGATGTACTGTCCGGCGGCGATGTGTACATGCCACGCCGCATATCTATATTATACAGGAAATTCTCTTGAAATGCAACGGAATATTTGTAAGTTCTAATCAACGCTTGTAGAAATATTCTCCGTTTCTTTGTGCGTTTTAACCACTTTTTTCCCTTGATACGTGTCCCGGCGGACAAATTCCCGGTCGATTGCGTTCATAAGCGTGAATTTTTTCCTTGTGTAGTCGGGAGCCACAAGTTCCGAAAAAGGGGCGTCTCCGGTCACGCGACTGATGACAATGCGCGGGTCAAGCCGTTCGATCTGGCTGACGAGAATCTCGGTATACGCCTCTTTTTCAAGCGGGCGATACTCCCCTGCCGAATACAGTCGATGCAATTCCGTTCCGCGCAACACATCCAAAAGATGAAATTTGATTTCGTCCGGCCTCAGTTCGCCGACTGTCACCGCGCTCCCGATCATTGCGTCACGGTCTTCCCCGGGCAACCCGTCAATCAGATGAACGGCAATGCGCGCGCCGGGCGCTTCACGGCGCAGACGGGAAAACGCAGATAAAAAATCCGCGAATGTGTGGCCGCGATTGATTCGTTCGGCCGTCGCGTCCGACACGCTTTGCAGGCCGAGTTCCACCGTCAGATCAATTTTTTCGGAAATCTCGGCGAGAAGTTCTGTCACCTCTTCCGGCAGACAGTCCGCGCGGGTCGCAATATGAAAGGCGACGCAATCGGGCAACGCCAGTATTTCATCATAGAGCGCACGGAGCCGTTCGACAGGCGCATAGGTGTTTGTATTCGATTGCAAATACGGAATGCAACGTGCCGTCTCCCACTTCTTCCCCATCCGTTCCCGTTGCAGGCGGAACTGCTCGGCGACAGGTAACCCCGGAAAGGTGAAATCGCCGCTTCCCCTCGCGGAACAATAGATACAACCTCCGTATCCCGCGCGTCCGTCGATGTTCGGGCAGGAAAAGCCGCCATCGAGAGGGATTTTGACGCATTTCCCTCCGTAACGGCGGCGCAAATAATAATTATAGGTATGATATCGCTTATTGGAATCGGTGTACGGGAAGGGATTGCGCTCCGGTTCGGTCGGTTTTTTCATTGTTTTTCCGTCTCCTGTTATTTCGATAGATTCCTGCGCTGAGAAGCGCAAAAAGGAACGCCGCGCCCGTAAGCCAAAGGAAAAAGGATCCTCCGCACACGGCGGGGAGCGCCCGGTAAAGTCCGAAAAAGCCGAAAAGCGTGAAGACCGCATAAGAAAGTGCCGAAAAAATGCGATCATTCACTCGTTTTTTTAGCAGACGACCGATAAATATCCCGACGGCATCCGCGAGAACAAGGCCGGCCATCCCGCCAAGCGCCACCTGCCACCGTTCCCCGGGAAGCGCGGAAGCGGAAGACGCAATGACGGAGAACTGTGTTTTATCTCCCAGCTCTGCGAGAAAAAAAGTGAAAAATATGAAAAACACCGAACCGCGGCTCCTTTTTTCCGTCTTTTCCTCTTCACGCCGCAAACACAGCAGGGCAAAAATCAGAAAAGCCAGCGCGCTGAAAAAGCGTATGATGCCGGCAGACAAAACAGCGGAAAGCAGGCCGCCGACGCCGGTCCCCAACAAAGACAGGAGAACGATGGCCGGCAGTACGCCGCCGAGGATGCGCCATAGCCCGTACCGGGAAGCGAGACTGACCATGAGTAATTGTGTTTTGTCACCTAATTCCGCCAGAAAGACCAGCGAAAAGACCGATAAAAATACCATATCCCCTCCGAGAAAATATCCCTTACAAGATATGTATGCCGCAGCAGGTCTTTTTAGGACTCTTTTTTCAAAAGATGCGGCAAAACCCCCGCAACATGAGAAATTCCGATCAAAGAAACCCCTTCCGGCACCCGGACGCGTTCATTCACCGAACGGGAGGGGAGAAGAATCTGCCTAAACCCGAGGCGAACGGCTTCATTCACACGCGCTTCTGCATGCGTCACGGGGCGGATTTCTCCGGCCAGACCGATTTCCCCAAAGGCGATGAGTTCCGAGGGGAAAGCACGATTCAGAATACCCGAGATCAGTGAGCAGGCCACTGCCAGGTCGGCCGCCGGCTCGGAAAGGCGGATTCCACCGGCAATATTCAAATACACATCATGGACGGAAAAACGCAGGCTTAACCGTCTTTCCAGTACCGCAAGAAGCAGGCACATCCGGTTATAATCAAACCCGTCCGATGTCCGGCGCGGAGCCGGGAAGACGGTTGGACACACAAGCGCCTGTATCTCGGTAATCAGAGGTCTTGTGCCTTCCATGGCACACCCGATACAGGTGCCGGCGGCCGATGTGCGGTCATGCAGCAATACTTCGGACGGGTTCGGAACTTCGCGAAGACCGCCTTCCGTCATATCGAAGACCCCGATCTCGTTGGTAGAACCGTAACGGTTTTTCATGGCGCGGATAATCCTGTATGTCTGTTGCTTGTCCCCCTCAAAATACAGCACGGAATCCACCATGTGTTCAAGGACCTTCGGCCCGGAGATGCCGCCCTCTTTATTGACATGGCCAACGAGAAAAACGGCCGGCCCGTCGGATTTTGCAAGACCAATAAAAGCGGCGGCGCATTCCCGGACCTGTGCGATACTCCCCGCCATCGAGCGGGAACGGGCGCTGTATATCGTTTGGATGGAATCAACAATCAGGATGTCGGGGCGCAACTTCTGGGTAGCCGCAAGAATCGCGTCCAGGTCTGTCTCGCTGACGAGATAGAGTTCCCCTTCCCCGACGCCGAGCCGCTCTGCACGGAGTTTGATCTGCCCGCGCGACTCTTCGCCCGAGACATACAGCACCCGCTTATCCCGACACAGGCTGTTACAAATCTGCAAAAGCAGCGTGGATTTTCCGACTCCCGGTTCGCCGCACAGCAGAATGACTGAACCGGACACAATCCCGCCCCCGAGGACGCGGTCAAGTTCACCGGTTCCGCTCGGGGTCCGCATATAAGACGGGATTTCCAGTTCGGAAAGTTTATGCGGAACGGCAACCCTGCCCCCGGATGCGGGCGTGCCGGGGGGCGGGGCGGGCATTTCCTCTTCCATGGTATTCCACATCCCGCATTCCGGACAACGTCCTACCCAGTTTGACACACAGCAACCGCACTCGCGGCAAGTAAAGACCGGTTTTGGCGCTTTCATCCCCAACCCCCTGTTTGATTGATATATTCCATGATACCACAAAATAAGGAAAAGCACAATCGCTTCTGATAATCTTTTTCGCAAAGGCGGGCGCATTCTTCCGGGTTTGAAAGAAAGCCGCATTCGACCAGTACCGCTCTCCCGACAGCTCCGTCCAAAAGATAGATTGCGGAAGTCGCTTCCTGCACTTCGCGCTTATTTTCCGGTTGCAAAGAGGAAACGACCGCGCGCTGAATGGCTTCGGCCAGCGCCCGGCTTCCTTCTGTCCGACCGGCGTAATAGACCTGTAAGCCATGATATTTCGCCTCCGGAAAGTTGTTCATATGAATGCTGACGAAGATGGCATCGGGATGTTCCTTGGCAACGCGAAGCCGGTTTTTCAGATCAAATTCCTTCTTCCGGCCTTTCCGGTTCCCCTCTTCCCCGTACAGCATCCGGTCTTCCGTCCGCGTTAAGATGACCGGAACGCCCGCCACACGCAAAAGGTCGGAAAGTTGCAGGGCGACTGTGAGGTTCAGGTCTTTCTCCAGCACGCGGTTCACGCCGACCGCCCCGCCGTCTTCCCCGCCGTGCCCTGCGTCAATGATGACGGTCGGGTAACCGACCGCCGCCGGAGAAACCGACGCGGTTCCCGCACGTGTTCCCGAAAGATATGCGGCAAGGAATCCGGCCGCCAGAAATAAAAGCAAGAGAAAAAAGACGCCGGCCGTCTGACAGAACGGGCGTCTTTTCTCGTTCTCAGATCTTCTCATCATAAAATCCCCCCATACAGTTTGCTACAATATATGAAGGAATAAACCGATTGAGAAGTCCGGTTCAGCGTTTTTTTTCGACTTGCGGATGCCGGCAACCGTAATTGTAGCCGATGCACGCGGAAACTGCGGCCAGCGCAGGCGTGATCAAATAGCAAACGACCGCCCCGGCGCGTATCAGCGTTTGCGGTAGCGCACGAAGCACCGCATAAATCATCCCGCTGTACATCGGTTGTAAAATAAAATTCGTCACCGTGAGCGCCGTCTCAAACAACGTTTCGCCAAAAGCCGTTCCGGTAAAAATCAGTCCGATAAGCATGAGGAACGAAAAGAAATAATTCACGACCGCGGCAAGAAGCCCCACCTTCAATCCGAAGATTGCGTCATGCTTCATCCGGCCGTCGTTAATTTTCACGCTATCCCGGTTTCCGGCTTCCCGCATGGCATAAAACACAAGGAAAAGGTAAAACACCGAGGCAAAAGCCGACGCGACGATCGACATGCTTTCCTGCAGATTTTTCGGCATGACGGTCACGGTCATGTTGATGACAAGCGAAAAAACAATGATCCCGACCTGATTGATGACAAGGCGGGTGATATGGTATGAGTTCTTTTTAATAAATCCCATTTGCTGTCTCCTTTTTACTTCATCATTTATGATATCGCCTTTTCGGAAGGATTGCAAGACGAAGTCGAAATGTTTACAAATTGTACACTTCTCAATCTGCCGGTTTTGTATAATTTCTTTGAGAAATACCATTTACAAGGAGAACTTATGCAAGGCAAACTGCTCCGCTCCGAAGAATTCAAAACCGTTCCCGCCGTTGTGCAGAACTTCATCCGCCACAAAATTGCCATCGAGGGTTGCTCCGAAAAAACGGCGCTCGAATATCTGCTGGACCTGCGTACTTTTTTCCGTTATCTTATCGCAAGTGAAAAGGATCTTCCGCTGCATGGAGACGCGTTCCGGAAAACCGACATTTCCACCGTTGACCTCGCGTATGTGCTCTGTCTGACACGCGAAGATATCATTGATTTTTTGTCCTATGCCGCCACAGACCGCGAAAACGAAAAACGCAGCCGCGCACGGAAACTTTCCGCACTGAAATCTTTCTTCCGCTATGTTTCCACCTTGGACAGCCGCTATGAGAACTTTGATCCGACCAAAAATATTAAATCCCCGAAACAGGATCAGCCCCTGCCAAAATATCTGTCGGCAGAGGAAAGTATGGCGTTACTTGCCAGCATTGCACAGGATGAAAACTCGCGTTTTCGTAAACGAGACTTTGCAATTGTGACGCTTTTCCTGAACTGCGGGATGCGCCTTTCCGAATTGGTCGGGATCAGCCTGACGGATATTGACCGTTCTCTCCGTTCTTTGCGCGTTTTCGGAAAAGGCAGTAAGGAACGTATCATTTATTTGAATGATGCCTGCCGGGATGCCCTCGCCGGTTATTTGGAAATCCGGATACAGGAACATCCGAAAGAAGCCGACGCAAACGCGCTCTTCATCAGCGGTCAGGGAAACCGCATCTCAAACAAATCGGTACAGCATATCGTTTATAAATATCTTGAAAAGGCCGGGCTTGCGCAAAAAGGCATGTCGGTGCATAAACTGCGGCACACCGCGGCCACCCTGATGTATCAGACCGGGCAGGTGGATGTGCGTGTGCTGAAAGACATTCTCGGCCATGCGCAACTCAATACCACGCAAATCTATACCCACCTTTCCGACCGGGACATGGAGGACGCCATGCGCAAAAACCCGTTGGCCGCCGTCACATGGTCGGAAGAAAGCCAAAAAGAACCGAAAGAACCGCAGAACGACGAGAAGACCGAGCCTGCCTGCCGATAACCTTTTGCCCCCGTGCGGCATATGCTGTACGGGGGTGATATTTTGAGTAGCACACGGCATTTTTATCTTTCGGAACGCAAAAGGAAAAGAAGGAGAAAAAATTCGCCCGTCATCGCCGCACTTTTTTCAGCACTCGTTTTTCTTCTTATTTTTCTGCTCGTCAACCGCCAGTTTGCATCCATCCTGGAAAGCCTTTGCGAAAAACAGCTCCGGATTTCCGTGAACCGTGCCATTGAAGGTACGATAGAAGAATCGCTCCCGCAATACAAAGAATTACTCTCCCGTACCATCCGGATCCGCTACAAAGAGGACGGAACCGTTTCTTCTCTTGAGACCGATACGGCTTCTCTTGCCGAATTGCGTACCTTACTGGTTTTGAGAATTCTCGACCGCATGGAAAAAGAAAGCTCCCTGACCGTCCGTATTCCCGTTACTTCCCTGTTCGGAATCAATTTCTGGAAAAGCGAAAACACCCTTTCAATCCCCGTTCATCTTTCGCGCGATCTGCATGCCTATTTTACCAGTGAATTCACGGAGGTCGGTATCAATCAGACCCTGCATCGCGTCAATTTCCATATCAGCATCGGCACGGTTTTGCTGATCCCCAGCCACCCGGTGCAACTCCCTCTCGGAAACGATTATCCGATTTCCGAGACGATCATCGTCGGTACAGTACCGGAAGCCTATACGCGCATTCACCGTCTGAGCGATGACATCACGGAAACCGAAATCGATGATATTTATGATTTCGGTGCCGGCGCTTCCTGACAGGGGGGCCAGTCCGTACTGCCGGCCCGGCCCTGCTTATAAAAAAGTAAATTATTTTTACTTTTCACCTTGCTTTCCCGGCTCCGGCATGGTACAATAACGAAAAAGTTAAAAATCCGGAGGATTCCATGAAACTCGGCGAAAAAATCAAAATGCTCCGGCGTGAGCAAAAAATGACGCAGGCCACCCTGGCGGGAGACCGGATAACGCCCAATATGCTCTGTGCCATTGAACGTAACACCGCCAATCCGTCTCTGCCCACTTTGCGCTATCTGGCGCATGAGCTATCGGTTCCGCTTTCTTATTTGATCGACGACGAGGAAGACAGCTCCGCATACCAAAAACGCGAAGCCATGCCGCAAATCAGCAGCTTGTATCGGGAAAAAAAGTTCAATGAATGTTTTCGCCTTTGTGAATCCCTGCCGGGGGAACCCGATGATGAATTGGCCCTGATCTTAGCGTCCTCGGCTTTGGAGTGCGGGAAGCAGGCCTTCCACTGCGGGAACATGGAGACCGCGCTCGTTTACTGCAACGAGGCGACCAACTACGCCGGAAAGACCGTATATCCGACCGGGGCGATCACTGCGCAGGCCATGTTGTATATCGCCATTTGTGAGAACGTCAACGCGCCGCGCCGCGATTTTCCGGAAGAAAAATACCTGCTTGCAGCGGCTGACGCTACGGGAAAAGAAACCTATGCGTATCTTACCGATGATCCCGATTATCCCTATCGCAACCGTTTACTCGGACAGCATGTCAAGGCGCGTACGCTGATCCGGAACCGGAAATATACGGAAGCTCTCCCGCTCCTTCTGGCCGTGGAGGAAGAAAAGACCGCGCCGGAAGCATCGGCCTACCTTCTTTTCCGCCTGTATTCCGATCTCGAAACCTGCCATCGGGAAGCCGGGAACTTTGAAGCGGCCTACCGTTACGCCTCCAAGCGCATTACGTTGCTTTCGGCCTTTCAATCCTGAACGCCGCTCCGGCGTTCTTTTTATTTCTCTTTCCGGAGCGTCTTTGTCGGCTCACGCGCGGGAAACCTATAAATTTCTTAAATATAAACAGTAAATTCTTGACAGAGCCGATTTTCTGTGATATAGTGATATGCGGTGGAATTTGGACTTTCCCGGAAGTCCGAAAAATTTACGGAAGGAGAAGATTTGCCTATGGCAAATCGTACAGTATCTTGGACAAGTACAAAAATCTGAAAACCGCTTTTGTTTTACCGACGGCGGAGGAGCTGAAAGCGTCGCTTTCCGATCTGTCTCAGTCGGAGGCCAGAAACAATCTCGGCACGCTTTTCGATAAGGACACCTTCGTGGAGCTGGGCGCTTTCACAAAGAGGAACTTTTGCGAATATGCGGAAGCGGAACACGACGAACTGGAAGGGGTGCTTTGCGGCTACGGTTCCGTGGACGGCCGTCTTGTGTATGCCTTTGCCCAGGACGGAGCGCGCATGAGGGGCGCAATGGATGCAAACCACGCCAAAAAAATCTGCATGCTTTACGATATGGCTCTGAAAAACGGCGCGCCCGTTGTCGGGATGTTTGATTGTGCCGGAGCCGATATTTTTGAGGGAGCCGCCGCACTCGCGGCTTACAGCCGGATTATGAAAGCGGTTTCCGCCGCGTCGGGTACCGTTCCGCAGATCGCCGTTATCACCGGCAACTGTATCGGAACGATGGCATCCGTCGCCGCCATGTTTGACTTCACCGTAAAAGCGAGAAACGCCAATCTGTACGTTACTTCGCCCGAATTTGCCGGCAGCCGTGACTCGCAAGCGCCTATCACCGCCTATGCGGCAGAAGATCGCCAGACAGCGATCGTATATGCCCGCAATCTTCTCTCCTATCTGCCCGATTGCGCGGGAGAAGGCGTACATATGGAAGGTACGGCCGACAACCTGAACCGGATGCTCGGCAACCGTGATTTTGCGGGAGATGTCAACGCGGCGATCTCCGCCGTGGCCGACAACGGGATTTTCCTGGAAGTCTCCCATGAATTCGCACCGGTACTGACGACTGCTTTTTCAACCGTCGGCGGCGTCAAATGCGGCTTTCTCGGAACCTCTTACGCCATTGAAGAAGGCCGGCTGACTGCCGACGCGGCGCGCAAGGCCGCCCGCTTTGTCGAATTCTGCGACGCTTTCTCGATTCCGCTCGTCACCTTGGTTGACTCCATGGGGCTTACCGTCTGTGATGAATCCGAAAACGCGCCCTTCTCCGCCGATCTTGCCCGGCTCGCCATGGCCTATGCGAAATCGGTCAATCCGAAGGTTACCGTAATCCTCGGTCACGCAATCGGCGCCGCCTTCTCCCTGCTCGGCTCCAAAGCCCTCGGCGCGGATATTGCCTATGCGCTTGACGAAAGCGAAATCGGCGCTCTTTCCACCGAAGTCTCTGTGGCCTTTGCATGGAACAATCTGATCACGCCCGATAAATCGCGCGAGGACCTGATGAACGAATGGCGCGCTTCTCTTGCCTCTCCGGTAGCCGCGGCTTCCCTCGGCGAGATCGACGACATTGTCAGTGTCAACGAGTTGCGCGTATGTATCTGCTCGGCTTTGCAGATGCTGGCGGCGAAAAGTTCCGTCCGCTCCCGTCTGCACAATGTCAATCCCCTGTAAGGAGGTAAGACCTTGAAACTTCCTGTTTTTCTTCTCCTGGAAATCGATAAAGGACAACAAAACGTTCCCTTTGGCGACGCGGTCCTTTACGGGGCCCAGATGTTGCTGATCGGTATGCTGATCGTTTTTGCCGTTTTGGCTCTGCTCTGGCTTATGCTGGAACTGCTCGGTTATGCGATGCGCCGCATTCCGGATAAACCCGCCGCCCCGACCCCGGCTCCGGCCGCAACCGTTCAGGTCTCCGACCGGACAACGGACGACAGTGAGCTGATTGCCGTCCTGAGTGCCGCAGTCGCCGCCTCGGAATCCGCCCCCGCCACCCGCTTCCGCGTGGTGTCCTTCAAAAGAAAATAAAGTGCCGCACACGCGGAGAAATGGAGAAATCAAAATGAAAAAATACAATATCACCGTCAATGGTACCACCTACGAGGTTCTGGTTGAAGAAGCCGATGCCACAGGCGCGTCCGCTCCTGTATCCCCTGTGGCTCCCGTCGCCGCTCCGGCCCCTGCCGCGGCCCCTGCCGCTCCCGCCGCTCCGAAAGCTGCGCCTGTCGCCGCTCCTGCCGGTTCTACCCCCGTCGCTTCCCCGATGCCCGGCACGATTCTTGAAATCAAGGTCGCCGTCGGCGCCACTGTCAAAAGAGGCGAGACCCTGTGCGTGTTAGAAGCCATGAAGATGGAAAATGATATTCCCGCTCCCTGCGACGGCAAAGTTGCCGCAATCAATACTTCCAAGGGTTCCTCTGTTGCCGCCGGTGATATCCTCTTCTCCTTGAACTGACAGGGAGGATACCCGGTATGAATCAGATCCTCGAAAACATAGGCAACTTTTGTAGCAATACAGGGGTCGCCCAACTGTTTCAGAACGGGGGATGGAAAACGCTGGTCATGTATGTCATTATCGGTGTGCTTTTCTATCTCGCGGTGGTAAAACAGTTTGAACCGATGCTCCTTATCCCGATTGCTTTCGGTATGTTACTTGCCAATCTTCCCGGTGCCAATCTCATGCATTCCGATCTCTTTTTTGATGAATATTATATCGCCAAATACGGTATCGATAACGCCCAGGTCTTTTCCAACGGGCATGTAATGCTTTCGGCAATGATCAAAGAAGTCATCAATACCGGCGGTCTTGTGGATATTATTTATCTCGGTGTGAAGCTCGGCGTTTATCCCTCGCTGATCTTCCTCGGCATCGGTGCCATGACCGACTTCTCTCCCCTGATTGCCAACCCGAAAAGCCTTCTGCTCGGCGCGGCCGCGCAGTTCGGTGTATTTGCCGCCTTCTTCTTTGCGTTGATTCTCGGATTTTCTCCGATGCAGTCTGCCGCTATCGGAATCATCGGCGGTGCGGACGGACCTACCGCCATTCTTGTTACCAAAATCCTGGCACCCGAACTCCTCGGTGCCATTGCAATCGCGGCTTACAGTTACATGGCCTTGATCCCGATGATCCAGCCGCCCTGCATGAAACTGCTGACCACCAAAAAAGAACGTTCCATCGTTATGTCCACGCTCCGTCCCGTCAGCAAACTGGAAAAGGTTCTCTTCCCCATCATCGTTACATTGATCGTCGTTCTGATCGTTCCGGATGCCGCCCCGCTGGTCGGTTTCCTGATGCTCGGCAACCTCTTCAATGTCTGCGGCGTCACGGACCGTCTTTCCAAGACCGCGCAAAATGAACTCATCAATATCGTGACAATCTTCCTCGGCGTTTCGGTAGGCGCTACCGCCAACGCGCAGAACTTCCTCGCCGTTGATACGTTGAAGATTATCGCCCTCGGCCTTTGCGCCTTTATTCTCTCCACCTGCGGCGGCCTTCTTTTCGGGAAGCTCATGTGCGCCATGACCCATGGAAAGATCAACCCGTTGATCGGCAGTGCCGGTGTTTCCGCCGTGCCGATGGCGGCGCGCGTGGCGCAGGATGTCGGCCGGAAAGAAAACCCCACCAACTTCCTGCTTATGCATGCCATGGGGCCGAACGTGGCCGGCGTTATCGGTTCTGCCGTTGCCGCCGGAGTCTTTCTCACCTGGTTTGCCTGATTACCGTTATTAAGAAAGGGAAAATACGATGTCCAAAGTTTTCATTACAGAAACCGTCCTTCGTGACGCTCACCAATCCCTTGCCGCCACCCGGATGACGACCGAGCAGATGCTTCCCATCCTCGAAGCCATGGATCAGGTCGGATATTATTCGCTGGAAGCATGGGGCGGAGCGACCTTTGATTCCTGTCTCCGCTTCCTGCATGAAGACCCGTGGGAACGTCTTCGCGCAATCCGGAACCGTGTGAAAAACACAAAACTCCAGATGCTCTTCCGCGGGCAGAACATCCTCGGCTATCGCCATTACTCTGATGATGTCGTGGAATATTTTGTGCAGAAGTCTATTGCCAACGGGATTGATATTATCCGTATTTTCGATGCGCTGAACGATCCCCGCAATCTGGAAACCGCTATCCGGGCAACCGTTAAAGAAGGCGGCCATGTGCAGGCGGCCATCAGTTATACGACCAGCCCCGTCCATAACAATGAGTTCTTTGCCAACTATGCCAAGCAACTTGAAGATATGGGGGCAAACTCGATCTGTATCAAGGATATGGCCGGCCTCCTCAAACCTTATGATGCCTTCCAGCTTGTTAAAGCCATCAAATCGCGCGTCAAGGTTCCGATTCAGCTTCACACACATTATACGACCGGCCTTGCGTCCATGACCATCTTAAAAGCCGTCGAAGCCGGTGTGGACGTTATCGATACCGCCATTTCTCCTCTCGCCATGGGCACATCCCAAATGCCGACGGAATCCATTGTTGCCACCCTGGCCGGAACGCCTTACGATACCGGCCTTGATCTTGAAAAACTCAATGTGGTTTCCAAGTATTTTGCCGATATCCGCGCCGAATACCTTGCCAGCGGCCTGATCGACCCGAAAGTGCTGAAAGTCGATGTCAATGCCCTGCGTTATCAGGTTCCGGGCGGAATGCTTTCCAACCTTGTATCCCAGCTGAAAGCCGCCGGACAGCTGAACAAACTGGACGAAGTGCTGGCTGAGGTTCCGCGCGTCCGTGAAGACGCCGGTTATCCGCCGCTTGTTACACCCACTTCCCAGATTGTCGGCACACAGGCTGTCATGAATGTGATCTCCGGTAATCGCTATTCCAGCACCACCAAAGAATTCCGCGGTTTGGTGCGCGGAGAGTACGGAAAGACCCCGGCTCCGATCGATCCTTCCTTCCGGAAAAAGATCATCGGGGACCTCCCCCCGATCGACCACCGCCCCGCAGACGATCTGAAACCCGAAATCGAGTCGCTCCGCGAACGCGTAATGCCCTACGAAGAGCAAGAAGAGGATCTTCTCTCTCTGGCACTCTTTGAAAATGTAGCCATCAAGTTCTTTGAATGGCGCAAAATGCAGCGGCACAAGATCGACCCAAACAGCGATCCGCAGAACGGAATTCATTCGGTCTGACCGGACATATGTTTATAAAATCCGAAAGCGGCCTGTCGGCCGCTTTCTTTTTGTAATTTGACGAGGAATTGCGCGTTCACTTCTTGCTTTTTTGGGCTTTGAAAAACAGGGAACGGTAGCCACCGTTCCCTGTTCCGTATAACCGATATCGGCCGTGTCAGCCTCTGTCGTTGTTTTGGTCGTCGTCGGTGCGGCCGGCAGAGGTATCATCTCGTCCCGCAACCGGGAATTGCCGTTCAAATTCTTCGCGCGCGCGGCGTTCCTCTTCCTCGCGGCGACGTTCTTCCTCTTCCCGCACGCGGGCATCTTCTTCGTCGCTTTTGCGTTTTTTCTCGATGGCAATGGATTCAATCTCCGCAAAGGTAATCCCTTCGCGCTCCATGGCCGCCAGGAACTGATCGCCGTCCATTGTCTCATATTTCAGAAGATATCCGGCCACCAATTCAAGTTTATCCATATGCTGAGACAGAATCTCGCGGCAGGTTTCATATGCCTTATCGATGATCGAACGGATTTCGTCATCAATCTCCGCGGCAGTTTTTTCGGAATAATTCTTACCGGAGGAGAAATCGCGCCCCAGGAAGACCTCGTCGGCGGAATGCTCGGAGCCGTACAGGACCGTGCCGAGCTTTTCGCTCATGCCGTATCGGGTGACCATATTCCGGGCAACCGCCGTCGCCTTTTGGATATCGTTGGAAGCCCCGGTGGAAACATCATCCATCGCCAATTCCTCGGCCGCGCGGCCGCCGAGCGAGACAATAATATCGTCGGTCATCTGCCCGCGCGATGTCGTCATACGGTCTTTCTCCGGTACTAACAGGGTAACGCCGCCGGCCATGCCGGAAGGAACGATCGTGATATGCTTGACCGGGTCGGAATGTTTGCAATAATAGGAAACCACCGCATGCCCGGCTTCATGATAAGCACAGAGCCTGTTGTCATATTCCGTGCGTATTTTGGCGCTCTTTTTCGGCCCGAGGACCACCTTCATATACGCGTCCTGCACATCCTCGTTCCGGATAAGCGAACGCCCGTTGCGGGCGGCAAGCAACGCCGCTTCATTGAGCAGATTGGCAAGGTCCGCGCCGGTAAATCCGACGGTCGTTTGCGCGATCTTGGCAAAGTCCACATTGCTTTCAAACGGCTTGCCGCGCGCGTGAACGTGCAGAATGGCCTCTCTCCCCTTGATATCAGGATAGTTCACGGTGATCTGCCGGTCGAAACGGCCGGGGCGAAGAAGCGCCGGGTCCAAAATATCGGGGCGGTTTGTGGCGGCGATTACAATAATGCCTTCATGCTTATCAAAGCCGTCCATCTCGACAAGGAGCTGGTTCAGCGTTTGTTCGCGTTCATCATGTCCGCCTCCGAGGCCGGCACCGCGATGCCGTCCTACCGCATCAATTTCGTCGATAAAGACAATGCTGGCCGGGGATTTGCGCGCCGTTTCAAAAAGGTCGCGCACACGAGACGCACCAACGCCGACATACATTTCCACAAAATCCGATCCGGAAATCGAATAGAACGGAACGCCGGCCTCCCCTGCCACGGCTCTTGCCAAAAGGGTTTTACCGGTTCCGGGAGGGCCAACAAGCAGAACGCCGTGCGGAATCCTGGCGCCGAGCTTCGTATATCGGCCCGGGTCACGCAAGAATTCTACCACTTCCTGTAATTCGGCCTTTTCTTCATCGGCTCCCGCCACATCGGAAAACTTGACGGGGTTTTTCTGCGAACCGCCGACCTTGGCATGCGCCCGGGCAAAAGAATTCATCTTTCCGCCGCGGCCCGTTGTCTGATTTACCATATAAATGAAGAACCCGCCGACGAGAATGACCAGAATGATATACGGCAGATATTCCAGTATCCACGGGCGATTGACCGGCTGCTCGAAATCGCAGGCCGCTACATCCAGGTTCTGAAGCGGCTGTTTGGTTCCGTCGGGCAATGTGCGCCCTTCTGCCACATATTTTTCCACACGCTCCAGTTGCATCTGGTACGCAAAGCGATACGTGTGCTTTTTCGGCACTTCGTCCGCTGTGACGATGGTGATATACCCGTCCGTGTTAATGGAAAAACTTTTTACGTTGTCTTCCTCAAACAGCTTGATAAGCTGTCCGTAGGTGAAGGTTTCTTTTTCCGTCACCATATCCGAAATGATAACCGCTCCGAAAATGAAAACGGCAACCATCAGAAGAAGAAGGACCACATGTTTCATGTTCGCTTTCATGCAGAGTATCCGTGCCTTTCTTTACATGCTTAATTGTCGGAAACGCCGTACACTTCGGGTTTCAATACCCCTATATACGGAAGCGTCCGGTATTTTTCATCATAGTCGAGCCCATACCCGACTACAAATTCATCTTCAATGACTTTCCCGACATAGTCAGGCTGGAAATCGACCTCACGGCGCGATGCTTTATCGAGCAACGTGCAGGTGCGGACGCTGTGCGCCCCTTTGTGAAGCAGATATTCGACCAAGTACATCAACGTGCGCCCGCTGTCAATAATATCTTCCACAATAATAATGTCGCATTTTTCAATATCCTTACGGACGAGGTCGAGCAGGATGTTGATATTCCCGGAAGATTTTGTGGAAGAGCCGTAAGAGGACACTTTCATAAAATCAATCTCTACGGGAATGGTGATTTTTTTCATCAGTTCACCCATGAAAATGACCGAACCTTTCAAAATCCCGAGAAGCAGGACGCGCCTGCCGGTATCGGCATAGTCTCGGTCGATCTCGATTGCCAACCGGGTAATGACCGTATCCAGTTCTTCCTCGGATATCATAACTCTTGCAATGTCTTTATTCATCTTTTCCTCCAAAGAATGGCTTTATTCATGCCGTGTTCGGTTTTCGCGCACCGGGCCGCCCGGAATCCAGAGCACCCCGGCTTCATCGGCAACCACCGGGTAACCTGCACGAATCCCGGCGGGAATGCCGACTTCGTTCATAACATTTTTCACCGTGTGATCATGCCCGCGATACCGGTATTTATCCCCGCCGCGGCGCACTCTCGCACGCAAATTCCCTCTTATTGTAGCAGAAGAAATTGCCGTCTTGGTGTCAATTTTGTGAAGATTTGAAAAACAAGCGAGAAAAGTCCTGTTTTCTTCCCGCCGGACGGTCAATATATAGCCGCCCGGAAAGGCGTTTTCCCCTTCCTGCAAAAGAATCTCCTCTTTCTCCGGTTGCGCTTGCCCGGAAGGAAGAAACGAAAAGAACCCGTTTTCCGAAACGGCAGAAAGCCCCGCCGGAACCGAAAGACGAAAGGACTTTTTCTCCGTCAGTTTTTTTTCGATTTCCAAAATATGCGTATGCCCGAGAGAAAGAGAAAATGCGCACGCATCCCGCGCATCTTCATGAAGGCGGACGATTACGCGCCGCCGGATGGGGGCCGGCAATTCCGCCAGTTTTTCCGTAAGAAAGCCTTCGTCGGTTTTTCCGCGGCGCAGAGCTTCGTCGGTCTGAAAATCCAGATATGCGGCATCTGTCGAAAGAATTTCCGCCGTCCGGCCGAACATTTTTTCCGGTTCCGGGGCAAGCGGTTCCAGCCGGGGGAGAATCTCATGCCGCAGATAGTTGCGGGCGTATGCGGTGTCGTCGTTGGTACTGTCCTCGACGAACCGGATTCCCGCCTCCCGTAATGCGGCGCGGATTTCGCGTCCCGTGAGCGGCAAAAGCGGTCTCATCAATTCTCCGGTTAATGCCGGAATCCCGCATAAAGCACGCAGCCCCCCGCCACGCAGAAGGTGTAAAAGCATCGTTTCTGCCCGGTCGGTCGCATTATGTGCCGTCGCAATGCGGGAAAGCTCCGGGTGTGCCGAAAGTTCCCTGCGAAGCGCCTGATACCGCACAATCCTCGCCGTTTCTTCAATCCCGCGACCGCACCGCTCGGCTTCCGCCCGGACATCGGCATGTGACAGGGAGAAAGAGACGGATAACTCGCGACACAAAGACGCGCAGAACGCGGCATCCCGGTCGGCTTCCTCGCCGCGCAGATGATGATGCACATGCAGAGCGGCCAGCGGAAAGGGTTTTTTCTCCCTCATTGCATGAAGGAAATACAGCAAAAAAACCGAATCCGCACCCCCGGACAACGCAACAAGCACGCCGCCTGAAAGTCCCGCCGCCATGCCTGTTTCTTCCATAAATCCGCATACGCGTTCACAGGCAAAACGAAAAAGCGGACTGTCCGGCAAAGAATTCATGCAGGCGGGGCTCCTCCTGTATTATCGATTGTATAGAAGCGTGTATAGGCTTTATCGAAATTCATTTTGACCGTTCCGGTAGAGCCATGGCGGTTTTTGGCGATAATGACCTCGATCGCGCTGGTATCGTTTTCGGAGATTGGTTCTTCCTTGTTTTCGGCGTAATAGTCGTCACGATACAGAAACATGATGACATCGGCATCCTGTTCAATGGAACCGGAGTCGCGAAGGTCGCTCATCATCGGTTTTTTGCTGGTGCGGTTCTTTTCGGGACTGCGGGAAAGCTGGGCACAGCAAAGGATCGGTACGCCGAGTTCCTTCGCCATCAATTTCAGGTTCCTTGAAATATCCGATACTTCCTGCACCCGGTTATCGATATTTCGCCCGCTTTGCATAAGTTGGAGATAATCGACTACCACAAGGCCGAGATTTTTGACGCGACGGAGTTTCCCCTTCATATCCGTAACCGAAATGTTGGTGGTATCATCCAGATATATTTCGCAGGCGGAAAGTTCGGCCGCCGCGCTTGCAAGCCTCTCCCAGTCGTCGGGGGTGAGAGAGCCGCGACGCATGGCGCTGCTGTCCACACGTGCCTCGGAAGAAAGCATCCGGTTGACAAGCTGTTCGGATGACATTTCCAGAGAAAAGATGCAAACCGCTTTTTTGGTCGCCTTGGCAACATTGGACGCAATATTGACAACAAAACTTGTCTTACCCATAGCCGGCCGCGCGCCGACGATAACAAAATCCCCGTACCCGAGTTGCACCAGGGTGCTGTCAAGACCGGAGTATCCGGTCGCGACCCCGCGCAGTTCCGACGGATTTTCGGAAAGCCTCTGCAAGTCTTCGTATACGTTCTGCGCAACATCCCGGAGCAGACGCATTTCCCGGGATCCGCGTTTTTCCGCAATCTCAAAAATCCGCTGTTCCGCGTCGTCAATGATCTGCGCCGCGGTTCCCTGTTCACCATACGCGTTGTCGGAAATGACATCACAGGTGGAAATCAGCCGGCGGAGCAACGCTTTTTCATGAATGGCGCGGGCATATTCCGCGACATTGGAAGCGTTCGGAACGCTCACGGCAATCTGGCGGATATATTCGACCCCGCCG
Organism: uncultured Eubacteriales bacterium; assembly: GCA_934434925.1. Classification (GTDB taxonomy): domain Bacteria; phylum Bacillota; class Clostridia; order Oscillospirales; family CAG-272; genus UBA1740. Next base: position 46,996 of record CAKSAC010000001.1, on the reverse strand, counting down.
GACTCGTTGTACACGCCGTCCTCTACCAGTTTGTTTACCAGTGTGATCGGGTCAATACTCTTGCTGGCGGTAAACATGGAGCGCATGGTGGAAAAAATCTTACGGTGTTCTTCCTGGGCAAAATCCTCTTCACTCAGGATACCGGCGATTTTTTCAAAACTGTCCGGTCTTGAAAGAATGCTCCCGAGGACCGCCTGCTCTGATTCAATCGAGATGGGAAGGCGTTTTCCCAGTTCTTCATTCATGGCCGCTGTCAGTCGTGAACGACAATACTGAATTTGCCGACAATGTCGGTGTAAAGACGGACTTCCGCCGTATACATCCCATAGGAGCGAATCGGCTCTGACAGCGTCAGTTTTCTTTTATCCACGGTGATTCCCGTATCTTTTTCAAGCGCGTCAGCCACATCCTTGGCGGTAACGGCGCCGTACAGCTTTCCGTCCGCGCCGGAAGCACAGCGAATCTTCAGCGTAACGGAAGAAAGGCGGGCGGCCAACGCCTTGGCGGCTTTTTGTTCTTCCGCCACGCGGTACTGTCGTGCTTCCTCTTTATTGCGAATTTCATTCATCACCTTGGCATCCGCTTCTATGGCAAGTTTGCGGGGCAACAGGAAGTTACGTGCGTATCCGTCGGAGACCTCGATCAACTGATCGCGCTTCCCCTGCCCTTTCACGTCCTGCAACAGTACAACCTTCATATTCATTCCTCCTTGTGTTGTGTTTCAAAATAGTTATCAATCGCCTCGCGGAGCGTTTCAACCACGCCCTCCACGGTTCCTTCTTGTATCTGCGCCCCCGCCACATCAAAATGCCCGCCGCCGTTCAGCGGTTCAAGAATCCTCTGAACATTGACAGACCCGTCCGAACGGGCGGAAATATACACAGTGTTTTCAATTTTAACGATAGCGAAAGCGGTGGTAACGCCTTTGACGCCCAGCAATCCGTCCGCCGCTTTGGCCGCCGCGACCCGGTACGAAATATCGACATCTTCTCCGTCGCAGGAAGCGATTGCGACCTGCCTCCGGTAAATCACCACGCCGCTGTTGAAACGCGCTTCTTTTGCCAGATCCTCCGGCGTAGCTTTGAAGAATTCATAACTCCCCTCCGGGTTGGCCCCTGCTCCGCGCAAAAAGCGGGCGACCGAGAAGGTGTGCGTTCCGGTATTGCGCGTAAACCGCTTGGTGTCCAGCAACACCCCGGACAGCAGAAGTTCGGCCTCTTCGGGACGGAGGATGCGCTCCCCGGCCACATATTCAATCATCTCGGATACCAGTTCCGATGCAGAGGAGGCGGAAGGCTCGATATATTCCAGCTTCACCGCAGAATTGAACGTAACGGTTTTGATATGGTGGTCGATTACCGCCACGGTTTTGGCTCGTTTCATCAAAGCGGGAGCTTCCACATAGTTTGGATTGTTCACGTCGGTAACAATCAGAAGCGTTCCGCTACCGAGCAAATCTTCGGCGCGCGCGCCGTCAACGAAAAGCCCGTCGTATTCCGAAAGGCGGTTCACCTTGGTAAAACAGGACTCAAGATTTGCGTCATCCCGGTTGACCACGATATTGACTCGCGCCCCCTGGCTGAGTGCCAGACGAGCCAGCCCTACCGCCGAAGCAAAAGAATCATAATCGCCGAAACGGTGGCCCATCACCAGCACGTTGTCCGCCCGCGTAATCAAAGAAAGCAGTTCCCTTGCCGCCACCCGGGCGCGGATGTTGATACGCTTGTAGCCGGCTTTTGTCTTTCCGCCGAAGAAAGAAACGTCTCCGTCATCGCGAAATACGACCTGGTCGCCTCCCCGCTGCAATGCGAGGTCAAGCGCGTACTGCGCCGCCGCTTCGCGGGAAGCAAGCGTTTCACCCCGCATCCGGCAGACCCCCATCGAGATCGTGACGGGTACGCTGTCGCCGACGCGGATGCTCCGAATCTCATCCAAAACGGAAAACCGGTCGTCCAGACACCGTTCAAGATAGGAATTATCAAAAATAATCAGATATTTGTTCCGGTCATACGCGCGCAGAATTCCCCGGGCTTCCGCCGCGAACTCCCGCAATTTTTCTTCCACAAGGGCCGTGACGCGCGTATACTTGTCCTGCACGAATTGCGAAAGCTCTTCCAGATTGTCGATAATCGCGTACGCAATCACCGCACGGTCATCGGCATACATCCGGAGCGCTTCCTGTTTTTCGGTTTCATCTTCAAACAGGAACAGATTGTAGGTTTCCTTCCGAATATAGAACGGGGATTTCAGAATCCGGCATTGCCGGGAACCGAACGTCGTCTCCGGGAAAGACCGTTCATCCGGAAAACGGAGCGTGCAAATCTCCGAAAAAGGAGTGCCTGCCGGAACGCTTTCCCGGCCGGAAAGCGTCAGAAATGCGGGATTGCAGAAAACGGCGCGGCCGTTCCGGTCACAAAGCAGCAGGGGCGCACGCACCTCTTCCAGACTGATGTACAGGGACTCCGGCTCTGTCTGTGCCGTAAAAATATCGCGGTCTGCGCTCAGCTGGCGAAAACGGTACCCGGCATATATGAACAACAAGGACAAATATACCAAAACGGAAACAAGAACGGGGAAAGCTGCATGGACGCCCGGGAAGAGCGCCGACAGAAGCAGGAATATGACCGGCATACAGCAGCCGAGGCTGACGCAAACGGCGATATCTATGGCCGGAAAGTTCCGGCGGAAACGCTGTTTCACCGCGCTTTTCTCCTTTCAGCGGAAAATACACCCATAATACAGTTATTATAACAGAGTTCAACGCTTTTGTAAAGAGAAAGAGACGCGCTTTTTTAATTTATTTTGTTTTATGCCTCTTGTGTTACGGGGATTTTTATTGTAAAATAGAGAAAAAGGAGGGGTGTGAAATGGCTACGCTGACGCTCGACAGTTCCGTATCGATGTTGCCCGGGATCGGAAAAACACGGGAAGCGGCCTTCGCGCGTATCGGGGTTTTCACCGTGCGCGACCTTTTGTATCACTTCCCCACCGCCTATGAAAACCGGGGAGATATCCGCCGTCTTGCGGATGTCATGGCAGACGGAGAAACGCATGCCTTTTTGCTGACCGTCGATACGCCGCCTAAAAGCGTAACCATCCGGCGCGGCATGACCCTGACAAAATTCCGCGCATTTGACGAAAGCGGAAAAATCGAGATTGTTTTTTTTAATCAGCCTTACTGCGAAAAGGTGTTTCGCGTGGGGGAGCAGTACCGTTTTTTCGGCAAATTTTTCACGTCGGGTAAAAAACTGCAACTTTCAAACCCCGCCTATGAAGAGGCTCCCGAAGGCGGCCGTCTGCCGGATCTTGTTCCGCGTTACGGGCTGAGTGAAGGGCTGACCCACAAGGCCGTCGGCCGGGCGGTTGCCGCCGCGCTCCCTCTGGTGGATCAGTTGACCGACCCCTTACCGGAACCCCTGCGCAAAATCTACGGATTTCCTTCTCTTCCGGCCGCACTGCGCGCCCTGCACGAACCCGGAAATGCCGAAGGGAATTCCGCGGCCCTGCGTCGTATTGTTTATGATGAGCTTCTCTCCTTTTCCTTGGCGACCGCCCTCTCCGATTTTTGCCGCCGGGAAAAAAGCGCGCCTGTCTGCGTCCGGCAGAATGTGTCGGCTCTGCTTGCTCTTTTGCCTTACGAACTCACCGATTCGCAAAAAGATGCCGTGCGCGGGATTGCCGCCGATATGCGCGGAGACGGTACCCGCGCCGTACCGATGGCGCGGATTCTTGTCGGCGATGTTGGATGCGGGAAAACCGTGTGCGCCGCCATCGCGCTTTATATCGCTTTCCTGAACGGGTTGCAGGGCGCGTTGCTCGCTCCGACGGAAATTCTTGCCCGACAGCATTTTGCCGATCTTTCCGCGCTTTTTGAAAGGCTCGGGGTCAAAACCGCACTGCTGATCGGCTCTACCCCGAAAAGCGAAAGAAAGCGTATTCTGGAAGCGCTCACGGCCGAGGAACCGCAGGACCGTTGCGATGTGCTTATCGGCACACACGCATTGTTGGAAGAAGATGTGATTTTTTCGCAACTCGGACTGACCGTTACAGATGAGCAACACCGGTTCGGCGTGGCGCAACGCGCCGTACTGAAAGAAAAAAACGAAGCGGCGCATCTGCTTGTCATGAGCGCTACCCCGATTCCGCGCACGCTGGCACTGGCGCTCTACGGCGACCTGGCCGTTTCCCGCATTACCGAAATGCCCCGCGGAAGACAACGGGTGGAAACGCATCTGATCGGAAACGCCCTGCGCCATCGCCTGCATGATTTTATCCGAAAGACCGTCAAAGACGGCGGGCAGGTTTTTGTCGTCTGCCCGAGCATTGAAGACGCAGACGGAACCGTTCCCATCAGCGCCTTTGCGGGAAAGGGGCAGCTCTTCTCTTCCTCCGCTCCTCTTTTGAGCGCTGTCGGTTGCGCCGAAGAACTCTCCGGGGCCCTGCCCGGCATTTCGGTCGGCTGTCTGCACGGCCGCATGAGATCTTCCGAGAAAGAGGAGATTATGCACCGTTTTTCGACCGGGGAAATCTCGGTTCTCGTTTCCACGACCGTGATCGAGGTCGGCATCAATGTTCCGAACGCCACCCTGATGGTGGTCGAAAACGCCGAGAGATTCGGCCTTTCCCAACTGCATCAGTTGCGGGGGCGCGTCGGGCGCGGAGCCAAAAAATCCTATTGCTTTCTTGTGTCCGACAGCGCGGCGGACATCACGCGTGAACGCCTGCGCACCCTCTGCACGACCTACGACGGGTACGAGATTGCGGAACGTGACCTTGCCCTGCGCGGCCCCGGAGATTTCCTTGCATCGGCATCAGGGCGTTCTCTCCGTCAGAGTGGCGGGATCGATCTCCCACTTCTCGCCCTTTGCCGTGAAACCGCCCTCATGGAGAACGCTTTTTCCGACGCGCGCCGCCTTCTCGCCGAAGACCCGGAACTGTCAAGGCCGGAGCATCTTGCTCTCCGGGAAGAAGTACACCGCCACTTTACCGTCAACGAAAATACTCTTTCCTGAAAGGAGTCTCCTATGAGTTATCAGCCGCTGGCAGACCGCGTCCGCCCCGAAACCTTTGAAGAAATGGTCGGGCAGAACCATCTTGTCGGACCGCATGGAATTTTACGCCGCATGGTGGAGAGCGGCTCTGTCGGAAACATGATCTTCTCCGGCCCTCCCGGAACCGGGAAAACGACCGCCGCGCGGATCGTTGCCGCCGCCAGCGACCGCCATCTTTGCCGGCTGAATGCGACCACCGCTTCGCTTGCCGATGTCAAGGCCGTTATCGGCGAGACTTCCAATATGTTCGGGGCCGGCGGCGTTCTGCTCTATCTGGATGAAATCCAGTATTTCAATAAAAAACAACAGCAGTCGTTGCTGGAATATATGGAAGACGGCCGCGTGATCCTGATCGCTTCTACCACGGAAAATCCTTATTTCGCCATTTATCCGGCTGTCCTGTCACGTTCCGCGGTCTTGGAATTCCGCCCTGTTGCCCCTGCCGAAATGCTGCCTTTCCTCGCCCGTGCGCTTGAAAGGCTGAATCAGGAAAACGACACGCAAAAAAAGGCGAAAGAGGACTTTCTCTTTACGCTGGCATCGCGTTCCGGCGGGGATGTGCGTGCGGCCGTCGGCCTGCTGGAAAGCGCCTATTATCTCGCCGATGAAACGCTCCGGAATGAAGATTGTGACGCGCTCTTTCCCTCTTTTTCCGGTTCTTTTGACCCCCATGGAGACGGTCACTACGATCTGATGTCCTGCTTACAGAAATCGATTCGCGGTTCTGACCCCGACGCGGCAATTTTTTATCTCGCCAAACTTCTGGCCGCCGGGGATCTGTCCGCCGCAATGCGCCGGCTGCAGGTCATTGCAAGCGAAGACATCGGCGTTGCTTATCCGATGGCCGCCGTCATTGTGCGCGCTTGCGTGGAAAGCGCCAATGAACTGGGTCTCCCCGAAGCCGCCATCCCCCTTTCAAACGCCGTCATCATGCTGGCCACCGCGCCGAAATCCAACAGCGCTTACGTCGCATACGGGGCCGCGCGGGAAGATGTGGAAGCCGGGCGCGGTCAAACGATCCCGGAGCATTTGCGTTCCCCGCTTTTCAAGGGATATAAATATCCGCACGATTACCCGAACCACTATACAGAGCAGACCTACCTGCCGGAAGACCTCGTCGGAAAACGTTACTACACATTCGGGCAAAATAAGACCGAGCAGGCCGCACGCGCTTATTACGACCTCATCCGGCAAAAAAAACCGTAAATACACAAAAGATTTGACAGAACCGCAGATTTATTGTATAATACCCGCGTATCATCGCCGGAACCGCCGTATCGCCAAAACAATGCCGCCCCGGTTTTTGAAAACCGGAAGAGCGGAATAGGCGGCCCGTATTGCTCTTGTTTTCTCCGCCGCCTTTTTTACGGTCGGCATCATCATATCGGAGGAGTGTCTGTGAAACATCATTTTATCATCAATCCGGCAGCCGGGAAAGGAACGCTGACCCGCTCGCTGGCCGCCCGTATCCGGGAACGCTGCGATTCCCGCGGCGTGGAGTATACCATTTATGAAACCACGGCCCCCGGCGACGCGGAACGCTATGTGCGCGAAACCGTTTCCGAAGACGGCAATCTCCACCGTTTTTACGCCTGCGGAGGAGACGGAACTCTCTGCGAGGTCATCAACGGCGCGCCGGCCGACGCGCGGGCGGAATTCGCCCTGATTCCCATCGGAACGGGCAATGATTTCTGCCGGAATTTTGACGAGCGATCAGCCTTTCTTGATATAGACCGGCAATTGGACGGGACCCCTGCGCGTTTCGATCTTATCAAATACAACGACCGTTATTCGATCAATATGCTGAACATCGGATTTGACTGCAATGTCGCAAACGCCGCGACTACGCTGAAAAAGAAAAAGTACATCCCTTCCGAAATGGCCTATGTATCCGGCGTGGCCGTCACGCTTTTTCACAAAATGACAACGCCGATGCATCTGGAGCTGAGCACCGGCGAAGTCATTGAACGGCCGCTTCTTCTCATCACCATCGCAAACGGCAGATTCTGCGGCGGCGGTTTCATGTCGAACCCCGTTGCTTCGCTCGACGACGGGCTTTTTGATGTCAATATCATTGAAAAAGTCTCCCGTTTCACCTTTCTTGCCCTCGTCGGCTCCTACAAGGCCGGCACACATCTGAAACAGGCTGGCAAGATCGTCACCTACCGGCAGGCCTCTTCTCTCTATCTCCGTTTCCCGAAGGAAATTCCGATTTGTGTGGACGGCGAAATCGAACAGGCACAGGAGCTTCGCGTATCGCTTTGCCCGCGCGTTTTGTCATTTGTATTGCCGGCCGGTGTTTCCTGTCGTTCGATCGGAACGGACGCCGCGGCATGCGCGCCCTCTCCGGAAGACGCGGGCGCAGGCCCCGAAAACGCGGGCGAAATTCCGGAAGACGCGGGCGCAAATGGCGGCCCCTGCCCGGCGACCGAAAATCCTGTCGCGCCATGAATCTGTACAAGAACCGCCCGTTAGCGCAGGTCTGTACCTGCCTGATCGCGGGATGTCTCCTCGCCGTTTTTCTCATCCGGTATGTGCAGATGCCCGAGGGGTTATGGCCGATCCTCTCTGCGTCTCTTTTGCTGACGGCGGCGCTTTTCTCCTTTTTCGGAAAGAAAAAGCGCCTTTTGCTTTTCTTCTGTGCGCTGGCACTTGTGAGCGGATGCTGTGTCACTTTGCTTTGGGATTCTGTTTCGTTTCGCCCGTTCCGCACGGCGGAAAAAGCTCCGCATGTCGTCAGCGGAAAGGTGGAGAGTATCTCTCCGGAAAACGGCGAAAATGAATTATTGTTGCACGTTTGCCGGTTGGACGGACAAGAGGTTTCACTCCGCGCCGTCATTGACCTGCCCGAAGAAGAAGAGGTATGTCTGCACGATACCGTCCGATGCGTTGCGCGTCTGGCTCCGGCGGACGCTTACCGTCAAAGCGACGGGATTGCCGGGAATGCCTCCCTGTCTCTCCTTCTCTGTATCGAACATCCCGATTCGCTTTGCGTAACGGAAAAAATACAGGATTCTCTGTCCGCCCTGCGCACGCTTTTCTCGCAACGCCTCGGCAAGGCCATGGGCCGGGAAGAAGCCGGATTGTTGCGCGCATTGCTCCTGGCAGATAAAAGCGGAATCACGGGGGAAGAAACGCTTTCGTTCCGGCGAAGCGGCCTTTCGCATACGCTCGCCCTGAGCGGTCTGCATCTTTCGGTTCTTTCTTCTATGCTTCTCTCCTTTTTCCGTGCGGTCAGGTCTCCCCGCTGGTTATCGGCGTTTTTTCTCTTTTTGTTCGTATCGCTCTACGGCGCGCTCTCCGGATTTGTTCCTTCCCTTGTCAGAGCCACGCTGATGTTACTGATTACGCAAGCAGGGTTTTTCGTGCGCCGCGATGCCGAACCGATCACTTCGCTGTTTGTCGCCGTCTCGCTCTTGTTTCTGCTGTCGCCCGGCGCGATATACGATATCGGGCTGTGGCTTTCCTTTACCGCCACGCTCGGAATCCTTGTCGGATCGGAACTTTTCCGCCGCGTTGCGCACGGTTTCTTCCGCCGGTTCTTCTCCGGTGTTCTCACCGGTCTTTTGCTGACCCTCTTTGCCATGCTTTTCACGACGGGAATAACCGCGTTTCTTTTCGGGGAAATCTCCCTGATTTCACCGATAGCAAACCTGGCTGTCTCTCCTTTGCTGAGCCTTTTGCTGGCGCTCGGTATCGTGACGTTGATTTTTCCGGGATGCGGCGCGCTCTGTTCTCCCGTCGCTTCCTTGCTTCTCCGTATCGTGCGCGCTTTTTCTTCCCTGCCGGGTATTCTCTTTCCGCTCTCGCACCCCGTGATCCGGTTCGCCGTTCTGCTGACAACGGTCGGGGTCGTTTTGTTCCTTGTACTCCCGTTCCGCCGGAAAAAGGCTGCCGGATATCATTTTCTTGCGCTGGCGCTTGCTTTCTGCGTTTTCAGCTCGGGGTTTCATTTCATGGCGCAGACCGGAAACGCCGCTTTCTATCGCGCCCGGAGCGTCGGCGAATATCTCTTTTTCCGTACCGATGACGGGACCGTGTTCTTTTCCGCCTCGCAGGACCCCTTTTCCGTTTCTTCGCTCGTCGCGGATATGAAATCGGAAGGAATCGGCGAAATTGATCTTCTGATTCTTCCCGAATACCGCAAAAACAGCGCAAAATACCTGCAAACCTTCTGCACATCTATCAAAATCCGTAAAGTTTTGTTTCCAAAACCTTCAAGTCTGAAAGAATGGGAAATATATGCTTCCGTCGCGGCCGCCGCGGCAAAAACCAGGACAGATTTCGGCCATCTCCCGGCCGAAGAGACAACAATCGGCTCTTTTTCCTATCTTCTCCGTTATGTCCCCTCGTCGCCTTTTTCCTCTGCGCCGGCGTATTTGGCAGGCTTCCGTCTGAAGGGAAAAACAATCCTGTACGTATCCGGGCTTGATTCGCTTTCATGGAACGAAAAGCGGACGGACCTTCTGATTCTCGGCGATTGCCCGTCGGAAAAAACATATATCTCCCCCGACCGGGAAATCGAAGTCGGGGTCTTGATTGCAAAAACGCCGGACACCCCCGGGCTTTCCGGTTTTCGCGCCGGAAAAATCCTCTACTCTCCACCGCACTTTTGCCTGAAACCGTAGATACGCCAAAAGCGCCGGCCGAATATAAAAACCCGATGAAAACAAAGAACCGATGAATATAAAAAACCGACGAAAATGAAAAAGAGGCATCCGCTGTGGTTTGCCTCTTTTCTCTGTGATGAGGTGCGCTGCGCCAAGGAACCCGAACCGGCAACCGAAAGCCCGCGCGGCGACCCTTCCGGATTGAAAATCAAACATTGAACCGGAAGAGGACAACATCCCCGTCCCGCATCACATACTCTTTGCCCTCGCTTTGCAAAAGCCCTTTTTCACGGACGGCGTTCATACTGCCTTCCCGCATCAGGGTCTCATACGGAACGACTTCCGCGCGGATAAATCCGCGTTCAAAATCGCTGTGAATTTTGCCGGCCGCCTGCGGAGCGCGGGTACCGCGGCTGATTGTCCATGCGCGGACTTCTTTCGGCCCGGCAGTCAGAAAACTGATAAGCCCCAGCAGGCTGTAACTCTCGCGGATCAATTTATCAAGCCCGCTTTCCTCTATGCCGAGATCGGTCAGAAATGCCTGCTTATCTTCCTCCGTCATATCCGAAAGCTCGGCTTCTATCTGTGCGCAGACCGCGATAATCCCGGCGTGTTCCGACGCGGCGTGGTCGCGGAGCGCACGGTATGCCGGATTGTTTTCGTATTCCCCGCCGACTTCATCCTCCGCAATATTGGCGACATAAATGACCGGCTTTCGTGTGAGAAGACGCGTCTCGGTAATCAACGCCTCTTCCTCTTCATCCAATTCAACCGTCCGGGCGCAGGCCCCGTTTTCCAGCGCGGCTTTCAGTTTTTCAAGCACAGCCGCTTCCTTGGCCGCTTCTTTATCGCTGCGCGCCAGTTTTTGCGTTTTTTCGAGACGACGTTCCACGATTTCCAGATCGGAAAGGATCAATTCAAGGTTGATGGTTTCGGCATCGCGCACCGGATCGATCGCGCCGTCCACGTGAATAATATTGCCGTCCTCGAAACAACGGATCACATGAATGATAGCATCCACTTCACGGATATTGGCAAGAAACTTGTTCCCGAGGCCCTCTCCGCGAGACGCGCCGCGCACCAATCCGGCAATATCGACAAATTCAATGACGGCGGGAGTATATTTTTCCGGATTGTACATTTCGGCCAGCCGGTCAAGCCGGACATCCGGCACGGCGACCACCCCGATATTCGGGTCGATTGTGCAAAACGGATAGTTGGCAGACGGCGCTCCGGCATTGGTCAGGGCGTTGAACAGTGTGCTTTTTCCGACATTCGGCAATCCTACGATACCAAGTTTCATGTTTTTCTCTTCCGATCCTGTATATTCTGTCTTATATATCGGTGAGTATAGCATATTTCCCCGCTTTTGTCCAGCCTTTTCGGGAAAAAGCGAAAAATTCACCGTTTCTTCACCTGCTTTTCTCCGGGTCTTTCTTGACAGTCGTTTGCTTTTGTGGTATACTTTAACAAAAAGTATACGCGCTTTGTTGTGACCTGCGATACGGAAAGGGGTTTGATATGACCGATACAAAACTGTTGATTGTGGATGATGATGTCAACATCTGCGATATGATGCGCCTCTATTTTGAGAACGAAGGGTATAAGGTAAAACTCGCCTATGACGGGGTGGAGGCTCTCAATACCTTCCGGGCGTTTGACCCCGATATTGTTCTGCTCGACATCATGATGCCGAAAAAAGACGGTCGCCAGGTATGCAGAGAAATCCGGGAGATTTCGCAAAAACCGATCATCATGGTAACGGCAAAAGGCGAAGTCTTTGATAAAGTGCTGGGGCTGGAACTCGGGGCGGATGATTTTGTCATCAAACCCTTTGACCTGAACGAGCTTTCCGCCAGAGTCAAGGCGATTTTGCGGCGTTGCAACGCGCACAGCAGTACCGGCGAAGAGGTTGTGCGCTTTGAAAACATTGAAATCAGCCGCCAGAAATATGAACTGAAAATCAAAGATAAGCCGATCGACATTCCGCCGAAGGAATTAGAACTTCTCTACTTCCTTGCCTCGCATTGCAATATTGTATACACCCGCGACCAGTTGCTGGACAAGGTGTGGGGGTTTGAATATTACGGAGACAGCCGCACCGTGGATGTGCATATCAAGCGTCTGCGGGAAAAGCTGGAAGGCGTTTCCGACAAATGGACGCTGAAAACCGTGTGGGGCGTCGGTTATAAATTTGAAACCCTGCAATAATTGGTGAAAGAGGCGGCCGCGCGGCCGCCTTTTTGCTCAGGCCCCACGAAATATACAAGACAAAACATATAAAGAGGAGACGTATGGAACCGAAAGAAATCATGCGGTCTGTTGAACTGCATCAAGAACGTTACCTTGATTTTCTGTGTACGATCTGCGGCTTTGAAGCAAAAGCGGCGGACAAGGCGACGCTGGACGAATTGGCCGGTTTTATTGAAAATTTCGCCCGGCGGGAAGGATTCCAGGTCACACGCTTTCAATTTGCGCAATGCGGCGATTTTCTGACCGTTGATCTGAACCCGGGAGCCGAAAGAGCCTGCCTGCTTCTCGCACATATGGACACGGTACATGAGAAAGGAATCTTCGGAGATCCGCCTGTTTCACGCGATGAAAAGAGGATTTTCGGCCCCGGGGTCAACGACTGCAAAGGAGGGATCGCCGTAGCGCTCCTTATGATGCGCGCGCTCCGTGACTGCGGGTTTGAAAAGCATATCCGCCTCCTGCTCACCTCGGATGAAGAAATCTCCAACATACTGGGCGGGGAGCAGGAACAGGACTTTTTCCGCACGCAATCGGCCGGGTTCCCTTGCGCGCTCAACTGCGAAGTGACAGAAAACGATCAGGTCGTTGTATCCCGCAAAGGGATTTTGCGCTATCGGATTGATATTACGGGCATATCGGGACATTCCGGTATTCATTATTTTGACTGTCGGAACCCGATTGCAGAGGCCGCGCACAAGATTCTCGCCTTGGAAGAAAAAAGCCGGAAGTCCGGTTCGACATACAGTTGTAATATTATCCATGCCGGCACGGTCGGAAATATCATCCCTCAAACCTGTTCTTTCACCCTGGATATCCGCGTACCGACTCTTGCCGAAATGAAAACGGCTGAAAAAACGGCTGAGGAAATCACGAATACCGCCTTCCTTCCGGGAACCTCCTCTGTCCTGACGCGCGTCAGCGCGCGACCGCCGATGGAAAAAACCGAAGCCACGATGGAACTTTTCCGAAAAATGCAGACGCTTTCTCTGCAATATGGTCTCGGAACCTTAACGCCGGTAGAATCCGGCGGCGGATCGGATTCCTGTTACACACAACTGGCGGGGGTTCCTTCTCTTTGCGGCCTGGGTCCTTCCGGTGGCGGATGTCACACGGCCGGAGAGTTCATCTTCACGGAAACGCTTGCCAAACGGGCAAAATTGCTTGCCTTGTTTGCCTCCCGTGGTTGATTGCAAGGATGCCCGGTATGCCGGCTTCTTTTGCGGCTGAAACCGGCGTTTTACGTCTCCGGAGCGCAAGGACGGGTGAAGGGATAAAAAGAGGCCCCGGTACAGAACCCGGCCGTCCGGATAAAAAGAAAAGGTCTGCATTCCTCGGTATCGGTGCGAACGAGAGAAAGTGCAGACCTTTTTTATGTCCTATTGCGGCCGTCGGAAGAGCCGGGAAACCAAAAAGCAAGAACCGGGAACCCAAAAAAGCAGGAGCCGGGAAACCAAAAAGCAAGAACCGACAAACCGGCGCGCGTTTTCCGAAATAACAGCCCGCGGGGATTATTTTCCCATTTTCCGATTATGTTCCGTAATCAGTTTGCGGATCCGTTTAGACTGGTCAAGCAGACCGGAAACGCTCTGATCATGGTTCAACGTATCGATGATATACGCGACATACTTACACATATTGACCTCATGATACCACTGGCGTGAAAGAAGTTCCGGCGTGCGGTAAATCAGGTTGGTCGTCATGATCCGGGTAAAGAGGCCCTCTTCATATGCCTTGTCCATCAGAGAAAGTCCGTTGCAAAACAGACCGAAAGCCGTGAAGATGAAAATCCGGTTTGCGCCGCGTTCTTTGAGCTGCGTGGCGACATCGATCATCGATTCACCGGACGAGATCATATCGTCCACCACAATTACGTCCATGCCGTTCGGGTTATGGCCGAGATATTCATGCGCTTCAATCGGGTTTTTCCCGTCGATGATGACCGAATAATTGCGGCGCTTATAGAACGTACCGAGATCCAGCCCGAGCATGGAGGAATAATACATGCAACGCCCCATCGCGCCTTCGTCCGGGGAGACGATCATAATCTTTTCTTTGTCAAAATCAATGTCCGGATATTCCGCCACCAGCGCCTTGATCATCTGATAGGTGGAGCGGAAGTTGTCGAAACTGCAAAGCGGGATGGCATTCTGCACCCGGGTATCGTGTACGTCAAAGGTGATGAAATTGGAAACGCCCATACGGGAAAGTTCCTGTAACGCAATCGCGCAGTCGAGAGACTCGCGGCTGGTGCGCTTGTGCTGACGGCCTTCATACAGCATCGGCATCACGACCGTAATGCGTTTTGCCTTGCCGCCGACCGCCCCGATAATCCGCTTGATGTCCTGAAAGTGATCGTCCGGACTCATCGGTACCGTATGGCCGTACATATTAAAGGTCACGCCGTGGTTGAAAACATCCGAAATAATGTAGACATCACGGTTCCTCATGGAATCCCGGATCAGCCCCTTTCCTTCCCCGCTACCGAAACGCGGGCAGGTCGCTTCCGCGATGAAAGTTCCTTCACTGTCATGCCGGCGCCATTCCTGAATATAGGAATCCACCTGTTCCACGAATTCTTCACATCCGCGCATCGCGATGAGGCTGAGATCTCCGTATGCACTTTCTTTCATATTCAAACGTCCCCCGTAATGATTCGATTTGCATATCAATTATATCGGATGAATTCCGACTTGTCAAGAGCAGACCGGACGAAAAACGACCTTTTTCCGAATGCTTTCTTTTCGGTATCAGGCACCCGCCGCCTCTTTCCGGCATATACTGTACTATCTTTTACCGGAGGATGCGCCATGCCTGAAAATGTGATCCCCGCAGTGCCCGCTGTCGGAGAGGAACCCGGCTATCTTATCGCCATTGTCCGCACGGCGGGAGGATTCTTTCCGCTGGAAGGAGCCGATGTCCGTATCAACGGAGCCGAAGAAGCCAACCGGGAAATCTTCTTTCTGATTACAAGCGACCAAAGCGGAATGACTGCGAAAATCGCTCTCCCGGCCCCGCCGATTTCCCTCTCCCGTTCTCCCGGAAATCCGCCGGGGTACCTGCGATATAACCTGCAAGTCTTCAAAGAGGGTTTTTATGTCAATACCTTTTTGAATCTGCCGATCTTTCCTACCGTGACCTCGGTTCAGCGGATCGATATGATTCCGCATCCCGAATACGACCCGGCCGGGAACCGGCCGATCGACGAACTGCTGATTGTGAACCAGGAACCGTCTATTCTGTCGGAGGAACGCAATGCCTGATCTTTTGCCTTACATCCCGTCCACTATCACCGTGCATCTCGGCGCCCCCAGCGCGGACGCGGCCAATGTCACCGTCTCCTTCCCGGATTACATCAAAAACGTGGCGTCGAGCGAAGTGTTCCCCACCTGGCCGGAGAATTCCCTGCGCGCCAATATCCACGCACAGATCTCCTATGCGCTGAACCGGGTATACACCGAGTTTTATTACAGCCAGGGCTACAACTTCCAGATCACGAATCTGACGGCCTTTGATCAGGCCTATGTGGACGGAAGAAACTTTTTTGAAAACGTCTCGCATATCGTCGATGAAATCTTTGACACCTACATCCGTCGGAAAGGACGCGTAGAGCCGCTTTTTGCCGCTTACTGTGACGGAATCCGGGTCAGTTGCGACGGTCTTTCCCAATGGGGGAGCGTCTCGCTGGCGGAGAACGGTCTTTCGCCGTTGCAAATACTGCGGTCATATTACGGAAACGATATTGAGATTATGACCGATGTTCCTGTCAAGAACCGCGATGGCAGCGCTCCGAAAATCCCCCTGCGGCGCGGCAGCGTCGGAAACAACGTGCAGCTGATCAAAGTGCGGTTGAACCGGATCTCCACCAACTTCCCGGAAATACCGAAACTCTACCCGATAAACGGCATCTTCAACAGCGATACGGAAACCGCCGTGCGCACGTTTCAGCGTTTGTTCGGCCTTACGGAGGACGGGGTGGTCGGGCGAACGACCTGGTATGAGATTCTCTATATCTACGACGGAGTGAAAAGACTCAGCGATCTGAATTCCGAAGGGCTGAAAATCGAAGAGCTTCCCTCTTCTTATCCGGATGTGCTTGCCGAAGGGGAAAAAGGAACCGGCGTTCGCGTACTGCAATATTATCTGAATTATATCGCCCAATTCGTCAGCACCGTTCCTTCGGTTGCGATTGACGGAGATTTCGGCCCGCGGACGCGCGAGGCGGTTCTGGCTTTTCAGAAAGCATACGGATTGGACCCGGACGGCATTGTAGGTCCGGAAACATGGGATGTCCTCTATAATACTTATCTCGGGATGGTCTCCTCTATCCCGCTGATTTATACGGAAGGGAATACGCTTCCCTTTCCCGGCACCACGCTGACCCTCGGTGACTCCGGCGAGGATGTGCTTTTGTTGCAAGAATACCTTTCCTTTATCGCCGAATTCTATCCCGAGATTCCCGCACCGGAAACAGACGGTGTGTTCGGCCCCGGAACCGAGGCCGCCGTCATCGCGTTTCAGCGCATTTTTGCTCCGTCGCTCCCTGCCGGCGTGGTCGGCGCGGCCGCTTGGAACATCATCACCACCGTTTACGAAGATCTCTATCTCGGAAGCCGGATAAATCCCGGTCAATATCCGGGATATATCATCGGTTAGGAGAAATATGAATACAGCCATCAACGAACAAGACGCGATCCGACAGATACAGGTCTGCCTGCTCGAACTCCATCACAGCGGAGCGAACCTCCCCGCCATACGCGTTGACGGAAGATACGGCGAAAAGACCCGCGCGGCCGTTTCGCTCTTTCAGGAACAGTCCTCCCTGCCCGTGACGGGAAAAGTGGATTATGAAACCTGGACGGCCCTGCACCGCGCTTATCGGCACGTATACGACGAACGAAGCGGAAAGCCCTGTATTCCGCCGGATACCGCCTTCCCCGTCCGGTCCGGAAGCCGCGGAGAGGGCGTACGGCTTTTACAGAAGATGCTGAATGTGCTGGCGGATCGCTACCGGATTGGCCTGCATACCGATGTGAACGGGATTTTTACATATACCACCGCCGCACTCGTTTCGGCTATCGAGAAAATCTACGCCCTGCCGAAGAGCGGCGAAGTCAGCGCCGTTCTGTACGCCAAACTGCTCCGTGATTACGGATACCCGGATTGCATCCGGTATAACGAAAAGCCGGAACGCGCCCCGGCCGAGTGAATAGAGGAAAAAAATCGTGTCAAGAATAAGCAAAATGAACGAGAAGGAGAACAGGCCTTGACGCAAAAATTCACCTCAAAAGCACAAGCCGCCCTGAAACGCGCGGAGGAAACCGCTTCGGAACTCGGCCATACTTATATCGGAACCGAGCATTTGCTTTTCGGCCTCGCCGCAGAACGCGACGGCGTGGCCGCACGGGTACTGGACAGCGCCGGCATCCATGCCGACAAAATTCGCGATGCCATCTCGCGTTTTACGGGGATCGGTCACAGAACCGCGCCGGGAGCGGCCGACATGACCCCCCGTCTGCGGAAAATTCTCCGGGATAGCGCGCAGCTCCCCGGCGTTTCAACGCTTGGGCTGATCGGAACCGAACATCTGCTGCTCGCTTTGCTCCGGACGCGCGACTGCGTCGCGGTGAAATTGCTTTCCTCCCTTGGCGTTCTCTGTGAAGAATTACAGTCAGACCTGGAAGAAATCCTTGAAAATGCGCAAAACGAAAAGAGCAAAAAACGCAATGTTCAAATTGCGGAAATCTGCCCTGCACTGCAAGGGTTCGGACGTGATATGACCGCCATGGCCGCCGAAGGGAAACTCGATCCCGTCATCGGTCGCGAAGAAGAGATTGCGCGTGTAATCCGGGTACTCTCGCGTCGGCAAAAAAACAACCCCTGCCTGATCGGCGAACCCGGAGTCGGAAAAACCGCCGTCGTGGAAGGGTTGGCGGAACGGATTGTCAAGGAACAGGTTCCGCCTCCTCTGCGCGGCAAACTCCTGTTCAGCCTCGATCTCGGTTCCATGATCGCCGGGGCAAAATACCGGGGAGAATTCGAGGAACGGATGAAAAATATGCTGGAGCAATTGCGCGCCGCACACGGTATCCTTCTTTTCATCGATGAAATTCATACCATTGTCGGAGCCGGGGCGGCAGAAGGCGCAATCGATGCCGCCAACATTCTGAAGCCGGCGATGTCCCGGGGAGAGATTCATGTCATCGGCGCAACGACCGCCGAGGAATACAGAAAGCATATCGAAAAGGATGCGGCGCTGGAACGTCGCTTTCAGCCGATCACGGTCGAAGAACCTACAAAAGAGCAGACGCGCGCGATCCTGACCGGGTTGCGGGCGAAGTATGAATCGCATCACGGCCTCAAAATCTCCGACGGCGCAATTGACGCGGCCATCCGCTTGTCGGAACGCTATGTTCCCGACCGCTATCTGCCCGACAAAGCTCTCGATCTGCTTGACGAAACGGCAGCCGGGCTTCGCCTGCAAAATCTCGAAGGGGATAAAACCCGGTGTTCTCTTGAAAAAACGCGGCGGGAATTAGAAAAGAAAAAGGAAGAAGCGGTCCTCTCGCAGGCCTATGAAAAGGCATGCGAATGGCGCGATAAGATTGCGGATATTGATGATAAAATCGCAAAGGAAAACGCCAAAAGAGAGAAAGAGCAAGGCGACACCGTCACCGCCGAACGCGTTGCCGCTACGCTTTCGGAAATGACGGGCATCCCGGTCAGCACGCTCAAAACGCGGGAAAAAGAAAAGCTGGCGGAACTTGAAAATCTTCTGGGATCCCGTGTCATCGGACAATCTGAGGCGATTTTTGCCCTCTGCTCCGCCATCCGGCGCTCAAAAAGCGGAATCCGCGACCCCCGGCGGCCGATCGGGTCATTTCTCTTCCTCGGGCAGACAGGCGTCGGCAAAACCGAGCTGGCAAAAGCGCTGGCCCTGGCTCTTTTCGGTTCGGAAGAGGCCTTGATCCGTTTTGATATGTCGGAATACATGGAGAAGTTTTCCGTCACACGTCTGGTCGGTTCCCCGCCCGGATATGTCGGCTACGACGAAGGCGGTCAACTCACCAAACGGGTGAGGAGACATCCTTATTCTGTGGTGTTGTTCGACGAAATTGAAAAAGCGCATCCCGATATTTACGGAATCCTTCTCCAGATTCTGGACGACGGAATTCTGACAGACGCAGAGGGGCGGACTGTATCTTTCCGTAACACAATCCTGATCCTGACTTCCAATATCGGTGCCGGACGAACCGGGCAGGAACTCCCCCTCGGCTTCTCCGTCGGAGAAACGCCGGAACCTGAAAACGACACGCACGGAATGCCGCTTCTGAAGGAACATTTCCGTCCGGAGCTTATCAACCGGATCGATGAGATTATCCGGTTCCGTCCGCTCGGAAAACGGGAGCTGGAACAGATTGCAGAACTCTTGCTCTCTGAAACCGCGTCGCGCCTCGCGGAACAGGGAATCCGCGTCGTATTTTCCGCCGATGTTCCCGCTTACCTTGTCAGGGAGGGGTATTCGCCGGCTTTCGGGGCGCGCGCGCTCCGCCGTACCCTGACGCAAAAAATCGGGAACCGTCTCTCTGAAATCATTCTGGAAAGCCCGCCGGAAAACAATGAGGAAATCAGCGTAACGGTCGCCGATTGCGAACCGGTGTTTTCGATCCGGAAAAAGGACCCTTCCCCGGTCGGCTGACCGATAAAAACCGCGTTTTGGTCCGATGTCGTCAAGTGCAAGGCCCCCGGGGTGAAGTCGCAAGCCCCCCGGGGAAAACCGTGAAAGCCCCAAGAGAAACCGTGAAAGTCCCGGAAGAAACCGCGCAAAAAATCCGATATGACCTTGTAATATAAGAGAAAAAGTTTGCTTGCAAGGGCTTTTTCTCGCCATATTTCAACGAACGGCTGTTCTTTGCGTTTCGCAAAGAACCTATTGTGAACGCAATACAAAAATTTATTTTTGTAAGCCGTTTGTTATAATATAAGAGAAAAAGTTTGCTTGCAAGGGCTTTTTCTCGCCATATTTCAACGAACGGCTGTTCTTTGCGTTTCGCAAAGAACCTATTGCGAACGCAATACAAAAATTTATTTTTGTAAGCCGTTTGTTATAATATAAGAGAAAAAGTTTGCTCGCAAGGGCTTTTTCTCGCCATATTTCAACGAACGGCTGTTCTTTGCGTTTCGCAAAGAACCTGTTGCGAACGCAATACAAAAATTCATTTTTGTAAGCCGTTTGTTATAAATATTATTTTTTTGTAAAAACTCTTGACAAAAAGCCTAAGACAGTGGTATACTGTAAGCACCTCTGTCAGAGGCTTTTTTGTTGTGCCGGAAAGGGACCTTCCGGTACCCCTCTGTCCTGAGGGAGGTACAGGCCCCGCGGGGCCGCATGGGGTAACACCCAAATTCAATAGGAGGTGCCGATATGAGAGACAAGATCACATTGTGCTGCACGGAATGCAAGCAGAGAAACTACGATACCAAAAAAAACAAGAAAAACAATCCTGACAGACTTGAAATGAACAAGTTCTGCCCCTTCTGCCGTAAGCATACCCTGCATCGTGAGAGCAAGTAAAGGAGAACGAATGATGGCCGATATGGAAAACAGCAATGAGCTGAATCAGCAGGACCTTCCCGAAAACCGTACCACGGTCGAGGAAACTGCCGGAGCATCCGTCTCCTCTAAACCCGTCAAGCAGAAGAAAAAGAACGGAAAGCCAAACTTCTTCGTCCGCCTCGGAAAGCGCATTGCAAGATTCTGGCGCGATTTCATGAGTGAACGCAAAAAGATTGTCTGGATGTCCTGGAAGAATGTCTGCCGCAGTTCCGCGGTGGTCATCGTGCTTGTTGTTATACTGAGCGCGATTCTTCTCGGCATTGACACTGCTTTCAGCGCTTTCTTTGCCTGGTTGGCAAAATTGATCTGAGTAGGGCATCGGAATGAGCGATATCAATGAAATGAACCTCGGTCCCAGGTGGTATGTTGCCCATACCTATTCGGGTTATGAAAACAAAGTCAAACTCAGCATTGAGCAAATTGTGAAAAACAGAGGCCTCGGTCACCTGATTTTCGATGTGCTTGTTCCCACGGAAAAAGGGATCGTCACCAACGATAAAGGTGAGCAAAAAGAAGTGGAGACCAAACTGCTTCCCGCCTATGTTCTCATTCACATGGTCATGAACGATGAAAGCTGGCACGTCGTCCGGAATATCACCGGCGTCACCGGTTTCGTCGGCCCCGGTTCGCGTCCCGTTCCGCTGACGGATGCCGAACTGAAAAACCTTCGCATTGAATCCAAGCCTCAGGAATTCGCCTTCAAGATCGGTGACAAGATTTCTGTGGTCTCGGGCGCTTTCGAGGGGTATTGCGGTGTTCTTCAGGAAATCAGCGAAGATCAGAAACAACTGACCCTGCTCGTTTCTACCGAGCGCCGGGACATCGCCGTTATGATCGACACGCAGGACGCACGTCTTGCGGAATAAAGGGGCTTTGCCCCGCCGTCCGCTTTCAGCGGATATCATGTGGGAGGGAGAAAATAAGTTTCATTCTCCCGTATTTTCACCACATTTCGGAGGATTAGTATTATGGCTAAGAAAATTACCGGTTATATCAAACTTCAGCTTCCCGCCGGAAAAGCTACGCCCCAGCCGCCCGTAGGTCCCGCCCTCGGTCAGTACGGCGTTTCCATCCCCAACTTTACCAAAGAGTTCAACGAAAGAACCAAAAACGACATGGGTCTTATCATCCCCGTTGTCATCACGGTGTATGCCGACCGTTCCTTCACCTTCATCACCAAGACGCCTCCCGCAGCCGTCCTCCTGAAGAAGGCCTGCAACATTGAGACCGCTTCCGCTGTTCCGAACAAGGACAAGGTTGCAACGATCACCAAAGAGCAGGTTCGCAAGATTGCCGAAACCAAGATGCCCGACCTGAACGCCGGTTCCATCGAGGCCGCCATGAGCATGGTTGCCGGAACCGCCCGCAGCATGGGAATCTCGGTGGTTGACTGATTAAGGAGGAAAGAACAATGGCTAACGGAAAAAAATATGTTGACAGCGCAAAGCTGATTGATAAATCCCGTCTTTATGACAGTGCCGAGGCGCTGGAACTGGTTGTGCAGACCGCCAAAGCAAAATTTGATGAGACAATCGAAATTAATGTCCGCCTCGGAGTTGACTCCCGCCATGCCGACCAGCAGGTTCGTGGCGCGATCGTTCTTCCGAACGGAACCGGCAAAACCGTCCGCACCCTTGTTTTTGCCCGCGGTGATGCCGCCAAAGCCGCCGAAGAGGCCGGTGCCGATTATGTCGGCGCTGACGAATACGTCAAGAAAATCACCGGTGAAAACTGGTTTGAGTTTGACGTGGTGATTGCTTCGCCGGACATGATGGGGCTGATCGGTCGCCTCGGTAAAGTGCTTGGTCCCAAGGGGCTTATGCCGAACCCGAAGGCCGGTACCGTTACCCCGGACGTGGCCAAAGCGGTCAAAGAAGCCAAGGCCGGTAAGATCGAATATCGTCTCGACAAAACAAACATCATCCACTGCCCGATCGGGAAAGCCTCTTTCGGCGCCGAGAAGTTGCTGGAAAACTTCAATGCGCTGATGGGTGCCATCATCAAGGCGAAACCGGCCAGCGCAAAGGGCCAGTATATCAAGAGCTGTGTTCTTGCCGCCACGATGGGCCCCGGCGTGAAAGTCAACTACGCAAAACTCAGCTGAACCGATAGCGGTTCCAAAAAAAGACATGTTCAAAGACATGTCTTTTTTTATTCGCTTCGTTTTGCATGCCAGGCAAGCGAGCCGGCAAAAACGTGCCAGGAGCGGAACTGCCAAAGAAACCAGGAGGTGGGCGGCGCAGGATGTAAAAAAAGCGGAGCCGACGGAGAAACCAGGGGGTGGGCGGCGTGTGAGGTTTGCCGTCATTTCAGTTCTACGACCGTCACGCCGGCATCGCCTTCTCCGAACGCTCCCATCCGATAAGAAGCCACCCGGCTGTCTGTTTTCAGATACTTTTGTATTGCGGCGCGGAGCGCGCCGGTTCCCTTCCCGTGAATAATGCGGACACTGCGCATTCCGGCCATAAGCGCGTCATCCAGATACTTGTCTATCAGGAACCATGCGTCCTCCCCGATCATGCCGCGCACATCGATCTCCGGGTGGAAATCTGCATGGACGGCGGCGGTATGGCGCGGCGGCGGGGGTGTTTTTGCCTTCACCCGAACCTTTTCTTTTCCTTCCAGCAAGCGCAATCCGGACGGCGGAACTTTCGCCTGCAAAATCCCGGCCTGCACTGTAAATTTCCCGGCTTTATCGGCCGGAGCGGTCACAATGCCTTCCTGCCGGTAGTCCACCAGGTAGACGCGATCCCCTTTGACAAGCGGACGCGGAAGGACATAATCTTCTTCCAACGAGATTTCACGGAATTCCGCCTTGTCGTAAAGTTCATTGCCTTCCCGCAAGCGCTCGCGCACGGCGGCTTTGGCACGATTGAGTTCCTCGGCCAGATTGGCGGAATCGCGTTTTTTCCGCAATTGTTCCAATTCCTGAAAGATATATTCGCTCCCCGCACGGGCGCTGTCCAAAAGCTGGCGGGCGCGCGTCAGGGCTGCGGCAATTTCTTTTTCGGAAGAGGCGGTCTTCTCTTTCAGACGTTTTTCGGCGTTGGCCTTGAACGCCTCGTATTCCCGACGGAGGCGGGCGGCTTCTTCCCGCTGTTTTTCCATCTCGACGCGGGAAGCCTCCAACCGGGAGATCACCTCTTCAAAGCGTTTGGTGTCTTTGGAAAGAAGCGCGTCGGCGCGGCGGACGATTTTTTGCGGCAAGCCGAGTTTTTCCGAGATGGCAAACGCATTCGATTTTCCGGGCATACCGATGACGAGCCGATAGGTCGGGCGCAATGTTTCCAGATCAAACTCGCAGGACGCGTTCTGTACGCCGGGCGTTTCCAATGCGTAAACTTTCAATTCCGCATAATGCGTGGTGGAAGCAGAAAGCGCCCCGCGTTCCCGCGTTTCCATCAAGATCGCTTCGGCCAGGGCCGCCCCTTCTATCGGGTCTGTTCCCGCGCCGAGTTCATCGAAGAGAACCAAGGAATTCTCCCCTACTTCTCCGATCATATTCACGATGTTGACCATATGCGCGGAAAAAGTCGAAAGCGATTGTTCTATGCTCTGTTCGTCGCCGATATCCACCAAAATATCCGAAAAGACACCGAATGCGGTCTTTTCCGCCGCGGGGAGTTGTAATCCCGCCTGCGCCATCAGGGCAAAAAGGCCAATCGTTTTCAAGGCGACCGTCTTTCCGCCGGTATTCGGCCCTGTGATAATCAGGGTATCAAATTCTCCGCCGAGCGATATATCAATCGGCACGACTTTTTCCCGGTCAATCAGCGGGTGTCGCCCCCGATGGATTTCAATGCGTTTTTCGCCGAGAAGGATCGGCGGAACGGCATCTGTCGCATCGGCATAGGCGGCGCAGGTATAGCAGAAAGCAATCTCGGTCATGTAATGACAATCCGTGCGCACAGCCCCGGCTGACGCGGCGGCCGCTTCCGAAAGTTCGGAAAGAATGCGTTCGATCTCGCGTTCTTCCCGGGAAGAGAGTTCGCGCAGCTCATTGTTTGCCTCAACAACCGCCATCGGTTCAATAAAAACCGTGGCTCCGGAAGAAGACGTATCATGCACA
Source organism: uncultured Eubacteriales bacterium (assembly GCA_934434925.1). GTDB lineage: Bacteria > Bacillota > Clostridia > Oscillospirales > CAG-272 > UBA1740. The sequence continues at coordinate 22,399 of CAKSAC010000001.1, read as the reverse complement.
AGCCCTTTGATTTCGCCGCGGTACTCGGCCTTGACAGGAACAACGTAACGCCCGTTCCGCATGGTGACGATATTCTCCTGCAAAAAACGCGAACGCGCCCCGCCGATATACGTGGCAAGGGTGTCTTTGATGCGATTATTGGCCGATCGGATTTTGCGGCGGATCTCGCCGAGAAGCGGGCTGGCTTCATCCGCAATCAGGTCTTCCCCGATGATGACTTTCGTGATCCGGTCTTCAAGAGGCCGCACCGCTATCAGACCGTCAAAATACTCGTTGAGCGCGGAATCGACCCTATCCGTATTGATGTAATCCGAAAACAGCCGCGCGGCGCGGAGGACCGACGCAACCGTAAGGAGTTCCCTCGGAGAAAGGACCGCCCCCTTCTCGGCACGGGCGACCGCGTCTTCCGCTCCGCCGTCCGAAACGAAGGGGGGATATCCCTTTACGGCGATCAGCCGTCTTGCGTCTGCCGTGCGTCGCTGGCGGCGCGCCACCATCTCCGGATCGTCGGTCGGCGTCAGAGAAAGGGCGCGGTTTTTGGCCCCCTCTGTGGGAGCAAATTGCGAAAGTTGTAAACAAATCTTGTCAAATTCAAGGGCTGTCAAAGTTTTTTGCGTATAGAGCATACTCCTACCTCAGACCGTTTCAGCGGCCATCTCTTTGTAAAAAGCGAGCGTACGGAATCCGCGCCCGAGATGATGCAACAAATATTCCTCCGCCGCATGAGCAAAATGCCGGCTGTCCTCCGGCTCAAGACGAAAAGATAACAGCCGTTCCAGCGGCGCATGAATGACGTAATCGACCGCGCGGAGCGCGGCCGGTGTCAGCACGGCCAGCACGACCCGGGTGCGCGCGCGAAAATCGTCCTCCGACGTGGGCAGCTCGTTCTGCAACCGATCGCGACAGGCGCGGCAAAGAAGGTTCCCGTTCATGATATCGAGAAACATTTCTTCTTCATCAGAACCGCAGGCGGCGCAACCGTTTGGTTCCGGCGAGAACCCCAGCAATGCGGCGGCGCGGAATTCAAAAGCCGCCTTGATCAACGTAAGAGAATGCTTCCCCGCCGCAATGGCGTAAAGAGAATTGAGAACCAGCCGCAAAAATTCGGATTCCGGCTGTTCCGGCACCACGGTATCGGACGCAACCTCGCATATATAATTGCCGAGCGCGGTACGGACGATGTCCAGACGCAACGCAAAAAAACTCTCCAAAAGTTCGGTATCCCGGACATAATAGCAATCATTCCGGTATTCGAGCATGTAAGAGGCATAGGAAAACAGTTGCGTTGCCGCAAGGTAACGGCTTTTCAGAGAACGGCTCCCGTTGGCGATTGCGCTGACGAGCCCCCGCTCTTCGGTGAATATCGTCAGATATTTGTCGCTTCCGCGCAGTTCCCGGGTGCGCACGACGATTCCCTTGACCTCGATCAGCATTTTATTCCTCGCGGTATCCGAAATTCCGCACGGCCACGTCGCTGTCGCGCCATTTTTCCTTCACCTTGACCCACAAATCCAGAAAAACCTTGATGCCGAAAAATTTTTCCATGTCCTGCCGGGCATACGTGCCGATTTTTTTCAGGGTCGCACCGTTTTTCCCGATAATAATGCCTTTATGAGAATCGCGTTCGCAGAAGATTTCCGCGCGGATACGCAAAAGATTCTGTTCTTCCTTGAAATCCTCGATTACGACCGCCGTTCCGTGCGGAATCTCCTGTTCCAGAACGCGCAAGAGTTTTTCGCGAATCATCTCGGCGGCAATCTGGCGTTCAGGCTGATCGGTCACTTCATCGGTCGGGAAGAAAAATGCGCTCTCGGTCAGATACCGGTCACACTCCGAAAGCAAAATATCAACGCCTTTTCCGTTTTTGGCGGACATGGGGATTACCGCGTCAAAATCATAAGCGGCCGCATAGGAAGCAATCGTACGGGCTATATGCTCCGGCGTGGTGGTATCAATCTTATTGATGACAAGAAGCGCCGGAATCCGCCCTTCGCGCAGTCTTTCAATCAGTCCTTTTTCAATATCCCCCACCTCGTCGCGCGCTTCCACCACCAAAATGGCGGCATCCGCCTCCCCGAGCGTTTCGGTCGCCGTCCTGACCATGTAGTCGCCAAGACGGGTGCGCGGGCGGTGCATTCCGGGCGTATCCAGGAAAACAAATTGACTTTCCGAAACGGTATGGATCCCGGTAATACGGGTCCGCGTGGTCTGCGGTTTTTTGGATACGATTGCGATTTTTTCGCCGAGGATGCTGTTCAGCAAAGTGGATTTTCCTACGTTTGGTCTGCCTATGATGGTCAGAAATGCGGTTTTTGTCATTTTTTATTCCTCAATTTTCAGTTTCTCTATAATCTCTCGCTGGCGGCGGCACATATCCTCTTCTTCCTCTGCCCCTCGTTCATGGTCATACCCCAGCAGATGGAGCGTGGAGTGGATGCAAAGAAACGCAATCTCCCGCAAAGCGCTATGCCCGAGTTCCCGCGCCTGCATAGCCGCCCGCTCACCGGAAAGGACGATATCTCCGAGCGGCACAGGCTCGTCCTTCGGCAATTCTTTCAGTTCTTCCGGCAGATACAGCGGGAACGAAAGAACATCCGTTGCTGCGTCTTTTTTCCGGTAGGTGCGATTCAGTTCCCGGATCACATCGTTGTTGCAAAGTGTGAAGGAAACCTCGGTATCGAAGTAACACCGTTCATAAAACAGCGTCTCCTCTATGGCTTCCCGGATTGTTTTTTTTGTGCGATAGGGCAGCGTAACGCCTTCCCCCTGCACGGAAAAATCCAGTAAAAGCCTCGCCCCGCGCGGCGCATAATGCCTGATCATGTTTGCCATAGCCTGTCCTCACATCATCTTTTTCGCCGTAAAACGGCGGTTTTTTTCACGTTTTTCTTTTTCGTCCTGCCCGTATTTCTCATAGGCGCGGATAATGTTCTGCACAAGACGATGGCGGACAACATCGCGCCCGGTAAACCGGTGGACGGCGACCCCTTCGATCCCCGAAAGGATTTTCTCAGCGACCGAAAGGCCGCTCTGCTTCCCGTCCGGCAGGTCGGTTTGCGAAGGGTCCCCCGTCACGACCATCCGGGAATTATGCCCGAGACGGGTCAGGAACATTTTCATTTGCTCCACGGTGGTATTCTGCGCTTCGTCCAGAATGATAAATGAGTCATCCAGCGTACGGCCGCGCATATAGGCCAGGGGCGCGATTTCAATGGCCCCGCGCTCAAGTTGCCGCGCATAGTTCTCTGCCCCGAGCATCTCAAAAAGCGCGTCGTAAAGCGGCCGCAGATAGGGGTCAATCTTGCTTTGCAGATCGCCCGGCAAAAATCCGAGCCGCTCCCCCGCTTCCACAGCCGGACGGGTCAGGATAATCCGGTCTGCCTGTTTGTTCCGGAGTGCGTCAACGGCCATGGCCACCGCCAGAAAGGTCTTTCCCGTTCCTGCCGGCCCTATGCCGAAGGTGACGGTGTTTTTTCGGATTGCGTCGGTATACTGCCTCTGTCCTGCCGTTTTCGGCCGGAGCGGCTTCCCTTTATTGGTAATGCAAATAACGGTCCTGTCAAGTGAATCCAGTTCCGAAAGGCGATTTTCCGAAACCGTTGCAATCACATAATCCACGGTCTGATCTTCTAAATAATCCCCCGTTGCCAACATCCGGGAAAGGTATTCCAGCACGGTCGCCGCCCGTTCCACACCGGCCGCATCGGCACCGCGGATCGTTACTGCGTCGTCTGCGTCGGTTCCGCCCCCACCGGGAAAAAGACGCACAGCGAACGCCTCTTCGATCCGATGGGCATTTTCATCCCCCGCGCCGAAAATGACAGACATTACTCCGTTGCCACGGGTACAGACAACTCGCTCGGCCATATTTTTCCTCCTGTTTATTCGATCTCAAAGGGCTTGGAAACGCCAATCGGGGTCAGGGCTTCCACCCGGCAATCCAACCGATACCCCTCCTCGGTAAATTCCCCCGTATAACCGACAGAAAGCGGCATCGAACCCAAAAGCGCCTCCGAGAGCCTTCCGCGCATGCGAAAATGCGCAGCACGTACCGCCTCTTCTTCGGTCAGCCGGCGCGATTGCACCGTATACGGTACCCGGCAGGCGCGGGTCACATAGACCGGCCCCCGGATTGACCCGAAGAGAAGCGGTTGATCTTTTCTTTTTATTATAACATATTCCTCGGCCGGATTTCCATAGGAATTGAAAAGATTTACTTCTTTTCCGAAAAAATTCAGGGTCAGCGAGGCGGTCTTCTCTTCGCCGTATTCGCGTTCCTCAACCGAAAACGGCTGTAAAACCGAAAAATCCATGCAGACCCGCCCGATAACCTCGCCGTCCGCCCAAGTGTAAGCCGCCCCTTTGGCTGTCCGGTAGACTCCGCTGATCAGCAAATCGCCTTTTCGGACGGTAGCCCCGGGGCGAACGACCGCCCGGCCGTTTTTCGGGTTCACTTCCTCTATCAACGCATCCCTCTCTGCCACGAGGTTGGCATATCCGCTCCGCCCGGGCAAAGCGGGTGCGCTTTTCCCCTCCCGCACTTCCACAAAAACCGTTGTGCCACGCCGGTAAATTCCCGCATAAGAGATTGCCGGGTGTGCGGAAAGGAGCGCCGTGCGAAGCGCCTTGATGTCAACCGCCGGGGCAAAATCCCCGACCGAAAGGCCGGCTTCTTCCAAGGTAAGAATAATCTCTTCACGGGTAATATTCCGATTTCCGCTTACCTCTACGCGCCATACAAGGAGAGAAGAAGCCAGCAGCACCGTAAAAAAGAGCAGGATACCGACGAAGATTCCCGGCCTTCGGAAGGTCGCGCGGAGCCATTCCGGTAAGCCGCGTTCTTCCCCGATCCTAAAAAGTCCGGACGCGCTCAGTTCTGCGGCGTCACGCCCGAACACAAAGAAAAAGCCTTCTTCTCCGACAGTTCCGCCGCCAACGGCATTCACACCCGCGGCAAGCAGGGCCGAGACCGCCTCGGCGCGCTTTTCAATCGGATAACGAATCTCGGTATACCCCGTCAGAAAACGAAAAATCCGTCTCATGGCTCGCTCCCTTCCGTTTTCATCGATCTGCCAAATTTCCTTCCGGAATCTCCCGCTTTTCCGCCCCTTTGAAAAAACAAAGCCTCGGGCATACCGCAGATTTCAAGCGTTTTCCCGCTGTACGCAAGACAGTCAAGCCCCTGCCCCGTCAATAGAATCTGCCACCCGGCCGACAGGAGTTCCACGCATTTTTCCGTGCATTTTGTCACTTTTTCCACTCCGAAAAGCAAAAAAGAAAACTCTTTTCCGCGGGATCGCACCTCCATGCGGAACCCCGCCGCCGGGAGCCACGGCTCCCGGAAATATTCTTCACGGCGCGCGTCCGGATTTTTCTTTTTCATATCTCCCTCCGGTTATATTTTTCGCTCTGTTCCTGTATTTATAAGTATGTAAAGGAGGGAAAACGCATGCCCGAAAATACCGGAAAATCCCGAATTTTTTATCCTGTTTTCTTTTTCATCCTTCTCTTCCTCGCTTTTTTATCCGTAATTCCGGACGCTGTCCGCCGGGCGCTCTGCTTGTGCGGGCAGAGCATTATCCCTTCGCTCTTTCCCTTTCTCGTTCTCTCAAAGCTCCTCACCGCCGTCTCCCCACTGCCCGTTTTGCCCGGCGGCCGACTTTTTTCACGGTTATCCGGACTCCCGGCAGAGGGGTTTACCGCTTTTCTCATCGGGGCGCTTTGCGGTTTTCCCCTGGGGGCGCAGATTACTGCCGATCTCTACTGTATGTCGGCGCTTTCCAGACAAGAAGCCGAGCGACTTTCTTTCTTCTGTAACAATGTCGGCCCGGCGTTTGCCGTGGGAGCTGTCGGAACGCTTCTTTTCGGCTCTGCGCGTATCGGATGGTTTCTCTATGGAATCCAAATGTTGTCCGCCCTTCTTTGCCTTCTTTTACAGGCGAGGGCCGTTGGCTCGAATTCCTCAATTTATGTAAACAAAACGTTGCAAATTCCGCCAAAAAAACGGCCTACTGCAAAAAAAGAGACAGAAAACAGCCTCTTTGCTTTGCTCCCCGCCGCCCTTGGTGATTCGGCTGTTTCCCTGCTCGGCATATGCGGAGCCATCCTCTTTTTCTCCGCGCTGTGCGCTCTGCCCCGCGCCCTGTTGCCGCCATCGGCCTATGCGCTGCTTGCCACCATCCTGGAAATCGGGAACGGTACGGCGGCCGCCGCCGGACTGCCTCGCACGGCAGGGCTTGCGGTTTCTCTCTTGTCTCTCTCTTTCGGTGGGCTTTCGGTTTTTATGCAGACTGCGGGGATTTTGCGAAGCGCCGGGCTTTCTCCCCGATCCGCCTTCCGCGGAAAATGCATGCAGAGTCTTTTTTCCCTGCTTCTTTTTCTGCTTCTTTTCCCGCTTGTCCGCCGCTTATGATTTTCCGGTCGGTCCTTGATCGGCCGCGTGTGCGGTGAGCTTTTGCGGCGCTTTTGCGTCTTTTTCGCGTTGTCTTGTCCTGCCGTCTTTGCGTGTGCGGTGAGCTTTTGCGAAAGACCGGTTGCATCCTACACGATCCGATAAAGAAAACCCACCCTTTCGGGTGGGCTTTTTGTCATGCCCCGACAGAAGCTGTACGGAGACGCTTTTCAAGTGCGGCAAGTTCGTCACGCATTTCCTGCGGTACACGATCGCCGACCTGCGTATAGAATTCCTTGATGTTCTCGATGTCTTCTTCCCATGCAGCGACATCCACCGAAAGCAGCTCTTCCAGCGTTTCGCGGGAAATATCCAGACCTTCAACGTTAATGTCTGCGGCATTCGGAACATAGCCGATGGCCGTTTCCTTCGCGCCGACTTTCCCTTCACAACGGGCAAGAATCCACATCAGGACGCGCATATTGTCGCCAAAACCGGGCCAGATGAAGTGACCTTCATCATCGGTACGGAACCAGTTGACGTGGAAAATCTTCGGCGGGTTTTCGATATGTTTCCCCATATCGAGCCAGTGCGCCCAATAATCTCCCATATCATAGCCGACAAAAGGACGCATGGCCATCGGGTCACGACGGACAACGCCGAGCGCGCCGGCGGCGGCGGCAGTTGTTTCAGAGGCCATGATCGAGCCGATGAAAGCGCCGTGCTGCCAGTTGAAGGACTGATAGACCAGCGGAGCGGTTTTGGCGCGACGGCCGCCAAAGACGATCGCACTGATCGGAACGCCTGCAGGATTGTCAAACTCCGCAGAAATGCAGGGGCAGTTTTTGGCCATCGCGGTGAAGCGGGAGTTCGGATGTGCGGCGGATGTGTTAATCTTATCCGCTTTGTCATATTTGCGGTAATCCCACTTTTCGCCTTTCCAGTTGATGCAGTTGGTCGGGGGGGTGTCATTGAGGCCTTCCCACCATACTGTGTTGTTGTCAAGGTCATGCGCCACGTTTGTGAAGATGGTGTCGCGCGTGGTGGTATGCAGGGCGTTCGGGTTGGAATGCTCGTTGGTGCCGGGGGCAACGCCGAAGAAACCGTTCTCCGGGTTGATGGCCCACAGGCGGCCTTCCTTCACGCGGAGCCACGCAATATCGTCGCCGACCGTCCAGATCTTATAGCCGCGCTTCTTATAATATTCGGGCGGAACCAGCATGGCAAGGTTGGTCTTTCCGCAGGCAGAGGGGAACGCGGCGGAAATATACTTGATTTCTCCGTCCGGATTTTCAAGACCGAGGATGAGCATATGCTCCGCCATCCAGCCTTCCTTACGGCCGAGATAAGAAGCGATGCGAAGCGCAAAGCACTTTTTGCCGAGCAGAACATTGCCGCCGTAGGCCGAGTTGACGCTCCAGATCGTGTTGTCCTCCGGGAAATGGCAGATAAAGCGGTTTTCGGGATCCAGCGTGCCTTTGGCATGCAGTCCTTTTACAAAGCTGTCATCCTGCGGCATGGCCTCTGCGACGGCGCGACCGGCACGGGTCATGATCAGCATGTTGAGGACAACGTAAATCGAGTCGGTCAGTTCAATGCCATATTTGGCAAAATCCGACCCGACCTGGCCCATGGCATAGGGGATGACATACATCGTCTCGCCCTTCATGGCTCCATCGTAGAGTTTTTTCAATTTGGCATAGCACTCCACCGGGTCCATCCAGTTGTTGATATTGCCGGCATCTTCTTTTTTCCGGGTGCAGATGAAGGTGCGGCCTTCAACGCGGGCCACATCGTTCACTGCCGTGCGATGCAAAAAACAGTTCGGAAGCAGATCCCGGTTCAGGCGGATGATCTCCCCGCTGGCGCAGGCTTCCTCCTGCAGGGCGGCAGTCTGCTCTTTACTGCCGTCGATCCAAACGATCTTATCCGGCTTGGTGAGCGCGGCCATCTCATCGATCCAACGATTGATGTACTTGTTGCTTGTCATTTTGCTCTCCTTTTATATATGATATATGTATAACCGACAGAAAAAGAGTGAGGCAGCGCCCGAAAGGGGTGAGGTCCGCTACCTGACATCATACATAGAATATTCTATCACAGTACCCTTGCATTTTCAAGAGAAACGGCAAAATATTCTTTGAATTTTCTGTTAAATCGCTTTTTCCGGTCCGCGGCGTTTCCGGGAAGACCGCAGGGGCCGGGGAAGTTTCTCCCGGGCTTCTTTTTTTCACGAAATAACCCTATCTCTCCCTTTTTTGGCATATTTTGTTTGAATTATACAAAAATTCCTGTTCAACTTTGGTTGGTTTTATTTGAAAATGGTGTTGAAATTTTTGGAAAACCGTGGTAAAATATGGACAGACTAAAATTTACCAAAGGAGTTAAAATTATGGACATTTCAACAAAAATTCTCATCGCGGACGAAAGCCCCGACCAAAGGAAGGCGCTGGCGGAAAATCTGCGCCGTACCGGGTATCGGAACATTGAAGAGGCCACAAACGGCGAAGACGCGCTCCTGAAAATCAGCCGCACCCTGCCCGATGTGGTCATTGCCGACCTGTGGCTCTCAAAAATTGACGGTATCGGCGTAATCCGGAACGCCAGCGGCCTGCATTACCCCGGAAACAAGCCGGTGTTTATTTTGGTCTCCATGATATCCAATCAGGGCATTTTCGTCGAAGGAACAAAAGCGGGTGCCGATTACTGCATTCTGAAACCATACGATTGCAATACGCTGATTGCGGAAATGGAAAGCCTCTTGCGGAACCGCGACGAGAAAAAGGCAAATGCCGACGGAGAGAAAGGCGGCCGGGCGCCGGACGAGCATGAAATCGAAACGCAGGTCACCCAGATTATCCATCAGATCGGCATTCCGGCGCACATCAAAGGCTATCAGTATCTGCGCACCGCCATCATCATGACGATCAAGGACAATGAAATCATCAATTCTGTCACCAAAGTTCTCTATCCGTCCGTGGCAAAACGTTACGCGACCACGACCAGCCGCGTGGAGCGCGCCATCCGCCATGCCATTGAAGTGGCTTGGGATCGCGGAGATATCGACACGCTGAATTCATACTTCGGCTATACAATTCAGAACAGCCGCGGCAAACCGACGAATTCCGAATTCATCGCCATGATTGCGGACAACCTCCGTCTCAAATACAAAATGTTCTGAGCGGGTCTGCCCCGCTCTTCAAAAAAAGGAATGGGCATCCAGGATGCCCATTCCCGCTGTTCGCAGCTATTCGGTTATTTTTGCGTCAGGTTGCGGGTGTCGGTGCCGGTGTCACCGTCTCCGGTGCCGTCGAAGAGAACTGAATGATCATGACATCTTTCAGCTTATTGGCACGGTTGCCGTAAATCGAAACATAGTTATAGAATTTCGCGTCTTCGGCACCCTTTTCAGGCCATTCGCCATCCGGAACATCCGTTGCGTCGTTCCAACCGAGAGGATAGTTGTAGAGGTTGTCGAGCTGGAAGCCGATAAACGCAAATTCGCCGGCTTTCAGATCATGGTCGGTTGCGGACTGATACTTGTATTTTCCGTTTTCCTTGTCCTGCTGATCCGCCGGAAGGACCGACTCGGTTTTGGCCGGGAACGCATACTCGATCGTATACTTGATTGTCGTGCCGGTCACTTCATGCGTGGCGGCGCACAAAACCTTATCATAGAAGAGAGACTTCTGCAAGGGAATCGCGGAGGTCTTGGCTTTATTCTCATAAGTACCCTCTTTTTCGTGGTTACCGCGGCCGAGAGAGTCAGTCGTCAGACCGGGGAACAGAGGATAGGTAGCCGAGCTGGCCTCGGGGAGCGTGTATCCGCCAAAGAAGTAGTAAAGCTCGATGGCGTCATTGACCCACGGGTCTTCTTTCATTGTGTATTTATCGCCGCGGGCGCAGTTGGTTTCATCCTCTACCACCACGCAGACGTACACATAATCGTTATCCCACAGATAATAGATGTTGGCTTTGGCACCCATCTTCTTGAGGTTACCCATATCCATAACCGGGTTCATCACAAGGGCGTGGTCGCCGAGAGCCTCAACACCGGCCTTGTTCGCCGCTTCAATGGTCGTGAAATGAGCAGACTGCTTGTATTGCTCATCCAGCTTACCGTCCATTGTCGGCGTAAACTTCAGCACCTGGTTCGGGCATTCACGGACTGTCAGGACCGCAACCTGGTTGGCCAGCGACGCAGGAGTATAGTTGCCGTTGGCATCGGTAAACGAAACCGTTACCCGGTATTTACCGATTGCGGTCGCTTTTCCTTCTGCGATCGGAACGGGCGTTGCGAGCGCGCCGCCGACGTTTTCAATCTGTTCCATGGTGTACTTTACGGCGAGGTCCTTCGGATCGTCCTTTTTCTTCGGCAATTCGTAGGAGCATCCTTCATAAAAATACTTCGTCAGATCATCCGGCTTGTAGTCTTTCGCGACAAATTCCTTCTGTTTGATCGTCAGAGTGGCGGTCATCGGCTCGGGCGTTTCATAGGTCGCCTCTACCTGTGCCGACTTGGGCGTGAAGGTGGCAGTGACCGTGTAAACACCAACGTTAATCACCTGGTCTTTTTCAAAGGTCTCGTTGCCCTTCTTATATGTATAAGCAACATTGAAGAGACTGGACTTTACAGCGACCTTGGACGCAAGGCTCGAACCGGTGTACGTCGCTTCGGCGTCGGGCAGCTCGATCTCAATCGTCTTTTTCTGAACGGCTGTGGTTGTTTGCGCCGCCGTCGTTGTGCCATCAGGGGTCTTGGTTGTGGTGGTTGTATCCGGTTTTTTACCACAGGAAGCCATCACACCAATCAGCAAGACCAGTGCAAACAGGCAGACCAAAATACGCAAGGACAGTTTTTTCATCGTTTTTCTCCTTTAAGTTTTTTTGGGGATAGTGTTTTCCCTTCCGGAACGAACAGGTCATAAATTCGTCCTGTTTCCATGCAAGGCACGGAAAGAAAGCATCACTCCCTTCTTAAATATTGATACATGTGAAAAACAAGTTCTAACATGAGTATATGAACCGAACCGCGAAGATGTGAAGCGTTTGACAAAAAGACCAAAAAATCGACATCTTTTAATTTAGAATCGGACCCGTCAGAAACTTAGAACTGTTTGATTATATTTTATAGCCAATTGTTCCAAATGTCAAGAGACGCGCTTGATTTTATGCCAAAATTCTACATATTGCACAAACAAATACGGGGGAAAAGTATGAAGTATTACCAAAGGCTGAGAGCTATACAAGAAGATTCCCATAAAATCCGGCGGAAAATCAGAAAAAAAGCGAAAAAGCACTTGAAAAGCAAAAGGAACTGTGCTATACTGATTGAGGCGGTGCATTCCGCCTCCGGCCCCCCGCGCCGCACAACCAAAAAAGCACATCTCTTCTCCGCTCCCCCCGCGCCGCGCAACCAAAAAAGCGCATCTCTTCTCCGCTCCCCCCGCGCCGCACAACCAAAAAAGCGCATCTTTTTTGTGGAAGAGTATCGAAGCGGTCATAACGGCCCTGACTCGAAATCAGGTAGCCCGCAAGGGCTCGTGGGTTCGAATCCCACCTCTTCCGCCATCAATGAATAATACGAACCCTGAAACAAAACGGGGTTCGTATTTTTTTCTTAACGAATATTTCGGCATAAAAGTCGATTTGGACGGCAAAAAGAAGAAACTGCCGGGCGTTTAACCGCTCGGCTTTTTCTCTGCTCAAAAAGTGCTTATACGAAAAACCGTATATCAGGTGGACTTTTTTCAGAAAACGTGACAATAAAAACTCTCCGGTTTTTTGTCTTTCGTCATTCCTTTGTAGCACAGTTAAAAGCCGAAGTAAACGGGAAAAATTGTCGCTGAAAACTTTAATAATACCAAGAGTCAGACTCGCTATTGAGTTTGGCTCTTTTTTATTTACGCAACTTATTGTACCTTATATAAATCTTCAAGTGTCGTCATAAGAATTACCTCCTTTGCAGTACAAACACATACCACAACACCTTCCGCAAGTCCAGCGTTTTTTCAATAAAAAAAGCAAAAGCGCCGCATTTCTGCGACGCTCCTGACCTTTATTCTTGTTCTTCTGTAATTGACAAATCAATATAGCAATCCTTGCTTGTATAACTTCGACGTAAATAATCGTGACCACCATATACGGCGCAAGCACCACATTTACATTTTACATAGTCATGGTGATCAGTCGATTCAATAACATCTCCGCATAATTTACATTGAATTGCATTTTTAATAATTTTTGGCATAGTATATCTTTCCGTGCAACACAAATATATATCACAGAGGAGAGAACAAACCCAAAGTCGTATTAATTCTCTTCAAGCAATGTTTCTAACTGACATTTAAACTTGGCTTGACCTTCAAGAACGCTACCATCCCTAAGGTGATCAAAAAACGCATCATATCCATTGGGTGAAAGGAAATGGAAAATATATTGTTCTTTAATTCCAGAATCATTCATTCTACCATTCAACTCTTCAAAGTGCTGAATAGCATATTTGTTTTTTGCTTTGTTTTCTTCACAGTTATCACCGTCATCCTTTATCTCGATTACAATGTAATAAGTTATTCCGTCCTTTTCGACCTTCAAGAAAAAATCCGGATTAAATTTATTATGATAGTACTTTCTTGATTTCGAATCTGCCGATCCATATTTACAACTGTATTCAATCTCATAAAAATTTCTATCTCGAGATTTTATCCAAGATGTAATTAATTGAGCATTTTCTCTTTTGCACAATAATTCCACAAATTTTCTTTCGGGCTTAGATGAAGTCAACACGGTAGTAACAGGTGTTTTAAAAAGGCAATAATCAACCTCTTTCACAGATGATCTAGGGAGGGATTCGTCGTCTATAATTTCTTGAATAACACGCTTTTGTTCTTCGTCAGTTATTTCATTTTGCCAATCATTCGTCAAAAACACAGTTCGTTCTTGACGCAACATACCTACACTTGTAGATTGCTTTGCTAACTCTTTAGTATCAATTATATAAACATCATTCGCTACTGATTTTGAAGAAACCGATTTTTTGTTTTTTCGAAGCAGTGGTGTGAATGCAGATAAAATTCTTTGCACATTTGCTTCTATAATTTCTTCACCAGTGTTTCCGCGCTTTTCCATAGAAACTCTAACGATTTTTTCTATGGTTTCTCTTGGGGGCAAAGAATTCTGAGTATATTCATCTTCGCCTAATTTAAGAGTTTTCCCTTCCCATTCTCTTAATTCGAATTCTTCAAATAATTTATCTACAACCTCATCAATGGTTCTTGTTACATTTCTTATGGCATAATTTCGTTCACGAGAATTGCCACCGAACACAGTTTCGTATGTTGTTCCTTTCTCTATTTCAACAGATTGAGACTCTAAAGCAATTCCTTCTGTCATTAATCGAGTAAAGTCCATTGAATTTGATTCAGATATTTTTTCTACTTCCGTCTGCTCTGTAGTATAATTAATGTTTTTAACAGAAAAGTGAAACTCACTTCTCGAATTATCAAGTATAACTGTGCTTTGAACTCTGGTTTCTATCTCAAGAACTTCATCGACTAAGCGTTTTATCTTGCTACTCCAAGCCTTGTGATTGAATACAGTTACTCTGGGTTGTGGCATCACATAAGCATCAGGCACTCGAAGACCACGTCCTAAAACTTGGGCAATAAGCAACTTAGAATTAAAAGCTCTGTCCTCCCAAGGAACAATTTGAAAAACATTCTTAACATCCCATCCCTCTGTCAACATCGAAACAGATATAATCCATTCAGTCAAATCCGTTTTATCATCAACAAATTTAAGTTTTGTTATGTTAGTCTTATGTTCTCTTGCCGAAGTTACAATGAGAACCTTTTCTTCAACATCTTTCTTTTTCTTGTTTTCTTGTTTAGCCAAAAAATCCACAAAATCACTGTATAATTTTTTTGCATGATTTATATCGCTCGTCACGAGTATAGATAGCGGTTTAACTAAAGGATATCTTTCAATATTATCTCTATGATTCTGATATATTTTTTGAAATCTCTCGTTATCACCGCGACTTTCATCTTCTTTCACATAGTCGATATTTTTCACAATGTGGTCTTCAATTGCTTGCCGCAAAGAATATCTATACAATACATCAGGAAAGTAATCATCCTCAATATATGCAGTACCGGTAAATCCCAGCATATACTTAAAACCGTACTCTTTGTTGAGTAAAAACTCCTTCCACTTTTTAATAGAAGTATCATTATTGGAGTTTTTATTAAAAATGTGATGTGATTCATCATTTAGAACAAGGGTATCGCAACCTTTACCCAAAAAACTGTCTTCAATTGATGAACCGGTGGTTTCATATACTGCATGAATATTTTCTACACACATATCCCCGTTTTTTATCGTATCATTAGCACTTACAATGCTTGGATTTTTAAAAACGGCATTTTCTGGCAACGTGGATTTTAACCCTGCATCACCACTCAAACTTTTGAATTTTTCTGTCAATCCACTTTCGATAGTCAAAGACGGACATAATACTAAAACCCGTTTTACAAGTCCTAATCCAAGTGCGATTTGAGCAATTCCATATATGACGTATGATTTGCCTGTACCAGTGGCCAAATCAATATTGGCAAATAATTTCTCTTTCATCTGAAGAGTTTTAATAAACTCTTCTTGCGAGGGGTATTTATCTCTTAAGCATGAATTTTGCGAATAATTATATTCACCCAATTGCGAGAGATTGTTATATTGACCGGAAGCAAGAAATATGATAGCATTTTCAATAGCTTCTTTTTGATACCAACGATCTCCACATAATCTATCAATAAAGGGCTTCCATGCACACAAATCTAAATTATTTGTATTATATGCACGATTAACCTTTAAAACAAGTTCAGATTGTTTGAATGTTTTTAGTTCTTGCATGTTAAACCTCCTTATATAGTAAAACTTTCCATAAGATCATTGCCAAATATGTCGGTATAAACAATCATAATTTTTTTACCAACCTCAGACTTTTTCAATTCAATTTTAAATTTATTATCTTTGGATAACATTTCTTCAGCAAACATCGCATCGGTCATAACGAACTCAGTGTCATTATAGTTCTTGTCAATAAACACTGCAGATAACAAATCAAAACCATTCATTGCCTTTTCTTCTTCTGTTTTAGATGTTCTTGGTTCAACTGAAGAAAACTTCAAAATTGTAATTATAACTTTATCTTTTGTACATTTTATACTACTTTCTACTATTGGTGTCCTATTAAAAGAAAATCCAATAGAATCATCTAATGCGTTTACATTTTCTTTTGAACGGGGTTGTCTAAATTTCTTAAAATCTTTTTGATGGAGTTCTTTTATTATTTGATAAGGTATTTTTAAAAAGTAATATCTAATTCCATCAAGTTCTTCATAATCAGCGATATAATCAACTCGCGTAGTGGGTGATACAATATAAACCCTCCCTCCACTCATTCGTTTGCCTATATGATTATTAATATCTGATATAAAAGATTCATCCACATTGGATTCTTTATGGAGATTATAATTAAAAATTACAACTGGGTTATCATCTTTTTTCCCTTCAAAAGAGTAACCGCCGATCTTATGCTCTTTAAGTTCAATATCAAATAATCCCGAAACAAATTCTTTATATTTACTATACTCTAAATCCAACGCCTCTTTCAAATCATAATTTCCTAATGAGCAAGTAATAAAGGCTTTCGGAGCCTTTTTATATTTTGCAGATTTTTTAGTTAAAGACTTGGATTCAGAAATCTTTAGTATACGCCTTTGTACTGTATAAAATGATAATTTACCGATATCGCATGTAATCCATTTTCTACCCAATTTTTCAGCGACTTCCGCGGTTCTGCCAGAACCACAGAAAAAATCCATTACTATATCGCCTTTTTGTGTTGTGGTTTCTATGATTCTTTTAAGTAATTGCTCTGGTTTTTGAGTCGGATATTTGTTTTTTGAAGCATCAATTCCGATATTCCATACATCATAATCAATTATACCGTCTTTTAAATATGTTTTTACTCGCTCACCTCGGGGGTTGACATTCCAATAAAAATACCGTTGCGTTTCTTCATCATATTCTTTGAATCTTTTTCGTTGTTTTTCCGTGTATGGAACCATGGCGGCATTTTGATCAAAATAATAATTGCTAGTTTTAGAATAATATAAAATAACATCGTGCTTACGTTGAAAATATTTAGTTTTATCGCCACCACTTGGATAGAACCAAATAATTTCATTTTTTAAATTATTCTTACCAAAAACTTCGTCCATTACGATTTTGATATAATGTCCCATTTTTTGATCAAGGTGCACAAATATAGAGCCATCATCTGCTAAAATCTCCCTTGCTAAAATAAGTCGTCTGCGAATAAATTCTATAAATTCAGCTCCAAGTTTTTTATCGTTATATGCTTTTGCGCCTTCTTTGTTTTTAAACTCATCAGATGTTGCAAAAGGCGGGTCAATATATATTAATTTAACTTTTCCTCTCACTTTATCTTTTATAACAGAATCTTCGTTCTTGTATATTGTTTTTAAAAACTGCAGATTATCGCCAAATACAACCATGTTTCGCCACCCATCATCAAAAGCTGGATGTTCATCACCGTTAAAAACCTTCTCTATTTGAAGCGGCACAGGAAATGAACCATCATCGTTCGCAAGCAAGTCTTCTTTACGCATTTTCCCAGCATATGCAAGCTCATATTCTTTGTGTTCAATGGGAAATAATTTATGCTTGAAATCCTCGGGGATATTCTCTCCATTTTCCAACAAATCTATAATATAGTCTTTCTCAGCCTTACTAAGCATTTTAATCATCCTCCTGATAATTTCTATAAAGCCTTTATAAAAAGTATACTGAAATCAGTGTCCCACAATACGGACTTAACCCTGACACGCATGTGTGTTGTTATAAATAATGTTATTAGATTTCCTCGAACTTTAAATTATAAGTACGTATTTCTGGATATTATTCCTTTAATTTCAGTTATAATGTGAGTACATTATAATTATCTTCAATCTCCATAATATCTTCATAATAGCAATTCATAGCACGAAACTGCGATACCGTATATATTTTTTGAGTGTTTGGGTCAATTAATAGCTGGCAACCGGTTACTTTTGATTTTTCCATTTATATTACTCGCTTTCAAAAAACAATTATATCATCCAAATCGAGACGATGAGGTTATCTCTGTCGAAGGCAGAAAGGCGCTCGCTCATGTAGAGCACAGAGGATATGCCGAGCACCGAGGGCGATTTACCCATAACACTTTCATTTTAGAACTGCAAATTATTATTGCCCCAATCAGCGTTAAAAAACATAATATAGTAGATTGGTATATAAGTTATTTTGCCGTTTTGTGTGACATTTCTTTCGTTAGATACAACGAATGCTTTTTTGATATGATAATCTTCGTTTTGAACAAATGTGTTCAATGCGCTATGCACGGTATAGTCCTTACCGGACTTTACTTCAATCGGCACGGCAGAAAGGCTATCATAATCATCAATAAGATAATCAACCTCACCCTTGCTTCGATTGTCATAATAAAAGAGTTTATGACCATGAGCGATTAATTCGCTGGCAACAACTGTTTCATAAACAGATCCCAGATTGATACTTCTCTCATCATTCAGCACAGCTCGGATGTTATTTCCATAAAGAATACTCGTAAGAATACCGACATCATTCAGATAAAGTTTCAGCAGATTCTTTCCGGTAGATTCGATCAGGGGGAATGTCGGGTTAGAAATCGCCTGAACATTCAGTGCGATACCTGCGCTTATAAGATAATCGAATTCATCTGCATAGTTATTGAACGTCTTGCCCCTCTTGTTCTCAATGCTTTGTACAACAATTCTTTTTTTCTTATTTTCCATATTAGAGGGGATAAGGTCATAAATTCTACGAATCTTCAATTTCATTTCATCATCATATTTTGAAGCATCTGTAGCATAGTAATCATGAATTTCATCTTGTATATTGCGGACTGCTTGAATGTTTTTTGTTTCAAGATAGGCGTTAACCGCATCGGGCAATCCGCCTACAAGCAAGAATTTGCGGAATAAATCCAGCATTTTATTGTGCATGGACTCATCTAATGCTTCAAACCGCTCAAACTTTTTGCGCATTGAGGAAATTGCAAGTTCATTCATTCCGTTAGCATAAAGAAATTCCTCAAAATCCAGCGGAAACATTCTGACCTTTCGTATGCTCCCCATCGGAATCGAGGTGGTTTGCGACAGCGTAACACCTAAAAGCGATCCGCTTGCAATATAAGTGAACTTATTATCCTGCGACAAAAATTTGAGCAGAGTGAGTAAATGAGGATAAGCCTGAATTTCATCAATAAAAATCAGTGTATTTTCTTTATTCTTCATTTTATTTCCTGCAAGCATACTGACTTGCAGATAAAAATCTTCAACGGTTTTAGTATTTTCAAAAAGGCGGTCGCCCAAAGAATCAGCAATCATATTGATTTCTATATAGTTTTCAAAAAGTTTTTTACCTACATGATTAATGATGTAGGTTTTGCCAATCTGACGTGCGCCGTCGATTAAAAGAATCTTTTTAGAATCAGATTTTAAATGCTCTTCAATGAGAGATTCTATCTTACGATATAGCATAAAAATTCCTCCGTCAAAACTTTTCAAATGTATTATAGCACAATAACAATGACATTTCAATACAAACTTGCGATAATTTTTATGACATTTCAAAGTAAAGAGATGGAACCCCCAGCTAAAATGAATAAATCTTCTATTTTAGTCGAGGATATGTGTTATCAGTGTTTAAAATGAATTTTCACTTTCAAGAGCGAAAAAGTGAAAACTCTGTGAAAATTCACTTTTTGAAACGAATTAACCTACACGACTTTGGGTGCAGTCCGGCATAACCGGTGCTTTTCACGCACTGCCAAAAGCGTGATTTTGAGGCGAAAAAACGCTCGGTTCTATCAAAAATTCTAATAGGCTTTCCCGAAAATCCGTTAGAACTCGGCGAAATCGGAGGAGACTTTCGGGCTCGGATTTTCGCTGCGTTTTCGACGCAAATGGGTGTGCAAAGCCTTGAAAACACGGCATTTTCGGGGTTCTTGTATTTGCCGTTATCTTCCGTCAAATTCCGCCAAGTTCGGTTTTTACCACTTGACTCGAAATCAGGTAGCCCGCAAGGGCTCGTGGGTTCGAATCCCACCTCTTCCGCCATTAGGGAATAATACGAACCCTGACGATAAGTTAGAGTTCGTATTGTTCTTTTCTAACGAATATTTCGCATAAAAGTCGATTTGAACGGCAAAAAGAAGAAACTGCCGGGCGTTTAACCGCTCGGCTTTTTCTATGCTCAAAAAGTGCTTATACGAAAAACCGTATATCAGGTGGACTTTTTTCAGAAAACGTGACAATAAAAACTCTCCGGTTTTTGTCTTTCGTCTTTGCCGAAAGGCGAATAAAAAACGGAGGTATATCCCAAATGAAAAAAGTAGTTTTTGCAATAAGAAAGGTATCCTTTTTAGCGCTGCTGTGCAAGCGGATGTTATCGTAAAAGGTCGCTCCGGACGTGACTACGAAAAGACATTGTTCCTTTGCTTTGTGTCGAACCAAAAAGTTTTTGCGGAACAAAATAATCATCGTTTTAATGACTTTCTGAATGAAGAGAGTAGTATCGTGGAGCCGACCTGCCACAGAAGTGTTTGTGTCCTCGCCGTGAAAGGCGACATCGGCGCTTTGTCTTTTCGGGAGCAAAAAGCGAATTATTTTCACTTACCTCTTGCAAAATAGAAAAAAGCATGATATAATATGACCGAAAGAACCAAAACGGTCATATTTCAGGAGGCGCAACCTTGGCTTTTACAGATTTTGAAACCGAACAGCTCCGCAAGGCGCTACTGAAGGAAACGAGACATTGCGCCGTCACGCTGGGAATGAAGAAAACCTCCGTGGATCAGCTGACAAGGGCTGTCGGCATTGCAAAAGGCTCGTTCTATAAATTCTATGAATCCAAGGAAATGCTTTTCTTTGCGGTTCTGGAGGGGATCCATTCCGAGCTTTACGAGGTGGCTGACCGCGCATTGAGCGAAAATGTCGGTTTGTCTCAATCGAAACGCGCGGCAAAGGCAACTTTGGCCGTCTGCAAGCGGCTTTCCGACACCGGCGATATGGTTTTCATTGAAAACGATGCGAAACTGCTTTTACAGAGACTGCCGGATGAGGTCAAAAACGTGCATTACCACGATGACGAAGCGCATATCCGTCAGCTTCTGGAAAAATATGACCTTGTGCCGAAGCGCGGCGCTTCTCTTGCCGCCGCGACTGTACGTGGACTGATTCTGACCGTCTCGCACAGGGAGCAGATCGGAGAATTATACCCGCAGGTGCTGGAAACGCTGGTGTACGGTGCCTGCAGAGAATTGTTTGAATAAGGCGAAAAGCCGCAGAGATGCGGTTTTTCAAAACCACGCGAGTTAGCCGAGGGTAACTGACTTTCGGCTATGGGGGAATATCAAAGGAATGTAACCATGAAAGAAAAGAAAAATTTCTGGGACAGAAATGCGCGTATTTACAACCGCTTCATGCGCAAAGACCGCGCGGCATACGAAACGATGTATGCGCTGATCCGACCGGTTGTAAAAACCAAAACGGTGCTGGAGCTTGCAACGGGCACCGGATTGATCGCAAAACATATCGTGAACGCGGCGGCACATATTGAAGCGACGGATGTCTCTGCAGAGATGATCGCCGAGGCAAAACGGGATAACCGCTCTGCGAAGCTGCACTTTTCGGTGCAGGATATGTTCCGTCTGCCCTATGCGGACAAATCCTTTGATGCGGTCATTGTATCCAACGCATTGCATATTGTTGCACAGCCCGAAAAAGCTCTGCGGGAAATCGGGCGCGTGCTGAAGGACGACGGCGTACTGATTGCGCCGACCTTCACCCATGCGGGAAATTCGTTTTCCAGCAAGGTGAGAGCGTTTTTTATGAAGCTGGCGGGCTTTCCTCTCCACAGCAGGTGGACGAGCGAGGAATATCTGACTTTTTTGCAGCAGAACGGCTGGACGGTGCGGAAAAGCGTTGTTCTGAAAGCATCCTTCCCGTTAACTTATACCGAATGTGTGAAATCGGAGGTGTGATATGTCATTTTTTGAAAACACCCGCAACCCCGTGGGGCTTGGCGGAAAAATCATGGTTGCCATGATGAATCTCGGTCACAGCCCCGTGGCACGGTGGGGACTTCGCTTCTTGGAGCTTACTCCGGATGCCAAAGTGCTGGACTGCGGCTGTGGCGGCGGGGCGAATATCAAAAGGCTGTTGAAGTTGTGTCCGAAAGGCACTGTGCGGGGGATCGACTATTCCCCTGTCAGCGTTGAAAAATCAAAAAGGGTCAACAAAGCCGCCGTTGCGAGGGGACGCTGTGATGTGCTGTGCGCGAGCGTGGCGGAGCTGCCGTTTGAATCGGAGCAGTTCGATCTGGTCACGGCTTTTGAAACCGTCTACTTCTGGCCTGATCTGCCGCAGTGCTTTTGCGAGGTCGGACGGGTGCTGAAGACCGGCGGAACCTTTCTCATCTGCAACGAGAGCAACGGCGACACGGACAGGGACGAGAAGTGGACGGAAATCATCGGCGGCATGACCATCTACAAAGACACAGAGCTGAAAGCGTATCTGGAGCAGGCGGGCTTTCACGATGTTCAGATACACAAAAAGAAAAGTTGGCTATGCGTCACGGCGCGGAAACGATGAAATGACTGCTGTATGCCACGATTTTCAAGGAGGGAGGCAAACAGATGAAAGACAGGGATCTTCAATTCGACCGCAAAAACCATGTGCTGTATTCAAAGCCCTGCAAGAAAGAGATACGGGCAAAAATTGCTTTGCATTATCCTGCGGCAGAGCGGGAGGCGACATGGGAAAAGGTGCAGCGGCAGTACATAGACTTTCTCTCCGACTGGCGCACCGATCTGGGCGGCAAAAAGAACTTCCACAACGGCGTAGG